>NZ_JABFUC010000009.1 GCF_022341425.1 Billgrantia campisalis | reverse complement strand
TGGCCCAGCCAGAAGGCTTGTGTCGAGGTCAGTTCGGTCATGGTGTCCTCCTTGGTGTCGGATGACACTAGTCTGACGGACACTATTCAGCTGCATAAGATGGGGTTTATGGACCGCTTACGGTCGTCGATGATGTCGTAGAGATCGAAGGAGAGATCCGAATTCAGCGAGCCCAGGCTCAGCCCGTGCAGGTAGAGCCGCGGGCGCTCGTCCTCGGGCAGCGTCGTCCAGTGGCCGTAGACGGCCTCGAACAGCGCCCGGGCGCTTTCCACGCCGTACTCGCCCTCCACCACCAGCGAGAGGTGGCTGGGCAGGTAGGAGTATTGGGCGGTCACGGTGGCGATGTCGCCGCGGTGCAGGTACTCCAGGGTGTCCTGGGCGCGGGGATCGAGCCAGCCGCGTCCGGTGGGAGTGGCCAGCAGCAGCACGCTGCGCTCGAAGCCACCGACCCGCTTGAGCTCCTCCAGGGCGAGCTCGGCGCGGGCTTCCGGCGTCTCGGCGGCGTTGAGCCCCACGTAGACGCGGATCGGCGTGGGCGCCGTCTCGCCGAAAAAGTCGCTGAGCGCCTCCGCCGAGGGGGTGCGCGACACGAAGCGGCGTCCACGGCTGCCCAGCGCCTCCCAGCTCACCAGGGAGTCGGCGCTGCCGGTGGTCATCGGGTCCGCGGGGGGCGCCAGGTCGTCCTGCATCAGCTCGTCGACCTGCTGGTAGGAGGTGTCGGCGGCGCGCAGCGCCAAGGTGAAGACGATGCCGTCGATCACCGACCAGAACAGCGCCGCCGCCGCCAGCACGCCGATGACGTTGGAGACCCGGTGCGGGATATGGCGCTGCAGGCGCCGGGAAAGAAAGCGAAAGGTGCGCCGGAATAGCCGTGCCAGCAGCAGCAGCGCGGTGAAGACCGCCAGGGTCAGCAGGGCGATGGTCAGCGGGCGAATGCCGCGCACCTCGTCCATGCCCATCAGGGCGCGCACGGAGTTCTGCCACTCGGAGGCCTGCCACAGGAAGGCGATGGCGATCAGCCCGCAGAGCAGGGCGGCCAGCCAGGTGATGTATCGCGACAGCCGCGGGCCCGGCTCGGGCAGATGCAGGTAGGCCCACAGCCAGTGGCCGGCCACCCCCAGGGCGTAGCCGGCGGAAAAGGACAGCCCGGAAACGACGCCCTGGGCGTACAGCGGGCGCGGCAGCAGGCTGGGGGTCAGGGAGGCGGCGAACAGCAGCGTGCCGAGCAGCAGGCCGATCGTCGAGAGCGTCGCGAAGTGCCTGAGTCCTAGCATGCTGGTGCCCCTCCTGTCGGCGCCGGGGTGGTTTGCCATATGAGGCTACCGAGTCCGGCGGGGGGCGTCCAATCGGCCGGCATGGCAGGGTGGGTGGGTCCGTTGGGGCGGCTCCATGGCCGCGGAACCTGCGCAGAACCGGCACCAACGGGTGCCGGCCCTGTCGAGGTGATGCGCTTCGCGTGGGCGTCAGTCCCAGCTCAGCGCGCCGCCCACCTGGTACTCGGTGACCCGGGTCTCGAAGAAGTTCTTCTCCTTGCGCAGGTCGATGATCTCGCTCATCCAGGGGAAGGGGTTCTGGGCGCCGGGGAACTGCTCCTTGAGGCCGATCTGGGCCAGGCGGCGGTTGCAGATGAAATGGAGATACTCCTCCATGATCGCCGCGTTCATGCCCAGCACGCCGCGGGGCATGGTGTCCCGGGCGTAGGCGATCTCCAGCTCGGTGCCCTCGAGGATCATCTGGGTGACCTCGTCCTGGAACTCGGGAGTCCACAGGTGGGGGTTCTCGATCTTGATCTGGTTGATCATGTCCACGCCGAAGTTCAGGTGCATGGACTCGTCGCGCAGGATGTACTGGAACTGCTCGGCCACGCCGGTCATCTTGTTGCGGCGTCCCATGGAGAGGATCTGGCTGAAGCCGCAGTAGAAGAAGATGCCCTCGGTGACGCAGTAGAAGGCCACCAGGTTGCGCAGCAGCTCCTGGTCGGTCTCCGGGGTGCCGGTCTGGAAGTCGGGGCGCGCCAGGGACTGGGTGTGCTTGAGGCTCCAGGCGGACTTGGCGGCCACCGAGGGTACCTCGCGGTACATATTGAAAACCTCGCCCTCGTCCATGCCCAGCGACTCCACGCAGTACTGGTAGGCGTGGGTGTGGATCGCCTCCTCGAAGGCCTGGCGCAGCAGGTACTGGCGGCACTCGGGGTTGGTGATCAGGCGGTAGAGCGCCAGCACCAGGTTGTTGGCGACCAGGGAGTCGGCGGTGGAGAAGTAGCCCAGGCTGCGCTCGACGATGCGCCGCTCGTCCGCGGTCAGGCCGTCCTGGCTCTTCCACAGCGCGATGTCGGCGTTCATGTTCACTTCCTGGGGCATCCAGTGGTTGGCGCTGCCGTCCAGGTACTTCTGCCAGGCCCACTCGTACTTGAAGGGCACCAGCTGGTTGAGGTCGGCGCGGGCGTTGATCATCTGCTTGTCGTCGACCTCGATGCGCGCCGCGCCCATCTCCAGCTCCTCGAGACCGGCGGCCACGTCGAGCTCTTCCAAGGACTTGCGGGCCCTTGCCAGGCGGTCGCTCTCGGCGGCCCGGTAGCTGCCGAGGGACTCGCCAACGGCGTCGGCGGCAGGCGCCTTGGCGGCGGGGGCCGGCGCGGGCGCGGCCTTGGCCGGCTTGTCGGCGACGGGGGTGTCGTCTTCGTGGAACTCGTCCCAGTTCAGCATTTTCGATTTCCTTCAGGTTTACTCTTTGCCACCTGAGCCGGGGCGCCTTTCGCTAGGCCCTCGGCCCTCGGCCCTTTATTGGCAGGCCTCGCAGCCCAGCTCGTCGATATCGGAGGCGCTGGGCGCGCGGGAGCCTGCCCCCGCCTTGCCGCTCAGGAAGTCCTCGATGCCGCGCGGTTCCGGTGCCGGGGTGGCGCCCTGCGCGGGGGCGCTGCCGCTGCTCACGGCGTTCAGGGTGCCGCGGTCCACGGTGGACTTCTCCACCGCGGTGGCGCCCAGGGCGCGCAGGTAGTAGGTGGTCTTGAGGCCGCGCAGCCAGGCCATCCGGTAGGTCACGTCGAGCTTCTTGCCGGAAACGCCCTGGATGTAGAGGTTCAGCGACTGGGCCTGGTCGATCCACTTCTGGCGCCGGGCGGCGGCTTCCACCAGCCACTTGGGCTCCACCTCGAAGGCGGTGGCGTACTTGGCCTTGAGGTCCTCCGGCACCCGGTCGATGGGCTGCACCGAGCCGTCGTAGTACTTGAGGTCGTTGATCATCACCTCGTCCCACAGGCCGCGCGCCTTGAGGTCGTTGACCATCGGGGCGTTGACTACGGTGAACTCGCCGGAGAGGTTCGATTTGACGAACAGGTTCTGATAGGTCGGCTCGATGGACTGGGTCACGCCGCAGATATTCGAGATGGTCGCGGTGGGGGCGATGGCCATCACGTTGGAGTTGCGCATCCCCTGCTCGGCGATCTTGCCGCGCAGCCGGCCCCACTCCTGGGTGGTGGAGGTGTCGACCTCGAGGTAGGATTCGCCGCGCTCGACCTTGAGCTTGTCGAGGGAGTCGATGGGCAGCACGCCCTGGCTCCACAGCGAGCCCTCGAAGCTTTCGTAGCGGCCGCGTTCGGCGGCGAGGTCGCTGGAGGCTTCGATGGCGTGGTAGCTGACCAGCTCCATGGAGCGGTCGGCGAACTCGACGGCGGCTTCACTGGCGTAGGCGATGTCCTGGGCGTAGAGGGCGTCCTGGAAGCCCATGATGCCGAGCCCCACGGGGCGGTGCTTGAAGTTGGAGCGCCTGGCCTGGGGCACCGCGTAGTAGTTGATGTCGATGACGTTGTCGAGCATGCGCACGGCGGTGCGCACGGTGCGCTTGAGCTTGTCGCCGTCGAGCTCGCCGTCCACCACGTGCTGGGCCAGGTTGACCGAGCCCAGGTTGCACACGGCGATCTCGTCCACCGAGGTGTTCAGGGTGATCTCGGTGCACAGGTTGGAGGAGTGCACCACCCCGGCGTGCTGCTGGGGGCTACGCAGGTTGCAGGGGTCCTTGAAGGTGATCCAGGGGTGGCCGGTCTCGAACAGCATCGAGAGCATCTTGCGCCACAGGTCCTTGGCCTTGACCCGCTTGTAGAGCTTGAGTTGGCCGGTGCGGGTCATCTCCTCGTACTCGGCGTAGCGCTTTTCGAAGGCGGCGCCGTAGAGGTCGTGGAGGTCCGGGCAGGTGGAGGGCGAGAACAGCGTCCACTCCTGGTCGTCGAAGACCCGCTTCATGAACAGGTCCGGCACCCAGTTGGCGGTGTTCATGTCGTGGGTGCGGCGGCGGTCGTCGCCGGTGTTCTTGCGCAGCTCGAGGAACTCCTCGATATCCAGGTGCCAGGTCTCCAGGTAGGCGCACACCGCCCCCTTGCGCTTGCCGCCCTGGTTCACCGCCACCGCGGTGTCGTTGACCACCTTGAGGAAGGGCACCACTCCCTGGCTCTTGCCGTTGGTGCCCTTGATGTAGGAGCCCAGGGCGCGCACCGGGGTCCAGTCGTTGCCCAGCCCCCCGGCCCATTTGGAGAGCAGGGCGTTGTCGCGGATGGCGCTGTAGATGCCGTCCAGATCGTCGGGCACGGAGGTCAGGTAGCACGAGGAGAGCTGGCTTCTCACGGTGCCGGCGTTGAACAGCGTCGGGGTGGAGGCCATGTAGTCGAAACGCGAAAGCAGCTCGTAGAACTCGATGGCCCGCGCCTCGCGGTCGTCCTCGTTGAGCGCCAGGCCCATGGCCACGCGCATGAACATCACCTGGGGCAGCTCGTAGCGCACGTCGTCACGGTGGATGAAGTAGCGGTCGTAGAGGGTCTGCAGGCCCAGGTAGGTGAAGGCGTTGTCGCGGCTGTGGTCCAGCGCCGCGCCCAACCGCTCCAGGTCGAACTCGGCAAGCCGCGGGTCGAGCTGCTCGAACTCGATGCCCTTGGCCACGTAGGCCAGGAAGGCCGGCTGGTAGAGCTCGGCCATGTCGCCGAAGGTGGCCTCCTCGGCGATCCCCAGGAACGACAGCGCCTCGCGGCGCAGGTTGTCCTGCAGCAGGCGGGCGGTGACGTAGGTGTAGTCGGGGTCCTTCTCCACCAGGGTGCGGGCGGTCATCATCAGCGCCTGGGAGACGCCGTCGACGGTGACGCCGTCGTAGAGGTTCTTCAGCGACTCCTCGACGATGTGGCAGGGGTCGACGTTGTCGAGCCCAGCGCAGGCGTCGAACACCAGGGTCTCGATCCGCCCCAGGTCCAGCGGGCGGGTGCTGCCGTCGGCCAGGGTGACGTTGAGCGTCGGATGTGGCTTGGCGATAGCGTCGCCGGCGGCGGCACGGGCCCGGGCATGCTCCTCGCGGTAGAGCACATAGGCGCGGGCCACCTTCTGCTCGCCGGCGCGCATCAGCGCCAGCTCCACCTGATCCTGGATGTCCTCGATATGCACGGTGCCGCCGTCGGGCAGGCGGCGCTGGAAGGTCTCGGCGATGCCGTGGGAGGCCTGGGCGACGAAGTCGCGGACCCGCGACGAGGTGGCGGCGTTGTCGCCCTCCACGGCGATGAAGGCCTTGGTCATGGCCACGGCGATCTTACCGACGTCGAAGGCGACTACGTCGCCGGTGCGCTTGATGACCCGCAGGGTCTGCGGGGCGGTGATCGACAGGTCGGGGGCGTCGGGGGAGTGAAGCTGTTCCATGGGAG
Source organism: Billgrantia campisalis (assembly GCF_022341425.1). Lineage (GTDB taxonomy): Bacteria > Pseudomonadota > Gammaproteobacteria > Pseudomonadales > Halomonadaceae > Halomonas > Halomonas campisalis. The sequence continues at coordinate 192,822 of NZ_JABFUC010000009.1, read as the reverse complement.
TTGATCCCTTCCTCTTGGGCTGAGGCTGAAAGTCAGGGGGATGATGGGCGTTGACAGTCGCGCTGTCGGTTGTTAGGTGCACATCATCTTGTGGTGTTTGTATGAATGGGCACAAGATAGTGTGTGTTTTGCCGATCATCAAGTGGATAAGCTGTGGGTGAGCTGTGCAGCGTCTTGGCGTTCCTGTGGGCAGACTTCGCGGGGCAGGCGGGAAGCCGGCAGCGGTGCGGCTGGTGGCCGACACGCAGCGATGGCGCTTTGGGGCAATGAGATGCAGTCCTGGGCAGGCGAAAGGGCGCTTTTCGGGTATCCTGAACATATTGATGACGGGATGTAACGTCCCGATTACCTAAGGAAGCGCTGAGCAAATCGCCGAGCGAGATGAAGCGCAAGGCGCACGGCGCACAGGAACCGGAGCATATGGGGTATATGTGAGGATTCCGCGCACCGCGCAACGCAGCGATTCGCTCGTGTAGGCATTTGGGCAGTGTTTCCGTAAACGACGGCCCAGTTCGGGGATTGAAAGGATGGACGACAACCTGGAACAAAGCGACAGGGAGCATGTGCTGATCATCGAGGATGACGAGCGGCTCGCTGGGCTTACCCGCGACTACCTGGAAGCCAACGGGTTTCGGGTCACGGTCGAAGCCAACGGCGCTCGCGGCGTCGATCAGATTCTGGCCCTGCAGCCGGATCTGGTAATTCTCGATCTGATGCTGCCCGGTGAGGATGGCCTGTCGATCTGCCGCCGTGCCAGGCCCAGCTATGCCGGCCCGATCCTGATGCTGACCGCGCGCACCGACGACATGGACCAGGTGCTGGGGCTGGAGATGGGGGCCGACGACTATGTGCCCAAGCCGGTGCAGCCGCGGGTGCTGCTGGCGCGCATGCGCGCCCTGCTGCGTCGCACCGATGTCGCCGAACCCAGCGCTGACGCGCGCCTGAGCTTCGGCAACCTGGAGATCGACAGCGCCACCCGCGAGGCCTGGCTGTCCGGCGAGCGTATCGACCTGACCAGCGCCGAGTTCGACCTGCTGTGGCTGCTCGCCAGCAACGCCGGCCGGGTGCTGACCCGTGAAGAGATCTTCAGCGATCTGCGCGGCATCAAGTACGACGGCCAGGACCGCTCCATCGATGTGAGGGTCTCGCGGATCCGCCCCAAGATCGGCGACGACCCCAACCATCCGCACCGGATCAAGACGGTGCGCAGCAAGGGGTACCTGTTCGTCAAGGACGGCTGAGCCCATGCAGCGATTCCTGGCAGACGGCTCCTTCCTGCGCGTCTACCTGGCGCTGGCGCTGGCGCTGCTGCTCAGCGGCGGCCTGGCGGTGGCGAGCTTTCTGATGGTCGATCACGTGCGCCGCGAGCACTACCACGAGCAGCTGGCGGTGGCGCCCATGGCGCTGCTCACGGCCCAGCTGTCCGAGCTGCCTGCCGAACCGCGCGACGCCTGGCTCGCCGAGCAGCAGGAGCGCCTCGATATCCGCTTCTCGCTGCACGATTTCGACGCCTACCCCTTGAACTACTTCGAACGCTCGCGACTCGCGGCTGGCCGCACCCTGGTCAGCCAGGTGGGGGAGCAGGGCTGGCAGCTGTATCGCCGGCTGCCCGGTGAGCCGCTGCTCCTCAGTGCCAGCCTGGCCAGCCTGAGTGAGCACCAGCTGCTGGGCCTGGCGGAGATGCTCGGCGACTGGCTGGTCAGTGTGCAGGGAGAGAGGCGCCTCGAGCGGCTGGAAGTGCTGCAGACCTCGGCGATTCCGCTGACCCTCAGCGACGAGCCGCCCGAGGGCCTCGACAGTAGGCAGCTCGAACGGCTCCACGACGCCGAGGTGGTGATCCGGCTGCTGCCGGAGCGCTGGGCGATGTCGCTCTACCTGCGCCTGCCCGCCGCCGCAGGCCCGCTGCAGTGGGTGCAGGTCGGGCCGCTGCACGCCTTCGAGCCGATGCCGCTGACACTGACGCTGCTGCTGGCGGTGATCATCCTGCTGGGGCTGGCCGGCACCATCTACCTGATCGTGCGGGGGGTGGAGGCGCGCCTGACGCGGCTGGAGCTGGCCGCCGAACGGATCGCCGGCGGCCGCCTGGACACCCGGGTCAAGGTCGAGGGTGGCGGCTTCATGGGCCGGGTCGGCATGGCCTTCAACGCCATGGCGGTCCAGGTGCAGTCACTGCTGCGCGCCCAGCAGGAGATGATCCGCGCGGTGTCCCACGAACTACGCACCCCGGTGGCTCGTATCCGCTTCGCCATGCAGATGGTCGAGGACATGACCGACGACCCGGCGGTGCATCGCCAGCTGCAGGGCATCGACGGCGACATCGAGGAGCTCGACCACCTGATCGACGAGATCCTCACCTATGCCCAGCTCGACAGCGGCATCGCCAACGGCGCCGAGCTGGAGCGCAGTCCGGTGGAGTGCCGGACCATGGCCCAGCGGGTGATCGAGACCCTGGCCCCGCTGCACGGCCAGCTGCGGATCGAGCTGGCGCCCGGCGAGGAGGCTGAGGTCCTGGCGGAGCCGCGTTACCTGCAGCGGGCGCTGCAGAACCTGGTGGCCAACGCCTGTCGCCACGCCCAGTCGCGGGTGCTGGTGCGGATCACGGCGGAGCGGCGCGTGGTGCGCTTCGACGTCGAGGATGACGGCCCCGGGGTGCCGGAAAGCGAACGTCAGGTCATCTTCAAGCCCTTCGCCCGCCTCGACGACAGCCGCACCCGCCACTCGGGTGGCTACGGCCTGGGGCTCTCCATCGTCGAGCGGATCATGGCCTGGCACGGCGGCAGCGTCCTGGTCGACGACAGCGCGGAGCTCGGCGGCGGGCGCTTCTCGCTGCTGCTGCCCCAGCCGGCACCCACGGTCAGGCAGGCCTGATGCCCTCGAGCACCGCAAAGGAGGTCTCGCGGGCGGTACGCAGGAAATCCTCCATCCACGGCTGGTCGCGGCTCTCCTCGCGGATGGCGGCGAACAGCGTGCTCCACACCCCCTCTTCGCCCAGCGCCACCGCCTTGACGTAGTCGCGCTCCAGGTACTCGGTCAGCGCCCAGTTGGGCAGTGCGCAGACGCCGCGGCCGCTGGCCACCAGCTGCATCATCATGATGGTCAGCTCGGCGGTGCGGATCTCCCGCGGGCGCACCCCGGCGGGGTCGAGGAACTGGGTGAAGACATCCAGCCGAGAGTGCTCCACCGGGTAGGTGATCAGGGTTTCGTCGGCGAGCTCCTCGGGGGTGACGAAGCCGCGGTCGGCCAGGCGGTGCTGGCGGGCCACCGCCAGGAGCCCCTGATAGCGGAACAGCGGCTCGTAGTGCACCCCGGCCAGCGGCTGGGGGTCGGCGGTGATCACCAGGTCGAGCTGCTCGCGGGCCAGCGCCGGCAGCGGGTCGAAGTGGTGGCCGCCGGGGATATCCACCTCTACCTCCGGCCAGTGATCGCGGAAGTGGTCGATGGTCGGCATCAGCCACTGGAAGCAGCTGTGGCACTCGATGGCCATGTGCAGCCGGCCGGGCTCGTGGCCGACCAGCCGCGCCAGGTCGCGTTCGGCCATGCGTACCTGGGGCAGCACCTGTTCGGCCAGGGCCAGCAGCCGCTGGCCGGCGCGGGTGAACTCCACCGGCCGGGTCTTGCGCACGAACAGGGGGCTGCCCAGGCGCTCTTCCAGGTCCTTGATCTGGTGGGAGAGCGCCGACTGGGTGAGATGAACCCGCTCGGCGGCTTCCACCAGCGAGCCGGCATCGCGCAGGGCGACCAGGGTGCGGAGATGGCGCAGTTCCAGCATCGTATGAAATCACCTCATGTTTTTAATTAGAAAGTTTAGTTTGATTCACCAGAGGTGGCCAGCGAGACTCTGCTCCATCACTCATGCAAAAGAGACATCATTATGACATTGGCTCATGTGTCCGGCTATCCGCGCATCGGCGGCGATCGTGAACTGAAACGGGCCCTGGAAAGCTACTGGCAGGGAGGCCTCGACCGGGAGGGGCTGGAAGCCGTGGGACACGAGCTGCGTGCCCGCCACTGGCAGGCACAGCGCGACGCCGGCCTCGATCTGGTCACCGTCGGCGACTTCGCCTTCTACGACCAGGTGCTCAACGTCAGCGCGCTGCTGGGGGCGGTGCCCCCGCGCTTCGGCGCCGAGGACGAGATCGCCCGTGGCGAGGTCGACCTGGATACTCAGTTCCGCATGGCCCGCGGGCGGGCGCCCCGCGGCGAGCCCGCCGCGGCCTGCGAGATGACCAAGTACTTCGATACCAACTACCACTATCTGGTCCCGGAGCTGCATGCGGGGCAGACCTTCCGCCTGGCCAGCAGCCGGCTGTTCGACGAGGTGGAGGAGGCCCGCGCGGCCGGCCATCCGGTCAAGGTGACCCTCATCGGGCCGCTGACCTGGCTGTGGCTGGGCAAGGAAAAGGGCGGCGACGCCTTCGATCGGCTGTCGCTGCTCGAGGCGCTGCTGCCGGTCTACGGCGAGGTGCTGACACGGCTCGCCAAGCAGGGCGTGGAGTGGGTGCAGCTCGACGAGCCGGCGCTGGTCCAGGACCTGCCCCAGGCGTGGAAGCAGGCCTTTGAGGCCGCCTATAACCTGCTGCGCAGCGCCCCGGTCAAACTGCTCGTCGCCAGCTACTTCGGCGGACTGGGCGACAACCTGCAGCTGGCGGTCAACCTGCCGGTCGACGGCCTGCATATCGATGCGGTGCGCGCACCGGAGCAGCTGACCCCGGTGATCGACAACCTGCCCGGCTACAAGGTGCTCTCGGTGGGGGCCATCGACGGCCGCAACGTCTGGCGGGCCGACCTGGCGGCGCTGCACGAACGTTTGGCGTCGGCACGCATGCGCCTGGGCGAGCGGCTGTGGATCGCTCCTTCCTGCTCGCTGCTGCATGTGCCGGTGGATCTCGCCGCCGAGACCGAGCTGGACGACGAGCTCAAGGGCTGGCTGGCCTTCGCCCGCCAGAAGCTCGACGAGACGGTGACCCTGGCGCGGCTGTTGGATGGCCGGGCCGACGACGCCGACCGCGCCCGCCGGGATGCCGCCACTGCGGCCCTGGATGCCCGCCGCGAGTCGGCGCGCATCCACCGGCCGGCGGTGGCCGAGCGCCTGGCCCGGCTGAGCGAGGCCGATACCCGCCGCGACAGCGCCTACCCCGAGCGGGCGCGGGCCCAGCGGCGCAAGCTGGACCTGCCGCTGTTTCCCACCACCACCATCGGCTCCTTCCCGCAGACCGTGGCGATCCGCGCCGCGCGTCGCGCCTACAAGGCAGGCGAGCTCGACCGGGAAGCCTACGAGGCGCGCATGCGCGAGGAGATCGCCGCCACCGTGGCGCGCCAGGAGGCGCTGGGCATCGATATGCCGGTGCACGGCGAGGCCGAGCGCAACGACATGGTCGAGTACTTCGGTGAGCAGCTCGACGGTTTCGCTTTCACCCGCTTCGGCTGGGTGCAGAGCTACGGCTCACGCTGCGTCAAGCCGCCGGTGATCGTCGGCGATGTGGCCCGCCCCGCGCCCATGACGGTGCGCTGGAGCGACTATGCCCAGTCGCTCACCGAGCGGCCCATGAAGGGCATGCTCACCGGCCCGGTGACCATCCTGCAGTGGTCCTTCGTGCGCGACGACCAGCCCCGGGAGACCACCTGCCGCCAGATCGCCCTGGCCCTGCGCGACGAGGTGGCGGACCTCGAGGCCGCGGGTATCGCGGCCATCCAGATCGACGAGCCGGCGCTGCGCGAGGGGCTGCCGCTGCGCCAGGCCGAGTGGCAGGGCTATCTCGACTGGGCGGTGGCGTGCTTCCAGCTCACCGCGGCGGTGGCCGATGACGCCACCCAGATTCACACCCACATGTGCTACTCGGAGTTCAACGACATCATCGGCTCGATCGCCGCCCTGGACGCCGACGTGATCACCATCGAGACCTCGCGCTCCGACATGGAACTGCTGGATGCCTTCCAGGACTTCGCCTATCCCAACGAGATCGGCCCCGGAGTCTACGATATCCACTCGCCGAACATTCCCGAGGTGGACTGGATGGTGGCGCTGATGGAGAAGGCCGCCGAGCGCATCCCGGTCGACCGGCTGTGGGTCAACCCCGACTGCGGGCTGAAGACCCGCGGCTGGGCCGAGGTGGAGCCGGCGCTGGCCAACATGGTCAAGGCGGCCGAGACGCTGCGCCGGCGCCTGGCGCGCGGCGGCGTAACCTCCGTCGATCGCGGTTGAGCAACCTGATGGGCCCCGGGGCCAAGTGCCCCTGGGCCTGTTATGCTTGCGCAAACGGACTGTCGATTCGCGCAAGGAGCCACGCCGATGCCCCGCCTACCCGCAACTGCCACCCTCTCATCTCCCCTGAGTCCCGCCCTGGCGCTGGTCGCCCTGCTGGCCCTGGCCGGCTGTGCCGCCCCCGGCGAGGGGCCAAGGCCCGAGGTCAGCGATGTCGCGCCCGCCCCGGCCAGTGAGCCCGACGCGGCGGAGGAGACGGTGGCGCCGACCGCGCCGCTGCTGCCCTCGCTGCTGTTCGCCGGCGGCGCCCGCGAGTTCCAGGCCTGGCGCTGCATGCCGGCCCAGGACCTGGTCTCGGTACACACCAACGACGAGCTTCGGCTGTGGTCGGCCCACGGCGCCTATCGCCTGCAGCCCGCCGTGGTCGCCAGCGGCGCCCGCTTTCAGCACGGCGACATCAGCTTCTGGTCCAAGGGCGATGAAGCGCTGGTGGAAAGCGCCAACGGCCGGCTCGACTGCACCCGCGATGCGACCCGCAAGGCGCTGATTCGCCAGGACCGGCCCGGGGTGATGTTCCATGCCCGGGGCAACGAGCCGGGCTGGGTGGCCAACCTGGCCCACGACGTGCCCGAGGTGAGCCTGCTGCTGGACTACGGCACTCGGGAGCTGACGCTTCCCTACCGGGTCACCGAGCTGGATAACGCCGAGGGGCGGGTGACCCTGGCCAGCGGCCTGGCGGACCAGCCCTTCGAGCTGCGCCTGGAGGCGCGGGCCTGCTTCGACGACATGAGCGGCAAGCCCTTCCCGGCGCGGGTCACGCTGAGCATCGATGGGAAGCGCTATAGGGGCTGTGGTCAGGGCATCGCCCCTTAGAAAACACCGCTGAATGGCTGCGCAAGCGAATCGCTGCGTTACGCGGTGCCGAAGCGTCGGACCGTCGGAATCCTCACATATACCCCATATGCTCCGGTTCCTGTGCTCCGGGCGCCTTGCGCTTCATCTTGCTCGCCGATTCAGTCGGCGCTTCCTCCGCTATTGCTGATGATCTTGTAGGCGCAGCGCCGGGCGCCGGCCAGCACATGGTCGAAGCGCTCGACGCTGACCTCGTCGCCGAGCACGGCGCGGAACACCTGCAGCTCCGACTGGCATAGCGCCGGGCAGGCGTGGGCCGCGCTGCAGATCGGGCAGTGGTTCTCGATCAGCAGCAGGCTGCCGTCGTCGTCGAAGCGCCACTCGGCCATGTAGCCCTCCCGGGCGCGCAGCTCCGCCAGCCGGGCGACACGCGCCGGCAGCGAGGTGCACGCGGCCAGTTCGCGGCGGTAGAGCGCCAGGGTCTCCGCCTCGCGGGCGTCCACCAGCCGTTCCAGCGCCTGCTCTCCCAGGGTATCGCGTACGCTGACGATCAGCCGTGCCGCCAGCTCGGCGTGGGTATCGGGAAAGCGTTGGTGACCCGCCTCGGTGAGCCGCCACTCGGTCACCGGCCGCCCGACCCCGCCCGGGCGCGGCCGGTGAGCCACCAGCCCCTGGCGGGCCAGCTTGCCGAGCTGCTGGCGGGCATTCTCGCCGCTGGTGCCCAGCATCTCGCCCAGGGCGGCAGCGGAGTGGGGGCCGCGGGTCTTGAGCAAGTGCAGCAGCCGCTCGCCGGCGGTGGCGGGTTTTTCATTAGGGTCGCTTGACATGGCGCCTGTTAGAATTAACCTAGTGATCACTTTGAAAATTGCGCTGCATTGAAAATACCGACGGGGCGGCCATCAGGCAAGCCGGATAGCCCGGCAGGGATCGCCCCGATTCCCACCGTGAGAAGCAAGGAGCCATACCATGGCATTTGAATTGCCCGCACTGCCCTACGAGAAGAACGCCCTGGAGCCGCACATCTCCGCCGAGACCCTCGAGTACCACTACGGCAAGCACCACCAGGCCTATGTCACCAAGCTCAACGAGTTGGTCGACGGCACCGAGAACGCCAACAAGTCCCTCGAGGAGATCATCAAGTCCTCCTCCGGCGGCCTCTTCAACCAGGCGGCGCAGGTGTGGAACCACACCTTCTACTGGCACTGCCTGTCGCCCAACGGCGGCGGCGAGCCGAGCGGTGCCCTGGCCGAGGCAATCACCGCCAAGTTCGGCTCCTTCGACAAGTTCAAGGAGACCTTCAATGCCAACGCCGTGGCCAACTTCGGCTCTGGCTGGACCTGGCTGATCAAGACCGACGACGGCGGCGTGGACATCGTCAACACCAGCAACGCCGATACCCCCATCGCCCATGGCCAGACCCCGCTGCTGACCATCGACGTTTGGGAGCACGCCTACTACATCGACTACCGCAACGCCCGTCCGAAGTACCTGGAGAGCGTGTGGAACCTGATCAACTGGGACTTCGTCGCCCAGAACTTCAGCTGATCGCCGGCGCCGCGGCCGCGGCGCCTGCCAGCTGACTCGCTAGGCCCCGTCGGAAACGGCGGGGCCTAGCTTTGTTTGAGCTGATAGAATGTTTCGAATTTATAGAATGATTCGCGCGTTTTTATCCGCTTTTCGTTGCATTAAATGCACGCAAGAATGGTCTCCATGATTCATCGCCTATCAAGGAGATCGCCATGACCACCCATGCTCTCGTTCTGACCTCTTCCATTCTCGGCCAGCAGGGCCAGTCCATCGCCCTGGCCGAGCACTTCAAGCAGCGCGCCGCCGGGCGCGATGACGTTCGCGTCACCGAGCGCGACCTGGTGGCCGAGGCGCTGCCCCATCTCGAGGCCGCCGAGCTTTCCAGCTGGCAGCTGGCGGTCGATGAGCGCACCGCGGAGCAGCGTGAGCTGGCGGCCCGTTCGGATAGGCTGCTCGAGGAGCTCCGGGCTCACGATCTGCTGGTGCTGGCGGTGCCGCTCTACAACCTGGGGATTCCCTCCCAGCTCAAGGCCTGGTTCGACCGGGTACTGCGTGCCGGCGAGACCTTCCGCTACACCGAGAAGGGTCCACAGGGGCTGCTCGAAGGCAAGCGGGCGATTATCCTGGCGGCCCGCGGCGGCCAGTATGCCGGCACCGAGCTCGACAGCCAGACCCCGCACCTCAAGGCGATGCTGGGGCTGATCGGCATCACCGACGTTCAGGTGGTCTACGCCGAGGGCCTGGCCATGGGGCACAAAGACGTCGCCATGACCGAGGCCAAGCAGGCCATCGATGGCCTGGTCGAGCGCCTCTGAGGCGCGCCCGCCCGAGCCTCAGCAGGGTTCGGGCACCTCCACGACCCAGCGGTCGTCCACGAACTCGCTGGTGCACAGCATCGGCTCGGGGCTGCGGATGCGCTGGATCAGGCGAGGCAGCGCCGTGAGGCGCTCCTCGTCGGCCCGGTAGGGGCTGTCCAACTGCTCGGTGACCGCCAGCGGCTGCCACTCGCCGGCCTCCCGGGTGGCCAGGGTAAAGACGAAGGGGTGAAAGCCGGGAAAGCCCAGGCGCAGGTCGGTGGCGGTGAGGGTTTCGCGGCCGTCGATCTCCACCGCCTCGTAGCGCAGGAAGGGGCCGGCGAACCAGACCAGCCGCTGACCCGGCTCGGTGGCCAGCGCCGCCGGTTCCAGCGCCGCGCCGCGGGTATAGGTCTCCAGCCGTGGCGGCGTGGCGCCGTCGAAGATCCCGATCAGCGCCTCGTGATGGAGATTGCCGTCCATCACCGTGGCCCGCCACAGCAGCGTATTGAAGGGCGTGGGCTGCACCACTCGCGGGGCGTCCTGCAGGCCGTGTTCGGCCAGCAGCGGTTCGAGACGCTGCTCCACCAGCTGCTTGGCGCCGAAGGCGAAAACCAGGTAGGCGCAGGAGAGCGCCAGCCCCCAGGCCGGGCCGCGACGGCCGTTGCCGGTGACCAGCGCCACGCCGACCCCCACCAGCAGCGGCAGGGTGTAGAGCGGGTCGATGATGAACACGATGGGGTAGGCGCTGGGCCGCACGTCCAGCGGCCACCATAGCTGGGTGCCGTAGGTGGTCAGGGCGTCCAGCAGCGGATGGGTCACCAGGCACAGCACGAAGAACACCCACCAGTGGCCCAGCGGGATGTCCCGGGCGGGTGCGAAGCGCCGGGCGAGCAGGGCGAACAGGGTGCCGAGTCCGGTCAGCACGAACAGCGAGTGCGAGAAACCGCGGTGCTCGGTGACATTGGCCACGGCGTCGCCGTAGTCGAGTACGACGTCGAGGTCGGGCGACATGGCCAGGAGCGCACCGAGCAGCACCGCCTTGTGGCCCAGGCGACGACCTAGCAGCGTGCCGCCGATCGCCCCGCCCAGGACACCATGCGTCACCGGATCCATCGGTTAGGCTCCATTCGGGAGTGAGGCGGCTGCCCGGGAGCGAAGCCAGGCCGGGCCTGCCGCGACAATGCGCGCCTGCACCGGGCAGTCGTCGTGATGGGCGCCGGGCAGATAGCCGGTGCTCATCAGAAACTCGCCGACGATCTCGGGGCCGGTGAAGCGGAAGGTGCGCTTGAACAGCCGCACCCAGTCACCGTGGTCGAGGGGATGGTGATGATCCAGCCACGCCTTGAAGCTGCCGCGCTCCCGCTGCAGGGCCTGGATCACCCCGGCGTTGTGGATCACCGCCGCGACCTTGAGGCGGTTGCGGATGATCGCGGCGTCGCCCAGCAGGCGGGCCCGCTCGGCCTCGCCGTAGGCGGCCACCCGGTCGATGGCAAAGCCCTCGAAGGCGCGCTGAAAGGCGGCCCGCTTCTTGAGCACGGTCAGCCAGGAGAGCCCGGCCTGGTTGATCTCCAGCGCCAGGCGCTCGAACAGCGCCGCGTCATCGGCCACTGGGAAGCCGTACTCCTCGTCGTGATAGGGGCCGTGAAACGGATGACCCGGTGCCAGGTCACAGTAATGCGCCATTTCTGGCCTCTTGTCCGTCGTGGCTATTGGCAAGCCGCCGTGGGCTTGTCAGGATTCGGATAACCATTGCGGTTGATACTCTGCAGGAGCCTCGATCATGAAGACGATATCGGTAAACCGCGGTTCAGGGAAAGCCCGGAGACTGCGCCCGATGCTGGCTGGCACCCTGCTGGCGCTGTTTTCCAGCGCCGCCTGGGCCGCTCCTCTGGTGACCATGTACCAGGACCCCAACTGCGGCTGCTGCGGGGCCTGGGCCGAACATCTCGAGGCGGAAGGCTTCGAGGTCGAGCTGCACAAGACCCGCGACGTGCGCTCGGTGAAGATCGAGCACGGCGTTACCCCGGAGCTGGCGTCCTGCCATACCGCCCTGGTGGAGGGCTATGTGATCGAGGGCCATGTGCCCGCCGCGGATATCCGCCGCTTGCTGGAGGAGCGCCCCGATGTGGTCGGCCTCACGGTGCCGGGCATGCCCCACGGCTCGCCGGGCATGGAGACTGGGCGCTACGATGACTATCAGGTGCTGACCTGGCAGCATGATGACCGCACCCCAGCGGTCTTCAGCGAGTACACTCACTGAACTAAGCCGAGTAACGGGGCTGATCCGTCGACAGGTCTGCACGGAGGCGCTGTGAACCCTTCCCTGGGCGCTACTTTTGCCATCCCTGGCAAAAGACCTCCGCTACGACCTGTCCCCGGCGCCCCTCATCATGTTCAGCTCAGATAGCCTTGACCTAAGAAAGGAGTCGACCATGCAGTACCTGCACACCATGGTGCGCGTGAGCGACCTGGATGCCTCGCTGCACTTCTACTGCGACCTGCTGGGCCTCAAGGAGGTGCGGCGCAAGGAGAGCGAGAAGGGACGTTTCACGCTGGTCTTCCTGGCCGCACCAGAGGACGAGGCGCGCTCGGCAGAGCTCAAGGCGCCGGAGCTCGAGCTCACCTACAACTGGGACCCGGAGGAGTACACCGGCGGGCGCAACTTCGGTCATCTGGCCTATCGCGTCGATGATATCTATGCGCTCTGCGCGCACCTCCAGGAGAACGGCGTGACCATCAACCGTCCGCCCCGCGACGGCCACATGGCCTTTGTGCGCAGTCCCGACGGCATTTCCGTGGAGCTGCTGCAGAAGGGCGAGGCGCTGCCGCCGAAGGAGCCCTGGGTATCCATGGACAATACCGGTACTTGGTGAACAAGCACCCACTACCCGCCGCCGGAACGGCTTTTCCACAAGGACGATATCTCGACCCATGAACAACACGACCCTGGGCCGCTCGCTGCTGCTGGCAGTGGCGGCCGTTACCCTGGCGGCCTGTGGCAGCCAGCCGACGGACACCTCCCGTGACCGCGACGCCCTGAGCGGCGACCTCGAGGGCCCGGTAGTCGGGCAGCGCTGGAACCTGCTGCTGGTGGGCACCGACGAGCGTCTCTCGATGCCCCAGCCTGCGCACTTCACGATCTCGCCGGACGGCCGGGTGACGGGCAGCGACGGCTGCAACCAGATGAATGGCCGGGTGCGCCTGGGCGAGAGCCAGCGCATCGAGTTCTCACAGCTGGCCACCACCCGTCGCGCCTGTCCCCAGGCGGAGGACGCGGCTCGCGTCACCGGCATGCTGGAGACTGCCTACCGTTACCTGATCGATCACGACCGGCTGGTGTTCTTCGGGCCGGATCAGCGGGTGTTGGGGGGCTTTCGTCGCGCCGATTGAGATTTCCCTTCCCTGGGAAAGGACCTCCCCTTCGACCTGTCCCCGGCGCCCCTCGTGATCAGGCCTATGAGTTGTCCGCTTTCGATCGTCCTGGCAGCAGCGCCTGCACCTTGACCAGCCCTGCGGTGATGGCCCGCGAGAGTCCCGGGCCCAGCGGCGTGAGCAGGATCCAGGGGGCGACGATCAGGTTGATGACCAGCGCGGCGAAGTAGACGTCGCTGAACCAGTGAGCGCCGCTGAGTATCCGCGGGGCGCTGAGCACCACCGCAGTTACCGCGCTGACCAGCATCACCTTGAGGCCGGCGAAGCGCCACATGAAGGCGGTGAACAGGATCAGGTTGACGCCGTGGTCGCCCGGAAAGCTCGACCCGGAGCTGTCCTTGGTGGAGAAGTCGACCATCTGGGTGACCAGGTTGACGTCCTCATAGACCAGGGTGGGGCTGGGGTGGGTGTAGGGCACCACCAGGCGCACGCCCTGGGCGATGAACACCGCGCTGAGCAGCATGGTGATGCCGGTGCCGCCCCAGCGCAGCATGCGGTGGTGCGGGTTCGGGTCGCGGCCGATCGCCCACAGGTAGATCGCCAGCAGGATGAAGAAGCTGACTACGTCGAAGAGCCGGGCGTTGGTGGCGGCCACCAGCCACACCCAGGCACGGTTCTCTTCCGTCAACCAGGCGTTGGTGGCGAAGAATATCGCATCGTCCAACCGGGTCCAGAACAGCAGGCCGGGCGAGATCCAGGTCAGGATCAGGGCCGCCCCCAGCAGGTTGAAGAGCAGGATGCGGCCCGGTGAGAAGGTCGGTTCGGTGTGAGGCATCGTGGCAGAGCGAGTCGATGAATGGTGACGCCATTCTAGGCCAAACCGCCATAGCAGAACAGTGTTCCCAAACTTCCTGCCACGAGCCGCCTCCCGCTGCCCTACTGCATGTACCAGCCGTGGCTGGCGACAATCGACTGACCGGTCAGCGCCGCCGTGGGAAAGGCCGCCAGGTGCAGGGCGACCTCGGCGATGTCGTCCAGGGTGGTGAACTCCTGGTCCACGGTGTCCTTGAGCATCACGTCGCGTACCACGGCCTCTTCGGAGATGCCCAGGGCCTGGGCCTGCTCGGGGATCTGCCGGTCCACCAGGGGGGTGCGCACGAAGCCCGGGCAGATCACATTGCTGCGCACCCGGTGGGCTGCGCCCTCCTTGGCTACCGTGCGGCACAGCCCCAGCAGGGCGTGCTTGGCCGCCACATAGGGGGCCTTGAGCGGCGAGGCCAGCTTGCTGTGCACCGACCCCATGTACAGCAGGCAGCCGCCTTCCGGCTGCTGGTACATCTGGCGCAGGGCGGCGCTGGTGACCAGGAAGGCGCCGTCCAGGTGTACGGCAGTGACCTTGCGCCAGTCGGCAAAGCTCAGCGTATGCAGCGGCTCGATATGCTGGATGCCGGCGTTGGCCAGCGCCACGTCCAGGCGACCCCAGCGGGCCACCACGGCCTCGACCCCGGCGTTCACCGCCGTCTCGTCGGTCACGTCCATGGCCAGCGCCAGGGCCTCGCCGCCCGCCTCGCGGATGGCCGCGGCGGTCCCTTCGGCCGCCGCGAGATCGAGGTCGGCGATGGCCACCCGGGCGCCTTCCCGGGCGTAGCGTTCGGCCACGGCGCGGCCGATGCCGCCGGCGGCGCCGGTGATCAGGGCGGTCTTGTCAGTCATGCGCATACGGGTATCTCCTGTCGTTGGGAGGGGCGTTCATCGGCCGCCGTAGACTTCGCCCGGCAGCCAGGTCGCCAGCGGCGAGAAGGCGAACACCAGCAGTAGGCCCAGCAGTTGGATGGCCACGAAGGGAGTGACCCCGCGGTAGATGTCGCGGGTGGTGATCCCCGGCGGGCAGACGCCCTTGATGTAGAACAGCGCAAAACCCACCGGCGGGGTCAGGAAGGAGGTCTGCAGGCAGATGGCGAAGAGAATGGCGAACCACAGCGGGTCCACGCCCAGGCTCATCACCACCGGGGCCACCAGCGGCAGGATGATCAGGGTGATCTCCACCCAGTCGAGGAAGAAGCCCAGCAGGAACACCACCGCCAGGATCGTCAGCACGATGCCGGTCTCGCTGAAGGGCAGGCCGGTGAGGGCCAGGCGCACCACGTCGTCGCCGCCCAGGCCGCGCAGCACCGCGGCGAACACCGTGGCGCCGATGAAGATGGCGAAGATGAAGGCGGTGGTGCGGCTGGTCTGGTAGAGCGCGTCGCGCACCTTGAGCAGCGTCAGCCGGCGGTTGGCCAGCGCCAGCAGCATGGCGCCCAGGGCGCCCACCGCCGAGGCCTCGGTGGTGGTGGCAAAGCCGGTGAAGATCGAGCCCAGCACCGCCAGGATCAGCCCCAGCGGCGGCAGCACCGCCAGGAACACCTGCAGGAAGGCGCGGGCGTCCAGTGGCTCGCGGTCCTTGGGGGCCGGGGCCAGGTCTTTCTTGATGTAGGCGGCGATCAGGATATAGGCGATATACATCAGCCCCAGCATGACGCCGGGCACCAGCGCGGCCATGAACAGCCGGCCCACCGAGGCATCCGAGGTGCCCATGCGGTCGGCCATCAGCACCAGCATGATGCTGGGCGGCACCAGGATCCCCAGGGTGCCCACCGAGCAGGCGGTGCCCACCGCCAGCGACTTGTCGTACTGGGCGCGCATCATCGGCCCCAGCGACAGCATGCCGAGCAGCACCACCGAGGCGCCGACGATGCCGGTGGAGGCGGCCAGCAGCACGCCGACGATCACCACCGTCACCGCATAGCCGCCGCGCAGTCCGCCCAGCACGCGAACCAGGGAGTTCATCAGCCGCTCGGCGATTCCCGAGCGGTCGAGCATGATGCCCATGAAGATGAACAGCGGCAGCGCCACCATCAGCTCGTTGGAGACGATGCCGTAGATGCGCCGGTCCAGCACGCCGATGGTGCCGCCCCAGGAGAACCACAGGTCGGCGGCGAAGACCTCCACCAGCAGGTGGCCGATCACGGCGAAGACGAAGCCCACGCCGGCCAGCGACCAGGCGACGGGGAAGCCCAGCAGCAGCAGGCTCATGAAGCTGGCGAACATGGCCAGCACGAGGAGTTGTTCCAGTCCCATAGTCAATCTCGATGCGTTAGCGAAGCAAGGCCCGGGGGCGAGGTGCCGGCCGGGGCGCTACTGGCGGGGCGTGGTGCGCGCCAGGCGCCGCGGAAAGCCGAACAGCAGGGTGGAGCAGCGCAGGGCGCGCGAGGCCAGTGCGATGGCCACCAGGGTCAGGCCAATGGGAATCAGGGTCTTGATGATGAAGCGATAGGGCAGGCCACTGGGCGCCTGGGAGCGCTCCCCTCGCTCGAAGGAGCGGTAGCCGTACTGATACAGCTGCTCCACCATCAGGTAGAGGATCGGCAGCGCCAGCAGGACGATGCCCAGCAGTTCGATCCAGGCCTGGGTCCGCAGCGAGAACTTCTCGCGGATCACATCGACGCGCACGTGGTCGTCGCTGACCACGGCGTAGGCCAGGGTGAGGATCATGGTGGCGCCGAACAGGTGCCAGGAAAGCTCTTCCACGGCAATCGAGCCGCGGCCGAGAATGAAACGGTTGATCACGTTGGTCATCACCACCGCCAGGGTGGCAAGCCATAGCCAGGAGACAGCGCGGCCGACCATCAGGATGGCGCTGTCGAGCCGGTAGCTGAGGCGGTTGGTGGGCAGCTCAGGCGCGGAGTGCCCTTCCGGCGCCGGGGCGCCGGAGGCGGAATCGTGCACGCTCATGGGGTGGCTCCGTGGCGTCGGTACGGGATACGGAAAGGGCAATGAAGCCGGCCGCCTCCGGGAGGCGGCCGGCCTTCAGGCAGGGAGTGCGCGAATCACTCCTGGCCGATCTCTTCCGGCGCATAGTAGGAACGCGGCAGGTGGCCCTTGACGTGCCAGTTGCCGTGGACCTTCATGAACGCCTGCTGACTCTCCAGGACGCGACCGAACATCTCGTCCTCGGCGGCGATCTCGGCCTGGACCTCGTTGGTCACGCGGCGCAGCTCTCCGAGAATTTCGTCGGACAGCACCTGGGCGTTGACGCCTTCCTCCTCGAAGTCACGCAGGGCCTTGGGGTTCTCCATCTCGCTTTCGGAGTAGCCGTACAGGGTTGCGGCGCGGCAGCCCATGTCGATGGTGGCACGGGTCTGGGGCTCCAGTGCGTCCCAGCTCTCCTGGTTGATCAGCAGGTGGGCGGTGGTGAAGGTCTGGTGCCAGCCCGGCAGCACGTAGTTCTGAACGATCTCCTGCATGCCGAGGATGCGGTCCACCGCCGGCGCCGAGAACTCCATGGCGTCGATGGTGCCGCGCTCCATGGCCTGGTAGAGCTCGCCGCCGGGGATCATGGTCACCGAGGCGCCCAGGCGCTCCATGACGCGCCCGCCGATGCCGGCGAAGCGGATACGCAGCCCGTCGATCTGCTCCAGGTCCTCCAGCGGCTCGGCAAACCAGCCGGCGGCCTCGGGGCCGATCATGCTGCACAGCAGCGGCTTGACGTTGTACGGCTCGTAGATCTCCTCGAGCAGCTCGGCACCGCCGCCGAAATAGTGCCAGGCCAGGTAGGCGGGCGGCTCCATGCCGAAGGGCGCGCCGGCGAACAGCGGCAGGGCGGGAATGCTGCCCTGATCGTAGCCGACCCAGGTGAAGCCGGCCGGATAGCGGCCTTCGGAGACGGCGTCGAGAATCTCGAAGGGGGGGATCAGCTCGCCCGGCTCGTAGTAGCGCAGGTTGATATTGCCGCCGGAGACCTGGTCCAGCGACTCGCTGAGGTAGCGTACCGGGGTGCTGAGCCCCACCAGGTGGGAGGGAAAGGCGATGGGCACCTGCCAGCGCACGCGCTCCTGGGCCTCGGCCGAGCTGGCGCCGGCGGCACCCAGCAGCAGGGAGGCGCCGGCGACGCCGAGGGTGAGGGGGCGAAGCAGGCTGGCGAAAGAGGTCGTGAACGACATGACGGCTCCTTGAGCAGTTGTTGTTGGCGTATCTGCGCCACGCGGTGTGGCGCCTGGCCCTGTCTCATTGCAGGCTTCGTGCCAGCTTTTGAAAGCGCCGATAAAACAACGGCTTAACTAAGATCGTCAGGGAGGCGTTTGGGCAGGTTGTCCGGATCGGCAGACAATATTCGACTTTTGTTTAAGGTAAATGTGTCTGTGATTCCGGTCATGTGTCCGTGGTATCGGACAGTCTCGACAGCTTGGTATACAGCACCGAGCGGGGAATGCCGAGCAGGCGCGCGGCGCGGGACTTGTTGCCGTCACAGGCGTCCAGGGCATTGTGCAGGGCGGTGCGCTCGGCCTCGGCCACCACCTCGGCCAGCGGACGCACCGGAGCGGGGGCGGGTCTCGCTTCCGGTGGGGCGTCGGGCGGTGTCGGCAAGGTGGCGAGCAGCGCCGGCACGTCGATCACGCTGCACGCCTCGTGGAGTGCCAGGGTCTGCTCCAGGGTGTTGCGCAGCTCGCGGATGTTGCCCGGCCAGTGGTGGCGGTGCAGCAGCGCCACCGCCTCGGCGGTGATCTCGGCGCGCGGCTCGCCGCTCTCCGCCGCCAGCCTGCCGAGAATCGCCTCGCAGAGGATGCCCAGGTCCGCCAGGCGCTCGCGCAGCGGCGGCACGCGAATGCGCAGCACGTTGAGCCGGTAGTAGAGGTCGGAGCGGAAGCTGCCCTCGGCGACCATGGCTTCGAGGTCGCGGCTGGTGGCGGCGATCAGGCGGACGTCCACCGCCTTGACCTCGTTGGAGCCCAGCGGCTCCACCTCGCCCTCCTGCAGGGCGCGCAGCAGCTTGGCCTGCAGGGCCAGCGGCATGTCGCCGATCTCGTCGAGAAAGAGGGTGCCGCCGTCGGCCAGCTGGAACTTGCCCTGGCGGGCCCGGCGGTCGGCACCGGTATAGGCGCCGGGGGCGACGCCGAAGAACTCCGCCTCCAGCAGGGTCTCGGGCACCGCCGCCACATTGACCGCCACGAAGGGTCGCTCGCAGCGGGGCGAGTCGCCGTGGATGGCCTGGGCCAGCACCTCCTTGCCGGTGCCGGTCTCGCCCAGCAGCAGCACCGGCGTGGCGCGGGCCGCCGCCAGGCGGGCGCGGCGCTTGACCTCCAGCACCGCGGGGCTGGCACCGATGAAGTCGCCCAGGGCGTAGCGGGCGCCGCGGCTCGCCAGGGCGCGACGCGCCACGGCCAGGTCGTGCTGCAGGCGGCGGTACTTGCCCATCAGCGGCGTCAGCGCCTCCAGGTCGTCGAAGACGATGAAGGCCACCGCGCCGGAGATGGCGCCGGTCTCGCGGTCGTGCAGCGGCAGCCGCGCGACCACCAGCTGATGCGCCCCGTACTCCATGATGTCGAGCAGGATGGGGCGGCCGCTGCGCACCACCTCCGGCATGCGGGTATGGGGAATCACCTCGCCGACCGGCCGGCCGAGCGCCTTGGCCGGGTCGTCGATGCCCAGCAGCCGGCAGTAGCTGTCGTTGATCCAGGTGAGGCGGCTTGCCTCGTCCACCAGAATCGCCCCGGCGCTGTTGCGTTCGAGCAGCGGAAACAGCGGCCGGATCGCCTCGAGGGTCAAGCTTTGGCTCTGGCTGGCCACGGTGCTGTCTTCCCGAGGCATTCGCTTCCTCTCCGAGTGTGCCGGCGGCGGTTGCGGGCCGCTAAATCAACGCGCGGCGGTTTCGGGCCGCTAAATCAGAGCGCGGCGGTTTCGGGCCGCTAAATCAGAGCGCGGCGATCTTGTCGCGCTGCTCGGCCAGCAGGTTGCGCGTGGTCTGGAACTCCTTGAGCTTGCCGCGCTCCTTTTCCACCACCGCCTCAGGGGCCTTGGCGACGAAGCTCTCGTTGCCGAGCTTCTTCTCGATGCCGCCGATCAGCTTGTCCTGCTTGTCGATCTCCTTGGCCAGGCGGGCGAGTTCGGCCTCCTTGTCGATCAGGTCGGCCATGGGCACCAGCACCTCCATCTCGCCGACCAACTGAGTGGCCGAGAGCGGCGCCTCGCTCGGGTCGTCGAGCCAGGCGACGCTCTCCAGCTTGGCCAGCTTGGCCAGGAAGCGGTGATTGGCCGTGAGGCGCGCCTGGTCCTCGGCCGAGCCCTTGGTCAGCAGCACGTCGAGCGGCTTGCCCGGGGCGATGTTCATCTCGGCGCGGATGTTGCGCACCGCCACGATCACCCCCTTGAGCCACTCGATATCGCGTTCGGCGGCCTCGTCGATCTTGTCCAGCTCGGCGCTGGGCCACGGCTGGTTCATGATCGACTCGGAGCCGTCGCCTGTCGCCTTGCCGGCCAGGGGCGCCACGCGCTGCCAGATCTCCTCGGAGATATAGGGCATCATCGGGTGGGCCAGGCGCAGGATCGCCTCCAGCACCCGCACCAGGGTGCGCCGGGTGCCGCGCTTGGCAGCCGCCGAGGCCTCGTCATCCCACAGCACCGGCTTGGAGAGCTCCAGGTACCAGTCGCAGTACTCGTTCCAGATGAACTCGTAGAGCGCCTGGGAGGCGTGGTCGAAGCGGAACTCCTCCATGGCGCGGGTGACCTGGGCCTCGGTCTGCTGCAGCCGCGAGACGATCCAGCGGTCGGCCAGCGACAGCTCGACATCGCCACCGGCTGCTCCGCAATCCTCGCCCTCGGCGTTCATCAGCACGTAGCGCGAGGCGTTCCACAGCTTGTTGCAGAAATTGCGGTAGCCGTCCAGGCGGCCCATGTCGAACTTGATGTCGCGCCCGGTGGTGGCCTGGGAGAGGAAGGTGAAGCGCAGGGCGTCGGTGCCGTGGGGCTCGACGCCCTCGGGGAACTCGCTGCGGGTCGCCTTGGCGATCGCCTTGGCCTTCTGGGGCTGCATCAGGCTGCCGGTGCGCTTCTCGACCAGGCTCTCGAGGTCGATGCCGTCGATCAGGTCGATGGGGTCGAGCACGTTGCCCTTGGACTTGGACATCTTCTGGCCCTGGCCGTCGCGCACCAGGCCGTGGACATAGACCTGCTTGAAGGGCACCTCGCCGGTGAACTTCAGGGTCAGCATGATCATCCGCGCGACCCAGAAGAAGATGATGTCGAAGCCGGTGACCAGCACGCTGGAGGGGTGGAAGGTCTCAAGCTCCGGGGTCTTCTCCGGCCAGCCCAGGGTGCCGAAGGTCCACAGGCCCGAGCTGAACCAGGTGTCGAGCACGTCCTCGTCCTGGGTTAGCGCCACCTCGGCGGCCAGGCCGTGCTTCTCCCGGGCCTCGGCCTCGGTGCGGGCCACATAGACGTTGCCCTCGGCGTCGTACCAGGCGGGGATGCGGTGGCCCCACCACAGCTGGCGGGAGATGCACCAGTCCTGGAGGTCGCGCATCCAGGCGAAGTACATGTTCTCGTAGTTCTTGGGCACGAACTGGATATCGCCCTTCTCCACCGCCTCGATGGCGGGCTTGGCCAGCGTCTCCACCGCCACGAACCACTGGTCGGTGAGCAGCGGTTCGATGACGTCGCCGGAGCGGTCGCCATAGGGCAGGGTGTTGTTGACCGTCTCGATCTGCTCGAGCAGGCCAGCCGCCTCCATGTCGGCAACGATCCGCTTGCGCGCCTCGAAGCGATCCAGCTCGGCGTAGGCTTCGGGCAGGCTGGGGTCGATCTCGGGCAGCGGTCGGCCCTGGATGTCGAAGGCCTCGGCCTGGGCGAGGATAGCGGCATCCTGGGTGAAGACGTTGATCAGCGGCAGCCCCTGGCGGCGACCCACCTCGTAGTCGTTGAAGTCGTGGGCCGGGGTGATCTTCACGCAGCCCGAGCCCTTCTCCATGTCGGCGTGTTCGTCGGCGACGATGGGGATGCGCCGGCCGACCAGGGGCAGCTCGACGAACTTGCCCACCAGCGACGCGTAGCGGGGATCCTCGGGGTTTACCGCCACGCCGGTGTCGCCCAGCATCGTCTCGGGGCGGGTGGTGGCCACGACCAGATAATCCTTGCCGTCGTCGGTGGTGACGCCGTCGGCCAGCGGATAGCGGAAGTGCCAGAACTGGCCCTGCTGGTCGCGGTTCTCCACCTCGAGATCGGAGATGGCGGTGTGCAGGGTCGGGTCCCAGTTGACCAGCCGCTTGCCGCGGTAGATCAAGTCCTCTTCATAGAGGCGTACGAAGGTCTCCTGCACCGCCTTGTAGAAGCCGTCGTCCATGGTGAAGCGTTCGCGGCTCCAGTCGACGCTGGCGCCCATGCGGCGCAGCTGGCGGGTGATATGCCCGCCGGACTCGTGCTTCCACTCCCACACCTTGTCGATGAAGGCGTCGCGCCCCAGGTCGTGGCGCGTCTTGCCTTCCTCGGCGGCGACCTTGCGCTCCACCAGCATCTGGGTGGCGATGCCGGCGTGGTCGGTGCCCACCTGCCACAGGGTGTTGCGCCCCTGCATGCGCCGCCAGCGGATCAGGGTGTCCATGATGGTGTCCTGGAACGCATGGCCCATGTGCAGGCTGCCGGTGACGTTGGGCGGCGGGATCATGATGGAGTAGGGCTCGCCCTCGCCCGAGGGGGCGAAGCGGCCGTCGGCCTCCCAGCGCTCGTACCAGCGGGATTCGATCTTCTCGGGTTGGTAGGTCTTGTCCATGGGGCGTTCCGGGTCCAGAAATGGTCGCCGCCGGTTGGTGGCGCCGGGCGGCAGGAAGTCGTCTAAGCGTGCGAAAAATGGGCTCGATTATAGCGCGACGGGGCACTTGGCGTCAGCCTGGTGGTCGTAGCTGGCCCGGTCTCAGAGTCGTTGCCCCGGGGCTGATCCGGCGGGAGGCCTGCGAGGAGGCGCTGTGAGCCCATCCCTGGGCGCTACATTCGCCCTGCTTCGCTCTCGCATCCTGCTTCGCTTGCAGGGCCGGTGCTGGCCATCCATGGCCAGCCCGTTCGGAGCAGTGCTCCTCACCCATGGCGAATGACCTCCTCTTCGGCCTGCCCCCGGCGCCCCTCGTCTTGGCGGACTCAGCTACGCAGCTGATGCGCCTTTACCGGATAGCCGCGCTGCTTGTAGGTCTGCCAGCAGGCGCGCTTGGCCACCAGCACCTCCTGGTGCTGGTTGATGATCTCGGCGACCCGTTCGAAGCGCGAGAACCACTCGGGTATCTCCGGGTGCAGGTTGAGCAGCGCCTGGGGGTGCTCCTCGGCGGGGTCCGGCGGGCCCTGCCAGCCGATCACCACCGGCACTTCGCGGGCCATCTCGCTGCCGGCCAGGGCGTGGGGCAGGTAGGCGTCGGGGCGAAAGATCCACAGCCGCTCGTCGAGGTCGGCGGCCATGGCCTCGTCCTCGGCGTGCAGGTGCAGCCGGAAGCCCTTGCGGGCGATGGTCTCGGCCAGCCGGCAGGCAAAGCCGAGACGCGCCTCCAGGGTGGTGTCCGGCAGGATATAGAAGTCGACTTGGGTCATCACAGCTCGCGGCTGTTTTCCAGGCTCTTGACCTCCGACTCGCGATCCAGCAGGTACTGGGTCAGCAGCCCCACCGGGCGGCCGCTGGCACCCTTCTGCTTGCCGGAGGACCAGGCGGTGCCGGCGATGTCCAGGTGCGCCCAGGGGAACTGCTCGGCGAACCGCGAGAGGAAACAGGCCGCGGTGATGGTGCCCGCCGGGCGGCCGCCGATATTGGCCAGGTCGGCGAAGTTGGAGTCGAGCTGCTCCTGGTACTCGTCCCACAGCGGCAGGTGCCAGGCGCGGTCCCAGGCGGTCTGGCCGGCGTCGAGCAGGTCCAGGGCCAGGTCGTCATCGTTGGAGAGCAGCCCGGTGGCATGGTGGCCCAGGGCGATGATGGCGGCGCCGGTGAGGGTGGCGATATCCACTACGCTGGCGGGCTTGAAGCGCTCGGCATAGGTCAGGGCGTCGCACAGCACCAGGCGACCCTCGGCGTCGGTATTGAGCACCTCCACCGACAGCCCCTTGAGGGTCTTGATGATATCGCCGGGCTTGGTGGCGCGGCCGTCGGGCATGTTCTCGGCGGCGGCGACGATGAACACCAGGTTGAGCTTGGGCCTCAGAGCGAGGATCGACTGGACGGTGCCGAAGACGCTGGCCGCGCCGCACATGTCGAACTTCATCTCGTCCATGGCCTCGCCGGGCTTGAGCGAGATGCCGCCGGTGTCGAAGGTGATGCCCTTGCCGACCAGCACGTGGGGCGCGTCGTCGGCGCTTTCGGCGCCCTGGTACTTCATCACGATCAGGCGCGAGGGCTCCTCGCTGCCGCGACCCACCGAGAGCAGGCTATGGGCGCCCAGGCGCTCCAGAGCCTCCTCGTCGAGGATCTCCACGGCCAGCGCGCCGCCCGAATCGCGGCCCAGCCGCTCGGCCTGCTCGGCCAGGTAGCGGGGCGTGCAGACATTGCCGGGCAGGTTGCCCAGGGTGCGGGTCAGGCTCACGCCCTGGCCGACGGCGTCACCGATCCGGGCGCCTTCCCGGGCCGCCTCGGCGTTGCCGCCCTCGCTGACCAGCAGGGTGGTGCGCGCCAGCCGAGGCGTCGGGGCCGGCTTGGACTTGAACTCGTTGAAACGGTAGACGGCGCGATGGGCCGCCTCGGCCACCATGCGCGCTTTCCAGTCGCAGTGGCGGTCGGTCAGCGGGACGTCGGTGAAGGCCACCGCAACGTCGTCCACCGACAGCCCGGCCAGGGCGGTGAAGGCGGCGTCCACGGCTTTACGGAAGGCGCCTTCCTGGCACTTGTCCCGCTCGCCCAGGCCGACCAGCAGCAGGCGGTCGGCGCCGAGGCCAGGGGCGAAGGGAATCAGCTGCACATTGCCCAGCTTGGCATCGAAATCGCCGCGCTCGATCAGCTGGCCGATCAGCCGCTCACTGGCATCATCGAGTTTGGCGGCGGCGGGCAGCAGGTCGCCGTCCTTGAACACCGGGACCACGAAGCAGGCCGTTTCGATCTTGGCGGGGTTGGCCGTCTGAACTGGGAATTCCATGGTGACTCCACAAGACAAGCTTTGGGGTTACAAGCGTTGAGGGATTCTGGATAATGCCGGCACGCCCGCAGGCCGCGCCGAATCGCCTCAGTGTACCCAAGGCATGGCCCCATTGCATAAAAGAGCTGCATGATCATTTTCCGCTACCTGACCCGCGAGATCCTGCTGACCATGGCCGCCGTCGCCGGGGTCCTGCTGCTGGTGATCATGGGCAGTCGCTTCATCCGCTACTTTACCGATGCCGCCGAGGGGGACATCCCGGCCAGCATCCTCGGCACCCTGATGCTGTTCCACCTGCCGGGCTTTCTCGAGCTGATCCTGCCGCTGGCGTTCTTCCTCGGCATCCTGCTGGCCTACGGCCAGCTCTACCTCAACAGCGAGATCACCGTGCTGGTGGCCTGCGGCACCAGCCCGGCCAAGCTGCTGCAGGTGAGCCTGGTGCCCGCCACCCTGGTGGCGCTGCTGGTGGGACTGTGCAGCCTGTGGCTGACCCCCGCCGGGGCGCTGCACAACGCGGTGATGCTGGAGGAGCAGCGCAGCCGGCTGGACTTCACCGCCCTGGCCCCGGGGCGCTTCCAGGACTTCGGCGGCGGCCGCACCGCCTACACCGAGGCTTTCAACGACGACCGCACGCGCATGCTGGAGGTGTTCATCAGCGAGCGACAGCGGCGCCGCGACGGCACGCCGGAGAGCGCGGTGACCCGTGCCGCCAGCGGCTATCAGACCGTGGACGAAGAGACCGGCAGCCGCTTTCTGGTGCTGGCCGAGGGCGAGCGCTACAGCGTCGACCCGGGTCGCTTCGAGGCCGAGCGCCTGGAGTTCGCCACCTATGCGGTGCGCCTCTCCCAGGTCGACGACATGCGCGAGCTCGACGGCACTGAGTATGCCACCACCGCCGAGCTGTTCGCCGATGACACCAGTGAGGCTCAGGCCCAGCTGCAGTGGCGGCTGTCGCTGCCGCTGATGGTGTTCGTGCTGACGCTGCTGGCGATGCCGCTCTCCCGGGTCAACCCGCGCCAGGGGCGCTTTGCCAAGCTGCTGCCGGCGGTCTTCCTGCACGTCTGCTATCTCAGCCTGCTGCTGGCGGCCCTGGACGCCATCGGCCGCGGGGCGCTACCGGCGGCGATCGGCATGTGGCCGATTCATGCCGTCTTCCTGGCTCTGGGGCTGGGGATGATGGTGCATGCCCAGCGCAAGGGGATGCGCTGATGGGCCTGGATCGTCTCGACCGCTATATCGCCCGCAACGTGCTGGGCGCGATCATCGTGGTCCAGGTGGTGCTGCTGGGGCTCGACCTGGTGATCTCCTATATCAATGACCTGGACGATATCGAAGGCGATTACGGCGCCTTCCAGGTGCTGCTCTATCTGCTGTTGCGCCTGCCCTGGCGCTTCTACCAGTATGCGCCGGTGGGGGTGCTGATCGGGGCGCTGATCGGCCTGGGCAGCATGGCCTCGAGCAACGAGCTGACGGTGATGCGCGCCGCCGGCCGTTCGCTGACGCGCATCCTGTGGAGCGTGATGAAACCGGTGATCCTGGTGGTGGTCGTGGTGCTGCTCACCGCCGAGTACGTCAGCCCGCGCACCGAGCAGTTCGCCAGCGCCTGGCGGCTGGAGCAGCTGCAGGGCGAGGGGGCGGTGGTCACCCAGCGCGGCGGCTGGCAGCGGGAGGGCGACAGCGTCTACCGCTTCGGGGCCATTCGCGCCGACGACACCGTGCTCGACCTGACCCGCTACCGCTTCGAGGAGCGCAGCCTGCGTGAGGCCACGGTGGCCGAGCGCGCCGTATGGCGCGACGGCGCCTGGGTGCTCGAGTCGGTGGCCACGACGCGCTTTGGGGAATCGCACACCGAGGTCGAGCACCACGAGGAGCAGGCCTGGGAGACCGGGCTGACCCCGGAGCAGCTCGGCCGCCTGCTGCGCCCGATCAACAGCCAGGCGCCCAGCGAACTGTGGGCCTATGCCCGCTACCTGCAGCAGCAGGGCCTGCAGGCCACCCAGCCGCTGCTCTACTTCTGGCAGAAGGTCTTGATGCCACTGACCATGGCCTCCCTGGTGCTGGTGGCGGCCTCCTTCGTGTTTGGGCCGCTGCGCACCGTCGCTGCCGGCACCCGGGTCTTCTACGGTGTGGTCACCGGCCTGGTATTCAAGTACCTGCAGGACCTGCTGGCGCCGGCTTCCATGGTGTACGGCTTCTCGCCAGCCTGGGCGGTGCTGGCGCCAACCCTGCTGTGTGCCGCCCTGGGACTCTATCTGTTACGCCGTACCGGCTAGAGCACTATTATCCGCCGTACCGGCGGTAAATAAGGCACTGACACTATGCAACGACGCTTCACCCAACTCGACGATGTGTGGCCCGCCGGCCTGGGACGGCGGCTGGGGGCCATGCTCTACGATGCCTTCCTGGTCGCCGCGATCTGGATCCTGCTCGCGACGCTGCACCTGGGCGTGCTGCGCCAGCTGCTGGGCCTCTCGGCGGAGGAGGTGGGTGCCGGCAGCCTGCAGCGGCTAACGCTCCAGCTGCTGCTGGTGGCCGGCGCCTTCGCCTTCTTCGCCGTCTCCTGGACCCGCGGCGGCATGACCCTGGGCATGCAGGCCTGGCGCCTGCGGGTGCAGACCCGCGACGGCTATTCGATCACCCTGGCCCAGAGCCTGGTGCGCTTCCTGGTGGCCTGGGTCTCCCTGGCCGCCTTCGGGCTGGGCTACCTGTGGGTTCTGATCGACGGCGAGCGGCGCAGCTGGCCCGATATCGCCTCCGGCACCCGGGTGGTGGTGCTGCCCAAGTCGCGGCGTTGAGCGGCAGCCGGAGGGAAAACTGACCGGGATCACAAATCGAGGCAAGTCATACTTGCGATAGGCTATGCGAATCGTTTACATTTAACTCAGCAATGAACAGCGAGGGCGATGGCGATGTACGTATGTCTCTGCAAGGGTGTGACTGACCACCGGATCCGCGAGGCCGTCGAGAACGGTGCGCGCAGCTGGCGCGATGTGCAGGGAGAGACCGGCTGCGGTACCCAGTGCGGCAAGTGCGCCGGTGCGGGCAAGGCGATCACCCGCGAGGCCGTGGTGAGCGAGCTGAGCGCCTCGGCCAGCGATCTGGCCTACGCCGTCTGAGCCAGCCCCCGGCTCGGCGGCGGCCCGCTCTCCCGGTGGGACGTCAATCCTTATCATTCTAGTTGCGCTTTCTCCAACCCCTTGTCGCTATTGGACTTTTCTCCGATATTGCCCAATACTGTCAGGATAGATTCAGCCACCGTAAGTGCTGAACCCCTGCAAGACCCTGACACCTGACGACGCAGTAGGGAGAAGTGCAATGAAAGGCGATGCCAAGGTCATCGAACATCTCAATAAGGCGCTCGGCAACGAACTGGTCGCCATCAACCAGTATTTCCTGCACGCCAAGATGTACAAGGACTGGGGCCTCAAGGCGCTGGCCAAGTGGGAGTACGACGAATCCATCGATGAGATGAATCACGCCGACAAGCTGATCGAGCGGATTCTGTTCCTCGAAGGCGTGCCCAATCTGCAGGATCTCGGCAAGCTTTATATTGGCGAGAACGTGCGCGAGATGCTCGAGAGCGATCTCAAGATCGAGCACGAGGGCCGCCAGGACTATATCGACGCCATCGCCTACTGCGAGCAGGTCAAGGACTACGTCAGCCGCGACCTCTTCCGTCATATCCTCGCCGACGAGGAAGAGCATATCGATCACATCGAGACCGAGCTCGGCCTGATCGACAAGGTCGGCATCGAGAACTACCTGCTCAAGCAGATGCAGGAAGCCGGCGACGAGTAACCTTCCTGGCCGCAACCCTGTCAGCCCACTCCACCGGCGCCCCTGAGGCGCCGGTGGTGCGTCTGGCTCCCGCCTCCCTGCTGGCTGGGCCCATTCCTGCGTCAGTGAAAAGCCTTCTCCAGCTCGAAGCGGGGCACCGGTTCGCCCTGCACCTCGACCAGTTCGGTGAACATCGCAAGCGGCCTCACCCACAGGCCGTAGTCGCCATAGAGCGCGCGGTAGACCACCATCGGCTCTTCGTTCTCGCTGTGGTGGGCGACGCCGAGCACCTCGTAGCGGTTGCCCTTGTAGTGGCAGTAGATGCCGGGGACGGGACGGGGACGTGTCATGGGGGGCTCCAGGGGTGGGGGCCGGCGTTCGACGTGACCGGCGCGGTTCGGGGGTGATGACTTGGGCTTTCCTACCGAGGAAGTTCGGGGCGCTATGGCGTCGCGATGGCTCGCTTGGCCAACCGGGTGAGGACCCGCGAGGCGGCGACGAAGCCGAAGCTGCCGGTGACGAAGGTGGCGGCTCCGAAGCCCGAGGCGCAGTCCAGCCGCGTCGACTCGCCGCTGCCGGGCTTGGTGAAACACACCTCGCCGTCGCTGCCGGGATAGACCAGCTGTTCGTCAGAGTAGACGCACTCCACCGAGAAGCGCCGCTTGGGATTGCGCGAGAAGCCGAAATCGCGGCGCAGACGAGAGCGCACCTT
Source organism: Billgrantia campisalis (assembly GCF_022341425.1). GTDB lineage: Bacteria > Pseudomonadota > Gammaproteobacteria > Pseudomonadales > Halomonadaceae > Halomonas > Halomonas campisalis. The sequence goes on along the minus strand of NZ_JABFUC010000009.1, from coordinate 163,674 downwards.
GGCCAGCAGCGGGTCGTGCTCGGTGCGCGCCAGGTCGGCCACCCGGATGCGGGTGGGGTCGGTCTGGCCGCCGGCGGCGCCGGTGACGGTAATCGCCAGCTTGCGTCGCTTGCACCAGGCGATCAGCGCCGCTTTGGCCACCACGCTGTCGATGGCGTCCAGCATGTGGTCGGCGTCGTCGGGAATCCGCTCGGCCAGGTTGGCGGGGGTGACGAAGGCGGTATCCGCCACCACCTCGATGCCCGGCTGGATGGCCCGGCAGCGCTCGGCCAGCACCTCGACCTTGGGGCGGCCGACGGTGCCGTCCAGGGCGTGCAGCTGGCGATTGACGTTGGAAACGCAGACGTCGTCCAGATCGATCAGCGTGAGCCGGCCGATGCCCGAGCGGGCCAGGGCCTCCACCGCCCAGCTGCCTACGCCGCCCACGCCGACCACCACCACATGGGCCTCGCGGAAGCGCGCCACGGCGCGCCGGCCGTAGAGCCGGCGGATGCCGCCGAAGCGCAGGGCGTAGTCGTCCGTGGGGATGGCGGCACTGGGGGTCGAGGGGGCGGTCATGGCAGCGGTTGGGTCTCCCGGTCAGGCAGGGGTTGGGGATGAAGGGGCAAGGCGACGCACGCCGTCGACCGGCAGGTGGCCGGCCCAGCCGAAGCGCTCTAACAGCGCCCGCATGGAAGCGTCCGGCGCGCAGCTCAGCGCCAGGCGATGTGCCTCCACGGGATGGTCGAACGTCAGCTCCACCGCGGCCAGCAGCAGGCGAGGGCAGCCGAGCCGCTCGGCGAAGAAGCGGTTGTGGTTGCCCTTGCCGTGCTTGGCGTCGCCGATGATCGGATAGCCGCGCCGCGACAGGTGACGGCGGATCTGGTGGCGGCGACCGGTCAGCGGGCGTGCCTCCATCAGCGAGTAGCGGCTCTGTGGGTAGCGGTCCACCTGCACCGGCAGCTCCACGCTATCCAGGCGCTTCACCTCGGTCAGCGCCTCCATGGCCGGCATCTGCGCCTTGGGGAGGCGGCCGTCCTCCTCGCGCAACGGGTAGTCGAGCCGCTCGCCCTCGGGGCCGATGCCGCGCACCACTGCCAGGTAGCGCTTCTCCACCCGGCGTTCGGTGAAGGCCGCGGCGAGGGTGGTGGCCACCTCGGGCGACAGCGCGAAGACCATTACCCCGGAGGTGGGGCGGTCCAGGCGATGCACCGGATAGACCCGCTGGCCGAGTCGGTCGCGTAGCCGCTGCAGCAGGAACTCGCGCTCGCCGCGGGCCAGGGCGGTGCGGTGCACCAGCAGCCCCGCCGGCTTGTGCACGGCGACCAGGTGGTCGTCCTGATGAAGGAGGGTCAGCGTCTGCGGCATGCCGGCTCGGCCCGTGGCAACAAAGGGCGGCCATTGTCGCTGCTGGGCGCTGGCTTGTCATCCGCTCCCCGGTCTGCCTCGGTTCACTTCCACTTGATGTTGCAGCCCATCGAGGGCATCTGCCGCTCGCTCGGCGGCTTTCCGGCGAGTACGGCGTCGGCGGCGGCGCGCAGGTCCTCCCCGGTAACGGGAGTCTCCTTGCTCGGGCGGCTGGCATCGAACTGGCCCCGGTAGGCCAGCCGGTGGTCGCGGTCGTAGAGGAAGAAGTCGGGAGTGCAGGCGGCCTGGAAGGCGCGCGCCACCTCCTGGCTCTCGTCGATCAGATAGGGAAAGGAGTAGCCGCGCCGCTGTGCCTCCTCGATCATCCGCTCCGGGCTGTCGTCGGGCTGGGACCGGTAGTCGTTGCTGTTGATGGCGACCACCGCCAGCCCCTTGGACTGATACTCCCGAGCGAACGCGGCGAACGCATCGGCGATGTGCTTGACGAAGGGGCAGTGGTTGCAGAGAAACACCACCAGCAGCGGCTGTCCTTGATACTGCTCGCTGGCCACCTCCCCGCCGCGGGGGTCGGGCAGCCGAAAACCCGGTATGGGGCTGCCGAGCTCGGGCATGGTCGAGGGCGTCAGGGTCACGTTGTTGCCTCCAGTTGGGTGTCCACCCGCTTTTCAAGGTAGCAGACCCCCAGCGCGGTGCGTCACCCGCGTGGCGCTTCATTGGCCTGGTCATCTCGCCTGACGGCTGATGCGCTTCCAGCCGAAGGCCGCAACGGGCTAAGCTGAAGGCAAGCGCGGTGCCTTGTTGCTTCCCTGATCCAAGGAGAACGTCCATGTTGGAATTCATTTCTCACCCGGCGGCGCATGTCGTGGCGATGAAGGCGGGAGGCGTCGTGACGGCACGGGAGCTACAGAGCGCGATCGATGCCATCGAGGCGGCCAAGAAGGAGCACCCCCGAATCAGCATGGTGGTCGAGTTCGATGACATGCGCTGGATGACGCTGACCGCCCTGCTCAAGGATATTGGCTACGGGCTGACCCAGCTCGGGGATCTCGGGCACTACTACCGCGCCGCCGTGATCACCGACAAGGAGTGGATCAAGCACATCGCCCACCTGGAGGAGCGGCTGTTCAAGGTCGTGGAGATTCGCACCTTCCCCAAGCGCGAGCATGCCGCCGCCATGGCCTGGGCTGGCGAGCTGCCCAAGGGCGCCCACGAGGACCCCGAAGAGGACGGCTATCACGGGGCGTGACGGCAAAGGGGCGTGTCGCCAGCGAATCGACAGCCTCGACGTGCTGCGGGGCGCGGCGATCCTCGGCATCCTGGTGATGAATATCCAGGCGTTCGCCATGGTGACCGCCGCCTACGTGAACCCTACCTATGCAGGCCCCATCGGCCTGGCCGAGTGGTGGGTCTGGAGCCTCGGCCAGGTGGCCTTCGCCTCCAAGTTCCTGGCGATCTTCTCGGCGCTGTTCGGTGCCGGTGTGGTGCTGATGGCCGAGCGCGCCGAGGCCGCCGGTGTCGCCCCCTGGCGGCGTCACCGGCGTCGCATGGCCCTGCTGGCGCTGATCGGGCTGGCCCACGCCTATCTGATCTGGTTCGGCGATATCCTCTTTACCCTGGCACTGGTCGGCCTGCTGGCCTTCGTTTTTCGCCGCTGGTCGACGCCCCGGCTGCTGCGGGCGGCGGCGTGGCTGTACGCCGTTCCAGTGCTGTGGGGGCTGCTGATGACATGGCTGATGCATGCCATGCCCGAGGCCGGCTACCGGGACCTGGTGGCCAGTGTCTGGCAGCCCTCCGCCGAGCAGCTGGCCGCCGAGCAGGGCGCCTATCGCGGCAGTTGGCGGGCGCAGATGGCGCAGCGGGTGCCCGACGCGTTGCAGATGCAGCTGCTGGTGGTCCCGCTGGAGGAGGGCTGGCGTATCCTGGCGATGATGCTGGCCGGCATGGCCGCCTACCGCAGCGGCCTGCTGACCGGCGCCTGGTCGGCGGCACGCTACCGGCGAACGGCGCTGCTCGGGGCTGGCCTGGGCCTGCCCCTGGCCGCAGCGGGCCAGCTCTTTCACCACGCCACCGGCTGGGAGATGCGTACCTCGCTCTACCTCGGCGGGCTGTTCAACCACCTGGCCACGCCACTGGTGGCCACGGCCTGGGTCTGTGCGCTGATCTGGCTGCTCAAGCGCGGAACCTGCCCGGGGCTGATGGGCCGGCTGCGCTGGCTGGGGCAGGGCGCGCTCAGCGGCTACCTGCTGACCAGCCTGCTGTGCACCGCGCTCTTCTACGGCCACGGCCTGGGGCTATTCGGGCGACTCGACCGGGTCGAGCAGCTCGCGGTCGTGGTGCTGGTGTGGGCGCTGCTGCTGGGCCTGGCGCCGGCCTGGTTTCGCCGCTTTCGCATGGGGCCGGTGGAGTGGCTGTGGCGCTGGGGGACCTACGGCCGGCGTTCGCCCCTGCGCCGCCAGGCCGCTTCACGGGACTAACGGGCCGCTTGAAGTCCCGGCTTCGCCGCCCCATCTCCTGGGGTGAGCATTCATCGACCGATCCTCAACAAGGAACCGCCATGACTTCCACCGTACTGATCACCGGCGCCAACCGCGGCGTCGGCCTGGCGCTGGCCCGCCACTATCACGCTGAAGGCTGGCAGGTGATCGGCGTCTGTCGCGAGGCCTCCCACGAGCTGGCCGAGGTCGCCGCGCGGCTGATCGAAGGGGTCGACGTGACCCGTGCCGAGGACGTCGTCCGCCTGGCCGAGGAGCTCGAGGGACAGCGCCTGGACCTACTGATCAACAACGCCGGCCTGCTGCGCGACGAACTCCTGGGTGAGATCGACTTCGACTCGATCCGCGAACAGATGGAGGTCAACGCCTATGCGCCGCTGCGGGTCACCGAGGCGCTGCTCGACAACCTGGGCGAGGGCGGCAAGGTGGCCAATATCACCAGCCGCATGGGCTCCATCGCCGACAACGACTCCGGCGGCCGCTACGGCTACCGCGCCTCCAAGGCGGCGCTCAACGCCTTCGGCAAATCGCTGGCCGTGGACCTGGCGCCCCGCGGCATCGCCGTGATCCAGCTGCACCCCGGCTACGTGCAGACCCGCATGGTCAACTTCGGCGGGCTGATCACCCCGGAAGAGGCCGCCGCGGGCATCGCCGAGCGCATCGCGGCGCTGACGCTGTCTACCACCGGCACCTTCTGGCACAGCAACGGTGAACCGCTGCCCTGGTAACGGGCGCGTTGCCCTGCGGGAATGACGAAGGCTGCCTTCGCCAACGGCGCTGGCGGCGATGCAAGAATTGTGTGTAGGCTAACGGTTTCGCTGTCGCCACCGGAACCTGCCATGCCTGCCTCGCCTCACACCGCATCGTCATCGCCCTCCCGTGGAGGGGGCTGGCGGGTTCTGGTGGCCACCACCTGGGTGCAGGTGCTGTGCAGCGGCGGCATGCTGCTGGTGCCGACCCTGGCGCCCCAGGTGGCGGCGGCCTTCGGCGTGCCGACCGGCTGGGTCGGGCTGCAGGTCAGCCTGCTCTACGGGGTGGCGATGCTGACTTCGCTGCAGTCGGCGGTGCTGGCGCGCCGCCTGGGCGGCTGCCGGGCCAGCCAGCTGGCCATGGCGCTGGTGATGGGGGGCTGCGCCCTGGCGCTGATCGGTACGCCCTTGGCGCTGCTCGCCACCACCCTGATGCTGGGCCTCGCCTACGGCATCACCAGCCCGGCGGCGGCGGAGTTGCTGTCCCGCTTCACGCCGCCCGAGCGGCGCAACCTCGTCTACTCCATCAAGCAGACCGGCGTGCCCCTGGGCGGGGTGCTGGCCGGCCTGCTGGCCCCACCCTTGGCCGCCCTGTGGAACTGGCAGGCCGCCTTCCTGGCGGTGGGCGCGGCCTGTCTCGCCACCCTGCTGCTGCTCCAGCCGCATCGCGGGCGCTGGGATGCCAGCCGGGATGCCAGCGTGCGCATGCAGCGCGGCGGCAGCCTGGGCGTGCTGCGCCGCTACCGCGCCATGCGCTGGCTGGGCGCCACCGGCTTCTGCCTCTCCGCGGCCCAGCTCTCGCTGCTCAGCTTCGCGGTGGCCTACATGGTCGAGGAGCTGCTGCTGAGCCTGGTGATGGCAGGGGCGATCGTCTCGCTGGTCCACGTGGCCGGGGTATCGGGCCGCCTGGCCTGGGGCGCCCTGGCCGACCGCCTGGGGGGCAGCCTGCCGGTGCTGTTCGGCCTGGCCGGCGTCATCGCGGCGATCTTCTTCCTGCTGGCCGTGCTCGGCACCCTGGTGCCCACTTGGGTGACCCTTACCCTGATGGTGATGGCCGGCGCCACGGCGGTGGGCTGGAACGGGGTCTACCTGGGTGAGGTGGCGCGGCGCTGCCAGCCCGGCGAGGTGGGCGAGGCCACCGCCGCCGTGCTGGTGCTCACCTACATGGGGGTGCTGGTGGGCCCGGCGCTGTTCAGCCTGATCGTCTGGCTCACCGGCAGCTACGCGGTGGGCTTCCTGCTGCCCATGCTGACCGGCGCCCTGGCGGTCTTCTGCCTGCTGAACTGCGTGCGCAGCGATGTCGCGTCCCAGGCCGCCTGAAGGGCCCAGCGCCCGATCCACGCCGCGCGGCGGCTTGCGCCCGGGGCCACACCGTTAGCCGAGGTTGATCACGCCCAGCAGCACGGCGGCAGCCAGGGCCCAGAGATAGAACGAGAATACCTTCATGCGGGCGCGGTAGAGGAAGTAGAGCACCAGGCGCAGGGCCAGGGTGCCGATGGCGGCGGCCACCACGAAAGCGGTCAACATCACGCCATAGTCGAGCTCGCTGAGCCCGCCGTTGCGGGCGACTTCGATGGCTTGCACGGCGGTGGCGGCGAGGATGGTGGGAATCGCCAGGAAGAAGCTGTATTCGGCGGCCCAGCGTCGTTTCAGGCCGCTCAGCAGGGCGGCGGAGATGGTCAAGCCGCTGCGACTGAAGCCCGGCACCAAGGCGAGCCCCTGCGCGGCACCGATGACCAAGGCGTTGCGAGGAGTGATTTGACGCAGGCCACGGGGGCGAGCGCCGAGGGTATCGGTCCACCACAGCAGAAGCCCGGTCACCGTCAGGGTGCCGACCACCAGCAGGGGGAGGGCGAAGACACGCTCGAAGGTGGTCTTGAGCAGCAGTCCCACCGCGGCGGTGGCTAGCACCGAGAGGGCGCAGAGCAGCGTCAGACGCAGATAGAGCAGCTCAGGTCTCAGGGTGCCCTGCCGTGAGGCCCACTGCAGGCTCTGGCGAGCGATGCCGCCGCTCAGGCGGGTCAGGCTGGACCAGAAGACGATGGCGATGGACACCAGGGTGCCGACATGGACCACCAGGTCGAAGAGGATCATCTCGGCACTCTCCGGGGCCGGGAGGAGATGCCCCTGTCCGATCAGCCAGTGCTGCGTTAGCACGAGATGAGCGGTAGAGCTGACAGGCAGAAACATGAAGATGCCTTGCACGGCGCCGAGAAGGGTTGCAATCCAGAGTGTCATGATGACCCACAGTCGATGAGGGATGCGCCGATAGGCGCGGAAGAGAATCGCCTGCTCCAGGTAGACCGGCCCCCATGATTATCCACCTCGCCATGGCGGATCAGGTCGAGGGTGGTCACGTCGGCGTCGGGAAAGCGCATATGGGGCCTCAGGTCACGGCGTGGTGTACCCGGGCGGAAATCCACTCCCAGGCGAGCACGGTAACGAAGATCATCACGAAGATCACTCTGACGCCCATGGATGACAGCGCCGGGTCGATGGTGTGACGAAGCGATGAAGAGGCGATGACCGCGACGCGTCGGTAAGCGGGGGTGCCGCGAGGCTTGCGGCTAACCGGCGTGGGCGCAAGCGAGCTGGTAGCGATAGAGCTCGGCCAGCTCGGCGGCCCTGGCATCCTCATGCCAGCCCGCCGCGTAGGCGGGCCCCCGCTTGGCCAGGGCATTGCCGCGGGCCAGGCGGGTCAGGGACTCCACTTCGGCGTCGCTAAGCGATGTGTGCGGGCGCCGAGGCATACTGCGCGGCTCTCCGAGGGCAATTCCCCCATGCTGGCGCGCAGCCATGACAGTTTTGTGATTACCGCCCCCACTTGATCCAATGGCGCAGCAAAGTCTAATGAGCTAGGGTGGGTAGTATTGTGCCGGCCAACAGGAAGAAGGAGCAGGGTGTGTGGAAACTGGGGACGGAAAGCCGGCCATCGCGATGGTTTTTTCTGGAGGCCGATTTATCGAGCGAAGTGTCGGAATCGACCCGGAAAACCACAATTGTTCGCATTGACGATTGTAGGAGATAGCTTTAGCTCGCGACCGGCGGAGATTCCTGTGGTCCGATGAAGGCAGCTTGTTATCGGCAGTTGGTGGGGTGTGCAACGAAGGGCCGGTTTCGACCCAAAGCGGTCATGGCATGTTTATGTTGTCCACTTCATGGAGAACGTCTTGAGGCTGGTTTATTAGTGGAAAGGCTTAGTGGCACAAGATATATAGCAACTGATTAATAGGCCTCTTAATTAAAAATATTTGGTACCAGCTAATGGAACATTTGGAAGAAGACTCATATCTCGAACAGCTCGACGCATTTTTGAGCAGGCCAAATCAAGTCTGGTTACTTGGAGCAGGCGCAAGCCTAGATGCAGGGCTGCCGTTGATGGGGCCTCTGACGAACTTTGTCTTAGAGAGGCTTGAAGGCTCTGATAGTGAACCTCTTATTTCAGCGATCTGGAACGATTTAATTGAAAGCGCTCACATTGAGCATTTGCTCAGTCACTTAGGTGACTACTACGCCTTAGCAGAGAGGGCAAAGAGTAAAACAGTAACCATTGATGGAGAAACTTACGACCTGGAAAGTATGATGAAGGCGCATGCAGAGGTGCTCAATCATATAACGCATGCTATCCACTGGGGATACAAGTATGACAGAGAAACTGAGACGGGAGAAGTTGGCAACCCTCTTAATTCGATAGTAGATATTGAGCCACATCGTAAGTTTGTAAGGGCACTACTGGGCACACGCCGATCTGGAATGGAAAATCGGCGCCCACCTGTGCGTTTCTTCACCACTAATTATGACACGCTGCTGGAAGACTCGCTCGCATTAGAGCGACACACGTGTTGGGATGGTTTTTCCGGAGGGGCTATAGCCTATAGAAGCCACCGATATGGTGCTGATGAACCCGGATTTTCACAAAGATATGACGCTCACGTTATGAAGCTTCATGGCTCAATCGATTGGCACCTTGATGATGATGGGTATCTTATAAGAGTCCGCCTCGGAGACAAATATCCCGGAAATGCCAAGCGGGTGATGATCTACCCTCAAGCTACAAAGTATGTTGCAACTCAGCGAGATCCGTTTTCGGCTCAGTTTGACCTATTACGCCGGAGTCTTAGCAACAATGGAGGCAACGTTTTTGCAATATGCGGGTATAGCTTTGGAGATGAGCATATCAATCATGAAATTGAACTCTCTATGGAAAGCCCGGGAAACGATACAACAATTCTTGCCTTTGTGATGGAAACAGATAGAGGACTACCTGAAGCGCTGGACATCTGGCTAAAAGAGCGCTGGGGAAAACGTGTATTTGTGATGACACAGAAGGGGCTTTACAACGGCAAAATTGGGCCTATTTGTCAACCAGAAGAGGGATCTGAACGAAGCTGGTGGACTTTCGCAGGTGTAACCAATCTTCTCGAAAACGGACCTGGAGGTGCTGCGAAATGACGGATTTCAAACCAGTTGAAGCGCTGCGAATCGGAAATATCGTTGAAGTCGCTGGGACTTCGATACGTGTTGAGCTAAGCGGTGAAGTTTCTGAGTTGACTCGTAGTTATGATGGGCGTATTTACCCCATCGGCCAGATAGGTAGCATTGTAAAAATTCATTTTGGACGTAAGCTTATATTTGGCTTTGTTACCTTGCTGCGTATGCGGTCAGAAGATTTGATTGAGCATGGTACAGCAGTACCACCGGATTCTGATCAGCGGATAATGGAAGTAGAGCTATTCGCTGAAGGTGTCTGGGATATGCCAAAGGGAAGATTAAATTTCTCCCGTGGTGTTTCTACTTACCCTTTACCTCAGCAAGGTGCATATCTGCTGACCCGAGAAGAGGCAACGGGGCTATTCCAATCCGCAGAAGGTGATAGGCCTGATGATGGAAATAATCCGCTAGTCCCATTCGGTCACTACGTGGGCACAGAAGCTGCCCCCTGCCGAGCAAATATTGACAAGATGTTTGGCATGCACTGTGCGGTTCTAGGCTCGACGGGTTCAGGTAAGTCGGGTGCCGTGGCTGCACTGCTACATAGTGTATTGGAGCACAAAGCTAATGGGGAAGACTCTCTTAAGCCAAACATCATTATCATTGATCCCCACGGTGAATATGGCGCCGGATTCGAGGAGCAAGCTGTTGTCTATCGAGCCTATGATCCGATTGGATCAGAGGGTGTTGAAGGAGCTCCCATCAAGTTACCTTACTGGTTGATGAGCGCAGATGAGTTCAGGCACCTCGTTATCGGTAAGACGGAACAGGAAGCCACCTCCCAGAACAACATTATCTATAAGGCAGTCACCCATGCCCGAATGGTTGCCGCAGGTCTTGCAATACCAGCACCTGATGATTATGGAAGCCCTGCGCCCGAAGGCGGCCGCTCACATGATGAGTCACAGCCAGTAGATGGTGTGGATGAAGCAAAACTATTGGAATTTGATCGAGACAAGCCTCGACCATTTTGTCTTGTAGAGTTTGAGCGTCATATTAGATACTTACAAGCAGGAAGGGTTCAGGGCAGTCAGGTAAATAAGGTTGCTGATTCTGAATTCAATCAAAAATTCAAATCACTCTTAGATAAGCTTTCGGTGCTGCGCAGAGACCCGAGGATTCATTTCTTAATGGGTAACTGGGACCTGGAGTCGCCATCCTTATCTTCAGTTATCAATCAGCTAGTCGGGCAGCCAGGAAGTGGTCAAGCAGATGATAATAAGATCAAGATATTGGATATTTCTGGCTTACCTAACGAGGTTGCCGGTCCACTAACAGCGATGTTGGCAAGGCTGCTATTCCAATACAAGCTTTATCAAACGGCAGATGAGCGAGAAAAAGATCCGATCTTGCTCGTTTGTGAAGAGGCTCATCGATATGTGCCGGACCGAGGGGAGGCCCAATACGCCTCAGCTCAAACAGCGGTACGTAGAGTTGCCAGAGAAGGCAGGAAGTATGGCCTTGGATTGATGTTGGTGAGTCAACGACCAGCTGATATTGAGAGTACCGTTATCTCCCAATGCGGTACTTGGCTAGTGCTTCGATTGACCAACCATTCAGATCAACAACATGTTGCGCGTTTTCTGCCCGATGGCCTAGCAGGGATGGTTCGTACGTTACCCAACTTGGCACAGCAGGAAGCAATTTTCGTTGGTGAAGGAGCATCGTTACCTTCTCGAGTTCGTATTAAAGATCTCGCCAAAGAAAAGCTCCCCCGATCCCAAAGTGTGAAATTCGCTAAGGGGTGGCATGGAGAAGGTTTATCCGCAGAAGAACTTGGTAGAGTTGCGGAGCGCATGGTGGGCTAACCATGGAGTGGTTAGAAGCCCCAGGTGCTACCTGTAGTGATCATTAGTGGCATTGTTGCATGCGTTAGGGATGGGCTGATTAATCACAGTTGAACAGTTGGGGGAAGAGGAATGGGCTCACGATGAGAGACTTGGACATCGATATCAGCGCCATCGCACCATGGTTTGCTGACGAGCACCAGTCTCCCTACGTGCTAGTCTGCGTGTCCGATGAGCACGCGGCTGCCTGGGCGGATGTACTCGGTGTGCCAGTTCGTCAGTGCTACATCGACGATGCTCTACTCGAGGCGAGGGCGCAGGAGACGGGTCGTACGAAATCAGAGATCGTCGCCGCCAAGCTGCCGGATCGCGGCTCTACCATGGCAGGTGACTTCGGGGAGATCCTGGTCTTTCTATACCATGCAGCCGTCGAGCCAGGAACAGAACTAATCGGCCCGAAGAAGTGGCGCCTGAAGCAGGACCGGACGAAGCCGGCGCCATACTCTGATGTTGTTCACTTCGTACTTCCGAACTGGCCCCAACCCTCCGAGCAAGACCGGATCCTGTGCTCTGAGGTCAAAACGAAGTCAACGTCCGGCGACTCCTCACCGGTCAAGGCGGCGATTATGGACTGCGAGAAAGACCGGACGAGTCGATTGGCGAAGACCCTTGTCTGGCTGAAGGAACGTGCACTCATCGACGACCTCGGCACCACCACAGTCGATCACTTGGAGCGTTTCATCAAGGCTACCGACCATCCGCCTGCCCAGAAGCAGTTTCGGGCGGTGGCTATTATATGCGCAAGTCTGGTAGACGAGGAACTCGAGGACACCCCTGATGAAGAACCGGCAGACCACACGGTGGTCGTGATCGCCGTTCCGAGTTTGAAGCAGCGCTACGAAGAGGTATTTGATGCTGTACATACGACCGTCCTAGAGACTGGGGAAGGGACATGAGGGAGACTCTTGCCAAGTGGGTTAGTGACGCGGACGCTCTCCACCATGTGGAGCGATTCGGATTCTCGCAGCTACCGCTCCAGTTGGACTATCTGCGTTCGCGAGGCGACGACTACTACATTTCGCTCGTCGGCGAGCTCTTTGAACGGCTTCATGAGCCGTACAGGGATTCTGTCGACTGGTCGCGCTTGGGCAACGCGATCACTCAGGCAGGAGGCGTCGGGGTCGATCAGGCACTGGCCTATCGCGGGATCTTGTCACCAGAAGCCGCTGTCTTCGCGGCGGCGGCGTTCTACTTCGGGGGCTATTCAGCGTCGGCATACCTGACGCTCAAGGCAGCGGATCCGAATGCCCTCGGAGAGATACAGCGAGCGTGCCATGAGCTACTTTCGAGGCCAACGACGATCCAGTCGGCTCGCGTGCGAGCTCTTGTCGGCGCCGTGCGAGGCGGTGACCTCGAGGCAATCCGTTCGCAGATTGAGCATGCTGCTGAAATGGAGGCATCGGCGCTGCAAACCAATCCGGATGAGTGGGTAGGATGGCGCCTGTTCCAACGGATGCTCTCTAGGTTCGCGCAAACCAACATCCGTGCCGTCCTCCCAGATGGCGAGGCGGAATTCTGGGATCCCCTCGTTCGGTCACTCCTCAACCGGGACCCGCCGACATGGGACTTTTTCCCTTCCCAGATAGATGCCATTAGGAGCGGGCTGCTGGGAGGTATGGCCTCCTTCTCCATCCAGATGCCGACGGGCGCTGGTAAGACAGCACTCTCGGAGACGCTACTCTTCTATCATCTGAACCGGCACCCGCAGGATGTGGCAATCCTACTTGTTCCCTTTCGCTCACTCGCAGCGGAACTGCGCGGCAGTCTTGTCAAGCGCCTTGGCCGCATGGGTCTACCAGCTCGATGCGCATATGGGGGGACTGTGCCCACAGGCGGTGAAGTACGAGACCTGGATAATACGCGGGCGCTAGTTGCAACACCGGAAGCGTTGTCGGGTCTGCTTAGCGCAGAACCGGGCTTTTTCTCCCGAATCTCCCTCGTGATATGCGATGAAGGGCACCTCCTCGACGGTAAGGCCCGCGGGGTAGGGCTGGAATTGCTGCTCGCTCGAATGAGAGCCCGCGAGAGCGGCCCGCCAAAGTTCGTCTTTGTGTCCGCTATCGTACCGAATATCGAAGAGATCAATGCGTGGCTAGGCGGCACGGATGCAACGGTCGTCCGCAGCGACTACCGCCCAGCTCACGCTGATTTCGCAGCGCTTCGTGTTGCCGGCAAGAACGCCAAAGCGACTGTCGCGCTACAGCTTCATCCGCACCATCATGCATCCACATTCTCGATCGAGCGTTTTCTGAGCCGCGATGACTTTCGCTATCGTAATGCTTCGACAGATCGGCTGAATACATACTCATTCAACTCCGTGAAAGCTCAGGCCATCGCCGCAGCAAGAAAGGCGCTATCGATGGGGGCGGTTGCTGTGTTCGCGGCCAATAAGCGTGGCAACCAGGGTGCTGTAGGTCTCGCCGATGAGTTGCTATCGCAACTGGCGAATCCATTGCCCATGCCCGCTCCATTTCATTTTGTCGACGATGCCGCAAAGCTTCAGGCCGCCGTCGAGTATTTCACCCTTGAGTACGGCGCGTCATGGGTCGGAACACGAACACTCGCGGCAGGAGCCGTTCTGCATCACGGGGACATTCCGCAGGAAAGCCGTGAAGTTGTGGAAGCGTTAGTTCGCAAGGAGGATGTTCGACTCGCGATCTGCACGAGCACGTTGGCGGAGGGGGTCAATCTACCAATCAGAACGCTGGTCTTGTACTCGGTACAACGCCGCGGTCCAGACGGGGCCGCGGAGAACCTGCTCGCACGCGACATCAAGAATCTCGTTGGACGCGCAGGGCGAGCTGGGGCATCAACCAAGGGCCTCGTCATCTGCGCCAATCCTGCGCAATGGCCGTTGGTGGCCCCCGTGGCTCAGCAGCAGCCGGGAGAGCGCGTTTCTGGTGCACTGATCGAGCTGATGGGACGCCTTCAGGCTGCACTCAACCAGCGGAGCATCACGCTTACGAATGACATCCTTGAAGGCGCGACCGCGCTCCACACCCTGATCGACGGCATCGATGCAACACTCATCGACCTTGCGGCAGAAGAGCTGGGGGAGGACGAGCTGATACGGATCGCCGGTGAACTGTCGAGTCAGACCTTTGCGGCCAGCCAGGCTCAGCCCGAGACAACGGCTCTCATGAAACATGTATTCGAGCTGCGTGCTCGACGGGTGTCAGCAATCAAGGGGGCAGGACGACTCGGGTGGATTCGAGAAACGGGTACGCGCGTCCGGATGCTGGAGTCGGTGGAAGTGAAGCTGCTGCCCATGCGGGAGAGTTGGGATGACATCGCAGTTGCAACCGACCCGGAGCTGACAGAGACGCTGCTGACGTGGGTATGGGACCTCCCCGAAGTGACTGAGGTAGTCAAGGAGGCGTACAGGGATGCATCCCCGTCACGTTCAGACTTTGTCCGGGTCCTCGATGCTTGGATCGACGGTCAGCCCCTAGTCGAGCTAGCTCGAAGAGCGGGGATCGATATCGACACGATGCTGGGTGTTTACGCTAGGGTGATCAGCCACGTCCTTCAGGTAGTGGTCGAACAGGCCGTTGGCTTGCTCAAGAAGCTACTCGAGGAGAACGAGCGTGAGCTATCGCAAGCCGTGGTCGATTTTCCTGAGCACCTGCGTTTTGGTGTCCCTACGCTAGCAGCGAGGGTTCTTGCGGCCGGCGGTGTCCGGCACCGGCGAGCTGCTGTTGCCCTTGGTCGGAGCTCCGAACTTGCTGCGATTGGGGAGGACGGTCGAGCTTCTGTGTTTCCCACGGCCCGACGCCTTCTCGATGATGAGGAACGATGGTTGCCAGTGATGGGGCGCCTAGTGTTGGAGAATACTCGTGAGGACTTGCGAGAAAGCAGTGATCCCGATGATGGAGTGTGATCCAGCACTGGGGCCGCAGTCCTAACAACAGCATGCAACGGACGGCGCTGGGCGCCGCCGCTGATGCTGAGCTTTTAATATCAGCGAAGTATCAACGACCGCTTTTGGCCGCGTGCTGACATGGAGGATACAACAATAAAACAGATGTTTTTTCTGGCGGCAATGGCCTGACTGCGCAGAGACTCGGTGGCGTATCGGCGTGCGTTGCGCCACCATGGTAGTCATCTCGTTGACGTTCCTTGGCGGTAGGTGACGACCATGGCCTTTCATAATCCGAACCCGAAGATCCGGAAGCTGGAGGAGCAAAATGCCCGGTTGCGCGCCATGCTGTTCGCCAGGGTGTTTCGCGGTACATGGCGTGGACTCCGCAGCGCCGCCTCGCAGCTGCGGCGGATTCGGCATCGCCGCCACCGGCCACCGCGTCCCTGAGCTGTTGTCGATTCGATCGCTAGTGGGGGATCATCACTGTAAATCGATCGTTTGTATGGTCGCTATTGCTGCAGTCATCGAGCAGGGCGCTCTCACTTGGCGTTGCCCCCGAGTTCGCGCAGCTTGCGAAGCCACTCTTTGCGTTTTTGTTCGCTCATGGTTTCCACGCTGCCGATCAGTGTCTCACGCACCGGATACAGGCCGACGAAGCCAAGGATATTGCGCTCCAGTGACTTGACGCTGTGTGCCCGGTAGAGGTGGCGGTAGATCACCGCCGGCATGCCCATGGTCACCACGACCCGTGCCGAGCGCCCTGTCAGTCCCTTTCTGCCCAGCGGGTTGCCCTCCACGTACTCGAAGGCAAAGCCAGGGCGCAGCACCTGCTCCAGGAACCCCTTGACCAGGGCCGGCATGTCGCCAAGCCAGAGCGGAAAGAACAGCACTAGATGCTGGCACCAGCCGATGGCCTCCTGGGCCGCTGTCAGCGAGGCGGGCAAGGGGGCGGCTTTCCACTCTTTCTGGCTGCGCAGCAGCGGGAACTCCAGCATCGCTAGGTCGATCAGGCGCACCTCATGGCCTTGGGCGTGAGCGCCCTCGCGGTAGTGCTCGGCCAGGGCATGACAGAGGTGCGCCTCGCTGGCATCGGGGTGTCCCTGGAGGATCAGGATTCGGTGGCTCATGGCGGCGGGCTCTCACGGCGACAGGGTGGGAAGGCGTGGTGTTTAGCCTAGTCGCAGGGCTCGAGGCTAGGCTTGATCCATATCAATCACCGCCCTGCTCGACTGCGCCAGGGGCCTTCACAGCGCTGTAACGCCTGCCGCCGTCGTGGTGCCGCCGATCCGGCGTTTCGATGGCCCGGCTTAGATCACGGCGGCCCCGATGATCCGCCACTGCCAGAGCTGCAGGCTCACCAGCAGCAGGGTCAGGGCAAACAGGCTGAAATGCACCCGCCCCGGGCGTTCTCGAAGACCTCCGTGGCGCCGTCGAGGCGGCGGTAGTAGTCGCTGCCCTCCATGGGATGGCTAAGCTCGAAGCAATCGCGGGAGACGGGGGTCAGCCGGGTGCCGTCGAGCGCCCCGCCATTGAGGTGAAAGCGCATCCAGCGCGCCATGTCCGTGGCGGTGGAGGCCATGCCGCCCACCGGCCAGTAGGCGCCGAGCTGCAGGTAGTCTTGCCCGCCGTGACCGCCGTGGCGGGGTCGATAGCCGGTGGCGAGCCGCTCCCGTCTGGCCGCTTCCATGTGGCGCGGTGTCTGCCAGGTGGTGTCCTGCTCACCCCATTGGGCATGCAGGACACCACCTGGCAGGCGAGCACAAACGACATCGAGGCGAGCTGGAGCCTCGTCGGCAGGCGTCGACAGTCCATCGTGGCGCTCCCAGGGCGGGCCATATAGGCTGAGCTTACAACAGGTCAGGAGTCGCGGTTCACCGCGACCTAGATTGTGGTCCCGTCGGCGACGGGATTGTTCTGGGATGCCAGGGTCGAGTTGCCGCTGGCCGCGCAAATCGACCATTGGCATCAGTGCATCACTCGGATTTCGGTTCAACGCCATCGGAGAGGTCTCGTTTGGTGGCACTCCAGCGGACACTCGTGCCTGGCAGCGGTGAACTCTGCCGTTGATTGAGAGGAGAATCAGGATGGCGGTGATCAAGCAAAAAATCGTTCCGCATCTGTGGTTCGACAGCGAAGCGAAAGAAGCGGCTAACTTCTATTGCTCCGTCTTTCCCGACTCAAGCGTCACCAACCTCACTACGCTGCATGGTACGCCGTCAGGCGACTGCGACATCGTGTCGTTCACGCTGTGGGGGTGCTCGTTCATGGCGATAAGCGCGGGGGCCGTGTTCACGTTTAACCCGTCGGTATCTTTCATCGTCAACTTCGATCCGGCGCAGGATAAGGACGCGGAAACGAGGATCGACGAGGTGTGGGAGAAGCTCTCCGAGAACGGGGAGGTGTTGATGCCTCTCGACACATACCCCTTCAGCGAGCGCTACGGGTGGATTCAAGATAAATACGGGCTGTCGTGGCAGCTGATTCTCACCAACCCGGAGGGCGAGGAACGACCGTTGATCATTCCGTCGCTCATGTTTGTCGGGGAGCTGTGCGGCAAGGCGGAAGAGGCCTCGGCTTTCTACCTCTCCGTGTTCAAGAACGCTAGGCGTGGTGAACTGGTGCGCTACCCCGCCGGCATGGAGCCCGACAGAGAGGGAACGGTGATGTTCACCGATTTCATGTTGGAGCGGCAGTGGTTCGCCGCCATGGACAGCGCACACGAACATGACTTCGCCTTCAACGAGGCCATCTCGTTTCTCGTGCACTGCGAAGACCAGAATGAGATCGACGACTACTGGGAAAAACTTTCTGCTGTTCCTGAGGCCGAACAGTGCGGCTGGCTCAAGGACCCGTATGGGCTTTCCTGGCAGATCGTGCCCGCTGTCATGGAAAGCATGATGCAGGATCAGGATGCTGAGAGGTTGGGTCGAGTTGCCCAGGAATTTTTCAAGATGAGGAAGCTTGATCTTGCTGCGTTGCAAAGGGCTTATGATGGGAAGTGAGCGATAAAAGCGAAATCGTGCCAAGTCTCAATCTTCATGACGTGGACGTGAAGCGGTGTGGAGTATGCCGATGCCAGTAAATATTCGACAGCTATCTAAGAATGATATCCCGCTGATGGAGGCCATGCTGTCTATGTTCGGGGAAGCCTTCAATGACGTTGCGACCTATACTGAAAATCGACCCGCCCCCGAGTACTTTCACAACCTGCTCGGCGGCGAAACTTTCATCGCGTTGGCCGCTTTGAAAAAGGGTGATGTCGTCGGTGGTATCGCCGCCTACGAACTTAAAAAATTCGAGCAAGAGCGGAGCGAAATATACATTTACGATCTCGCTGTGGCATCCGGGCACAGGCGTCAAGGAGTCGCGACTGCTTTGATTGAGAAGCTGAAAGAAGTCGCTGTTGAGCGGCGCGCCTATGTGATTATTGTTCAAGCGGATACCGGTGTCGAAGATAGGCCAGCAATTGCGCTGTACACGAAGCTCGGACGGCGAGAAGAGATACTGCACTTCGATATACCGGTTGAGAGTGGGCGAAGCACGGCATAACGGGGGGCCGGCCATGGCGCTCTCGGCGCTCAGTTCCTTCTGGCTGGGCGGTGGCGTGCTGCCGCTGATGGGCCATCTGGGGCCCATTCACCTGCTGTCGCTGTGGATGCTGGTGGCCCTGGCCGTTGCCATGGGGGCCATTCTCAAGGGCAGCATCGCGCCTGGATGAGAGGGGCCTACCTGGGGCTGGTCGGGGCCTTCGTCGCCCCCTTGTCTGGATGGCGAGGGCTAGCTTGTTCCACCCTCGTCGGCCCGCACGCGGACATAGGAACCCGGCGCCTCCTCGATGGGAGGATAGTGTTCACCACCGGGCTCGCGGGCGGGCACTTGGCCACCGCCGTGGCGCTTGACCCAACTGCGCCATTCCGGCCACCAGGAGCCCGGGTGGTGGGTGGCCGAGGCCAGCCAGCGCTCGGGGTCGCGGGGCAGGTGGCCATAGGTCCGGTAGCCATACTTCGGCGAGCCGGCCGGGTTGATGACCCCCGCGATATGGCCGGAGCCGCCGAGCAGGAAGCGGGGTCGCCCGCCCAGCAGGTGCGCGCCGCGGTAACTGGATTGCCAGGGCGCGATGTGATCCTTCTCGGTCGCCACGAAGAACGTCGGGATGCGCACCTTGCTCAGATCGATGGCCTCCCCCGCCAGGGAGATACCCCCGGGTTCGGCGAGGCGGTTCTCCAGGTACATGTTGCGCAGGTAGAAGCTCTGCATGCGATACGGCATGCGGGTGGAGTCGGAATTCCAGTAGAGCAGGTCGAAGGCCTGGGGCTCGCGGCCGAGCAGGTAGTTGTTGATCACGAAGCCCCAGATCAGATCGGCGGACTGCAGCAGGTTGAAGGCGTTGGAGAGATGAGTGCCCTCCAGGTAGCCGCGTTGTGCCATGTGCTGCTCGATATAGCGGATCTGCTCCTCGTCGATAAACACCTCCAGCGGCCCCACCTCGCTGAAGTCGAGCAGGGTGGTGAAGAAGGTGGCGCTGTGCACCCGCTCATCCCCCCGGGCGGCCTGATGCGCCAGGGTGCTGGCCAGCAGGGTGCCGCCGATGCAGTAGCCGATGGTGTTGAGCGTCTCTTCCCCGGTGACCTCGGCCACCACGTCCATGGCCTTGAGGGTGCCCTGGGTGAGGTAGTCGTCGAAGGCCACCTCGGCATAGCCTTCGTCCGGATTGACCCAGGAGATGACGAACACCGTCATGCCCTGCTCGACGGCCCAGCGGATGAAGGAGCGCTGCGGGGTCAGGTCCAGGATGTAGAACTTGTTGATCCAGGGCGGGACGATCAGCAGCGGCCGGCGGTCGACCTCCACGGTGGCCGGCGCGTATTGAATCAGCTGCATCAGCTCATTCTGGTAGATGACCTTGCCCGGGGTCACTGCGATGTTCTTGCCCAGCTCCAGCCCGGCCGAGTCGCTCTGCTTGATGCGCAGCAACCCCTCGCCCCGGGCCAGGTCCTCCATCAGGTTGGCCATGCCCTGCAGCAGGTTGGCGCCGCCGGTGCGCAGCGTGGCCTCGATCACCTCCGGGTTGGTGGTGGCGAAGTTGCTGGGGGCGAGGGCGTCCATCAGCTGACGGGCGTAGAACTCGACCTTCACCCGCTCGTCGTGGTCCAGTTCCTCGGTGACCTCATGCACCCCCTTCAACCACTGCTCGGCGGTCAGCTGGTAGGCCTGGCGGAGCATGTCGAAGAAGAGGTTCTCCTCCCAGCCCTTGCCCTTGAAGCGCCTGTCTCGCGGGGCGGGCGTGAGCGCCGCTGGCGGCGCCTCGCCGGAGAGGCGCAGCAGAGTGTTCTGCCACAGCGTCGCGTAGCCCTGCCACAGCTGCTGCTGGACCTCCAGGGCACGCTGCGGCTGCAGCAGGAACTGCTGGCCCAGGCTGGTCAGCGCCTTGGCCGCGACCGCCGGGTCGGGCAGGGTGAAGTGGTCGCCGCGCTGCTGACGCTCGAGCCAGCCCTGCCAGGCCCGGGACGACCCGGTCGACAATCGCGCGAGGGCGTCGGCGTAGCGCCGTGCCAGCTCGTCGGGTGGCGTCTCTTGGGGTGGTGTCGCCTGATCGCCCGGCTTGGCTGACGACGGTTTCTGGTCATTCATGGCCTTGCCCCTTGGTAGGTGTTCCTCGAAAGCGGCGTCCTCCGACCCAGGGCCGGAGGCCGGCCGACAAACCATGGCCGATGCGCTGCGCCTATCTGCTGCCACCTGCCGTTTCAGTATCGTAGGGACTGGGTGAGACGCAACCGTAGCGGCTTGCCTGGGGTGGGGGAGCTTCCTCGGCCCCTTGATGCCGTGCCCTTGGGCCGCCTTCCCGCTAGGCTCGGGGTAAAGGGGCAAGGAGTCTTCGAGGAGGCGAACGTGGACGAGGACCTGACCAGGATGACGCGCGAGGAGCTGCTGGACGAAGTCAGCAAGCTGAGGCAGGCGATTCGCGAGCATCGCGACTGCAGCGGGCACGATCTCTGCTGGCATCATCCGGCACTCTGGAGCCTGCTGCCCGAGAAGTCGGATCCGGTGCCGGTGGTGCCGGAATGGCCGGCGTTCATGCGGGGCTGCATCAGGTATCGTCAGTCCCTGGACGAGCAGGCTCCCGATGCCCCGCGCTCGGATGAACCCTATCGGAAGTGATCGCCAGGGAAGCCATCGACACCCGCCGGTTGAGGGAGAGGCGGGAACCCTTCCGCCGCCTGCTGCGTCTTTGTGGTCGCCGGGGCATACCCCGGTGACTAGCAACCTGCAGAGCACGGGAGGATGTCATGATCATTGCACGCTGGTACTGTCAGGCCCGCTTTGGGCACAAGCAGGAGCTGCTTGCGAAGACCCAGGAGTGGTGGCGCACCATCGGCCGGGATATCGGCCAGACCGACTACACCATTTCCACCGGCAGCATCGGTGCCGCCGAGTCGGTCGTCGCCGTGGACCTCCGGGTGGCGGACATCGCGACCCTGAGCGCCCAGTGGGACAAGCTCGCCGAGCGCGCCGACCACCGGGAGTGGGGCAAGGCGATCGAGCCGCTGGTGGTCAGCGGTTCCACCCGCTGGGAGATCTATCGGGTGGTGGAGTGAGCCGGTCGATCACCCTCGGCCGATAGTGGCGATACGAACGCTCCGATCTTTCCGGAGGATTCGGGGGGATGGTGAGCGGAAGGGCCCTGGTAAGAGACAAGGCCGCCATAAGGCGGCCTGACGCTAGTGTTGACCATGCTGTCGTCAGGCTACAGCGCGCCCCACCATGGTCGGCTCGCCAAGCAAGGCGAAATCCGCGAAGCTATGCGTTCACGCTGCCCGGAGTCCGCCATGAAGCTGTCGCCCGCCTATCGCCTTGCCGCCACCATCCTGCATGGCTTCGACGAGTACCGTTCGCGCTTCAAGGAGATCACCGCCGATGCCAGCCGGCGCTTTCGCGACGCCGCCTGGCGGGAGGCGCAGCAGGCCTCGGCGGAGCGCATCAATCTCTACGAGCAGAAGGTCGAGGAGACCCTGGGCCGGCTGCAGCGCACCTTCACCGAGGAGGAGCTGACTCACTGCGAGTGCTGGCGGGAGGCCAAGAACCACTACGCCGAGCTGATCAACCAGCGCCTGGATTACGAGCTGGCCGAGACCTACTTCAACTCGCTGTTCTGCTCGATCTTTCATCACCGCCATATCCGCGACGACTGGATGTTCGTCTACAGCTCGCGCGATGCCGCCGCCCACCACTCGGGCATCGAGCGCTGCCGGCGCTTCACGGTCAACGGCGACTGGGAGGCGGCGATTCGCTGGGGGCTGGCGGAGACGCCCTTCGAAACGCCCTTCGACGACCTGGAGCGCGATGCGCGGCTGGGCGGCGAGTTCCTGCACGGCCACCTGCCGGCGGCGATCCTCGAGGCCGACGACACCGAGGTCGAGCTGCTCAAGAGCGTCTTCTATCGCAACAAGGGGGCCTACCTGGTGGGCCGCATCCGCGGCGGCGGCGAGCAGGTCCCGCTGGTGCTGCCGGTGCTGCATGACGAGGGCCAGGGGCTGCACCTGGACACGGTGCTGATCGAGCCCGACGAGGTATCGATCATCTTCTCCTTCACCCGCGCCTACTTCCAGGTCGAGGTGCAGGTGCCCGGCGAGTTCGTCGACTACCTGCAGGAGCTGATGCCCGACAAGCCGGCAGGCGAGCTCTATGCCGCGATCGGCTTCTTCAAGCACGGCAAGACCGAGTTCTTCCGGGGGCTGAACCGCCAGGTGGCCAAGCGCGAGGATAAGTTCATCATCGCCCCCGGGGTGCGCGGCATGGTCATGGCGGTGTTCGTGCTGCCCTCCTTCCGCACGGTGTTCAAGATCATCAAGGACCGCTTCGACCCCACCAAGGAGATGAGCCGCGAGAACGTCCGCGAGAAGTACCGCCTGGTCAAGCGCCACGACCGGGTCGGGCGCATGGCCGACACCCAAGAGTTTTCCAATTTCATCGCCCGCCAGGATCACTTCTCGCCGGAGTGCCTGGAGCACCTGCTGGAGGTGGCACCCTCCACCGTGTACCTCAGGGGCGACAAGGTGATCATCAAGCACTGCTATACCGAGCGCATGATGACCCCGCTCAACCTCTATCTGGAGCAGTGCGACGCGGCCGAAACCCAGGCCGTGATCAAGGACTACGGCAACGCCATCAAGCAGATGGCGGCGGCCAACATCTTCCCCGGCGACATGCTGCTGAAGAACTTCGGGGTGACCCGCCACGGGCGGGTGATCTTCTACGACTACGATGAGGTCTGCTACCTCACCGAGTGCAACTTCCGCCATATTCCCGAGCCCATGTACCCGGAACAGGAGCTCGCCGACGAGCCTTGGTATTCGGTAGGCCCCAATGATATTTTCCCCGAGGAGTTCGGCCCCTTCCTGTTCGCCGACGTGCGCCTGCGCAAGCTCTTCTATCAGCTGCACCCGGAGCTGCTCGACGCCGACTACTGGAAGGGGCTGCAGCAGGCCATTCGCGACGGACGGGTGATCGACGTCTACCCCTATCGCAACAAGCAGCGCTTCGCCGGCAGCGAGACCAACGGGCTGGTCTATTGAGTCAGGCGGCGCGCAGCCGGGCAGGAGGCAGGGCATGGGCGAGCCAGCGCGCCCCCATCTGGTGGTGTTGAGCGGTTCCGGTATCAGTGCCGAGAGCGGCATCCAGACCTTTCGGGCCAGCGACGGCCTGTGGGCCGACCACCCCATCGAGGAGGTCGCCACGCCCGAGGCGTGGCGGCGCGACCCCGAGCGGGTGCTGCACTTCTACAACCTGCGCCGTGATCAGGTGCGTCGCGCGCGGCCCAACGCCGCCCACAAGGCCCTGGCGGCGCTGGAGAAGCAGGGGTTTCGGGTCAGCATCATCACCCAGAACATCGACGACCTGCACGAGCGTGCCGGCTCGCGGGACGTGCTGCATCTCCACGGCGAGATCCTCAAGGCGCGCTCCACGGTGGACCGCCGCATGCAGTATCGGCTGCCCCGCGGCGGTATCGCGCTGGGCGATATCTGCGACAAGGGCAGCCAGCTGCGTCCCGACGTGGTGTGGTTCGGCGAGAGCGTGCCGCACTTCGGCGACGCCTGCGAGATCGTTGCCGAGGCCGACCTGCTGCTGGTGGTGGGCACCTCGCTGGCCGTGATGCCGGCCGCCTCGCTGCTCGATTACGCCCCCCTGGATACACCCTGTCTGCTGGTCGACCCCGAGGCGGAGTCGCTGGCCCCACCCGGGGTCACCCGGCTCGCCCAGCCCGCTGGCAAGGGCGTACCGCAGCTGGTGCGCCACTGGAAGCGCGAGAGGCGGCTATGGGTGCCGGAGACAGTTCTCGAGTCATGATGGCCGAGGGCCAAGGTGCGAGGGGCAGTCAGCGAAGATCGCGCGGTGTTCCGGGCTGGGCCCATGGTAGAATGCGCCTCCGCTTTTGCACCCCACAGGCCACCATGCAGGACGACCCCTTTCACGACCCCGTCAGTCGGCTCACCCGCGACCCTGCGACCGGTCATCCCCGTCCGCCGCGCCGCGAGTTCAAGGCCCGCGGCAGCTTCGTCGAGCGCTGCCCGGGCTGCAACCTGCCAACGCTCAACTGCCTCTGCCCCTTTCGGGTCCGCGCCGAGAGCGAGGCGCAGGTGTGGCTGCTGACCCACCCCCTGGAGCACCACAAGCCGACCAATACCGGGCGGCTGATCCGTGACGTGCTGCCCGCCACCCAGGTGTTCACCTGGTACCGCACGGCGCCCGACGAGCGGCTGCTGGCGCTGCTGGCGGATGAGCGCTTCGCGCCCTTCGTGATCTTCCCCGACGACCAGCCCGACTACGCCGACCGGGTGGTGGGGCTGGAGGCGGTGGCGAGCGCCAAGCGGGAGGCGAGAATCCCGGTGTTTATCCTGCTCGACGGGACCTGGCGCCAGGCGCGGCGGATATTTCGCAAGAGCCCCTACCTGGACGCGCTGCCGGTGTTGCCGCTGGCGACGGCGCGCGAGACACGCTATCGGCTGCGCAAGCCGGCCTCCGCGGCTCACCTCTGCACCGCCGAGGTGGCCGCGGAGCTGCTGCGTCAGACGGGCGACGCAGAGGCCGCCGGCGTGCTCGACGACTACTTCGACGCCTTCAACGACAGCTACGCCGCCAGCCGGCGCTTCGAGAAGCTCGAAACGCCCACCGCGGCCATGCAGCGCCTGCTGGCGCGTCGTGTCGAGTGATTGACGGTTATGGAGGGGCGGCTACGCGAACACAGCTGCGTCCTGCATCTTTGGCCTCGTACATCGCGAGGTCCGCGCGCCGTATGATACTTCTGGGTGTATCGCCGGGCTCCCAGCGAGTGACGCCAATGCTGACGGATATCCGCTCCACCGGGGGAATGGACAGGGTGGGAATGTCATGACATAGCCTGTTGGCCAGCTCAACGGCTGCATCCAATCGGCACCCGGCAGCGATAATCAGGAACTCTTCGCCGCCCCAGCGGCCCAGGTGGTCGGTTGCTCGCAGGCGCGCCTGGACCTCATGGGCGAGTCGCCGCAGGACCTTGTCGCCAGTGTTGTGGCCATGGGTGTCATTGATGCGCTTGAAGTGATCTATGTCGAACAGCAACAGTGAGCAGGGTGTGTGGTCTCTTTCGCTGGCGAGTAGCTCGGTATCGAGAATCTGCTCGATGTGATGCCGGTTGGCAATCTGGGTGACGGGGTCGGTATGCGCTAGCTGCATCAGAGTTGCATTGTGCTCCTGCAGCTTGAGGGTTAGCTTTCTCGCGTAGCGTACCTTCATATCGGTAGACAGAAAGCGTGCCAGTTCTTGGCCATTGTGCAGGTCGGAGCGGCTCCATGGTTGGCTGGGGTTGCCGGTGGAACGGGGCGGGCGAAAAAAAAGCAACCATCCGCTGGCTGTGTCGCTTAGGCTCAAAGGGGCGGCGAGCATGCCGCTGACCCGGCTATCTTGCGCCAGCTGAGCGAGCGGGGTCTGGGATAGATCGTGGCTGGCCCAGGGGAGTTGCCGATCATGTGAGTTCAGGAACTGTATGATCTCGCACAGCGTCGATTTTTCGGGATGTATGCCAACGCCATTGATCTGATTGCCATGGATGAGGAGCATGCCGCATGCTCGGAAGTCAGCCAGCCACGTTTGGCTGGCTTTGCGGAGGGTGTGAATGGGCAGGCGCCGCTGACTGTCATTGCTGAGTTTCGGATAGGCGTCCAGGAAGCGCTGCTTGTGCTGCAGGTTGCGGCGTGCTTCCAGCAGGTGGAGTCGTTGCAGGGCAGTTCGTGAGAGCAGCCAAAGCAGACGGCGCAACGGTGAGGGGAGGTGTAGCGGCACATTACTGTAGTGGATCAGCGTCCCCCATGGTGTTGCGGCGTCCTCATCGAGGGAGATCGCCAGGATGGAACGGATTCCGCTCTGGCGAAGCCGTTGGGCCTCTGTGGCTGGCAAGGCCAGTAGCTCGCTGGATGGCGATGCACCGCTCGCCCGTGGTTTGCCAATGAGGGGAATGGGAGCGGCCTGAGTGTCGGCGACCATGCGCAGTGAGGAGAAGCTACCTGGCCCAGGATGGGCCGCCGGGGGCAGGTGATGAATCGATGCCTGATCATGGCCGCTGAGGTTGCGAACCGCACCCAGCAGTAGGTCGATAAGCTGGTCTTCGTCGTTACATTCGGCAATCCGGTTGCCCCAGGAGATGGCTTGGCAAGCCAGGTCGTCTTGCACACTGTCGAGCGGCTCGATCTCGAGGGTGGCGCCCGACTGCGTGCCGTGCGCGGCCACCAGCAGGGAGTGCCCGGCCGATCTCAGCCGTCGAGCGGCGTACTGACTCGGCCCCGTTTGGGGGCATTGCGATAGCGCTTGCTGCAATGCCCTGGTCAGGCGTGTTCCGAGTAGCCGCTGCGGAGAATGGGCGAGGGCCTCGTCGGCCGTCTGCGCAAAAAAATGCTCCAGATTGGCACTGGCCACGCTGATGCGGCACCACTGCCGATCGACGGTGACGAGGCAGCCATGCGGCTGAATGGCTCGGGTGTCGTGCTTCAGTGCCGCACTGTATTCGCTCGCTTCGAGATCCATTCCCAGCGAGTCCATGGCTTTTTCCTTGGCCGGTTCCCGACAGGCCGGGTTGCCTGTGGTTACCTTGCGCCTGAGCTTCGGTTTTTTAGGCAGAGGTAATCTTCTATTTTGTTAATTTAACCATTGGTTCACATGTTTGTTCAACCAGAGTTTACCTTGGCGTGCCGTGTGTGCGGCAAGTTGCCGCAATGAACGATAAGACTGCTTTCTCCGAGCGGTTGGCGGCTGCCATGCGGGCTGCTGGCTATGAGCCCCGTCCAGCCGTCCTCGAGCGTGAGTTCAATCTGCGCTATTGGGGCAAGCCTGTGACCCTGCAGGGGGTCAGGCGCTGGCTATGCGGAGAGGCTCTACCCAAGCAGGAGAAGCTACAGGTGCTAGCCGAGTGGCTCGAGATCGAGCCTCATGTGCTGCGCTACGGTGAGGCCGTTGGCCGGCAGATACGGGAGTCCCGAGGCAAGTGGGAGACTTCTATCAGTGGGGAAGAAAGAGTGGTGATCCAGCGCTATCTGGAACTGCCCGTCGAGCAGCGCAAGGTGGTGGCGCAGGTGATCCAGGCGTTTGCTCGTGCTTACCCGGTCGAGAGCAAGCAGGATACCGAGCTCCTTGATCATGAGTGACAGGGCAGGCAGGGCGGGTATTGCCTGCTGGCGTGGCAAGGCACGCCAGCAGTGGTGGTTATTGGCCGGTAGAATCAGCTGCCGCTGCCAAATAGCGCCCCGGCGATGCGAAATCCCGCCACCCAGGTGCCGGCGGCCGAGCCCAGGGTGGCCAGCATGAACACCAGCAGGGTGCGCGAGACCCGGTTGCGCCACCAGCCCCTGAGCTCGGTGACGTCGTGGCGCAGGGTCGAGAAGTCGCGCACCTTGGGCTTGCGCATGAACAGCTCCACTCCGGCGGCGACGAAGCCGGCGCCGATCGTCGGATTCAGCGAGGTGAGCGGGGCGGCGAAGAAGGTGGCGGCGATGGTGACCGGGTGCGCCAGGGCAATGGTGGTGGCCAGCGCCGAGAAAACGCCGTTGATCAGGAACCACTCGCTGACCAGCTGCCAGCCCAGCTCGGTGTTGCGCGAAAAGCCGATGGCGAAGCCGGTCAGCACCAGCACCGTGACCAGCCAGGGCAGGGCCCGCCACATCTTCGAGGGCGGCGGCGTGGTGTCGAGCTTTTCACGCTCCTCCCGGGGCGAGGGTGGCAGCGGTTGTTCGAGGGTCTCGGCCATGCCCTTCAAGTGGCCGGCGCCGATCACCACCAGCACGTTGCGGTA
Source organism: Billgrantia campisalis (assembly GCF_022341425.1). Taxonomy (GTDB): domain Bacteria; phylum Pseudomonadota; class Gammaproteobacteria; order Pseudomonadales; family Halomonadaceae; genus Halomonas; species Halomonas campisalis. The sequence continues at coordinate 135,571 of NZ_JABFUC010000009.1, read as the reverse complement.
GCGCCCCGGCGGGGCGTCCTCGGCCAGGCGCATCACCATGTAGCGGTCGCGCTCGGTGATCAGCGGGGTGAACAGCGCCTCGGACTCGGCGGCGAACTCGCTGAAGGTCGACTCCAGCACATCGCCCTCCTTGAGCCGCTCGATCTCCTCGGGCTTGACCTCCTGACGGGAGAGCACGCTACCCAGCAGCCCCGAGAACAGCGAGAAGCGCTGCCACCAGGGCACGTTGTGATAGATGCGCTTGAGGGTGATGCCCACGTCGCGGTCGATCAGCAGCAGCGGCAGCTCCCGGCGGCGGGTCTCCTCCAGGGCGGCGCGCATCTCGGCACCGGGTTCGATGCCGGACTGCTCGGCGACGCGCTGCTGGAAGGCGCCCAGCGCCAGACTGGCGGCGACCATGCCGGCCTTGCCCTGGCGGAAGATCTCGAACAGGTCCTGACCGCCCAGGGCGTCGGGGTCGCTGAGGTTCTGGTGGCGGGAGTCGCACAGTTCGATGGCCACGGCGTCGAAGTCGCCGGAGCGAATCAGGCGGCGCACGTCCTCGGCGCTCTCGGCAGAGACGTGGGCGGTACCCAGCAGGGTATAGCGCGTGCCGTCGAGTTCAACGATGCGGTGCGGGCCGCTCAGGGCCTCGGTTGGGCCGGGGTCGATCACGGGATCCTGGGAGTCGGTCATGGACGCTCGGGCTTGAAGGTGTGAGAGCTCGATTATCCACGAAGGGCCGCGGCAGGCCAAACTCCGGTGCAACCTGTTCGGCTATCGCCGCTGGCTTGGTGTCCAAGGCCGTTGCCGACGCCCCGCGTGCACCTGTCGCTATCTGCGCCAGAAAGCCGGGGTGAAGAGCACCAGCACGGTGAAGATCTCCAGGCGGCCCAGCAGCATCGCCATCACCAGGATCCACTTGGCCATCACCGGCAGGTCGCCGTAGTGGGCCGAGGCCTCGCCCAGCGCCGGGCCCAGGTTATTGAGCGCCGAGGCGACCGTTGACCAGGCAGTGACCTGGTCGACGCCGGTGGCCATCACCCCCACCAGCATCAGGAAGAACAGCATCAGATAGACCGAGAAGAAGCCCCACACCGCCTGGGCGATGCCGTCCGGCACGCTCACCTTGCCGACCTTCACCGCGATCACCGCATTGGGGTGGATCAGGCGCATCACCTCGCGCATCCCCTGCTTCAGGATCAGGATGATACGGATCACCTTCATGCCCCCGCCGGTGGAGCCCGAGCAGCCGCCGACGAAGGCCGCCACGAACAGCAGGAAGGGCAGCGCGCCCGGCCAGGCGGAGAAGTCGGCGACCCCGAAACCGGAGGTGGTGGCCACCGAGACCACCTGGAAGAGGCCGTGGCGCATGGCCCGCTGGGTCTCGTCGCCGTAGACGCCGGTGAGCCACAGCGAGACCACCGTGATCAGCGTCAGCCCGCCGAGGAACAGCAGCAGAAAGCGCGCCTCCGGGTCCTGCAGGTAGTGCTTGAGCTGCTTGCCGCGCCAGGCCAGGAAGTGCAGGCTGAAGCTCATCGCCGAGATGATCAGGAAGGCCACGCAGATCAGCTCGATTAGGGCGCTGTCGAAGTGGCCGATGTTGGCGTCGTGGGTGGAGAAGCCGCCGATGGCCACGGTGGAGAAGCTGTGACCCAGGGCGTCGAACCAGTCCATGCCCGCCGCCCAGTAGGCGGCGAAACAGGTCAGGGTCAGGGCGGCGTAGATGTACCATAGCGCCTTGGCGGTCTCGGTGATGCGCGGGGTGAGCTTGGAGTCCTTCAGCGGGCCCGGGATCTCGGTGCGGTACAGTGCCATGCCACCAACGCCGAGGGTCGGCAGGATCGCCACCGCCAGCACCACGATGCCCATGCCGCCCAGCCACTGCAGCTGCTGGCGGTAGTAGAGCACCGATTCGGGCAAAAATTCGATGCCGGTGATCACCGTGGCGCCGGTGGTGGTCAGCCCCGAGAAGGATTCGAATACCGCGTCGGTGGGCGACAGGGCGGCGTCGCCGGTAAGCATCAGCGGCAGCGAGCCGAACAGCCCCAGTACGCTCCAGAACAGCGCGGCGATCAGGAAGCCATCGCGGGTGCGCAGCTCCTTGTGAGCGCGCCGGTTGGGCAGGTACATCAGCCCCCCGGTGGCCACCGTGATCAGGATGGCGATGGCGAAGGCATCCCACTGGCCGTCGCCGAACAGCAGTGAGATCAGGATCGGCGGCATCAGGGTCAGGCTGAACAGCATCAGCAGCAGGCCCAGGATGCGAAGAATGATGCGCAGGCTCATCGGGCGGCGTTCCTTGCGTCGCGTGGGACCCTGGGGGTCGTCATCAGAAGAAGGTCAGGCCGACCTGGAACAAGCGCTCCACGTCGCGGATGCGGCGCTTGTCGATCACGAACAGGATCACGTGGTCGCCGGACTCCACCACCACGTTGTCGTGGGCGATCAGCACCTCCTTGCCGCGCACGATGGCGCCGATGGTGGTGCCGCGGGGCAGGTCGATCTCGCCGATGGCGCGGCCCACCACCTTGGAGGACTGCATGTCGCCGTGGGCGATCGCCTCGATGGCCTCGGCGGCGCCGCGGCGCAGCGAGTGGACATTGACGATGTCGCCGCGCCGCACGTGGGTCAGCAGGCTGCCGATGGTGGCCTGCTGGGGCGAGATGGCGATGTCGATCTCGCCACCCTGCACCAGGTCCACGTAGGCGGCGTTGTTGATCAGCGTCAGCACCTTTTTGGCACCCATGCGCTTGGCCAGCATCGACGACATGATGTTGACCTCGTCGTCGTTGGTCAGCGCACAGAAGATATCGCACTCGTCGATGTTCTCCTCTTCCAGCAGCCGCTTGTTGGTGGCGCTGCCGTGCAGCACCACGGTGCGGTCGAGGCGTTCGGAGAGCACCGTGCAGCGTTCGATGCCGTGCTCGATGATCTTGACCTGGTGGCTGTGCTCCAGGTGCTCGGCGAGGCGCTCGCCGATGTTGCCGCCCCCGGCGATCATCACCCGGCGGAAGTCGCGGTCGACCCGGCGCAGCTCGCTCATCACCGCACGGATGTCGCGGCGGGCGGCGATGAAGAAGACCTCGTCATCGGCCTCGATGGTGGTGTCGCCGCGGGGGATGATCGGCCGGTTGCGGCGGTAGATGGCCGCCACCCGGGTGTCGACGCTGGGCATATGGCGGCGCAAAAACCCCAGTTCCTGGCCCACCAGCGGCCCGCCGTAAAAGGCCTTGACCGCCACCAGCTGCACCAGGCCGCCGGCGAACTCCAGCACCTGCAGGGCGCCGGGGTGTTCGATCAGCCGGCGGATATGGTCGGTGACCACCTGCTCGGGGCTGATCAACACGTCGATGGGCACCGCCTCGTGGGCGAACAGCCCCTTGCGGGTCAGGTAGGCGGTGGCGCGGACCCGGGCGATCTTGGTGGGGGTGCGAAACAGGGTGTGGGCGACCTGGCAGGCGATCATGTTGACCTCGTCCTGGCTGGTCACCGCGATCAGCATGTCGGCATCTTCGCAGCCGGCCTGGCGCAGCACCATGGGGTAGGAGCCGGGCCCCACCACGGTGCGGATGTCGAGCTTGGTGTGCAGTTCGCGCAGACGCTCACCGTCGGTGTCCACCACGGTGATGTCGTTCTCTTCGCGAGCCAGGTGTTCGGCGAGGGTACCGCCGACCTGGCCGGCGCCGAGAATGATGATCTTCATGGGCTGTTGGGTCCGACGCAAGCAATGACGGCGCACATGGTGCGCTGCAAGACAATGACGGCAAGCCTAAACCAGCCATGGCCAAAAAGACAGGCCGGGCCGGGGCCCGGCACCGCCCTCAGTCCAGGGTGAAGCCGATCTTCAGCGTCACCTGCCAGTGGGCCACTCGGCCGTTCTCGATATGCCCGCGGGTGTCCACGACCTCGAACCAGCGCATGCCGTGCAGGCTTTGCGAGGCCTTGCCGATGGCGCTCTGAATGGCGGCCTCGATGCTCTCCTCCGATGAGCCGGTCAGTTCGACGTGTTTGTAGACGTGGTTACTCATGGCACCTCCGGGTTGGCGTGGCAAGGTTAGGGGCCGGCTCAGCCGGCACTTCCTCAGTCTGGCACTTTTCTCAGGCTGGTACTTTTTTCAGTCTGGCATAGTAGAAACCGTCATGACTGTCGGGCTCGGGCAGCAGCTGGCGGCCGGCACCGGCGGGGCGGCCCCAGCCGACGTCGGAGGGGGTGGTGACCTCGGCGTCCGGGGTGCGGGCCAGGAAGTCGCGGATCCGGTCGGCGTTCTCCTCGGGCAGTACCGAGCAGGTGGCGTAGAGCAGCGAGCCGCCCGGGCGCAGCAGCGGCCAGAGGTTCTCCAGCATCCGCGCCTGCAGTTCGGCCAGCTTGGCGATATCCGACGGCCGGCGCAGGCGTTTGATGTCCGGATGGCGGCGGATCACTCCGGTGCCGGAGCAGGGGGCGTCGAGCAGGATGGCATCGAACGGCGTGCCGTCCCACCAGTCCCGCCGGGTGGCATCGTCATGGACCAGGGTGGCCGAGAGCCCCAGTCGCGCCAGGGTGTCCTCGACCCGGGCCAGGCGCGCGGCGTCGCTGTCCAGTGCCAGCAGCTCGATGTCGAACAGCTCCAGCAGGTGGGCACTCTTGCCGCCGGGTGCACAGCAGGCGTCCAGCACCCGGCCGCCGGGGCGCGGTGCCAGCGCCGGGCCGAGCAGCTCGGCGGCCAGCTGGGCGGCCTCGTCCTGGACGCTGATGGCGCCCTCGCTGAAGCCGGGCAGCGCCTGGACATCCACCGGGGTCTCCAGCACCAGGCCGTCGGGGGAGTGGGTGCACAGCCGGGCCTCGATGCCGGCATCGATCAGCCGTGCCAGATAGGCTTCACGGTCGCCGTGGCGGCGGTTGACCCGCAGCGTCATCGGGCCGGGAAGATTGTTGGCCTCGCAGATGGCACGCCAGTCGTCGGGCCAGGCCTGGCGCAGCGCCTTGAGCAGCCACTTGGGATGCAGCAGCGCCACCGCCGGGTCGCGGTCGACCTCGGCCTGCAGCGCGGCGGACTCCCGCTGCAGGCGGCGCAGGCAGCCGTTGATCACCCGGGTGGCCCACTCTTTGCCGAGCAGCCGCGCCGCGCCGGCGGTCTCGCCCACCGCGGCGTGGGCCGGAATGCGCAGGTAGAGCAGCTGGTGGATGCCCACCAGCAGCAGCGCCTGGACGTCGGCATCGCGGGTCTTGAAGGGGCTCTTGAGCAGCCGCTCCGCCAGCGCTTCGAGCCGTGGCAGGGTACGGCAGACGCCGTAGCACATGGCCTTGAACAGCGGCCGGTCGCGGGCGACTACCTGGTGGTCGTCGAGGTCGGCCAGTGACCCCTTGCCGGTGATCACCGGTGCCAGGGCGCGGGCCGCGCTGGCGCGCACGGCCTGACCACCGTCCTGCAGCGACTTGCCGGCACGGGTGGCGGGAGTGGAGCGGTGCATCAAGACGTCTCCTTACGAGTGTGGCCCAGGCGCAGGCCGGGGGGCAGGCGGTCGCCGCGGGCGTTCAGCAGGTCGCGCACCGCCAGCGGCTTGCCGCCGGGCAGCTGGGCGCGGCTTACCCGCAGCACCTCATGGCCGTGCTCGCCGCAGGCGATGCGCAGGGCGTCCGTGTCGTGTTCGAGCAGGGTGCCCGGCGGCCGGGGCGCTTCCCCGCTGGCCGCTGCCGCCTCGGCCATCAGCAGGCGCAGGCGTTCCGTACCCAGCGGGCACCAGGCCACCGGCCAGGGGTTGAAGGCGCGGATGCGGGCCGCCAGTTCGGCGGCCGGGCGGGCGAAGTCCAGTTCTGCCTCGGCCTTGCTGAGCTTGGCGGCGTAAGTGACGCCGGCCTCGGGCTGGGGCGTGGCGGGCAGTCCGCCCTCGGCCAGGGCGTCCAGCGCCTCGACGATCGCCTCGCCGCCAAGCGCGGCCAGGGTGTCGTGCAGCTCGCCGCCGGTGGTGGTGGCGGTGATCGGGGTGCGCCGCGTCAGCAGCATGTCGCCGGTGTCCAGGCCCTCATCCATCTGCATGATGGTCACCCCGCTCTCGTCGTCGCCGGCCTCGATGGCCCGCTGGATCGGCGCCGCTCCGCGCCAGCGCGGCAGCAGCGAGGCGTGGACGTTGAGACAGCCCAGCCGGGGAGTGTCGAGCACCGCCCGGGGCAGGATCAGGCCGTAGGCTACCACTACCATGATGTCGGCCTCGAAGGCGTCGAGCTCGGCCTGGACATCGGGGGCCTTGAGGGTCTCGGGCTGGCGCACCGGCAGGTCGTGTTCCAGCGCCAGCCGCTTGACCGGGCTGGCGGTCAGCTTGCGGCCGCGACCGGCGGGGCGGTCCGGCTGAGTATAGACGGCGACGATCGGGTGGCGGCTGGCCAGCAGGGCAGTGAGGCTCGCCGCGGCGAAGTCGGGGGTGCCGGAGAATATGACGCGCAGGGGTCGGGACATGGTGTCGAGGGCCTTGCCTGAATGGATGCTTCATTATGATAACGGAGCCGGGCGCAAACGACGAAGGCCGTGCCCGTCGGGAGACGGGCACGGCCTTCCAGGCGCCTTGGGCAGCGGCTCAGGCCGGCTGCATCTGGCGGTGGCGCTTCTGCATCTTCTTGAGTACCCGCTCACGCTTGAGCGGCGAGAGGTAGTCGACGAACAGCACCCCTTCGAGGTGGTCACACTCGTGCTGGATGCAGTGGGCCAGCAGGCCGTCGGCCTCCAGCTCATAGGGCTGGCCGTCGCGGTCCAGCGCCTTGAGGTGCACCTTCAGCGCGCGGGGCACTTCGGCGGTGTACTCCGGGATCGACAGGCAGCCTTCCGACATCGGCTCGCGCTCGTCGCCCACGGGCCTGTACTCGGGGTTGATCAGTACCAGCGGGTGAGAGCGGTCGTCGCTGACGTCCATCACGATCACGCGGCGGTGGACATCCACCTGGGTGGCGGCGAGACCGATGCCGTAGGCGTCGTACATGGTCTCGAGCATGTCGTCTACCAGCTGGCGCACCTCGTCATCGACCGTCTCGACCGGCGCCGCCTTGGTGCGCAGCCGCTCGTCGGGAAATTCGAGGATGGGTAATTTAGCCATGGCGTTGGAATCACCGTTATGCTGTCATCAGGGGATGCCCCTATTCTAGGGCGGCGGAGCCTCGGGTGAAACTCTCCGGCTCCGTATCATCACAATAGCATCAGACTATAGCATGCCGGTCCGGTTCCCGGGGGCACGGCCAGGGGCGTGGATGCGAAAGCCAGGGGAGACAGGGATGAGCGCAAGGGTGAACGGTGGCTGGTCTCGTACGCGTCGGGTCGGACGGCTTGCGGTCGCGCTGTGCACGGCGCTGCTGCTGGGCAGCGGTGCCGTCATGGCGCAGCCGCCGAGCTGGCAGCAGGGGCTGCGCGGCGACGCCCCGGAACGCTATACCGTGGTGCGGGGCGATACCCTGTGGGACATCTCGGGGCGCTTTCTGCATCATCCCTGGCAGTGGCCCGAGGTCTGGCAGGTCAACCCGCAGATCCGCAATCCGCACCTGATCTATCCCGGCGATGTCATCTATCTCTACGACTGCAACGGCCGACCCTGCCTGGGGCTGGAGCGCGGTCAGGGTGAGGTGCGGCTCTCCCCGGAGGTGCGCCGAATTCCGCCGCGCGAGGCCATCGAGCCGATTCCGCTGGAAGCGGTGCAGCATTTCCTGCGCGACCATCGGGTGATCGACGACCCCGAGGCGCTGGAGGAACTGGCCTATGTGGTGGCCGGCGACGATCGGCGCCTCATCAGCGGCGCCGGCGATCGGCTCTATGCCCGCGGCCACCTCGAGCGCGGGCCGCGCTACGGCATCTATCGCATCGGCGAGCGCTACACCGATGCCGCGACCGGCGAACTGCTGGGCCTGGAGCTGGAGAGCGTGGGCCAGGCCAGGCTGGAGCGCCAGGAGGGCGATATCGCCGTACTCGAGGCGCTCTCGGCGAGCCAGGAGATTCGCAACAACGATATCGTGCTGCCGCTGGAGGGTCGTGAGCTGACGCGGGATTTCATGCCGCGTGCGCCGGACGAGGCGGTGGACGGGCAGATTCTGGCGGTGCCCGGCGGGGTGCGCTTCATCGGCCGACTGCAGGTGGTGGCACTGGACCGGGGGCGCCGCGACGGCCTGGCGCCGGGCCATGTGCTCCAGGTCGAGCAGCTCGGCGAGCGGGTCAGCGACCCGCGCACCGGCGAGACGCTGCGCCTGCCCGGCACCGAGGCGGGGCTGGTGATGGTCTTTCGCCCCTATCGGAAGATGAGCTATGGCCTGGTGATGCGCGCCACCCGCACCCTGGCGGTGGGGGATCGGGTGCATAGCCCGGCGGCCGGGGTGGCGCATCGGTGAGCGTCGAGCGGCTCCAGGCCCGCGAGTGGCTGGCGCTGTCGCGTCTGCCGGGGATGGGCGCGGCGAGTCTCGCCGAGATCGCCGCCGCCGCCCCGCCCTGGCCCGATGGCTGGCTGGCGCGGCTGCCACGCCAGGCCGCCACCGCGCTGCGGCTATGGCTCGACCATCCGGCGCGCAGCCCGCTGACGGCCGAGATCGAGGCCGACCAGGCCTGGCTGGCCGAAGGCCCTGGGCGCCACCTGTTGCACGCCGGGCACCCGGCCTGGCCGGGGCTGCTCGGCCAGATCAGTGACCCCCCGCCGGTGCTCTGGGCGCTGGGCGACCTCGAGGCGCTCAGGCCTCCGGCGCTGGCCATGGTCGGCTCGCGGCGCCCCACCCGGGAAGGGCTGGCCAATGCGGCGGCCTTCGCCCGTGAGCTGGTGGCCCGTGACTGGTGCGTGGTCAGCGGCATGGCGCTGGGGATCGATGGCGCGGCCCAGCGGGCGGCGCTCGAGGCCGGCGGGCGCAGCGTGGCGGTGCTGGGCTGTGGGGTGGACGTCATCTACCCGCCCCGCCACGCCGACCTCTATCGACAGCTGGTGGAGGGCGGCGGGCTGCTGCTCGCCGAGCACCCGCCCGGCACCCGGGCCCGCGCCGGTTTCTTTCCCCGCCGTAACCGTATCGTCACCGGCCTCTCCCTCGGGGTGCTGGTGGTGGAAGCCGCCGAGAAGAGTGGCTCGCTGGTCAGCGCGCGGCTCGCCATGGAGCAGAACCGCGAGGTCTTCGCGCTGCCCGGCTCGATCCACAACCCCCAGGCTCGTGGCTGCCTGCGGCTGATTCGCCAGGGCGCGGTGCTGGTGCGCCGGGTCGACGATATCCTCGAGGAGCTGAGCCAGTGGGCGGTGGCCGCCGCCGCGCCCCTGGCCCCGCCCGCGACGCAGGACCCGGGCGACCCGCTGCTGCGCTGGCTCAGCGATACCCCGTCACCCCTCGACGCCCTGGTGACGCTGACCGGCCTGGCGGTGCCCGATTGTCAGCGCCGCCTGCTGGAACTGGAGTTGGAAGGCCAGGCGGCCCAGGCCCCGGGCGGCTGGGTGCGCCTGCCGGGCGGCACCTAGGAGCCTGTCGGGGTTAATACTGATCTACTGCGAATCGTGACGACCGGCTAAACCCGACAGGCTCACGGGCGTGATAACATGGGGCTGGCCGGATGCCGGCCTGTCCCAGGCCTGTCTCCGGTAGTTCAGCCATCTTCTTGACCGTGACCTTGAGGATCGAACCGCTATGTCCCAGGCTGCTTCTTTTGCCCATGCCGTTGCCGCGCTGCGTGCCGGCGGGGTGATCGCCTACCCCACCGAGGCCGTCTGGGGGCTGGGCTGCGACCCGGACAACGATGAGGCGGTGGCGCACCTGCTGCGGCTCAAACAGCGCGACCCGGCCAAGGGGCTGATCCTGATCGCCGGCAGCATCACGCAGTTTGGCCCCTGGCTCGAGGGCCTGCCGCTGGAGCTGCATGCCCCCCTGGCCGCCAGCTGGCCCGGGCCCAACACCTGGCTGGTGCCCGACAACGGCCGCACCCATGCGCTGGTGCGTGGCGCCCACGACAGCGTGGCGCTGCGGGTCAGCGACCACCCCGGGGTGATCGCCCTGTGCGAGGCCTTCGGCGGTCCCATCGTCTCCACCTCGGCCAATCGGGCGGGCGAGCCGCCGGCGCTGAGTGCCGAGGCGGTCCGGGCGGCCTTCGGCGATGAGCTCGACGCCGTCGTCGAGGGGGAGCTCGGCGGCCTCGAGCGGCCCAGCACCATCCGTGATCTGATCAGCGGGCGGGTGCTGCGCGGTTGACCGAGCGACACTCGACACCCCGGTTTTTTGCGACATCCCCACAGGAGGGCACGTGGCCCACGCCTATCTCGACGACGTCAAGACCTACCTGCTCGAGCTGCAGGAGCGGCTCTGTGCCGGCCTGGCCGCCGAGGATGGCCGGGCGAGCTTTCGCGAGGATGCCTGGCGGCGCGAGGGCGGCGGCGGTGGGCGCTCCCGGGTGCTCGAACACGGCGGGGTCTTCGAGAAGGGCGGCGTCAATTTTTCCCATGTGTTCGGGGAGCGGCTGCCGCCTTCCGCCACCGCGGCCCGCCCGCAATTGGCCGGGCGCAGCTTCCATGCCGTGGGGGTCTCCTGGGTGCTGCACCCGGAGAACCCCCACGTGCCCACCAGCCACGGCAACGTGCGCTTCTTTATCGCCGAGAAGGCCGGGGAAGAGCCCGTCTGGTGGTTCGGCGGCGGCTTCGACCTGACCCCCTTCTACCCGGTGCTGGAGGATGTGCAGCACTGGCACCGGGTGGCCCGCGATGCCTGCGCCCCCTTCGGCGACGACGTCTACCCGCGCTTCAAGGCGTGGTGCGACGACTACTTCTATCTCAAGCACCGGGACGAGACCCGCGGCGTGGGCGGGCTCTTCTTCGATGACCTCAACGAGTGGGGCTTCGAAAAGAGCTTCGCCTTCCAGCGCGCCGTGGCCGACGCCTTCCTCGATGCCTACCTGCCCATCGTGCAGCGCCGCCGGGGGGCGCCCTGGAGCGAGCGCGAGCGCGACTTCCAGCTCTATCGCCGCGGCCGTTACGTGGAATTCAACCTGGTGTGGGACCGCGGCACTCTGTTCGGGCTGAAGAGCGGCGGGCGCACCGAGTCGATCCTGATGTCGATGCCGCCGCTGGCCCGTTGGGAATACGCCTGGGAGCCCGAGCCCGGCAGCGCCGAGGCGCGACTCTATGATGATTATCTGCGCCCCCGCGACTGGCTGGGGGAATGAGCCAATGCCTTCCCAACTGGCGCGACAAGAGGCGCCGGGGGCAGGTCGAAGAAGAGGTCCGATGCCATGGAGGGCATCGGTAGCGTCCAGGGAGGGATTCACAGCGCCTCTTCGTAGACCTGTCGACGGAGAAGCCGCACAAGGAAGCATTAAGCTGTGAAAGAGACGAGCTTATGACCGATCGCTATTGTGTCTTTGGCCACCCGGTAGGCCACTCCAAATCGCCGGCCATCCATGCCGCCTTCGCCAAGCAGACCGGGGAAGATATTGACTACACCGCCATCGAGGCGCCGCTGGACGACTTCGTCGGCGCCTGGCGCGCCTTCGTGGCCGAGGGCGGGCGCGGCGCCAACGTTACCGTGCCCTTCAAGGAGGAGGCCTTCCGCCTCTGCGATCGTCTCAGCGAACGGGCAAGCCGCGCCGGAGCGGTGAATACCCTGATCTTGGCCGATGACGGCACCACCCATGGCGACACTACCGATGGGGTGGGGCTGGTGCGCGACCTCAAGCGCCAAGGCATGAGCCTGGCTGGCGCCAGAGTGCTGGTGCTGGGCGCCGGCGGGGCGGTGCGCGGCGTGCTCGAACCGCTGCTGGCCGAGTCGCCGGCGAGCCTGGTGATCGCCAACCGCACCGCGGCCAAGGCCGAGGCCCTGGCCGCCGACTTCCGCGACCTGGGCAAGATACGGGGCGGCGGCTTCGATGACCTGGCCGGCCCCTTCGATCTGGTGATCAACGGCACCAGCGCGAGCCTGGCCGGCGACCTGCCGCCGCTGCCCGACGACCTGTTCGCCGAGGGCGCCACCGCCTACGACATGATGTATGGCGCCGAGCCCACGGTGTTTCTGCAGTGGGCCACCGAGCGCGGCGCCCATGGCGTTGACGGGCTGGGCATGCTGGTGGAGCAGGCCGCCGAGTCCTTCTTCCAGTGGCGCGGCAAGCGACCCGACACCGCGCCGGTGTTGGAGATGTTGCGGTGTTCGCTGTGAGGCGTATCGGCCTGGCCCCGCGATGGCATATCAGGCCTGTGACAGGAGGCGTCTAATGCCAACTCCCCTCCGCCACTCCAGCCTGGGCATCGTGTCCCTGTTGATCGCACTGTTCGGCGCCGTCTTCCTGGCGGGGCTGGCGGTGGCGGCTTCGATCATCGCCACCAGCGCGGCGGGAGAAAATGGCGGGCACCCACAGGGCATCAGCGTGGTCGGCGTGGAGCTGCTGTTTCTCCTCGGCCTGCAGCTGATCGCGCTGGGCATGGGGGTCGCCGCGCTGCGCCGGACGGACGAGCGCCGGCTGTTTGGCGCGCTGGGCACCGCCACGGCGGCGCTGGTCATGGTGGCGGCCGTGGCGCTGACGCTGACCGGGCGTCTGGCCTGAGGGGAGGCGGTTCAGCGCCGCTTGACGTAGAGCCCCACCATGCACAGCCCCACACCCACTACCGACAGCAGCATGCCGCCGTTGACCAGCAGCGGCTGACGCTCCACCCAGGACACGAAGCGCTGCGGCGTGTCGCGGCACACCCCTTCCAGGTAGTCCCAGTAGCCCTCCTGCACCAGGGTGCACTCGCGCACGTCCCCCAGTTCCCAGAAGTACAGGCCCATCAGGGTGAGGGGCGGTACGATCAGCAGCAGCAGTCCGAGTTTCAGCATTCGCATTCCAGAGTTGGTGTAGGGATTGGGGAAGCGCTGATTTATGTCGCGAGCGAAGAGAGGCTGACCGCCGCCGGAACGGAGCAACCGGAGTTGACAGGCGGCTCAATGAGGATTGAACCGGGCCGGCGTTCCGGGACCGCCGGCGGCCAGCGGTCTTTATCAAGAGCCTGAGCGCAGCAATAAATCAGTGTTAGGGGCGCCGGCAGTCGGGCTGTCGGCCCGCCTGGCGCGCCTGCTCGTAGCGGGCCATGGCGCTGTCCATCTGCGCCTGCAGGCCGGCCACGCGCTGGCCGTGGCTGGGGTGGGTGGACATCCACACCGGTGGCCGGCCGTCGCCGCTGGCGGCGCTCATGTTATCCCACAGCGCCAGGCTCTGCCGCGGGTCGAAGCCGGCGTCGGCCATCAGCCGCAGGCCGATGGCATCGGCCTCGCTCTCGTGGCGACGCGAGAAGGGCAGCAGGATACCGAACTGGGCGCCCAGGCCCAGCGCGCCCATCAGCTGCTGGCCGCCGGGGCCCTGCATACTGGCGGTGGTGGAGAGTACCGAGAGCCCCAGCTCGGTGGCCATCTGGGTCGAGACCCGCTCGTTGGCATGGCGGGCCAGGACGTGGCCGATCTCGTGGCCGACCACGGCGGCGAGCTGATCCTGAGTCTCGGCGATTTCCAGCAGGCCGGTGGTCACCCCCATGTAGCCGCCGGGCAGCGCAAAGGCGTTGGCGCGCTCCTCCTCGAAGACGCGGATCTGCCAGTCCTGCTGGCGCTCGCGCTCGGGCAGCACCCGGACCAGGGCGCCGGCCACGCACTGGGCATAGCGCTGAGAGGCGTCACCCGCGCTGGGCAGCTCCTGCTGATACTGTTTGAAGGCCTGCTGGCCCATCTGATTGAGCTGGGCATCGGACACCAGGGTGAGCTGCTGGCGGCCGGTGGGGGAGGTAGCGCAGGCGGTGAGCGTCAGGGTCAGGACGCCCACGGCAAGACAGCGAATCCAGCGCATGATGGAATTCCTCGTGTATCCGGGACCTGTATGACCCTGGACGGGGATGACGGTTCGCCACAAGATACCCCGAACAACCGCCAGGTCAACCGTCGCCATCAGGAGTCAGGCTAACTCAGCGAGGCTTGTCGCCAGATCAGCCCCAGGCGAGTGTCGTCTATCCAGCAACATTATGTAGAAGGAGAAGAACATGGACCCCGAGCTGTCACGTCGCCTGCGTAACCTGCTGGACCATGTGGAGCACTGGCTGCCGCCGGTGCCCGAGGAGGTCGACTGGCAGCGCCACGTGGCCGCGCTGTGGCAGCGCCATACCCTGGGCGGGCGGCTGCTGCCGGTGCCGCCGCGCGATGCCCTGAGCCTGGACGACCTGCTGGGCATCGAGCGCCAGAAGCTGGCGCTGGTGGACAACACCCGCGCCTTCCTGGAAGGGCTGCCGGCCAACCATGCGCTGCTGTGGGGCTCCCGGGGCAGCGGCAAGTCGTCGCTGATCCGTGCCCTGCTCAACAGCCTGGCGCCGGAGGGGCTGCGTCTGGTGCAGGTCGACCGCCATGACCTGGCCGGGCTGCCGCTGCTGGTGGAGCAGCTGCGCCACCACGACCAGCGCTTCGTGGTCTACTGTGACGACCTCTCCTTCGAGGGCCACGACGACGCCTACAAGGCGCTGAAGAGCGTGCTCGACGGCGCCCTCACCGGCCCGCCGCCCAATGTGCTGCTGTACGCCACCTCCAACCGGCGCCACCTGCTGCCGGAGTCGCTGGCCGACAACACGGAGACTCAGCTGGTCGGTGAGGAGCTGCACCACGGCGATGCCGTGGAGGAGAAGATCTCGCTCTCCGACCGCTTCGGGCTATGGCTGGGCTTCTACCCCTTCAACCAGGACATCTACCTGGAGGCGTGCTGCCACTGGGTCACCCAGTTGGGCAAGCGGGAGGACTGGAACGCCGAGGCCCGCGCCGAGGCGATCCGCTTCGCCACCCTGCGCGGCGGGCGCAGCGGCCGCGGCGCCTGGCAGTTCGCCAACCAGTGGGTGGGCCGCCGGCGCCTGCACGGGAAGTAGGGGAGGCCTGTCCCCGGAACAGCCCCGAGTCGACCGTAGCATTACCTCCGCGGAATCAGGCTGCCGTCCTCTCCCACGCCCAGGCGGATGGTGGGGGTGAGCAGACCGGCGGGCAGGGTCATGCCCAGGCCGCGCAGGTCGCCGGGGGTGATGGCCAGCTCGCTGCCGGCGGGCAGCTCACCCTGGCGGGCCAGTTGGCTTGCCAGTTCCACCATGGGGCGAAGCTGTTCGCGGCCGCCGCCCAGCAGGTCGAAGGCCACCGGCAGGCGCAGGTTGGCATCGTCACCCGAGGTGAGGGTCACGTCCTGCTCGTAGTTGCCGCTGACCGGGTCCACCCCGGGCATGTCCAGCGTCCAGCGGAAGCCGGACATCTCCACCGGGGGCATGCCGGCGGGCAGCCCCAGGCCCATGGCCAGGGTCGCCTGCACCGGCAGGCTGCCGGCGCCGAGGCTCGAGAGTGCCAGCGACATGATATCGCTGGTGTCGAGGCGGGCATCCACGGCGTAGGGGCCGATGCGCACCTCCTCTACCCCCAGCGAGGTCACCGCCAGGCGGAAGGCGAACAGGCCGGTCTGGGGCAGCGCCAGGCAGCCGGCGAGCAGGGCAGCGAGGCACAGCGGCGCGAGTAGCCGCCAGCGCCGGGTGCGGGCGAAAACGAGACGAGACATTAGCGAGGGTGCCTCCTGTTGGAATGCGTCGGGGAGCGTAGGGCAGGGCCCGAATGCCGCTATGCTGCGGCGAAAAATCGGCGTATTCGAGGGCCGGCGAGCCCTGCTGTCAAGGGGAGTGTGCCAAGCGGATTCTGCGTCATTCCCGGGGAGCGGGGAAGTGGCCAAAAAGCGACAGCGCCCGGCCCGCGCTGGGGCGGGTCGGGCGCTGTCGGGGCGGTTGAGGTGGGATCAGCGGCGGCGGCTCTGGCGTGCCTCCTTGGTACGGGAGAGTTCGCGCTTCTTGGCCTTCTCCCGGTCGCTGGCGCCGGCCAGCGGGTCGTAGGGGTTCTTGCCGGAGCGGAACTCGAAGCGGATCGGCGTGCCCCGCACCTTGAGCACCTTGCGGAAGGTGTTGGTGAGGTAGCGCCGATAGGCCTCGGGCAGCGACTCGGTCTGGTTGCCGTGGACCACGATGATCGGCGGGTTGCTGCCGCCCTGGTGGGCCATGCGCAGCTTGATGCGTCGCCCGTGGACCAGCGGGGGCTGATGCTCGCTGACCGCATCCTGGAGGATGGTGGTCAGACGGTTGGTGGACCAGTGAGCGTTTGCCGAGGCGAAGGCCCGCTCGACGGAGGGGTAGAGATCCCCCACCGCGGTGCCGTGCAGCGCCGAGATGAAGTGCAGCTCGGCGTAGTCGGCGAAGCCCAGGCGGCGCTTGATCTCGGCGCGCATCTTGTCCTTGGCCTCGGCCTCCAGGCCGTCCCACTTGTTGACCGCCAGCACCAGGGCGCGGCCGGTGGTCAGCACATAGTCGAGCAGGTGCAGGTCCTGCTCGACCAGGCCCGAGCGCGCATCCAGCACCATGATGGCGACGTGGCACTCCTTGATCGCCTCCAGGGTCTTGATGATCGAGAACTTCTCGGCGATCTGGCTGACGTTCTTGCGCCGCCGTACGCCGGCGGTGTCGACCAGCACATAGGGCTTGCCGCGGCGCTCGAAGGGGATCTCGATGGCGTCGCGGGTGGTGCCCGCCTCGTCGAAGACCACCACCCGCTCCTCGCCGAGCAGGCGGTTGACCAGGGTCGACTTGCCCACGTTGGGGCGCCCGATCACGCCGATGCGGATGCCCTTGGTGCCGGTGTCCGCGGGGATGCTCTCGTCACGCTCCGGGAAGGGGGCGAGCACCTCGTCGATCAGGGCGGTGACGTTGCGTCCGTGGGCGGCGGCGATGGGGCGCGGCTCGCCCAGGCCGAGCTCCCAGAACTCGGCGGTGGCGGTGGCCTCGTCCAGGCCGTCGGTCTTGTTGACCACCACCCAGGTCTTCTTCTGGTTGACCCGCAGATGGTTGGCGATGGCCTGGTCGGCGACGTTGAGCCCGGCCCGGGCGTCGACCAGGAACAGCACGATGTCGGCCTCATCGATGGCCGCCAGCGACTGCTCGGCCATGGCCGCGTCGATGCCGTCCTCGTCGCCGCTGATGCCGCCGGTGTCGATCACCGTATAGGCCTTGCCGCCGAGCAGGCCGTTGCCGTACTTGCGGTCCCGGGTCAGCCCCGGAAAGTCGGCCACCAGGGCGTCCCGGGAGCGGGTCAGGCGGTTGAACAGGGTCGACTTGCCCACGTTGGGGCGGCCGACCAGGGCGATCACGGGAGTCATCGGCGAAGGTCCAGGGCCTCGAGGCGGCCGTTGTTGGCCAGCACATAGATCCGGCGGTAGTCGGTGAGCGGGCGCACGCTGATGCCGGAGCGGTCGATGCGGGTGCGGGCGACGAAGTCGCCGCTACGGGTGTCGACCAGGTGCAGGTAGCCTTCGAAATCGCCCAGCACCAGGTTGCCGTCGGCGAAGGCCGGCGAGGTCAGCCAGCGGCCTTCCAGGTCGCGGTTGCGCCATAGCTCGGTGCCGCTGTCGGCGTCCAGGGCGATGATGTGGCTGGCCTCGTTGACGGTAAACAGCACATTGCCGACCAGCACCGGTGTCAGGTAGCTGGAGTGCTCGCGCTCCCAGAGGATATTGCCGCTGGTGGCTTCCAGCGCCACCAGGCGCCCGTTGTAGCTGGTCACGAACAGGCGCCCATCCGGGGTCAACACCGGCTGACCGTTGAGGTCGACCAGGCGCTCGATCTCGCTGCGTCCCTGTGGGACGGCGATGCGCCGCTCCCACAGCGGCTGGCCGCTGCGGTTGTCCAGGGTCGTCAGCCTGCCGTTGGCGAAGCCGGCGAAGGTGACCGGGTCGATCACCTGGGGGGTGCCGGTGCCACGCAGGGTCAGCGGTGGCTGGCTGCTGGTGTGCACCCAGCGCTCGTCGCCGGTGTGGCGGTCCAGCGCGGTGACGGCGCCGTCCACGCTCTGCACCACCAGCAGCTGCTGGTTGGGCTGGGGGGGCGCCAGCACTTCGCTGGAGACCCGCGAGCGCCATACGACCTCGCCATCTTCCTGGCTCAGGGCCAGCACCTCGCCGTTGCGGGTGCCCAGATAGATCTGGTTGGCCACGGCGGTGAGGCCGCTGGAGACGCCGGTTTCCAGGTCGTTTTGCCACAGCCGCTCGCCGCTCTCGGCGTCCACGGCCATTACCCGGCCGCGCTCGTCGGCGGCGAAGATCACGCCGCCGTCCAGGTCCGGTGCGATGGGGTACTGGGCGCGACCCAGGCCGCGACCGACCCGCTGGCGCCAGTCGCTGTCGAGCTCGGCGCTGGCCTCGAAGCGCTGCAGCTCCTTGGGGGTGTAGCGCGGCTCTGACTTGCTGGCGCAGCCGGCCAGCAGTGACACGGCCAGCAGGGCAACCAGCGTCAGCGGCGCCCTGGGGATCAGGGAAGGGGTCATAGGGTCGCCTCCTCCTCGCCGAGGTCGTCGAGCTTGAGCTCCACGCCATAGAGTGGCTGGTCGCGCTGCTGGGAGGCCGCCATGGCGCTGCGCCAGGCCTGGCGAGCGTCGTCGTCGCGGCCCAGCGCCCGGTAGGCGTCGCCCCGGATGTCCGCACGCTGGGCCGTGAGCGCCTCGGGGACGCCGCTGTCCAGAGTGGCCAGGGCACCGTCGGCATCGCCCTGGGCGATCTGCAGGCGCGCCAGGCGCAGCCTGGCCAGGCCCTGCAGGTACTCCTGGCCGCTGGCGTCGATCACCGCGCGCAGCGCGGCCTGGGCGGCGTCGTGGTCCTCCTGGGCAACGGCCAGGCGGGCATCGATCAGCCGCGCCAGGTCGGCATACAGCGTGCGGCCGTGGCTGTCGACGATCTCGTCGGCCAGCTCGCGGGCCTGGAGGATGGCGGCCTCGTCCAGTTCGTTGCCGGCGGTGAGGTTGATCAGCTGCTGATAGCGCAGCGAGGCGGCGGTGGCCTGATTCTCCTGGTAGTTCTGCCAGGCGTTCCAGCCGACCACGCCGGCAACGGCGATGGCGACGCCGGCGATCAGCGAGGTGCCGTTTTCCTTCCACCAGCGCTTGATCGCATCCAGCTGCTCTTCTTCGGTTCTCAGCTCCGCCACGGGCGGTCTCCTTTACGGCAATTCGGTTCGTCCGGCCAGGCCACCCGCCTCAGGCGGGGTTGCCGCCTGCCAGCAGGGGGGCGAGGCCTTCGGCCAGCGACTCGCGGGGCAGGCGCTGCTGGTCGCGTTCCTCGCGCAAAAACTTCAGCGTTACCTGGCCCTGGGCCAGCTCATCCTCGCCGAGCAGCAGCGCCAGGCGGGCGCCGCTGCGGTCGGCCTTCTTGATGCGGCTCTTGAAGCTGCCGCCGCCGCAGTGCAGCTGCAGGCGCAGCTCGGGCAGCGCTTCGCGCAGCTGCTCGGCCAGCACCAGGGCGGTGCCGGTGGCGCTATCATCCATGGGCAGCAGATAGACGTCCAGCTCGTCCAGGGCGGCTTCGGGCACCAGCGCCAGGGTCTCGAGCAGCAGGATCAGCCGCTCGATGCCCATGGCGAAGCCCACCGCCGGGGTCGGCTTGCCGCCGAGCTGCTCCACCAGGCCGTCGTAGCGGCCGCCGGCGCACACCGTGCCCTGGCTGCCCAGTGCCGTGGTGGTCCACTCGAAGACGGTGCGGCCGTAGTAGTCCAGGCCGCGCACCAGCCGCGGGTTGATCACGTAGTCGATGCCGGCGCTATCGAGGATCGCGCAGAGCGCCTCGAAGTGCTCCCGGGAGGCATCGTCCAGGTGGTCGATCAGCTTGGGCGCGCCGGCGAGCATCTCGGCCATCGCCGGATTCTTGGAATCCAGGATGCGCAGCGGGTTGCTCCCCAGGCGGCGCCGGGAGTCCTCGTCGAGCAGATCGTGATGCCGCTCGAAGTAGGCCACCAGGGTATCGCGATAGGCGGCGCGGGCCTCCGAGGAGCCCAGCGAATTGAGCTCCAGGGTGACATGCTCGGCGAGGCCCAGCTCGCGCCATAGCCGCGCCGAGAGCAGGATCACCTCGGCGTCGATGTCCGGGCCCTCGAGGCCGAAGGTTTCCACCCCGATCTGGTGGAACTGCCGGTAGCGGCCCTTCTGGGGGCGCTCGTAGCGGAACATCGGTCCCTGGTACCAGAGGCGCTGGGTCTGGTTGTGCAGCAGGCCGTGCTCCATGGCGGCACGCACGCAGCTCGCCGTGCCCTCGGGGCGCAGGGTCAGGCTGTCGCCGTTGCGGTCCTCGAAGGTGTACATCTCCTTCTCGACGATGTCGGTGACCTCGCCGATGGAGCGGGCGAACAGCGCGGTCTGCTCGACGATGGGAGTGCGGATCTCGGCGTAGCCGTAGCGGCGCATCAGCGCCTGTACCTTGCCTTCGAAGTACTGCCACAGGGTCGACTGTTCCGGCAGCAGGTCGTTCATGCCGCGAATGGCCTGGATCTTCTTGCGGGTTGCGGTCTTGCTCAATGCTGACTCCTTGTTGGCGCCGGGCTCACTGGCCACGGGCGATCAGGTCCTGTTCGGCCTGTTCCTTCTCGCGCACCTTCTCGCGGATCAGTCGCTCGAGGTCGTCGACCAGGTGGTCGTTGCGCAGCTTGCGGGCCGGCTTGCCGTCGATATAGACCAGGTTGGCGGGGCTGCCGCCGGTGAGCCCGATATCGCTCTCCTTGGCCTCGCCGGGGCCGTTGACGATGCAGCCGATCACCGAGACGTCGAGCGGTGTCATGATGTCCTCGAGGCGCTCTTCGAGCACGTTCATGGTGCCGATGACGTCGAAGTTCTGCCGCGAGCAGCTGGGGCAGGCGATGAAGTTGATCCCCTTGCTGCGCAGGCGCAGGCTCTTGAGCATGTCGAAGCCGACCTTGATCTCCTCCACCGGGTCGGCGGCCAGCGACACCCGGATGGTATCGCCGATGCCGTCCATCAGCAGAAGCCCCAAGCCGATGGAGGACTTGACGGTGCCCGAGCGCAGCCCGCCGGCCTCGGTGATGCCCAGGTGCAGTGGCTGTTCGATCATGCCGGCCAACTGGCGATAGGCGGCCACCGCCATGAACACGTCGGAGGCCTTGACGCTGACCTTGAAGTCCGGGAAGTCGAGGCGCTCGAGGTGATCGATATGGCGCATGGCGGACTCCACCAGCGCCTCGGGCGTGGGCTCGCCGTACTTGCGCTGCAGGTCCTTCTCCAGCGAGCCGGCGTTGACGCCGATGCGGATCGGGATGCCGTTGTCGCGGGCGGCCGATACCACGGCGCGCACGCGCTCTTCCTTGCCGATGTTGCCAGGGTTGATGCGCAGGCAGTCGACGCCGAGTTCAGCGACGCGCAGGGCGATCTTGTAGTCGAAGTGGATGTCCGCCACCAGCGGTACCTCGACCTGGCGCTTGATGCGGCCGAAGGCCTCGGCGGCGTCCATGTCGGGGACCGAGACGCGCACGATATCGGCACCGGCTGTTTCCAGCTGGCGAATCTGCGCCACGGTGGCGGCCACGTCCAGCGTATTGGTGTTGGTCATGCTCTGCACGGAGATCGGGGCCCCGCCCCCGACCGGCACCTGGCCGACGTGGATCTGGCGTGACTTGCGACGAACGATGGGCGATTGAGCGTGCATGGCGGCGGGTCATTCTCCCAGAGTGAAGCGGGCGACGTTGTTGGCGCCGGCGCGAGCGCGGAGGTCGACGCTCTCGCCGGCCCAGATCAATTCGACGCCGGTGGCGTTGCCGATGGTCAGGCGAAACGGCGGTTCGCCTTCGACGCTTGCCGAGGTGCCGGGTTCCTGCAGGCCGACGAAGATGCGCTGGTTGTTGGCATCGAAGATCTCGGTCCAGGACTGTTCATTGAAGGTCAGCTCGAGGCGGCGCGGGTCGGCGGCGGGGGCCTCCGCCACCGGCTCGGGCTCCGCCTCGTCGGCGGCAGCCTCGGTGGCTTGTTCGGCTTCGCCAGCGGCGTCGTCGACGGTCGGCGCCTCGGGGCCAGTGGCAATCAGCAGCGCACCCTGGGGGTCCACCTCGCCGGGAGGGACGGTCGGTGTCGGCGCGATGGGCGCGCCGGGGTCGATCGGGTCGACGCCCTCCTCGGGTAGCGGCGGCAGGCCTGCATCGCTCGCCGGGGCGGGCTCCTCCTCGAGGATGGTGGTGCCGTCGAGGGTGTCCACCGATACCGGTCCGCTGTCGCCGACATCGGGCGGCTCGCTGCCGCCGCGGCTCTGCCACCACATCAGGGTCAGGCCGATCAGGCCGGCGATTACCAGCAGGGTGACCAGCTTGAACAGCCAGGCGCCGATCCGCGAGGGGGGGCGGGTCACCTGCACCGGGGTCACCCGGCGTTCCGGTTCGTCGCCCTCGAAGCGGCTGGTGTAGGCGTCCAGCACGGTACGGTCTTCCATGCCCAGCAGACGGGCATAGGCGCGCAGGTAGCCGCGTCGATAGGCGACGATGGGGATCTGGTCGTAGTCGTCCGCTTCGAGGCCGTCGACCACGGCGGGTCGCAGGTTGAGCGCCGTGGCGACCTCATCGCGGGACAGGCCCTGGTTCTCGCGCTCGCGGCGCAGCAGCTCACCGGGAGAGGCCTGTGAGGTGACGTCGGCGGCATCGGTTGTTGTGTAGGTGTCGCTCATGGCTGAGCATCCTTCGTCATGAAACGTTGATCAGGGAGCGCCACTTGGGGATTCCAGGGTGCGTGAGACGGTGCCGGGCCCGCCACGGGCGGCGGCGAGGTCGCGTGCCAGCGCCTGGGCCTCCGGGGTCGAGCCGGCCAGACGCATGAAGCCCTCCAGCTGCCGCTGGGCACGCTCGAGGTTGCCCTTCGATAGCTCGAGTTCGGCCAGCGCGAAATAGCTGCGGGGATGGCGCGGGTTGATCGCCTGGGCGCGCTCGAGGCTGGTACGTGCCGCGGCCGCGTCGCCCAGCTCCCACTGGCACTGGCCAAGGTTGGCGAACAGCTGCCCGCGACTGGCGTATTGGGTGTCCCGGGAGGCCTGCTCGAGCTGTTCGCAGGCCTCGCGAGTGCGACCGCGGTCATACAGATAGGCCGCATAGTTGTTGCGCGCCCGGGTAAAATCCGGGTCGGCACGCAGCGCCCGCTGGAAGGTGGTGTCGGCCAGCTCGTGTTCGCCCTGGCGCTGGTAGACGATGGCCATGGCCTGCAGCGCCGCTGGGCTGTTGGGGGCGATCTCCAGGGCGCGATCCAGCGCCGACATGGCGCGGCTCAGGTTGTCCCGCTCCAGGTAGGCCATGCCCAGCTGGGTATAGGCCTCGGCGGGGCCGGCCGCATCGCCGGTGCGCTCGCCCTGGGCCGCACAGCCGCCCAGCCACAGCGCCCCGGCCAGGATGGCCGCCAGGCGCAGCGGCGTCGGTCGGTGGGGCAGGGGGGGGCAGCGCGTCATGGCATCCTCTCGTCACGGCTAGCGGCCGTCTGGCAATGGTCGCAGCCCGGGTGGCCGGTAAAAGCCTGTTCATCAAAGCGCTGTGCCGGGTTGAAGTCAAGGCGGCTGCCGACTTCAGTCGGCGTCGATCTGGATCGAACGAATATAGCGCTCATGGCGGCGCGTGCGATCCTTCACGCGGCCCACCAGCTGGCCGCAGGCAGCATCGATATCGTCGCCGCGGGTGGTGCGGATCGGCGCCGTATAGCCCAGCTCATAGAGCCACTGCTGGAAACGCATCGTCTGGTTGCGCGAGGGTTTCTCGTAGCCCGAGTGGGGGAAGGGGTTGAAGGGGATCAGGTTGATCTTGCACGGCAGCTCCTTGAGCAGGGCGGCGAGCTGTTCGGCATGCTCCTGCTGGTCGTTGACGTCCTTGATCAGGGTGTACTCGATGGTGACCATCCGCGTGTCGTCGCACTTGGCCAGGTAGCGCTGGCAGGCGTCGAGCAGCATGCGAATATTGTACTTGCGGTTGAGCGGTACGAGTTCACTGCGCAGCGTGTCGTTGGCCGCGTGCAGCGAGATCGCCAGGCTCACGTCGAGCTCGTCGCCGAGCTTGTCGAGCATCGGCACCACCCCGGAGGTGGAGAGCGTCACCCGACGCTTGGAGAGGCCGTAGCCGTTGTCGTCGAGCATCAGCTTCATGGCCGGCACGACGTTGTCGTAGTTCATCAGCGGCTCGCCCATGCCCATCATCACCACGTTGGTGACGGGGCGGTTGGCGGTGTCCTTGCGCGGCCCGGCGCTGTTGCTGGCGACCCACACCTGGCCGATGATTTCGGCGGCGGTCAGGTTGCGCTGAAAGCCCTGCTTGCCGGTGGAGCAGAAACTGCAGTCCAGCGAGCAGCCGACCTGGGACGACACGCACAGGGTGCGGCGCTTGCCGTTCTCGGCCGGGATCAGCACCGTTTCGACATAGCTGCCGTCCTCCACTTCCAGTACCCACTTGCGGGTGCCGTCGCTGGAGGTGCCTTCGTAGACCACCCCGGGGCCGCGGATCTCGGCGACCTCGGCCAGGCGCGTGCGCAGCGCCTTGGAGAGGTTGGTCATGGCCTCGAAGTCGTCGCAGCCTTCGTGGTGAATCCACTTCATGACCTGGGCGGCACGGAACTTCTTCTCGCCGATGGAGAGGAAGAAGGCTTCCAGCTCCTCGCGCGTCATGCCGAGCAGGTTGGCTTTCTGGGGGGCGGTATCAGCGGTCATGGCGGTCAGCGGGTCGAGGGAGGGAAAACGGCATGGGAGGCGGGAGCTTGGCTCCCGCCCGGGGCCTGGTTCAACGCGGACAGATCTCGCTGTCCTGGAAGAAGTAGGCGATCTCGCGCTCGGCGGATTCCGGCGAGTCGGAGCCGTGCACGGCGTTGGCATCGATGGTCTCGGCGAAGTCAGCGCGGATAGTGCCCGGCGCGGCTTCCTTGGGGTTGGTGGCGCCCATCAGGTCGCGGTTCTTGGCGATGGCGTCCTCGCCTTCCAGCACCTGTACCACCACCGGGCCGGAGGTCATGAAGCCGACCAGGTCCTTGAAGAAGGGGCGCTCCTTGTGCTCAGCGTAGAAGCCGCCGGCCTTGTCGTCATCGAGCTTGAGCATCTTGGCGGCCACGACCTTGAGGCCGGCCTTCTCGAAGCGAGAGATGATCTCGCCGATGGCGTTCTTGGCAACGGCGTCGGGCTTGATGATGGACAGGGTACGCTGGGTAGCCATGGGCGTGTCTCCGAATTGACAAGTGGTGAGGCGGTTTTCCCGCCGAGATGAAGGCGTTCGCTGCAGATAGCGCCGCGCCGCCCCTGGCTCCCTAGGGAGCGAGGGCGGCGCGCGATGCGTGAAACGGTGCGGCCGGTGCCGGCTGGGCGCGTATTATAGCGCCGCCGGGCGGCGTTGAACAATCGTCGTCACCTAGAGTGGCGGCAATGCGAGGGGCTGATCCGTCGACAGGCCGCCCCTCACGGCAATGCGGTGGCTTTAGACCGTGAAGCTCTCGCCGCACCCACACTGGTCCTTGACGTTGGGGTTGTTGAAGCGGAAGAAGCGGTTGAGCCCTTCGCTGACGTAGTCGACCTCGCTGCCGTCGAGCATCTCCAGCGCCTCGGGGGCGACGAAGACGGTCACGCCGTGCTCCTCGAAGGTGGCGTCGTTAGCGGCCGGCTCGTCGGCGAAGTCGAGCACGTAGCTGTAGCCGGAGCAGCCGCTGGGCTTGACCGAGACACGCAGGCCCAGGCCGTGGCCACGCTCCTCGAGCACCCGGCGGATCTGGTCGGCGGCGGCGGTGGTGATCGAAAGTTGTGCCATGGTCAATCTCCTGCAGGTTAACGAGGCTAGCGGCGCAGCCCCGGCAGTGCATGGTGCAGGGCATCCAGGGCCCTGTCGATATCGGCGTCGGTGGTGAAGCGGCCGAAGCTGAAGCGCAGCGAGGCCAGCGCCAGGCGACGCGGGACGCCGATCTCCTTCAATACATAGGATGGCTCGACGCTGGCCGAGTTGCAGGCCGACCCCGTCGACAGGGCGATCTCGCGCAGTGCCATCAGCAGCGACTCGCCGTCGACGCCCTCGAAGGCGAGGTTGAGAATATTGGGAACCGAGACCGTCGGGTCGGTGTTGCAGTGGATGCCGTCGAGCCCCGAGAGGCCATCAAGCAGGCGGTCGCGTAGCCTGGTGATATGCGCCTGGTCGGCCTCGCCCTCGGCGGCGGCCAGGGCGAAGGCTTCGCCCATGCCGACGATCTGGTGGGTGGGCAGGGTGCCGGAGCGCATGCCGCGCTCATGGCCGCCGCCGTGGATCAGCGCCTCCAGGCGCAGGTCGGGGCTGCGCTTCACGTAGAGCACGCCCACACCCTTGGGGCCGTACGCCTTGTGGCCGGAGAGCGACATCAGGTCGATATCCAGTGCCCTGACGTCGAGGGGGATGCGCCCCACGCCCTGGGCGGCATCGACGTGGAAGACGGCGCCGCCGGCATGGGCCACCTCGGCCAGCGCCGCCAGGTCATGAATCGCCCCCAGCTCGTTGTTGACCGCCATCAGCGACACCAGGGCGGTGTCGTCGCGCATGGCGTCGCGTAGCTGGTCGGGTGTCACCCGGCCGTCGCGGCCCGGGGTCAGCCAGGTCACCTCAAATCCCTCGGCCTCGAGCGCCTTGGCGGTGTCGACCACCGCCTTGTGCTCGATCGTCGAGGTGACCAGGTGGCGCCCGCGCTCCCGATTGGCGCGCATGAAGCCGATCAGCGCCAGGTTGTCCGATTCGGTGGCGCCGCTGGTCCAGACGATCTCGCGCGGGTCGGCACCGATCAGGTCGGCGACCTGGCGGCGGGCGCTCTCCACGGCCTGCTCCGCCTGCCAGCCCAGCATGTGGCTGCGCGAGGCGGGATTGGCGAAGATGCCGTCCAGGGTCAGATGGCGGGCCATGACCTCGGCGACGCGCGGGTCGACCGGTGTGGTGGCGGCATAGTCGAGGTAGACGAGGGCGCTCATGGGCTCGCGGGAGTCTCCGGTTCAGGGGCTGTCATGGGTCGCTGGGCGTCGGCGGGCTCAGGGCGGTGAGGACAGGATGGTATCGCTGTCCCGGCAGCGCTGCCGCTGGCGGGCGGCGATACGCTGCACCTCGCCGTTGTCGACCAGCTGGGCCAGGGTAATGCCGTCGAGAAAGCCGCGGATCTGTTCGGAAAGGTCGCACCACAGGTGGTGGGTCAGGCAGGTGTCGCCCTGCTGGCAGTCGGAAAGCCCCTGGCAGCGGGTGGCATCCACCGACTCGTCGACCGCATCGATGACCCGGGCGATGGACAGCGCTTCGGCAGGCACCGCCAGCAGGTAGCCGCCGCCGGGGCCGCGCACGCTGGTGACCAGCTCGGCGCGGCGCAGGCGGGCGAACAGCTGCTCGAGGTAGGGCAGCGAGATCTCCTGGCGGCGCGAGATGTCGGCCAGGCTGGTGGGCCCCTTCTCGGCGTTGAGGGCCAGGTCGAGCATGGCGGTGACGGCGTAGCGCCCCTTGGTGGTCAAACGCATGCTGGGCTCGTTAAACGCATGAGAGCGTACCTCGGCGCCGGGTGGCGGGCTGCTGCTCGATGAGCGAGGCGGCCTGGTTGCTGGCCGCGGGAATCGACCACCCATTATGGTAAAGCCCAAGCGCCGCGGTCAACCATTGCCCTGCTTGTGGCGCTTTTCGCCATCCGCGTCGCCGTTGGCGTGTCGATCCTGGGCGGCGGGGGGCTCTTGGGGGCCGCAGCAGCGCTCCACGTCGGAGAGGATCTCGGCGAAGTCCTCGTCGCGCAGCTCCGGCAGCCGGCCGTCGCGGTAGCCCGCATCGAGCTTGCGCAAGGTGCTGCACATGCGCTCGATGCGCTCGTCCACGGCGTGCATGTGGTCGAGCATTGCCTGGATGGAGCGCGCCACCGGGTCCGGCATGTCCTCGCTGACGCCGTAGGCGTCGAAGCCGAACTTGCGGCGGATCGCCTCGCGGCGCTCCGGGTCGACCGCGAGCTCTTCGGCGGTGTCGGGCTCGGTGCGCTGCACGATCTTGCCGGGAATGCCGACCACCGTGGCGCCGGCCGGCACCGCCTTGGTGACCACCGCATTGGAGCCGACCTTGGCGCCGGCGCCCACGGTGAAGGGGCCGAGAATCTTGGCGCCGGCGCCGACGATCACGCCGTCCTCCAGGGTGGGGTGGCGCTTGCCCTTGTGCCAACTGGTGCCGCCCAGGGTCACCCCCTGATAGAGGGTGACGTCGTCGCCGACCTCGGCGGTCTCGCCGATCACCACCCCCATGCCGTGGTCGATGAAGAAGCGCCGGCCGATACGGGCGCCGGGATGAATCTCGATGCCGGTCAACCAGCGGGAGAAGGTCGACAGCGTGCGGGCCAGCCACTTGAGCCGCTTGTGCCATAGCCAGTGGGCCAGGCGGTGCAGCAGCAGGGCGTGCAGGCCGGGATAGTTGGTCAGCACTTCCAGGAAGTTGCGGGCGGCGGGGTCGCGGGAAAATACGCTGTTGATGTCCTCGCGCAGTCGTTGAAACATGCGGCGGTCCTTGGGTGGCGGGGCGTGTGACAGGATGTTCGGCAGCCGGAGGTAACGCTCATTAACTGGGGGCGCCGGGTGTCGGCTTCAAGGCTTGGGTTCGCCCTCGTCGCCGGTGGTGGACGACTGCCGGGCCTGCTTCTCGGTGGCCGAGAGGATGCCGCGCAGGATGTTGAGCTCCATGCGCTCGGGGCGGGCCCGCAGGGTGAATCGGCGCAGCCGCGCCATCAGCTGCCGCGGCAGGGCTGGGTCGTGAAAGCCGATGGCGACCAGGGTGCGCTCCAGGTGGGCGAAGTAGTGCTCGAGTTCCTGGTGGCTGGCCAGCGGCTGGTGTGGCTCTTCGTCCTGCGGCTGTTCCGCGTTCTGGCCCGCCAGCCAGGCCAGGCGGCACTCGTAGGCCAGCACCTGCACGGCGGCGGCCAGATTCAGCGAGCTGAAGTCCGGATTGGTGGGGATGTGCACATGGGCGTGGCAGCGCTGCAGCTCGGCGTTGGTCAGGCCGCTGTCCTCGCGGCCGAACACCAGTGCCAGGTGCGCCCCGGGATCGGCCAGCTCGGCAGGCAGTCGACTCCCCAGCTCGCGGGGGGTGATCATCGGCCAGGGCAGGGTCCGCGAGCGGGCGCTGGCGCCCACCACCAGGGTGCAGTCGCTCACCGCCTGCTCCAGGGTCGCGACCACCCGAGCGCTATGGACGATGCTGTCGGCGCCCGAGGCGCGCGAGATGCTGTCGCTGGTCAGCGGCTCGCAGCGCGGCGCCACCAGGGCCAGGTCGGCCAGTCCCATGTTGTGCATGGCGCGGGCGGTGGCGCCGATGTTGCCGGGGTGGCTGGTGCCGATCAGAACGATGCGGATGCGCTCGAGCATGGGGCTTCTCGTGAGGCTGGTGGAACGGTAAGTGAGGGAGTCTAGCATGCCGGGTTCGAGGTTCGAGGTTCGAGGTTCGAGGTTCGAGGTTCGAGGTTCGAGGTTCGAGGCCGATGGCGCTCGTCGCGTGCTTCTGCTAGGATTCGCGCCGACCCGTTCAGACGAACCGCTCCGTTCTTTAACACCACCGACACGCTCCAAGGCCCGATCATGCATCCGATGGTCCAATTCGCGCTGCGCGCCACGCGCAGCGCCGCCGAACAGTTTTTGCGCATTCGCGAACGTATCGAGAATGCCCACGAGGAACACAACCTCGAGCGCCTGCTCGAGGACGCCGCACGCAACGCCGAGACCCTGATCGCTCGTCAGCTCAGCCGCGGCTACCCGCAGCACGCCATTGCCGGCCGCTTCACCCCCTATCGCGCCGGCGAGGGCGAAGGGCAGGACATCGAATGGCGAATCGAGCCCTTCCACGGCTACTCCAGCCTGGGCGTGGCCGGCAAGGGGTTTGCCCTGTCGCTGGTCTGCCTGGTGAAGGGACGCCCGGAGCATGCGGTGGTGATCTGCCCCTTCAGCGACGACGAATACCTGACCAGCCGCGGCCGCGGTGCCCAGCACAACGGCAAGCGCATTCGCGTGCCCAAGACCACCACCATCGGCGGGGCGCGCCTGGCGATGAGCCTGCCCGAAAGCGCGCTGCGCGCGCGCCATCTGCCTAGCTACCTGACCCTGATCCAGCAGCTCGGTCCCCAGGTCGAGACCCAGCTGGCCAGCGGCAGCGGCCTGCTGGACATGGCCGAGCTGGCCGCCGGTCGCGTCGACGCCGCCTTCGTGCTGGGGCTGGAGGAGCAGGACAGGCAGGTCGGCAGCCTGCTGCTCAAGGAGGCCGGTGCGCTGATGGGCACCCCCGACGGCAAGCCCGCCATCGAGACCGAGGGGCTGCTGATGGCCGCTGGGCCGCGTCTCTACAAGGCCTTGGTGCAGCAGCTCAAGCCGCACTTTTAAGCTAGAAGCCTTAATCTGGAAGCTGGAAGAAAAACCGCCCCCATGGCATGGCCATGGGGGCGGTTTCGTTTAGGGCTGCTATCCAGCTTCCAGCTGTGGCTAGGGCAGCTCCTCCTCGGCCTCGGCGTCCTCCTTCTTGGGCGGGATCAGGTCCTTGCGCTCCAGCTTCACGGCGAGCAGCAGGGCTGCGGCCACGTAGACGGAGGAGAAGGTGCCGACGATCACGCCGAGGATCAGGGCGATCGAGAAGTGGTGGATCATGTCGCCGCCCAGCAGCAGCAGCGCCATCAGCACCAGCAGGGTGGTACCGGAGGTCGCCAGCGTGCGTGACAGGGTGAGGTTGATCGCTTCGTTGAAGATCGCCGGCATGTCGTCGATGCGCGACTTGCGGATCGTCTCGCGGATGCGGTCGTAGACCACGATGGTGTCGTTGAGCGAGTAGCCGATTACCGCCAGCAGTGCGGCCAGTACCGTGAGGTCGAAGTCGAGCTGGAACAGCGAGAAGATGCCCACCACGATCATCACGTCGTGCATCAGCGCCAGCAGGGCGCCGATGGCGAACTTGTACTGGAAGCGGAAGGCCACGTAGAGCATCACGATGCCGAGTGCCACCAGCAGGCCCATGCCGCTGCGGTCGCGAAGCTCTTCGCCGACCTGGGCGCCGACGAACTCGGCGCGAATCAGCTCCACTTCGGTGCCGTCGCGACGCAGCAGTTGGACCACGCGGTCGCCGACCTCGGGGTCGAAGGCCTGCTGCAGGCGAATCAGCACCTCGGTGGAGGCGCCGAAGGTCTGCACCGAGACGTCGCGGAACTCGGCCGCTTCCAGGGTCTGGCGTACCGCTTCCAGCGAGGGCGCCACGGCGTAGCGCACTTCCACCAGGGTCCCCCCGGTGAAGTCCAGTCCCAGATTGAGCTGCTGGAACAGCAGCGAGAGGATCGACACCAGGATCAGCGCGGCCGAGATCGCGAAGGCGGC
Source organism: Billgrantia campisalis (assembly GCF_022341425.1). GTDB lineage: Bacteria > Pseudomonadota > Gammaproteobacteria > Pseudomonadales > Halomonadaceae > Halomonas > Halomonas campisalis. The sequence goes on along the minus strand of NZ_JABFUC010000009.1, from coordinate 104,480 downwards.
CCGGCGCTTGCCCATGAAGTCGAACTGTCGATTGACGAGGGCTTTCATAACCACCTCATGTTGGAGAGCCTTAGATCCACAGCTTCTTGACCGGTTTGCCGCCGTAGGTGAGGTTCACCATCGAGCGGGTCACCAAAAGTGCCGTGAACAGCGAGGTGATGATCCCCAGCGACAGGGTCACGGCGAAGCCCTTGACCGGCCCGGTGCCGATCGAGAACAGGATCACCGCCACCAGCAGCGTGGTGATATTGGCGTCGAGGATCGAGGTGAAGGCGCGTTCGTAGCCGGCATGGATCGCCTGCTGGATCGACAGCCCACCGCGAAGCTCCTCGCGTATTCGCTCGAAGATCAGGACGTTGGCGTCCACCGCCATGCCCAGGGTCAGCACGATGCCGGCGATGCCCGGCAGGGTCAGGGTCGCGCCGAGCATCGACATGGCAGCGATCAGTAGGGTCAGATTCAGCGCCAGGGCCACGTTGGCGAAGAGGCCGAACACCTTGTAGCGAATCAGCATGAAGGCCACCACCAGCAGCAGCCCGATCTGCACCGACATCACGCCGCGCTTGATGTTCTCGGCGCCGAGGCTCGGGCCGATGGTGCGCTCCTGGACGAAGTAGATGGGCGCGGCCAGCGAGCCGGAGCGCAGTAGCAGGGCGAGTTCGGCCGCCTCGGTGGGCGAGTCGAGCCCGGTGATGCGGAAGCTGTTGCCCAGGGCGCTCTGGATGGTCGCCAGGCTGATCAGGCCGCGCTCGGTGTAGGGCTCGCGGATCTCCACCTCTTCGCCGTCTTCGATGACCACCCGGTCGCGGGTCTTGTGCTCGATGAACAGCACCGCCATGTTGCGGCCGATATTGGTGCGCGTGGCGCGGTTCATCAGGGTGCCGCCGGTGCCGTCCAGGTTGATATTGACCTGGGGGCGGCCGTTCTCGTCGAAGCTGCGCGAGGCGCTGGAGACGCTGTCGCCGGTGATGATCACGTCGCGCATCAGGTCGGCAGTGCGATTGGGGGCGTTGCGGAAGGCGAAGGTTTCGGTCTCGATGTCCGGGGTGTCGGGACGCGCCTCGAGGCGGAACTCCAGGTTGGCGGTCGCGCCCACGACCCGTTTGGCCGCCACGGTGTCCTGCACGCCCGGCAGCTCGACCACGATGCGATCCGGCCCTTGGCGCTGCACCATGGGCTCGGCCACGCCCAGCTCGTCGACCCGGTTGCGCAGGGTGGTGAGGTTCTGGTTGACCGCGTAGTCCTGGATCTCGTTGACCGCCGTGTCGGTGAGGGTCATCACCAGGCGCGCCCCGCGGCCGTCGCCTTCGCTGGCGTAGTCGAAGTCGCGGAACTCGCGGCTGATCAGCCGCCGCGCGGCGTCGCGGTCCTCTTCGTTGGCGAAGGTGAAGATCAGGGTGCGCTCTTCGACCTCGGTGCCGCGATAGCGGATGCGCTCGCTGCGCAACTGCTCGCGCATGGCACTGGCGTTGACTTCCAGCCGCTGGGTCAGGGCGGCGTCCATGTCCACCTCGAGCAGGAAGTGCACCCCGCCGCGCAGGTCCAGGCCCAGGGTCATGGGTGAGGCGGCAAGCGCCTGCAGCCATTCCGGGGTCGAGTCGGCGAGGTTGAGCGCCACCACATAGTCGTTGCCGAGCATGTCGTCGATCATGTCCCGGGAGCGAATCTGGTCGTCGGTGTCTTCGAGACGGATCAGCACGCGGGTGTCGTCGCTGTCGACGGCCTTGATGGCGATGCCGGCATCGCGTAGCGACTGTTCGATGCGCTCGATTTGGCCCGCATCGACGGTGGCGTCACCGCGGGCGCTGCTGATTTGGATGGAGGGGTCTTCCGGGTAGAGATTGGGCAGCGAGTAGACCAGGCCTACCAGCAGCACAATGCCTATCAGCAGGTACTTCCAGAGGGGGAAACGGTTGAGCATGAGAGCCCTGCCCTTGGTTGCTGAAACGAGATGGCTGAGAACGGGTTGCCGTAAAAGGGGCTAGCGCAACGACAGCGCGGCCGCGTGCCCCGGCGGCCCGAGGGCGCCGGGGGCAGCGGCCGCTGTCCGACCCTCGCCGTTACCCGGCCCGGGCAGGGCCATTCGGCAAGGGCGTGGGGCGACAGAGTCAGATGGACTTGATGGTGCCCTTGGGCAGCACGGCGGCCACGGCGCTCTTCTGTACATTGACCTCGGTGCCGTCGGAGATTTCCATGCTGATGAATTCGTCGCTGACCTTGGTGATGCGTCCCACCAGGCCGCCACCGATGACGATCTCGTCGCCCTTGGAGAGGCTGCCGATGAGCTCACGATGCTGCTTGGCGCGCTTGGACTGGGGGCGCCACAGCAGGAAATAGAAGATCAGGACGAAACCGACCAGCATGACGATCTGGGCCATGCCGCTGCCGGCCCCGGCGTCCTGGGCGTAGGCCGGTGAGATGAAGAAATCCAGCATGAAAGTGCGTCTCCTAGGTTGTCTGAAACGGGGTGGTCCGCAAGGTCGTCAGGCGGGGTCGCCGCTGGCTGCTGCCGGGCGCCCGGCCCGGGTCACCGGCCACGGATCAATTCGGTGCGGGAGGTATCGGCAGCCCGCGCTGCGCATAGAAGCCTTCCACGAAGTTCGCCAATGTACCCGCTTCGATGGCACCGCGCAAACCGGCCATGAGCCGCTGATAGTGGCGTAGGTTGTGGATGGTGTTGAGCATCGAACCGAGCATTTCGCCGCAGCGGTCCAGGTGGTGCAGGTAGGCCCGCGAGAAGTGCTGACAGGTGTAGCAGTCGCAGCCCTCTTCCAGCGGTCGGGTATCGTGGCGGTGCTTGGCATTGCGGATCTTGACGGTGCCTTCGGCGGTGAACAGATGGCCGTTTCTGGCGTTGCGGGTGGGCATCACGCAGTCGAACATGTCGACGCCGCGGCGAACCCCTTCGACCAGGTCCTCGGGCTTGCCCACGCCCATCAGGTAGCGGGGATAGTGCTCTGGCATCCAGTCGGGAAGATAGTTCAATACCCCGATCATCTCCTCCTTGGGCTCGCCTACCGAGAGTCCGCCGATGGCCAGGCCGTCGAAGCCGATCTCCAGCAGGCCCTCCAGGGAGCGCCGGCGTAGCGCCGGGTACATGCCGCCCTGGATGATGCCGAACAGCGCGGAGGGGGAGCTGCCGTGAGCGTCCCGGGAGCGCCTGGCCCAGCGCAGCGAGCGCTCCATGGAGAGTGCGGCCTCCTTCTCGGTGGCCGGGTAGGGGGTGCACTCGTCGAAGATCATCACCACGTCGGAGCCCAGCGAGCGCTGCACCGCCATGGACTCCTCGGGCCCCATGAAGACCTTGGCGCCGTCCACCGGCGAGCGGAAGTGCACGCCCTCCTCGGTGATCTTGCGCATCTCGCCCAGGGAGAAGACCTGGAAGCCGCCGGAGTCGGTGAGGATGGGCCGTTCCCACTGGGCGAAATCGTGGAGGTCGCCGTGGGCCTCGATCACGTCGGTGCCGGGGCGCAGCCAGAGGTGGAAGGTGTTGCCGAGGATGATCTCGGCGCCGATCTCCTCCACGGAGGCCGGGGTCATGCCCTTGACGGTGCCGTAGGTGCCCACCGGCATAAAGGCGGGGGTCTCCACGGTGCCGCGGGGGAAGGTCAGCCGGCCGCGGCGCGCCCGGCCGTCGCTGGCCAGGTGCTCGAAGGTCATAAAGCAGTCGTTACGCATGGAAGTCTCGTTCTCGAACCAGGCATGCCGGAGCGCTCAGAGCGTCCTGCGGGTTAAATACATGGCATCGCCATAACTGAAGAACGCATAGCGTTCGGCAACGGCCTCCCGGTAGGCGGCCATGGTGGTTTCGAAGCCGGCGAAGGAGGCTACCAGCATCAGCAGCGTCGACTCGGGCAGATGGAAGTTGGTGATCAGGGCATCCACGCAGCACCACTCATAGCCCGGGTAGATGAAGATATCGGTCTCGCCGCTAAAGGGGGCGATCTCGCCGCTCGCGCTCTTGGCGCAGGCGCTCTCCAGGCAGCGCACGCTGGTAGTGCCCACCGCCACCACGCGGTTGCCGCGACGCTGTGTCGCACGCACCTGCTGGCAGACGGCCTCGCTGACCTCGATCCACTCGCTGTGCATCTGGTGCTCGCGGATATCCTCGGCGCGTACCGGCTGAAAGGTGCCGGCGCCCACGTGCAGGGTGACGAAGGCGCTCTCCACGCCCTTCTCGGCAAGCCGCTCCAGCAGCGGCTCATCGAAATGCAGCCCGGCGGTGGGGGCCGCCACGGCACCGTCGCGGCGGGCGTAGACGGTCTGGTAGCGTTCGCGGTCGGCGAGTTCGTCTTCGCGGTCGATATAGGGCGGCAGCGGCATATGGCCGTGCTGCTCCAGCAGCTGGACCAGCGGCGTCTCGCCGAGGAAGCGCAGCTCGAACAGCGCCTCGCGGCGCCCCTCCACCACGGCGCGGATATTGCCTTCGAGGATCAGCTCGGTGCCCGGCTTGGGCGACTTGCTCGCGCGCAGGTGGGCCAGGCCGCGGTGGGCGTCCAACGGCCGCTCGAGCAGCAGCTCCACCCGGCCGCCGCTGGCCTTGTGGCCGTGCAGGCGCGCGGGAATCACCCGGGTGTCATTGAACACCAGCAGGTCGCCGGGCTCGAGCAGCTCGAGCAGATCGGGAAAGCGTCGATGGGCCAGCTCGCCGCTGGCGCCCTCCACGCATAGCAGGCGGCAGTCGCTGCGCTGTTCGGAGGGATAGCGGGCGATCAGCTCGTCGGGAAGCTCGTAATGGAAATCGGCGCGCTGCATGGCAGGTCGGGGTCCGCAGAAGTGGGGCGATCGAAGCGGCTGGCAGACAGCCGGACAAGCCGGCAAGGATACCCAAAAACCGCGTCGTCGTCAGGCGCCTCGATTGACCTGTGGCATCCGCCGCGTATAATGCGCTCGCGCTGCCGGCGTGGCGGAATTGGTAGACGCAGCGGATTCAAAATCCGCCGGGTGCAAGCCCTTGTCGGTTCGAGTCCGACCGCCGGTACCACTTGAAAAACAGTCGCTTACGAGCGGCTGTTTGCGTTTCTACCCTCCCTCTTTCTAGTGTGTGGTCGCAGTTTGGTCGCAGAAGGCCCCGCTCAAGCTCGGCAGGCGGGAGCCAATATCGTCCAGACCCGCATCGAACATGTGCGAGTAGCGGCTGGTGACGATCAGGCTGGAATGCCCCAGCAGATCGCGCACAGTGGTCATGCTCTCGCCGGCCTGGGCCAGCATGCTGGCATAGCTGTGGCGCAGGTCGTGAAAGCGCAGATCGGGCCGCCCCACGGCCTGGCGGGCATGTTCCCACACCGTTCGCAGGCGAGAGTAGGTTGTCGCGAACGGTAGCTCTTCCAGCCATACCCGGGCGTCCTCCGGTACCGGCACCACCCGGGCTTTGCCGCTCTTCGTCTGGTCTGGTCGCAGCAGAATGCGACCACCGTGGACGTTCTGCGGATCCAGAGCCAACAGCTCGCCCTGGCGCAGCCCGGTGAGCGCTGCCAGGGCGATCACCCGCTTCTCGACAATCGAGTGATCGGGGATGGCTTGTAGCAGCTGACTCACTTGCTCGATGGTCAGGTACACGTGCCGTTCGTTCTTCGGCATCTTCTTGCGGATCTTGTCGCCCAAGGGGCGATCCAGCCACCCCCATTCCCGATAGGCAAGGTTCAGTACTCGCTTGACCACCTGCAGATGGTTGTTGATGGTGCTCTGCGTTCGCCCTTGCTTGCGAAGGTCTCGGGCCATCTCGCGAGCCTTGTCGACGCTGTCCATGCCGAGCAGCACCCTGTCGCCCATGTAGCGAGCCACAGGGCGGATTGCCTTCGCCTGACTGGCCACGTCGTATTCGTCGATCCATCGCTCGAGTCCCTCGATGAAGGTGCGCCGTGGTTGGCGCCCCATGGCCTCACCCTGGAAAGCTGCTTCGTTCAGCTCTGCCTGGCGCTTCGCTGCGTACTCCCGCGCCTGTCGTTCCCCCTCTCGATTCCCCGCAAACGTTCGTTGATATCGGTGACCGTGGTACGTTTCCGTGACCACCCACCGGTTCCTCTTTTCCCTGTATCTGACGGTAATTCCCATGTGTCGCGTTCCTCAGCCTGAGGGCCGCGCTTGCAGCTCTCAGCGTACATCTCCACTGCGGTTCGCTCAAAGCGAACCGCACTTCCGATCTGAACGAAACCGATGCGGTGCTTGTTGCCGTACACCCAGCTCGGGCTCATGCCCAGCCAATTAGCGACCTGCTCGGGCCGAAGCAGCTCCTCTACCATTTTTCTTCTCCTCCGCTCTGTGGGGGGGTCATTGGTAGGCGTTGCTGAGAGCAATAATACCAAAACGCATTAATAGATCAATGCATTTGTGTATTGATGAGGCGCGTATTGGCTGGGCATACCAGAGGAGGGGGGTTATAAATGCGTCTTTGCTTCCACGGCGACAGCTATTACCTGGGATAAATTCTTCAATAAAATCAATGGGTAAGCTGGGTTTAGAGGTTTCAGATACTGAGAGCCGCTATCTTCTATTAGTTGCCGAAAAGTCGGCTTCGGGCTGTCCGGTAGGGTGGCGAGAACCAGCTTTCCTGGAGATGCAGGCAAACCTGTGTCGAGCAGTACGAGCGTACCCTCAGGCAGGCTGGGCGAGGCCCCAGTGGGTGCCGACATAGCATCCCCTTGAATTTTTAGCCAAAAAGCCTGGTCCTGGGCCTTGTGGCCGCTTGGCTCGACTTGCCAGTGCTGAGAGGTTAAAGCCTTTCGTGCTTGAGCAGAAGGGATGATGTCACTGAGGGAGAGAATTGGGTATTGATACAGTGGTGGGCTTGAATCCGCCCGCCCGGTGCTGAAAAGACCGCTAGCGACGTTGGCTATCGCTGGTAAGATCCCTGCTTTGCCCACAGATGCTGTGCCAGCCTGGTGCCTCCCCCCATGAGCCAGATAAGTCACTGAGGTTCCTAATGCACCAGCGATCTTCTCCAAATTGTTGATTCTTGGTGACTTGCTGGCGCCGGTCAATATGCGGTGGATGGTCGGCTGTGGTACATGGGAACGTCTGGCCAGCTCGTTCTCTCCAAGCCCCTGCTCCTCCATGAGCTTGCGAAGTCGTGTAGCAATCGATGTCTCTTCATTCATGAGCAGGTAGCCTTTGGCGCACGCGATGCGGTTTTTCAATGCATTAAGGTATTGGTTCTGTGCATTTGTGTCCAGTTTCACCCTTTCTGTCAATTGTGAGCGAACGGGCATCCCTGCTTGCCAGTGTTCAGGCATTGTGCAGCCACTGCCCCGGCAACGTGCGATGAGATCCTAGTGAGGATGACGTCCTCCGGTGGCTTTACGATGGGCAAAGTCTGCTACTCGGTGCCCTCTCTGGCTTATTGGCCATCAGCTGCGGGTTCGCTTGTACGGTCTTGACACCGGTGGCGTTGCTGAGCCTGGCATACCGCGACCACTGTTCCCGCTAGGGGCGTACCGGTGCACCTTAGACGCCTTACTTGCCGGAGGAGAGCTTTGTCCGGCCTGCCGCTGCAAGGTCGCCCTGCAGGCATTGGCCTACGAGCGGGGCAAGGACAACTATCAGAGCGGGTCACGACGCTGCGTATGTCGGGCATTGCGGTGACGCGGGAGCGATGATGTTGGCTCATGATTGCCACGCATTGGGTAGAACAATCGCAATTAAAGATCGATGAGGTTGGTCTATTCCTTTCGTTTATAGCCACTGTACCTGCCACCTCTTTCGAAGAAGTAAACTTGCTCGTCGTATCTCGGTATTTGTTCTAAGTGATAGTCGATGCCGTTTTTTAATTCAGGCGCTTCATTTCCAATAATCGTTTCTGAAAACCGCAAGTTTCCCCGGGTTACTTCCTGTAGATGTCCAAGCTGAGTCAGCAGTCTGATGGCGGCCTTTAAGTGAGTTGGCCTTCTAAGGTGCGTGCCACGTCCTTTCTGGGATAGGAGAGATTTCTTAATATGGTATTCTTCACTGTCATGAGAATCCCCTAATCGGCGAATCTCTTTTATTAGCTGGTTAGTTGCTGTCACGATCTCTGGTTCGCCGGCCAGGTATTGTAGGAATTGGTGGGAATAGCACTGGCAAAACCTCCACGCATAATCCAGCAGTGCCGTGTCGATACCCCCTTCATAGCCTTCAAAGGTATGGATAATCGCGGCAACTCGCGTCACGTTGTCCATGAGCTTAGCGCCATGGCCGCGTGCATGGTAGTAAAGGCCATGCTCAACCATCGCGCGCTCTGTTTGAAGTTGAAGATATTGCCAATGTTCTTTGGCCGACGGTGTGAGCTCCAAGACACTGCGCTTTCGATCATTTCGCTCTAATATATCAAACGATTCTTCGAGAAGCGTCGAGACGCGGTGGTGGAAATCGTTCAAAATAGAGCTGTCGATAGCTCGGCCTTTCCCCTCTCGCGATCCAATCAGAGATGTAGGTTTTATAACCAATAGGCGGGACAGAAAGCCATTGTCCATTGCCTCTTCGCCGCGCTTCTCCAAAAATCGATCAATGACCTTTGGTTGCGCCATGAGGGCCACGGTTAGTCTTGGGTCGTTGAGGGTAAAGCTTGGCGAAGTGCGACGGGTAACGCTAAGTGGTGACCCACTCCACATGCCGTTGAGCATCGGCAAGTCGTCCACTGCTTTACCTTCTAAAATGCTGCCAGCCTCACTTGACAAAAGACATGCCATGGGGATGTTGTCATAGAGACCATAGGCCAGCGCGATAGGCGTAACATTCTCATAAACTAATTGATAGTCGCGCGGTGGCTCAGGTTTGTTGTCGTCTAGCGCAGTTTGGCGTTGTTCAATCTCCTCGGTTGATGCGCCGCTCTCAAAGGCTTTTGTCCATTGCTTGGTAAGTGATTTCTCAGCACTCTGCCAGTTTTTTAGCTGCCTTTTGTAGGTTTTTATCTGGTGGTCGATGTCGGATTTTTTAGCAGTTTGGAAATCTCTTATTGGCTGAAAAAACCATTTTTCTAACGCCGTTTTTCGTTCGCCTGTTTCCGCAATAGTGAGCAGGTAGAGCGATGTGGGAATGATGTTTCCGTTGGGAAAGGCGACGTCCACTACGCCTTGGCAGGCGACTGCCATGGCCGATAGCGCCGCCGTGCGTGCCATTTCAGGTACCACTTCGACGTGTTGAGCGACCTCTTGGGTCATGGACTCAAAGCGAGAATGTTCGTCGTAAGCAGGCCACTCCCCTTCTTGAGTGCCCAAGGGAGGGAGGCGCGCTGCGCCCTCACAAGCATCAATATCTAACATTTTTATGTACAAAACCCATGCTATTTTCGCTATAATAGCGATTTTAGCAAAGAAAACAATGCCTCTCTGTAAAAATGACATGGTGAATCGTTAGCACCGACTCCCGATAGGGTCATAAGAGGTCTCAGCTCACCGCCGACTTCCATCGAAGCAGTGCACACCCTGACCGACTGGCTTGGAGTGCGCTTTGCAGAGGTAGCTTGCCCGATAGAAGACTTCGGCGAAGGTCGCGTGATCATTGCTATGGAAGTGCTGCGCGTAGAGCCCACCGGTGAGGGTGTCCCTGGCTACATGCACTAGCCCTTGCATGGCGTCTGAGGGCCAGCCCATGGCCCGGCACCAGGCCCGTACGATCCGGTGAAACAGGTTCTGGTTGTGATATCCGCCGTCAGAAGAGGGGCGCATGTCGCCGATGCTGAAATAAGCATCGCCATTGAAAAGCAGGAGCAGATGGTAGTGAGGTTTATCGCTCTTGTGTTGTTCCCGGCACCACACGTAGCGCAGGTCATGAGGGTACTTGAGACCGGCATCATCAAGCTCGGATCGGAGGAAATACAAAAAACGGCTGATGACGCCGTTATCGGCATGGAGTGGCCCCACCGGCATTTCAGCAGGGAAGCGCAGATCAAGGCGCACTGCCAGCAGGCGTGTGCAGCTGCTACGGGCCTGGGTCATGACGCGGTACGTCGTTTCTAGGTAGTTGGTGATCAGTGGCCCTAGCTGGGACTGCACAGGCATTGTGCGGTAGTGGTTTTCCCAGTACAGCAGCAGGTCAGGACACTCAGGGTGACGTTTACGGGGACGTTTCCCGACTGTGAAAGGCAAGATCATGACATCGCTCCTTAACCTCCATCCACGGCCATGCCCACGGCGTGAAGGCCGTGTTCTGTCCCCAGAGGAAGGTCGTTATTGGAAAAAGAAAATAGGAATAAAGGCAGGTGACGCCAAGCTATGCTGCGCTCCTAAAGCGCCAGCATTGTCTCAATGAAAAGAACTCGCTCTGGTGGGTAGGTAAGCAGTATGTCGAACCATGGTGTGGCCAGAGCCATGCAGGTTAGGGCTGTTCATGTTAGGCGTTCTTTAACGCCATAAAAGCCGTATGGGGTCTTCCGCTTTTAGCGGATTCATTTCTTCTCCTCGGTAGGTTGGATAGGGGTCGGTCGTCGGCTTAGTGGCCTCCTCCCCAGGCCTATTTTTATATCCTTTTACCATTGCATATTACTAAACCGTCAAGAAAGGCTCCGAATAGTGTGGTGCCGGAGGAGGGCTGATCCCGCTCCCCATGCGGGAGGTCGCCAGGTGGGGGAGGGGCTAAACCTACCTGAAAACTCAAAAAAATAATCCTAATTTTTTCAATGAGATATGCACGAGTTCATGCTGCTTGTAACTCGCTCAGATTATCGCGCAGGTCAGTAAACTTTTTTGAGATATATATCACTCCCTTGAGCTGAGTCCTCCCCGGGCTTTTACATCGGCACAGGAGATCTGATATGCCCCCACCCTGCTCGCGCTGTACCTCGCAGCGTGTCATCCACCTCGAGACCGCCCGGAAGTTGGGAACCGCTGCCGGTGCCCTGGCCGGCTCTCTCAAGGGCGCCTATGCGTCGCTGAACTCGCCCAGTCGTCTGCTGGCCACCTCGGCTCTGTTCCCGCTCAGCCGAGTCGCCACTGCGGTGATGGCTGCCACCTCAGGCGGCATCGCCGGAGCGGCTGCCGGGCATCAAATGGTTCAGCACCTGTTTCCGCCTGGCGAGGGCACACCCTGGCTGTGCTGGGGCTGTGGCCATGCCTTCCGCGTTTTGAACTGACCCCTTTTCCTTCCCCCTAATTTAACCCGCCGGCGATCTGCCGGCTTTTTTCGTTGAGGAGATTTCCCATGGCACATCTGATCGAACATATGGCTTACGTTGGCGATACCCCCTGGCACGGCCTGGGGCAGCAACTGTCACGTCATCAACCCCTGGAGGTCTGGCGGCAGCAGGCCGGCATGGACTGGCACATCGAGGAATCACCGGTGCGCTTCATCGCCGATGGCGCGGGACACCTAGGCAGCATCCACTCCTTCCCGGAGCAGAAAGTGCTCTATCGCTCGGATACCCGGGCACCTCTGTCGGTGGTCTCACAGCGCTACAAGGTGGTCCAGCCTGAGGAGGTGCTGGAGTTCTACCGCGACCTGACCGAGTACGCCGGCTATGAACTGGAGACGGCAGGCGTGCTCAAGGGCGGTCGAAAGTTCTGGGCACTGGCCCGCAGTGGGCTGGGCACTGCCTTAAAGGGGCAGGACCAGGTCAACGCCTACCTGCTGCTGGCGACGTCCTGCGATGGCTCGCTGGCCACCGTGGCGACGCCCACCTCGGTACGCGTGGTCTGCAACAACACCCTGACCATTGCCGTGGATGGCATGGCACAGGGCGTGAAGGTGCCCCACAGCACCGAGTTCAATCCGGAGCGAGTCAAGCAGCAGCTGGGGATCTCGGTCGCTCAGTGGGATGACTTCATGTACCGCATCAAGACCCTGGCCGAGCGCAAGGTCAGCCAGGAGGAAGTGCAGGCCTACTTCCAGTCGGTGATCTGCAATACCGAGGCGCCGCTGGACGACCCTTCCAAGCTACCCAATTACCGTGCCCTCAACCGCGTCCAGAAGCTTTACCACGGCGAAGGGCGTGGCTCTCAGCTGTGCACCGCGCAGGGCACGGCCTGGGGTCTGCTCAACGCCATCACCGAGTATGTCGACCACGAGAAGCGGGCACGCAGCAACGACTACCGCATGGACTCTGCCTGGTTCGGCCAGGGGGCCAGCCTCAAGGACAAGGCCCTGGAGTCGGCGATGGCACTGGTTGCCTGATCGCTGTCGGTGGTCCTAAGCGGTCTATTCCATCCTCTTTTGATTCCCCATCCCATCAAGGCATAGCGCCCGGCCCCTCAAAAGGCCGGGCGTTTGTGTTTCTGGAGGTGCTTATGCAACCCCCCATGCCATTCGAGATCTGCCGCGCCCTGACCCAGTTGACTCGTCAGCTGCTGGGTGCCGGTGAGCGAGAAACCCACACCCACGTGCTGGCCAAGGGCCAGGTCTACCGCGTGGTCGTGTCGCTGGAGCCGGTCCCGGCGGATCAGCTCCATGACGTCATCCATCGTTACCTGTAAGGAGATCACCATGGCAACGCCCATTCATCCCGAGCACGGCAAGAACAACACTCCGCTATCGCCCCGTCAGTCACCCCAGCCGCTGCAGGAGAGCACGGCGATCATCCAGGTGATCGAGCGAGCAGCGCTTAACCCCGACGTCGATATCGACAAGATGGAGCGCCTGCTGCAGATGCAGGAGCGTGTCCTCGACCGTCAGGCACTGATGGCCTACAGCGCCGCCATGGCAGCCATGCAGACGGAGCTACCCAGCATCGTCGAGCGAGGTCAGGGCAACAACGGCGGCTATGCCACGCTCGAGGACATCGTCGACACCGTGCGACCCATCATGCAGCACCACGGCTTCGCGGTGAGCTTCCGCATTCAGACCCAGGAGCGGGGCATCCAGGTCACCGGCGTACTGATGCATCAGGAGGGGCATCGGGAAGAGACCAGCATGCTGCTGCCGGCGGATGTGAGTGGCAACAAGAACGCCGTGCAGGCGTTTGGCTCCTCCACCAGCTATGGCAAGCGCTACGTGCTGTGTGCACTGCTCAACATCACCACCCGCGGACAGGACGATAACGGCCACGGTGCTGCGCCAGCGGTGAAGGTGGTCACCGCATTCCAGGCGGCTCAGCTCAAGCAGCTGATCACTGCCTGTCCCGTCACCACCCAGGAGTGGTTCGTCGGCAAGTACGGCGACGTCGAGCGGGTCCCCCGCAGTGATTTCGACAAGCTACGCGCCTCCCTGCAGAAGCGGGTCCTACCCAACCATCAACGTCACTGACAAACGGCGAGGGGTCTGCCCTCGCCGCTATGCCGTCATGTCACCAAGGAGATCGTCATGCAGATCCTGACACTAGAACAGGGCACGCCCGAGTGGCACGCCGCCCGTCTCGGCATCGTCACCATGTCCGAGCTGAAGACCCTGTTGGTCAAGGGCAAGGGGCCTGGAGGCTTCGGCACCGGGGCCATCAGCTACATGCATCAATTGATCGGTGAGCGGATCACCGGGGAACCCTCGGATGCCTTCCAAGGTAATGCCCATACCCAGCGCGGCCATGAGCTGGAGCCGGTGGCAAGGGAGCTCTATCAGGAGGCGACTGGCCTGCCCCGCCTAGAGCAGGTCGGCATCATCCTCAATCACGGGGTGGGCTACTCCCCTGACTGTCTGGTGGACAGCAACGGCCTTGCCGAGATCAAGACCAAGCTGCCCAAGATCCAGATCGAACTGCTGCTGGATGGCGAGGTGCCTCAGGAGCATGTCGCTCAGTGCCAGGGCGGCCTCTGGGTCAGTGAACGGGAGTGGATCGACTTCGTCAGCTACTGGCCTGGCATGCCGCTCTTCGTAAAACGAGCGTATCGGGACGAGGTGATGATCCGCACCATCGCCGAGCGAGTGGAGGCGTTCTATGAGGAGCTGGAGCGCCGCATGGCCATGGTCATGGCCGCCTGAGGAGAGACACCATGCACCATCGCAAGCTGAGTGCCGGCGAAGTCGCCGGCACCTATCACGTCACCGCCCCGGTCACCGAAGCGGAGCTCTTGAGCATCGCTCAGGCCTTTGCCCGCCGCCGCCTGGCCCGGGGACGCAAGATCACCCAGCCGGCGCTGGCGTTCGAGTACCTGCAGATCCTGCTGCAGGATTACGAGCACGAAGTGTTCAGTGCCATCTTCCTCGACACCCAGCATCGGGTGATCAAATTTGAGGAGCTGTTCCGCGGCACCATCGACGCGGCCAACGTCTACCCCCGCGAGGTGGTCAAGCGAGCTCTGGCGCAGAACGCCGCCGCAGTGATCCTAGTCCACAACCACCCCTCGGGCGATCCCGAACCCAGCGATGCGGACCGGCGCATCACCCAGCGCCTGAAGGAAGCACTGGGCCTGGTGGAGGTCCGGGTCATCGACCATGTGGTGGTTGGCGGCGATGGGTATCAATCGTTTGCGGAGGCGGGGTTTTTGTAAATGTGTTCCACGATATAGAAACGGCGCTGTCCGTTGGGGCAGCGCCATCTTGTTTCATTTACTTTTTTTGCTATGTAAAGTACATTGACGATATTGCCTTGTTGACAGTTTAAAATTTTTCATGATTTTTAAATCAAAATGGAAATTAGGTCAAGTTATGCAGCCTGAAAGAACCCCGGAAAGCTCAGTAACTCCTTTTCTTGCGAAGTCTGCAATCGCCAGAACGACCGAAAGCAGCATTCCAGGCTATTATTGCGATGAGATGGATATGTGGGTTGTAGAAACAGAAATAGGTAAAGTCCCAATAATTTCGAAAGGGGCTATTCCTCAATTAATAACCAAAACAAAGGTTAATGAGGAGGAAGATGATGAAAGCCCATTTTCTCTACAATTAGTGACAAAGACCGAGCAGCAGATAGAAAGAGACGATGATCACCCACCTTTTTTTAACGAAGTTTTACAGCTGATAACCAAGACAGATACCGTCCAAGAGTCTGACGATAACTTTGAAGCTCTCCGTGAACAAAGCGTGACATCTAAGAAAGCTGAGGGAAAAGGAGGGAGGCGCCTTTACCGGTTTGAGATGAGTTAGAGATAAAAGGTAATTGCAAAAGGCAGTTTAGGAGATGCTGAATGATACTATTGGTAACTAACTGTCGAGATATAACAACAGACTATGTGGTTGCTGAGCTCAAGAAAAGGGGGGTAGCCTATTTCAGGCTTAATACCGAGTTCCTCCCCCAGGCGCTATGTACTATGGACGCTTACCCGAAAAATTCATGGTCAATCTCATTTGGGGAAAAATGCATCCTAGGAAGAAATGTTGGTTCCGCTTACTTTCGGCGGCCTGGTATACCTGAGGCTGTACATGGTACAAATGAAGAAAATTATGTTGAAGCAGAGTGGGTTAGCTTTCTCAAGAGTTTGTATGCACGATTAAGCGGTGCTTGGTTGAACGACCCTGCAAATATTTTTCTTGCTGAAGATAAGCCTAGGCAGATTCTTATTGCCCATGAAATCGGACTTAAAGTGCCCTTTACCAAAATTACAAATGACTTACATGTAGTGAAAAAAACAACCGAAATGGGGACAACCATCGGAAAGCCGCTGCGTCAGGCATTGCTCGCCGGTGAAGAAGAGAAAGTTATTTTCACTACAAGGCTGGATGAAATTAGAGATGAGGACGCTGAAGCTATTGCAACAGCACCTTTGATCGTTCAAACTGAGATTGTGAAAAAATATGATGTGAGAGTGACCGTTGTTGGAGAAAGGATGTTCTCTACCGCCATTTTTTCACAAGTTAATGAAGAGACTCAAGTCGATTGGAGGAAAAATAGTAGATCTGATCTCGAGCACATTAGAATTCAACTCCCTAATGAAATAAACGAAAAATGCCTTGAGCTTATGCGCAGGTTAAATCTCCGCTATGCAGCTATAGATTTTATCTGCGATCAGCAAGATAAACTATGGTTCTTGGAGGTTAATCCAAATGGACAATGGGCATGGATTGAAAATCTAACTGGCTATCCAATAGCAAGTGCAATTGTTGATGAGCTCGAGGGAATTGCTTGTGAGGAAAGTAATTAATTTTTTTTGGCCAATTCTGGAGAAAGCTTCTAATGAGGAGGTGGAAAATCAAAAGTCAAATGAAAAAGAGCTTATAAAAAAGATCAGGAATGCAGAGTTGGCACAAAACCCAGAAATTGCACTTGATGAGGCGCGTCGTTTATTTGATGCTGAACAGGAACGGCGCAGAGGGGCTGATAGCAAAGCTGGTCTTTATCTTGCTGCTATTACAGCGCTGGTGCCAGTGCTCTCATCAGTACTTCCTGACTTATGGAAAGGTGATGATGATAAGTTGTTTTCTACCGTGTTGCTGCTTTTCTTTGTCGGAGCGTTAATTTATTTGCTGCGTGCGGCATTTTGGGCATTTTCTACAATAAAGGTATCTAGATTCTCACAGCTTGGGGCTCTAGATATCGTTAGCAGCTGGGGAGAAAGTGAGCCTCCGCAAGAATTAACAAAAAAATTAATGTGCTACGTTAGCTTTAATATGTCAAGCACGAACGAAAAAGTCTCATGCATAAAAATGACGCATGAGTTTTTCTTGCGCTCCTTTTTATGTTTTTTGCTATATTTGGCTGTTCAGGCAGTCTGGCCAGCGGCTTTTTTAGCCTTTCGAGCGATATATGAAAGCTTAATCTTATCATTTCTTAATTGTGCTTAATTTCTTTTTTTGATGTTGATAATGGAAAAGTTGACTCGGAATTTTTTTCTGAGGATTATAATGATGTTTGGTATTTTCTGGGGGTGTGAAAATTCCGCTGGAATGTGAACGTCCCAGCGGAAAAATATCGTTAGGATATGTCTTTGTTTATAATATTCCTGATCTCTTTAGGATCACCCTTTTCAATAGTTGCCATTACGAAAACTGCTTTTCCACTGGAGGCTTTTTCCCATTGCTTGCCAATGAGGTTTTTCTCCCTTGAGTCTCGGCTCTCTTCTGGAGTGCGGTCTTTTCCCTTGTACTCAACAACCAGGAAGCGACCGTCATTTAGAAGTGCGACAAAGTCAGGATAGAACTTGTCTGTCGAGGTAGGGAGGAAGAACGAATTAGGGTGCCTGCTAACGTTGCGTGTCCAATATTTTACACTAGGATGGGAGTCGATCATGAAGGCACACTGCTCTTCCTCGCCGTTGACTTTCTTTGAGTCGAAGGCAGGTACATCGTCAGGTCCCATGAAATGTTTTTTGAACCTGTAACTCCCTCGGTACTTCGGTACACCTTCATACATCTCATCAAAGAAGGTAAAACCGTGGTCAAAAGAGACCTCAACCTGAGCCTCGGAACCAAATAATCTAGCTTGGTAGACTTTCTCGCGTTCGGCTTGTCGGAAGCCGTGAATTTTTTCGGATAGCTTGCGAGCAAGAATAAATTTGCAGCGCATAAGCTGTGACAGACTCAGCTCGCGGTCACGTGTTAGATAGGTTACGACATCGCTTAGCCACGCTAGTAATTCGGCTTGGCTGAGCCAAGGCGTACGTATCTTGCGATCTAGCCACTGCACAAGACTCGTTGGGGTCCAGTCATCAACCTCTACGTTCATGGTGAGCTGTTCAGCAGTATCGCCAGCACCAATGGTTACGCGGTTGCCGTCCAGGTCAATCTCAAATGTGTTCGTGGTATCCACGATATTGAATTCGGACGCCTCCAGTCGGGCAGGGTGGTCGGCAAGTGACCACTCATGTTGCTCCATGAGAATGTCAGGATCACCAAATACCAGCTCCCCCTGTACGTAAGCCATCAAGCGGGGCAGCGTGAAGGTTTCCCCTTTCTGTGAGGGCGGAATCTCGTGCTGGTATTTAGCGTGGTGCTCGTTGATGCTTTGCTGGAGTTTCGGCTTTAGAGATTCAGGCGTATAGCTGATTAACTTGTCGGCTTCCTGAGGCTTGAGGAAGCCCTTTACTTCGACATGGGTCTTGCCGCTCTCGTCGTAGGTCACTTGTACCTTTGACGGCACAGCGGCATTCATCTTGCTGGCTTCTTCCTGACTGGTCTGGATTTCTACTTTCATTGTCGGGCGTGGGCGAGGCTGGCGTCCAAACAAGCCATCATCAAGGCCGAGCTGTTCGGCTTCGATATTGTCCTCTGCTTCGCTCTCTTCAAAGCCCATATCAACGAGTTTATCGCGTAGGCTATGGGCCGCCTCAGAAAAGTGCTTTGACACTAGCTTGGCGTAAGATTTATTGAGCACTTTTTCTTTACGTTTCTGGGCATAAGGCATGCGCAGCACACGGCCCAGGAGCTGCTCAGCATCGGTTGAGCTGCGAATGTTGGCCACCGAGCAGAAAATATAGGCAAACGAGCAGTCCCAGCCCTCCTTAAGCGCCTCAATAGTGATGACATACTCGATAGGGCAATCCGGCTTGAATAGGTTGATACCGTCTAATTCACGCTGCGCGCCCGTTGCCACGGCGATTTTATTCGGGTCAATATTCTCGTTATCGATAAGGTGCTGTTTCAGCACCTCCACGGTGGCCTCTTCTCCTTTTTTTTGTGCCTGGAAGAGCACGATAGGGCGAATGTAAGCTTCCCGGTCGCGTTCAGCGTGCTCTTGCAGCTCGGCACGCTTCAAAATGGCTGAGTTAACCGCACCTTGCCATGTCTCAGCCTCATCCAGCACCACGGGCATTTTGATCATCTCTTCATCTTTCAGCTCCTGGGCCGTCACTGAATGAAGTAGATTGTTAAATCCCTTGGGCGTGGCGGTAAACTCGATGAGTGCCGTTGGATTGATTCGCTCATAAACTTCTTGACTGAGCTTGGAACCGGCCTTATGGGCTTCGTCCATGATGACCAGCGGTTGGTGAAGGTGCATCAGGTTAGCGAAGCTGAATTTTATATTGCCCTTCTCGGTGCGCTCTAGCCCCGGCGTCTGGGGAGGAACCGCTGAAAAATGTGGCTCCATTTCCTCATTGTGGGCATAGACTTTTCGCCCATCGGTATTGCTAACGCGCAGTGTTTGAATGGTGCCTACCACCACGCATAGGTTCGAGCGAAGGTCATGCGGCTTGATCTGGGTAAAATCTCCGATATCAAAAATGCGCACGCGCCCACCGAACGCCTCGTCCAGCGCTTTTCGGTAGGGGTGGCGAGGGTTCTTTAACGCTTCAGCCGTTTGCGAACGAATAGTGTTGGTGGGTACGAGCCACAGCACCAAGGGGAAGTCCTTCTCCACCCAAGCATCTTTTGCCACGGCTATCGAGTGAGCGGCGAGAATCGTCTTACCGCCGCCGGTTGGTAGGCGTAGGCAAACATAAGGCGTATTTGGAAGCGTTTTGATCGGTGTGTACTTCGCTGGATAGCCACGTAGCCGAGCAGCCACCTCAGGCTTTTCAGTGATTTTTTTGTACGCTTCTCGCGGGCCAATAATTCTCGCCTCTTCCAAGTACGCTTGTAGCGTGTCGAGCGAGGCGTGTTGGTAATCCTTTAACTTCATGTGCGCGCCTTAACATCGTAAGGGGTTTGCTTAAACTCGATCTGTTCAGCGTTGAGCGTCGCCTCTGATAGCATTGTGCGCTCGCCATAAATGGTCATGGGGCCTTCAAAGCCGCCTTGTGCATCACGAATCACGGCTAGTGTCTTTCGAGTAAGCACGTTGCCATTGGAAGCCGCTTTATCTCCTAGAATGCCGTTGTATAAAAGTGCATAGCCATGGCCATCATGGCTGCCGAGGAACGGCGTCTGATCATTCGGCTTCGACCATGAGGTGCCCGTCTCGGTAAACCAGATATGTGCTGCCAACACCGGAAATTTGATGTCGGGCTGAATTTGACCATCTTCTGTAAATACGGAAGGGCCAAGTCGATAGAAACAGAAGCCGCCACCTCCTTTCCAGTTTTGTTCTTCTGATATTCCTCCTTGCTCACCATCAACGACTTTTTTGAGTCTGGGAAGGCAGTGTGTAACTGCGTGATCGCCCATCTCAATACCAATGTATCGACGGCCCATTTTGTGGGCCACAGCGGTAGTGGTAGCTGAGCCAAGGAAGCTATCAAGAATTAGGTCGCCAGGATTTGATGCTATTTGTAATATGCGTTGCATCAGTCGCTCTGGTTTTGGAGTGTCGGCAGTATTGCTGCCGCCAAATATCCTTATGCTTTCTTTTTTTGACTCGTCTGTATGTCCAGCATCATCGTGTGGCCACCATGTCCAAGGCACAACTCCAGGAACTTCCGAAAGAAAGCGGATCACACTCGGTGCTGCGTCCCCGTTTTTACCCCAGTATATTCGATTGTCAGCCAATTTTTTTTTGAATTCACTTTCAATCATTGACCAACAGCGCCCCTCTGGTGGGTAATGAACTTTCCCATCAGGTGCTACTATTTTGTACATTTGGTTTGGTCGATAGCCTTGCGCAGTCATTGGAAGCCCGCGCCACCTCTTTGCAGGATCAGTTTCATGTGGGTTGTCAGGGTTTTTATAAACTTTAGCCTGCCTTTCATCTAGGGGTATCCTGTTGGCTCTAGGCCTAAACAGTGATTCATTTTTTACATAAACGAGGATGTGCTCATGTGCATCCCCCAAGACGCCACGATTTTCACGCGAGTAGCGTTTTTGCCACACTACATTCGCGAGAAAGCACTTTCGGCCAAAAATCTCATCCATGATGACTTTAAGGTAATGGCTTTCTCGATCATCAATGCTTACCCAAATCGACCCATCTTCCGCTAGTAGCTCGCGTAGCAGTTCCAAGCGAGGCCACATCATGGCCAGCCATTTTGAATGCTCCAAGTTGTCGTCGTAATGCTCGAAGGCAGATCCAGTATTGTAAGGTGGGTCAATATAGATGCACTTCACTTGCCCAGCGTAATAGGGCAGCAAGGCCTTTAAGGCGTCGAGGTTATCTCCCTGAATGAGCATATTTCCTGCCTCTTGGTCACCGTAGCTTAACTCCGGTGCCGCTTCGAGCAATCGGTAGGGAACTTTCTCGGTAGCACGTACATCTTCATCTCGGGTTAACCATCGCAGTGTTGGCATGTGCTCTTGGATTCCTTAACAGCTCGTTGCTTGGGCTTAGCCCCATGCCGTCATGATACCCCTTGTGGCCGGCGACTCCCATATGCGGCATAACCGATCTTGATGAAGCTGGCAGCTCATGGGGCTGCTGTCCACAGTCCTCATCCCCAAGCTGCTTCTGGTTGTGGCCAACTGCGTTGCGCCTGGCGAAGCTGTGAGCCTGATGAGCGGTGGCTCGGGAGTGGGAACGTTAGCTCGCTACTGATCTCGGGCTCTACATGGCTGGGATTATCGCCACGGTTCTGGATAACAGGAAAAAAAGCGCCTATAATCCGTATTGCAGAAATCGCTGCCTGCAACCCGAGGAGCCGTTGTGAATCAAGAAGAAATCAGCCGTTTCATCTGCCAGGAACTGCCTCGCAACCACCTTCAGAGGGTACTTGAGAGCATCGAGGTGGCGTTCAACGAGAGCGATCGCCACCTCAAAGCTACCTATCAGGAAGTGCCTCTGGCAGGGCCTGGTCCGCAATCCCACCACTACATGGTGCAGGAGGCGCTGCTGGGGTTGCCAGAGGATGAGGGCTTCGAGGTGAGCAACCAATCAACGCGGCCAGCAGGTGGGCATTATGCGCTGATCCGCGCGGGTAGCCTGCAGGTCACAACCAGCATAATCACAATGGGTAGGACTCCTCCCATTCGAGATGCTGGTTTTAGGCGTTTGTTGGCTCTGATCAACAAAAGGCTGGAAAGGCAGCACCCTGACCTTTTTAGCTCCTCTGCATCGCCTCTGGGGCC
This sequence comes from Billgrantia campisalis, assembly GCF_022341425.1. Taxonomy (GTDB): domain Bacteria; phylum Pseudomonadota; class Gammaproteobacteria; order Pseudomonadales; family Halomonadaceae; genus Halomonas; species Halomonas campisalis. The sequence continues at coordinate 82,838 of NZ_JABFUC010000009.1, read as the reverse complement.
TAGCCAAGATTCACTCCATGCCTTGCTGCTGCCTTATGTAGCCAAGTGGTCAGAAACTGACCACAGCAGCCCTGTTGGCATGGCCGTCGCGGTACCATATAGCGACCCTCGGACGGGCTTTCATCTGTTTATGGATGTGAACCAGCTCTGGCAGCATTACGATGAGCAAGGCGACGGGCTTGAGGATATTGCCTACCCGACCCTGCGTGATAGGATGCGCCACGCTGAGTCTAGGGACCAAAGTGAAGAAGGCGGAAGCGAGTGACATGAGAACAGGGGTTGAGGGATTCCAGGGCCAGCGATTGAACCAGTTGCGCACGGTCCACAATTTAACCCTGGCGGAGCTGGGAGAGCAGATTGGGCGCTCTTCCAGTACCGTTTCGGCTTGGGAGAAAGGTTCCCAGCTGCCTGAGGCTGAGTCATTTGATCGCTTGTGTCGCGTATTTAGTGTTTCTCGCATGTGGTTTTTGAGGCCAGTGCCCACTGCAGATGAAGATAAACAGCGCCCTTACTTTTTTCGCAACCAAGCGGCTGCTTACAAACAGGCGCGCGAAAGGTCTCAGCTATATTTGGCCTGGCTTCAAGAAATCTCGGACTTCTTTCAAGGTGCGATGGACTGGCCTGATGTTAATGTGCCAATGCTAGATACCGACGATTGCCGGCTGATTAGCGATGAGGAAATTGAGGAAATTGCGCGGGAGTGTCGCGAGGTTTGGAAGCTCGGTACGGCTCCAATCCCGAATGTCATCCAGGTGATGGAGAATGCGGGTATTATTTGTACCCGTGCAACCCTGGGGCACGTCAAGATGGACGGTGTTTCCCATGTGTCAGTTCTGGATGGTCGTCCGTATGTTCTTATTGCTGAAGATAAATCGAATGCAATTCGCAACCGCTTTGATGCAGCGCATGAGCTTGGACATGTCGTTCTTCACTCCAGAATACCGGCCTCCCAATATGCGAAAAACGAGCTGTATGATCTTTTAGAAGCTCAGGCTCACCGCTTTGCTAGTGCCTTTTTGATGCCGCCTGAAAGTTTCTCCCAAGAGGTAGTGTGGCCGACGCTTGACAACCTACTTTCACTTAAGCCGCGCTGGAAGGTCTCGGTAGCCTCGATGATCATGCGCTGTCGTGATTTGTCACTCCTCAATGAGCAGCTCGAATTGAGGCTGTGGAAGGGGCGCTCGGCACGCAAATGGACGAAAGGCGAGCCAGGCGATGATGCTCTTGCGTTTGAGCAGCCCAAGTTGATGATGCGCGGTGCGCATCTTTTGGTTGATAACGGAATCTTTGAGCGTGCTGAGCTGGTACATCAGATTGGTCTTCCGCCCGAAACCATTGAGATGCTTTGCAACTTACCCCCTGGGTACCTGAGTTCGCAGCCTGAGGCTGGAGATAACGTTGTGCCTCTCAAGCTCAAGCGAAATGGCGCGAGGCCAGGGCGAGCTACCCGAGCGGATGTTCTTCCTTTTCAGAAATAGTGTTGAGTTTGTATTATGACGAATCAAAGATGACTAATTTCCGGTTATGGGGTGAGAAGGCACCGGCCAGCAGCTTCAGACGGCCGATTAGGGCCCTCGTTAATGAGGCGGGGTAACCATTACCTCACGAACGGCGAGGCATAGCCTAAGTACTCAGTTTGAGCAGAACGCTGTACATCCCAGCGGTTGGTATGCCCCACGGGGCGCTCCCGTCGGTCCGCATGGGTTAGAACAAGTTGCCTCTTGGCCCGCGACACCCCAACAAAAAACGCGCAACGGTTTTCATCTTGGTCACCAAAGAAAATTTCGTTTTCAACGGCCATGATGATGACCGAATCGAACTCAAGGCCTTTGCTCTTGTGAATGGTTAGGATGCGTACTGCCTGGTCATCTGAAAACCGTCCAAGGGCTTTAGGTAAATCGGATTCCGTTTTGAGCAGCTCGTTTATGCGTGCTTTGGTGCTTCGGACGACCTCGTTGAGTCGATCATGGGTCTCATAGTCCGGCGAAAGCGCTACAAGGGTTTCGAGACTGATTTGCTTCAAGAAGGCTCGAAAAAATTCCCACCAGCCAGAAAAAGGCTCCGCGAACAGGGCGGCAATGGCTGCTTCTTTTCGTTGTTCCTTGATTAGTCGATCAAGGTCTTTGCGTGCATTCGACTGAACGTCTTCATCCGCGAAAGGAACTAGTTGATTCATTAATCGAATCCAGGCTTTGGGTTCACGCTGCCCGTAGAGGCAGGACAGATAGTCCACAATCAAACGGGCGGCGGGCTCGACCGTGATATCCTGAATTTGTTGCTCATTGCGGTAAGGAATGCCTCTTGCCTCTAATGCCGCCATGAGATGGTCAGCGTATAGGTCAAGCTGAATGCGAATGAGGATTGCGATTTCCGCTGGCGGTAGTTGTTCGGTCTTTATCCAGCCATCAATCAAGTCTGCTATATATTCAGCTTCCTTGCGGCTGTCTTCGAAGCGCCAAGCGTGTACCTCACCCTCATCACCGGCAAGCTGCTCATCTGGCATCACGGATGCAGGGTCGAGTACCCGGATAATTTCGTTCTGCAGGCGCAGCAGGCGCGGCTTTGAACGGAAGTTGCGGTACATGTTGAGTGGTATCGCTGCGAAATCGGCCGAGAAAGCCTGGAAGATCCCGTCTAGGGCACCTGCCCAGCCCATGATCTTTTGCTTGGTATCGCCCACGGCGGTAAGGCGAATGCTGGTGTCTTGAAACGCGAGCTTAAGAAGCTTGTACTGCAGATTGGTGCAGTCCTGGAACTCATCCAGAAAGACGTCGCTGTAGGTCTGGCGGATGGCATTACGTGCTATTTCTGATTTCTGAAGAATCTGGATGGCCAGCGGAACCAAGTCGGAAAATTCGATGAGGCTACGCGAAGATCCTGGTTTCCGGTCAGCAATTTTGTACCCAGCATCCAACGCGTCCTCACCCGTTAGTATTAGCCGAAAGCGGTCAATAATACGCTTGGCGAAAGCGTGAAAGGTGTAGCTGTCAAACCGCGAGGCCAAATCAGAGCCGCAGCGGTGCTTCACTCGCTCTTTTAAATTGCTGCTAGCGTCGACCTTAAATGAGATAGCTAGGATTCGTTTGGGATAGCGGCAGGTACCTGTGCGCAGAAGGAAATCTGCACGCTGCGCAAGCATTTCAGTTTTTCCCGCACCTGGGCCAGCCGTAAGAGCAAGACTGTGAACCTGCTCCTTAGCTGCTCGCAGGGCGTTAGGCTCAAGGGTTAGTCCATCTGCGGGCTGCCATGCATCGACTGTTATCACTCGGGTAACTCCTCGAGTGTGGCGATCACGGCATCGGCCAAGCGTCCGAGCGATTCGGGCATGTTCGCGAGCAGGTCCACATCGCTGAGCTTGGCAAGAGCATCGATATGCGCTGCCGGTTTGCTGCCAAGCTTGAAACTTTTGTGATAAGTGCCAAACAGTCCCTGTTCGTCGTCGCTGTATTGACTTGCATCGTGGTGGCTTTTTCCGAGGACAGCCTTTATCGTTGACTCATCGGGATTATCTCTTACTACGTTGTAGGCGTCTGGGTAGGCGAGTAGCATCGCGAAATCGAGGTCCATGGGATACGAAAAGTACACATCTCGATCCTCTAGCGCCTTAAGATAGTTGGCGAAGTCCCGAACCATATATTTTGTTGAGTCCCACTTTGGGATCCCGTAATTCTCAGGAAGCTTTTTATCTAGCTGATATCTACCCAGCTGATCATTCGCGTACTTGATTCGTCCCCAGCCGGCCTGATGGCGCGCGATATCAAGATCAAGCAGCGTCAGATAAGGAATTTTCAGGGCAGACAGTAGGCGCCAGAAGTGATTAACGTGACGTCCTCCTAAGGGCGCTATCGAGACTGACGACTCATCAACAGGAACACCTTTGGCCTGAAGTAGTCGAGGAAGGACGATTTCTTCGCTGTCGCCCTCCCCCAGAACCACAAGGCGAGAAAAATAGACTTCCGGAAAGGCTTGTACAGCCTCGCGCACAAACTTGTGTGCTTCGTCCGCGGTGTCGGGCAATTGGATATGAGTAACGCGCGTTGTTCGCCCCTCGGTCAGACGCAGGTACCGGATCCATTCAGGAGCAACGCGCCGCAGCATCGACGGTGCGTGAGTGGCAATCAGCGCTTGGGCGTCGCCGTTTCCGGTCATCAAACCTAGAGCATTGATGATGCGCCCGAGGTAATGGGGTGAAAGACTGTTCTCCGGCTCTTCCACTGCAACCAGTGTAAAGACAGGTGGCCGCAACTTGTCAGCGTCGAAAGATTTGTTTTTTCCGGCTAGTACGGCGCGACCTATGGCCTGTGACGACAGCACGAGGGACAGGTATAGCATCGACTTTTGGCCATCACTCAGGCGTGAGAAGTCCACCAGCTGCTCATCGTGCCCGGGCGAAAAGGAGACCGACATATGCCTCAACAAGGCCTCGACCTCAGAGGACGCGAAGGTGATTTTCGGGTCGGTAAAAAAACTGCCCTTGTGCAAAGTGTCCCAAGCCGCTTTCAAGCTTTTGCTAAATGCATCTACCGATGGGTTGGCCGCCAAACTGTCGCTGATTTGGTCAGTGAGACCCTTGATAACATCGCGCTCTGCATCCCAGTTTACCGCGCGCAACATGCGCCCGAGTAATGCATTGGCGCCGTAGGCAATGTGATCAGCTGGGTCACGGCGGGCTGGCAAGTAGTGGACATAGATATGGTTTCGCTCAGATCGGGGAACTTGCGCTGAGTTGAGCGGAGAACCATCTGCATTGATGTCCAAGACATAGACCAAGGTTTCCTCTATGTCGCCATCCGGCCCCATGATGGCACTGAGGCGAAAACGCACACGCGGTATGCCATCCGTCTCATCGAGCCGCATGTGGCCAAAGTGAGGAGCAACGGTGCTGTTGTCTTCATCTTCTACAAGCTCCGGGAATAAAAAGTCGGCTTCTATCCAGAGCTGGCGCTCTTCCGGCACCTTCGTCTCATCGAAGGGGACATGAAAGTCAGTTCGCAGGATGCGGCGCAAGGATGGATCGAAAGCAAACAAGCGGCATAGCGCCTGGAGTGCAGCTGTCTTGCCTGAGCCGTTGGGGCCAATAAGGAAAGAAATATCATCTAGTCCGAGCTCTTCTGGCTGCGCTCCAAAAGACTGGAAATTGCAAAGACGAATCTTTTCAAGTTTCATACAGCACCTAGATCCACGGCCGGAATATATATCGCCTAATGCTAAGCTACCACGACACGCAATTGAAGAGAAGTTTGGAGCCAGCTGTGGCTGGTTAAACCTAGGCTACCAGATGCCAAGGGAGATTGAATTGTCAGCTGCGGCTTGAAAATGTGTCCGCTCTGACTTCACCAGAACATCCCTTGGTCTTAGATCCATTGTGAAAATGGCCTGCGATAGCGCCGTCACCTACGCAGCGGACGCTCGTCCGCTGCGTAGGCTGGTGCAATGTGGTCGCAGTTTGGTCGCAGACGGCAGCAAGTCGATGCTGTGTGTGTAACCAGTGTAAAATTTCAAGCTATTGATTAATCGACAAAAGCCCGTAGCAAGCGCGGCCTGGAGTTGTCGAAAAACGGATTCAAAATCCGCCGGGTGCAAGCCCTTGTCGGTTCGAGTCCGACCGCCGGTACCACCCCAGAAGAAACAGCCGCCTATGGGCGGCTGTTCGTGTTTTCCCCTTCCTGTTATTACCCCTACTGTTTCGGTGCTCCGAGAGGTCATCCTTGGCAGTGCCGATCCTCGTCATTCAGCTCTTGCCCTGTTGGCGCCGGGCGATGATTCAGCGACGGCTTTTTGCTGCAGGCGGCCATGGCCCCATCCAGGCTATTGGTCACGGCGTCCCAGGGCAGCGGTGATCCGGCCAGATGGCAATGGTAGAGGGTTTCGTCGTCGACCTCGACGCGATGAATGTCGTTGCCCTGATCGTCCTGCCACCAGTCGGCGTGGATGTGCTGCCAGTGGGGCCGGCATGGGGCGGCAAAACTGATGTTCATGATCTCGTTCCCTCCTTGCACGACCCTTGCGGGTCGCCGCGCCAGGACGCATTTCTTTGATACCGGTTGAGGGGCTTACAGTGCGTGCCGGCGGTGTTGTCGTCGAGTGCCGCCTGGCACGTCCCTACCTTATAGATTAGTAGAGAAACGCTGTTTGTAAACACTGTTCCTTAATCTGCGAGCTCTGGTTGCGAGCCGCCTGGTAGGTGCCCCCGTGGTCAGCGGGTAGGTGATCCCGGAATCTGTCTCACTGGAGGCGCGGTCCGAGGGGCAGGGATGAAGGGGGCATGGTCAGCAAGGGCTTGGCTGTGCTTAGCTGAGGACGGTTACGGCCGCAGAGGGGAGGCCGCCCCTGCCCAGTTCTGGGCTTGGGCGACAAGGCCTCGTCGGCGCGTCGCCCGGGGCCGGGCGATGTATCGTTGATCACACGAAGCAAGGAGCCGGACATGGGGGTGAAGTGGTTCGCCGCAGGGCTGGTCGCGCTGGGACTGGTGCTGGCGCTGCTCGGCCTGCAGGCCTGGAACCCGGTGGCCTTCGTCGGGGTAGCGCTGACGCTGCTGGGCGGGGTGGTGCTTGCGACACGCCGTCGCGGGCCACGACGAGATAAGGCCTGACAGGGCCGCCGCTTGGGCTTATGATGGTTTCCAAGCCACAGTCCTTCTCCCGCTTGCGGGCGAAGGACTGTTTTTGTTGCACGGTCGGTGTTGCGTACACATAGCGTTGACTGGCAGAGGAGATCGTATGTCGTCCCGTCCCCCCATCATCATCAACCGTCTCGATGCCGAGCGGCTGCAGCGCCTGATCGACGCGGCGAGCGACAGGGATCGTTTCGTGGCCGATCTGCTGGAAGCCGAGCTGGAGCGGGGTGAGGTCATCGACCCGGAGGATATTCCCGAGGACGTGGTCAGCATGAACAGCCAGGTGCAGTTCACCGACTTGACCCGCGGCCGGCAGATGATTCGCACCCTGGTCTATCCCCACGCTTTGGCTGCCACCGAGGACGGCCTGTCGGTGATGGCGCCGATCGGTGCCAGCCTGATCGGCCTGCGCATCGGCGACACCATCGACTGGCCCCTGCCGGACGGTGGCGAGGCGACGCTGCGCATCGATGCCATCCTCTGGCAGCCCGAGCGCGAAGGGCAGTTCCACCGCTGAGCCGCCAGGATGGCCGAAGGCGCGTTACCTGCAAGGAGAGACAAGGATGCCGTTGACGCTGTGGATGTCGCTGGTGGCGGTGTGCGCCATGGGGGCCATGTCGCCGGGCCCCAGCCTGGCACTGGTGCTGCGCCACACCCTCGGTGGCGGTCGCGCCCCGGGAGTGGTCGCGGCGCTCTCCCATGCCCTGGGGGTGGGCTTCTATGCCCTGCTCACGGTGTGGGGGCTGGGGGCGCTGATCGTGCGCTTCCCGCTGCTGTTCCAACTGATCACCTGGGCCGGGGCGGCCTACCTGGCCTGGCTGGGCATCCAAGCTCTGCGGGCCGGGCGGGCCGGAACCCTGGAGGCCAGCGGTATGGCCACCACCCGCGGCCAGGCGGCCCGCGAAGGACTGCTGGTGGCCTTGGGCAACCCCAAGCTGATCCTGTTCTTCATCGCCCTGCTCAGCCAGTTCGTCACGCCGGAGATGAGCCTGGCGGCCAAGGCGATCATCGTGGCGACCGCCATGGTGATCGACGGCGGCTGGTACGTGCTGGTGGCGGTGTCCCTGTCGCACTCTCGGGTGCTGCCCTGGCTGCAGGCCAGGGCCCACTGGATTCACCGCCTGACCGGCGTGATTCTGCTGGCGCTGGCGCTGCGTGTGGTGCTCGGCCCCATCGGCTGAAGGTGGGCTGCGTTGACAGCAAGTCCCGGATTGCGGTGATGCTTGGCCGCGGGAGTGCTAGCCTCATGGCTGTTGCCTGAGCGGACACCCTGCCGATGCACGATCAGCCGAACCAAGAGCGCGCCCTGGCGGTGGTCCTCGATGAGGACCCCGACGTGGTGGCCATCCTGTCGCTGCAGCTCCACTTGCTGGGCATGGAGAGCCGCTGCTGTCGGCGCACCGTGACGCTGCTCGACGAGGTCGCCGCCTGTCGGCCCCAACTGGTGATCATGGGGCTGGAGTCCGAAGACCCGGACGGCATCGCCCTGCTGCGCAAGCTGGCTGAGCAGCAGTACCCCGGCTGGGTGTTGCTGCTGGGCGGCGTCGAACGCAAGATCTCGCGCATCGCCGAGCGCGTGGGGCAGACCCTGGGGCTGCAGATGCTGGGCTCCCTGGACAAGCCCATGCGGCTGGCCGAGCTGCGCCAGCGGCTGGGTGGGCTGCGCTTCGGCCGCGAGCCGGCCATCGTGCCCGAGAGCGACCCCTTCTTCTCCGCCGAGGAACTGGAGCGGGCCCTCGAGCAGGGCGAGCTGACCCTGCACTACCAGCCTCAGTTCGAACTCGTCAGCGGTCGGCTGAGCGGCGTCGAAGCCCTGGTCCGCTGGGCCCATCCGGAGATCGGCTTGATCGGGCCGGCCAGCTTCCTGCCCATGCTCACCCCCGGCCAGAGCCGTCGCCTGACCGGTCATGTGCTGCAGCTGGCGCTGGCCGATGCCGAGCGCTGGCAGCGCCTGGACCTGGCGCTGTCGATGTCGGTCAACGTCACCGCCGATGACCTGATGGCGCCGGACCTGCTGGCCCGCACCCGCCACCGCATCCCGGGGGCGTCGCCGCCGGTGGTGCTCGAGATCACCGAGACCGCGGCCATGGACGATGAGCTGCTGGGCTCGGAAATCGCCGCCCGGCTGCACCTGGCCGGCCTGGAGGTGTCGGTGGACGACTTCGGTGTCGGATTTTCGTCCCTTTCCCGGCTGCAGATGCTGCCGATCAGCGAGCTCAAGATCGACCGCAGCTTCGTGCGCCACCTGCAGGACGACACCCAGGACGCCGCCATCGTCGAGGCGGTAGCGCTGCTGGGTCGCCGCCTGGGTATCCGGGTGATCGCAGAGGGGGTCGAGGAGTTGGATTGCCTGGGCCTGCTGGCCCGCTTCGGCTGCACCCATGTGCAGGGCTTCGGCCTGTCGCGGCCGGTGCCCGCCGAGGCGATTCCCGGCCTGGCGCGGGCTCAGTCGCCGATCCGCGCCAGTATCGCCGCCAGCGGCGCATCGCCGGGCAGTACGCCGTAGACCGGGGCGGCCTCGACCCCGAGCCGCGTGCGGCAGAAGGTCATGGCCACCTCGCTCGGCGCGTGGCGCAGCAGCAGCGAGGCCTGCAGGCACTGGGCCAGGCGCTGGGTGAGCCAGCGGGCGCGGGGCTCCAGGGCCTCGGTGGGGCGCCGCAGCTCGCGTTCGAGTCCGGCCAGGGCCAGGTCGTAGTCGGGCTGCTGGCCGTGGGCGGCGTTCAGTTCGGCATGCAGGGCCTGAAGCGCCGCCGGATGGCGCGCCAGGACCCGCAGCACGTCGAGGCAGATCACGTTGCCCGAGCCCTCCCAGATCGAGTTCACCGGGGCCTCGCGGTAGAGCCGCGCCAGCGGGGCCTCTTCCACGTAGCCGATGCCGCCGAGACACTCCATGGCTTCGGCCATGAAGCCGGGGCCGCGCTTGTTGTGCCAGTACTTGGCCAGCGCCGGCAGCAGCCGGGCCAGGGCGCGTTCGTCCTCGTCGCCGCGGGCGGCGGCGTCGAAGGCGCGGGCGGCGCGAAGCGCCAGGGCAATGCCGGCCTCCACCTCCAGCGCCAGGTCGGCGATCACCGCCCGCATCAGCGGCTGCTCGGCCAGCGCCCGGCCGAAGGCGTGGCGGCCCTGGACATGCCGCCAGGCCTCCGCCAGCGCCTGGCGCATCATGCCCACCGGTGCAGTGGCGGCGTCCAGCCGGGTCTGCTGAACCATGTCGAGAATGGTGGCCACGCCGCGGTCGGGCGCGCCGATCAGCGTTGCCCAGGCACCACGATACTCGATCTCGGCGGAGGCGTTGGCGCGGTTGCCGCACTTCTCCTTGAGTCGCTGCAGCTCGATGGCGTTGCGCTCGCCGTCCGGGGTGAAGCGCGGCACCAGAAAACAGCCCAGCCCGCCTTCGGTCTGGGCCAGGGTCAGGAAGGCGTCGGACATGGGGGCGCTGCAGAACCACTTGTGGCCGGTGAGCCGCCACGCCTCGCCTTCCGGCTCGGCGCGGGTGGTGTTGCGGCGCACGTCGCTGCCGCCCTGCTTTTCGGTCATCGCCATGCCCAGGGTCAGGCCGCGCTTGTCGGCGGCCGGCAGCGGGCGGGGGTCGTAGGCGTGGGCCAGCAGCCCGGGGGCCCAGTGGGCCTCGAGCTCCGGCGCGCGGCGCAGCACCGGCATGGCCGCATGGGTCATGGTCACCGGGCAGCAGAAGCCCGGCTCGGCCTGGGTCAGCAGGTAGAGGGCGGCCACGTGGGCCTGATGGCCGCCTTGCCCCTCCTCCTGCCAGGCCACGGCGTGCCAGCCGTTCTCCAGCGCCAGGGCCATCAGCGCGTGGTAGGCCGGATGGTAGCTCACCTCGTCCAGCCGCCGACCGTAGCGGTCGAACAGCCGCAGCTCCGGCGGGTGACGGTTGGCGGCCTCGCCCAGGGCGGCGACCCGGGCGCTGCCGGCCTCGCGGCCCAGGGGCGCCAGGCGCTCGACGACCCAGGGCGGTGCCTCCCGGGCCAGCGCCTCGCGCAGCGGCGTGTCGTCGGCGAGCAGGTCGCGGTCGCCCGGCGGCGCGGGCTGGTTGATCACCTCGTGGGTCGCCAGTCGCATGCGGGGTGCCCGGTCGGTCATGGCAGCGCTCCTCGGGGGGGCCTGACCGCAGCATGGTCAGTGCCGTGGCGCCGGTCAATGTGATGTGGGGGTGACGCCCGGCCTGCTGCTGAGTAGGCTGGGGGCATGATGGCTAAGGAGAGAGCCGTGACGGTCCCCACCCCCTTTGATCAGGCGCTGCCGGCGCCGCGGATTGCCGACGAGTCCATCCAATTGGTGGATGCTCGCAATCGCCCCTGCGGCAGTGCCTCGCGGGCGCTGATGCGCCGCTTCCACTTCTGGCATCGCGCCACCTACGTAGTGGTGCGCAATGCCCGCGGCGAGCTTTGTGTGCAGCGCCGCACCCTGACCAAGGAGGTGTTCCCCGGTGCGCTCGACCTCGCCGCCGGCGGGGTGGTCGGCGCCGGCGAGGCGGTGCATGTGGCGGCCCGCCGCGAGCTGGCCGAGGAGCTGGGCATCCGCGGGGTGCCGCTTCACCATGCGCTGGAGTTCATGCACGACCAGGGCGGCAACCATATCTTCGGCAGCGCCTTCGTCGTCGACTACGATGGTCCTCTGATCCTACAGGCGGAGGAGGTCGCCGAGGCCTTCTGGGCGCCTCTGGGGCAGGCCCTGGCCATGGCCGAGGCCACCCCGGACACTCGCCAGGCCGTGGAGGCGCTGGTGCGGGAGGGCTGGCTTGCGGCGCCGGAATGAGACCGCCGGCGGGGCGCGCGGGGCCCGGGGTGGGCCGGCTCCGGTCGGGTCGACGGGCTGGCGCCGCCGCAAACGACGTGGCATCGTGATAGGTGACTCCAAGGCAGGCGACACATGTCCATTCACGACCATGAATGCCGCACCTACAGCGGCGAACCGTTCAACCTCGGGGCCCTGCAGGGGCAGGTGCTGCTGATCGTCAATGTGGCCAGCCGCTGTGGCTTCACGTCTCAGCTGCGCGACCTGGAACGCCTCTATCGTCGCCACCGCGAACGGGGCTTCACCGTGCTCGGCTTTCCCTGCAACCAGTTCGCCCGTCAGGCGCCGGAGTCGGCGCTGGACTTCTGCGCCCTCTGCTCGCGGGAGTACGGGGTGACCTTCCCGCTGATGCAGAAGGTCAAGGTCAACGGGCGCGGCGCCCACCCGCTGTTCGTGGAGCTCAAGCGCTCGGCGCCGGGGGTGCTCGGCACCACGGCGATCAAGTGGAACTTCACCAAGTTTCTGGTCGCTCGCGACGGACGCGTGCTGCAGCGCTTCTCACCGGGGGAGAACGGCGCGGCCCTGGAGCTGGCCCTGGAGCAGGCGCTGGACGAGCATTGAGCTCAGTGGGGCGTCTCGCCGCGGGCCACCATCACCCGCAGCATGAGCTCGTTCCAACGGTGGCGCGTCATCATGGTGGTCAGTCCCGAGAACAGCGACCAGCTCGTGCGTCGCCAGCCCTTGAGCCGCAGGTTGTGGGCCACCAGGCGCTGCATCAGCTTGTATTCGTCGAAGTGGCGCCATTCGCCGGCCATCGACATCTGGTTGCGCGCCAGTACCGGCGCCAGCTCGATGCGAAAGACCCATTCCAGCTCGTTCAGGGTCAGGTCGTGGCGCTCGATCACTTCCACCATGCGTGCGAAATCGCGCTCGCTCGGCTCGCGGTCCAGCCACAGCGGGGCCAGCGCCAGCCACAGCTCGCCGCGTTCATCGACCAGCGTCTGAGCATCCATCGTCATCTCCTGCCTGCGCGTTACCCGGGAAAGGCATCCTGCCCCACTCCCGGGCGCGGCTCAAGAGCGGACAGGACAAGGGCGGACAGGAAGGGTGGCGGCCGCTAGAATATCGCCACAACCTACTTTACTCGCTCGGGTGCCGCCCGTGGGGCGCCCGACATCAACAATGAGGTCAGTCGTGATCATCAAACCCAAGGTTCGCGGTTTCATCTGCACCACTACCCATCCCGTCGGCTGCGAGAAGAACGTGCTCGAGCAGATCGAGGCGACTCGCGCCCGCGGCCTGAACACGCAGCAGGGACCCAAGAAGGTGCTGGTGATTGGGGCTTCCAGCGGCTACGGCCTGGCGGCGCGTATCACCGCCGCCTTCGGCTACGGGGCCGACACCCTGGGGGTCTTCTTCGAGAAGCCCGGCAGCGAGAAGAAGCCCGGCACCGCCGGCTGGTACAACAGCGCCGCCTTCGACCGTTTCGCCAAGTCCGAGGGGCGCTACAGCCGCTCGATCAACGGCGATGCCTTCTCCCATGAGGTGCGCGACAAGGCCATCGAGCTGATCCAGCAGGACCTGGGGCAGGTGGACCTGGTGGTCTACTCGCTGGCCTCCCCGGTGCGCAAGTTGCCCGACTCCGGTGAGCTCAAGCGCTCCAGCTTGAAGCCGATCGGCGAGACTTACCGGGCCACCGCCATCGATACCAACAAGGACACCATCATCGAGGCCGAGGTGGAGCCCGCCACCGAGCAGGAGATCGAGGACACCAAGGCGGTGATGGGCGGCGAGGACTGGGAGCTCTGGATCGACGCCCTGGACAAGGCCGGCGTGCTGGCTCCGGGGGCGCGCAGCGTGGCGTTCAGCTACATCGGCACCGAGATCACCTGGCCGATCTACTGGCACGGGGCCCTGGGCAAGGCCAAGGAGGACCTGGACCGTGCCGCCGGTGAGATCGATGCCCGGCTCAAGGCCACCGGTGGCGGGGCCAACGTGGCGGTGCTCAAGTCGGTGGTGACCCAGGCCAGCGCCGCCATTCCGGTGATGCCGCTGTATATCGCCATGGTCTACAAGGTAATGAAGGAGAAGGGCCTGCACGAGGGCACCATCGACCAGCTCAATCGCCTGTTCGGCGAGTGCCTCTACGGCAGCGGCTGCGTCACCGACGAGGTCGGCCGGCTGCGCCTGGACGACTGGGAGCTGCGCGACGACGTCCAGCAGGCATGCAAGGCGCTGTGGCCCAAGGTGACCACCGAGAACCTTTTCGAGATCACCGACTATGCTGGGTACAAGCACGACTTCCTGAAGCTGTTCGGGTTCGGTCGCGACGACGTGGACTATGAGGCCGATGTGAACCCGGACGTGAGCTTCGATGTCGTGACTGTATAGTCCCGGCGAATCAGGCTCCGTGCCCGATTGGCCGGGCAGACACCCCATGGAAGCGCTGAACAAATCGCCGAGCGAGATGAAGCGCAAGGCGCCCGGAGCACAGGAACCGGAGCATATGGGGTATATGTGAGGATTCCGACCGGGCTGGCGCACCAGCACCGCGCAACGCAGCGATTCGCTCGCGTAGGCATTTGTGCAGTGTTTCCCTAAGCCGATGGAGAGCCGCGATGGATACCAGGGAAAGCAAGACGCCGGAAGAGGAGCGCCAGCACCTCAAGGAAGTGAGGCAGCCGGAGGATTTCGAACACCCCGAGCCGGACGAGGACCAGCCGGAGGCCAAGCAGCCGCCCCAGAACCTGCACTGGGTCCTGCTGGTGGCGGCGTTGATCGCCGGTGCGATTCTGATCTTCACGCTGGTCTGGCCCTGAGGGAATCGCTGAACAAATCGCCGAGCGAGATGAAGCGCAAGGCGCCCGGCGCACAGGAACCGGAGCATATGGGGTATATGTGAGGATCCGCCGGGCCGGCCGCCGCGGGCCCGGGGGAGCCGCCTGACCTGAGCTGCCGGAACGGGGAGTCTCGCTGCTCCGCCCGGCGCTCGGCGCAGCCCCTGCCAATCGAGTAAGATCACAGCCTCGATTCGGCTCACGGCGCTGCGTTCCATGCCCGATACTTCCAACCCGCTATCCACATCATCGTCGTCCCGTCGGGTCGGCGTGCTGACCCTGCCGGGCTTCTCGCTGCTGGCCCAGGCCTGTGCGCTGGAGCCGTTGATGGTGGCCAACCAGCTAGCCGGCGGACGCCTCTACCGGGTGCAGGCCTTCAGCGCGGGGGGGCGCGAGGTGCCCAGCCTCGCCGAGCTCAGCCTGGCCGCCGGCCAGCCCTTCGAGACCGTGCCGGACACCCTGGACATGCTGGTCGTGTGCGCCCCGAGCCCGTTGCCCGCCGGCGATGAGTCGCTGCCGCTGGCCTGCCTGCGCCGCCTGGGACGCAGCGGCACGGTGCTGGTGGGCGTCGGTGGCGGCACCGAGCTGCTGGCGCGCGCCGGGGTGCTGGACGGCTACCGCGCCACCCTGCCGTGGCAGCGCTTCGCCGCCTTCACCCGGGCCTTCCCGCGGGTGAGACTCTCCCAGCAGCTGTTCGAGATCGACCGGGACCGCCTCACCTGCGGCGGCGGTACCGCGGCGATGGACATGATGATGACCCTGATCGCCGCCCATCACGGCAGCGAGTTGGCCGAGCGCGTCTCCGAGCACTTCGTGCTGGAGCGCATTCGCATGGCCGACGAGCCCCAGCAGGTGCCCCTGCGTACCCGCCTGGGGCACGCGCCGGCGCAGCTGGTGGATGCGGTGCAGCTGATGGAGGCCAATATCGAGGAGCCGCTGACCACCCATGAGCTGGCCGAGCATCTGGGCATCTCGCGCCGCCAACTGGAGCGGCTGTTCAAGAAGTACCTGCAGGCGGTGCCCGGCCGCTACTACCTCGACCTGCGCCTGCAGGAGGCGCGGCGCCTGCTGCGCGAGAGCGAGCAGCCCGCCGGGGAGATCGCCCTGAAGACCGGCTTCTCCTCGCCGGCCCACTTCTCCACCGCCTACCGCAACCATTTCGGGGTCACCCCCCGGGAAGAGCGGCTGAGTTGAGCCGATGCTCAGTCACCGGGTGCCTTGTGCGCCAGCAGGGTGCGAAACAGCGACCCCATCAGCACCGGCCGGTCGAGGGTGACGGTGAAACCGGCAGCCTCCAGCAGCGGGCGCGCCTGGCGGGTGATATCGGTGGCAATCGCCGAGGTCAGGGCGTTGAGCGCCCGGCGCGCCACCCCGGCGGGGCGCTCGTCGGCCTGGAACTTATCCATCACACACAGCTGGCCGGCATCGTTCAGGACCCGGTGGGCCTCGGCCAGGCCCTCCTCGGGATGCGGCATCACTGCCAGGATCAGGTGCATGATCACCACGTCGAAGTGGCCGTCGGGATAGTCCAGCGCCTCGGCGTCCATGACCCGACAGACCACGTCCATCCCCAGGTGCTCGGCGCGAGCTTCCAGGCGCTTGACCATGGCCGGTGACAGGTCAGTGGCATGCAGCTCCACATCGCGTGGCAGCCAGGGGAGGTCCAGTCCGGTGCCGGCGCCTACCAGCAGCACGCGCATACCGGGCTGCCAGTCCACCTGCTCCAGGGAGACCTGTCGCGCCTTGCGAAAGGCACGATCGGCCACCGCATCGTAGAACGGCGAGTAGAGACCGTAGCGGATTCGGTTCCAGCGGGTGGTATTGAACATGGGACGCTCCTTGACCGACGGATTGTCAGCCTAGTCGATCCTGGCCTGCGGTGACGACAACCTGCGTCCACAGCCTTTTTCACAAGTCGGGGTCCCATTGCTGAAAGCCGCCGGAGGCCAGTCTCCCTATACTCGGGTGACACCTCGCTTCGCTTTTTTCGATGGAATGGAGACCGACATGAGCCAGACCCCGACCCGCGCCGACTTCGATCAGTACATGGTGCCCAACTACGCCCCCCAGGCCGCCATCCCGGTGCGCGGTGAGGGGAGCCGCCTGTGGGACCAGCAGGGCCGCGAATACATCGACTTCGCCGGCGGCATCGCGGTGAACTCCCTGGGCCACTGCCACCCGGTGCTGGTCGAGGCGCTCACCGAGCAGGCGGGCAAGCTCTGGCACCTCTCCAACGTCTACACCAACGAGCCGGCGCTGGCGCTGGCGCGAAGCCTGGTGGAGCGCACCTTCGCCGACAAGGTCTACCTGTGCTCCTCCGGCGGTGAGGCCAACGAGGCGGCGCTCAAGCTGGCGCGCCGCTGGGCCCATGACACCGCCGGTGAGCACAAGCACCGTATCGTCTCCTTCTCGCAGTCGTTCCACGGCCGCACCTTCTTCACCGTCAGCGTCGGCGGACAGCCCAAGTACTCCCAGGGCTTCGGGCCGGTGCCCGGCGGCATCGTCCACGGTGAATTCAACGACCTCGACAGCGTGCGCAACCTGATCGATGACGACACCTGCGCGGTGATGGTGGAGCCGATGCAGGGCGAGGGCGGCATCGTGCCGGCCACCCCCGAGTTTCTGCAGGGGCTGCGCGACCTCTGCGATGCCCACGATGCGCTGCTGATCTTCGACGAAGTGCAGACCGGTGCCGGCCGGACCGGCAGCCTCTTCGCCTACATGGAGTACGGCGTGACGCCGGACATCCTGACCAGCGCCAAGTCGCTGGGCGGCGGCTTCCCGGTGGGCGCCATGCTCACCACCGACCGCATCGCCCCCTCCATGGCCATCGGCACCCACGGCTCCACCTACGGCGGCAACGCCCTGGCCTCGGCGGTGGCCCTGGCCGCTATCGAGTATATCGATACCCCGGAGGTGCTCGAGGGCGTCAAGCGCCGCCACGACCTGTTCCGCGAGCACCTGGAGGCGATCAACCGCCAGCACGGCGTGTTCCAGGAGATCCGCGGCATGGGCCTGCTGATCGGCGCCCAGATGGCCCCCGAGTACGAGGGACGCGCCAAGGACATCCTGCCGCTGGCCCTGGAGGAGGGGCTGATGGCGCTGATCGCCGGGCCCAACGTGCTGCGCATGGCGCCGTCGCTGGTGATTCCCGAGGCGGATATCCGCGAGGGCATGGAGCGCCTCGAGCGTGCCGTGGCGCGACTGGTGGCTGGACAGTGAGCCCCGGCCGCGCCGTGCCAGACGCCGCAACCCGACCCGGAGACCCTGCCATGATGGTTGTACGCCCTGTGCGGTCGGCCGACCTGCCGGCCCTGGAGCGGCTGGCGGGCAGTGCCACGCCGCGCCTGACCAATCTGCCGGCCCACCGTGATCGTCTCGAGGAGCGTATCGCCCGCTCGCGGCAGGCCTTCGCCCGGGAGGTCGACTTCCCCGGCGACGAGCACTACGCCTTCGTGCTCGAGGACCTGGAGCGCGGCGAGGTGGTGGGCACCGCCACGATTCGCGCCGAGGCCGGTGCCAGCGAGGCCTACTACACCTATCGCCAGGAGACGCTGATCCACGCCTCCCAGCAGCTCAACGTGCGCCGTGAGGTGCCGACCCTGGCGCTCTCCCATGAGGTCTCCGAGGCGACCCTGCTGTGCGCCCTGTCGCTGGACCCGCGCTACCGCGGCACCAGCGCCGAGAGCCTGCTGCGCCGGGCGCGGCTGATGTTCATCGCCCAGTACCCGGAGCGTTTCGCCGAGATCCTGGCCATGGCCTTTCCCGGCTACCTGGACGACGCCGGCGAGTCGCCATTCTGGAACAGCGTGGGGTGCCACTTTTTCGTGCGCGACTACCACGAGATCAACTACCTGGCCGGGGTGCGCTCGAAGAGCTTCATCGCCGAGGTGATGCCGCAGTTCCCGCTCTACCTGGCGCTGCTCACGCCCCAGGCGCGGGCCGCCATCGGCCGCGAACATCCCGACCACGAAGGCGCCATGGCCGAGATGCTGGCCGAGGGGTTCCTACGCTCGCGCCACGTCGACATCTTCGACGCCGGACCGGTGATCAAGGGCGAGCGCGAGCGGCTGGCCAGCTTCCGCCGCGCCGCCTGGCATCCGGTGCGGGTGCGGCCGGCCCATACGCTGCCCGACGCCGAGCCGGCGATGGTGGCCAACCAGCGTCTGGGCGACTTCCGCTGCGTGGTGGCGCGCTATGCGCTGTCGCCCACCGGCCAGCTGATGCTATCGCCGGCGCATGCCGAGCTGCTTGGCGTGGAGGAGGGGCGGGCGGTGCTCGCCGCTCCCCTGGCCCTGCCCGGCAGCGATGACGACGAGCCCGGATTCGACGAGGGAGAGCTGTGATGCGCATACGACCGATCGCCGAGGGCGACCTGGCGGAGCTGCAGGCACTGGCCCGGGAGACCGGGGTGGGCTTCACCTCGCTGCCCGATAATCGCGAGTTCCTGGCGGCCAAGATCGCCTCGGCGGTCGCCGCCTTCGAGGAGCGACTGCCGGTGGACCGGCGCCTCTACTTCTTCGTGCTGGAGGATGAGACCAGCGGTGAGCTGGCCGGCTGCTGCGCCATCGAGGGGCAGGTGGGGCGCGAGGTGCCTTTCTACCACTACCGGCTGGGGACGCTCGCCCACTCCTCGGTGCAGCTCGATCTGCACCGCACCATCGATACCCTGTTCCTCAGCTCCGACCACACCGGCGATGCCGAGGTGGCCTCGCTGTTCCTGCGGCCCCAGTATCGCGGCGCCGATCGCCGCCACCAGCGCAACGGCGCCCTGCTGTCGATGATGCGCTGGCTGTTCATGGCCGAGTTTCGCGACCGCTTTCCCGACAAGGTGCTGGCGGAGATGCGCGGGGTCTTCGACGAGCGCGGCAAGAGCCCCTTCTGGGAGTGCCTGGGCAGCCACTTCTTTCCGCTGGACTTCGACGAGGCCGACCGCCTGACGGGGCTCGGCCAGAAGAGCTTCATCGGCGAGCTGATGCCCAAGTTTCCGATCTACACGCCCTTCCTCTCGGAGGAGGCGCGGGCCTGCATCGGCCAGGTTCACGAGCACACCCGCCCGGCCCTGGCCATGCTCAAGAAGGAGGGGCTGCGCTGGGAGGGCTTCATCGACATCTTCGACGGCGGCCCCACGGTGGAGGCCTACATCGACGATGTGCGCGCGGTTCGCAAGTCGCGGCGCTGCCGGGTGGAGGTCGAACCGGGGGGCGAAGACCCGGCCGCGCGGCCGCGCTGGCTGGCGGCCACCACCGGCATGGCCGGCTTTCGCGCCGCCTGGGTCGCCCGCGGCCCCAACGCAGACGACATCATCACTCTCAGCGCGCAGGAGGCCCGTCGGCTCGAGGTCGCCGCCGGCGACATCCTGCGCGTACTGGACACCGAGGAGACACCATGAAGGCCACCCAGCAGCTGTTGATCGATGGCGCCCGCCAGGCCGGCGAGGGACCGGGTTTCATCAAGTACGACCCGGTGTGCGGGGAGACCCTGTGGCAGGGTGCGGCGGCCTCCGAGGCCCAGGTCGCCGCGGCCGTTGCGGCCGCTCGTCAGGCCTTCCCGGCCTGGGCGCGCACCTCTTTCGCCGAGCGCCAGGCGCTGGTGGAGCGCTTCCGCGAGGTGCTGGAGTCCCATCGCGAGGTCCTGGCCCGGGCCATTGCCGGTGAGACCGGCAAGCCGCTGTGGGAGGCGCGCACCGAGGTGGGGGCGATGATCGGCAAGGTGGCGATCTCGCTGCGCGCCTACCAGGAGCGCACCGGGGAGCGCGAGCGCGACCTGGGCGATGCCCGCGCCGTGCTGCGCCACCGCCCCCACGGGGTGATGGCGGTGTTCGGCCCCTATAATTTCCCCGGCCATCTGCCCAATGGCCATATGGTGCCGGCGCTGCTGGCCGGCAATACGGTGGTCTTCAAACCCAGCGAGCAGACCCCGCTGACCGCCGACCTGGCCCTGGCCTGCTGGCAGGAGGCGGGCCTGCCGGCGGGGGTGATCAACCTGGTGCAGGGGGCCGCGTCGGTGGGCCAGGCGCTCTCGGCCCACCCCGACATCGACGGCCTGCTGTTCACCGGCAGCGCCAAGGTAGGCGGGCTCTTGCATCGCCAGTTCGCCGGCCAACTCGACAAGATCCTGGCTCTCGAGCTGGGCGGCAACAACCCCCTGGTGGTCAAGGACGTGCCCGACCAGGACGCCGCCGTGCTGACCATTCTGCAGTCGGCGTTTCTCTCCGGCGGCCAGCGCTGCACCTGCGCCCGGCGGCTGATCGTGCCGGAAGGGCAGGTGGGCGATCACCTGCTCGACGCCCTCAGCGACGCCATGGCCCGGCTGCGCGTGGCCGGCCAGTTCGATGAGCCGGCTCCCTTCTACGCCGGCCTGGTCAGCGTCGAGGCCGCCGACGGCCTGCTCAAGGCCCAGGACGACCTCGAGGCGCTGGGCGGCACTGTGCTCTCACGCATGGAGCGGCAGCGCGAGGGCACCAGCCTGCTGTCGCCAGCGCTGATCGACGTGACCGGCCTGCCGGTGCCCGACGAGGAGCACTTCGGCCCGCTGCTCAAGGTCTATCGCTACCGCGACTGGGACGAGGCCCTGCGGCTTGCCAACGATACCCGCTACGGCCTCTCCGCCGGCCTGATCGGCGGCGAGCGCGGCGACTGGGACGATTTCCTGGTGCGTATCCGCGCGGGTATCGTCAACTGGAACCGCCAGACCACCGGCGCCTCCGGTGACGCCCCCTTCGGCGGAGTGGGCGACAGCGGCAACCACCGGCCCAGTGCCTATTATGCCGCCGACTACTGCGCCTACCCGGTCGCCTCCATGGAGAGCGAGGACCTCCACCTGCCCGATCAACTACCGCCGGGAGTGACGCTGTGAGCCAGTCAGATATGAACTACCGTGAGGTCAATTTCGATGGCCTGGTGGGGCCGACCCACAACTATTCGGGGCTGGCCCTGGGCAACGTGGCCTCCATGACCCACGAGGGGCTGGTGGCCAATCCCAGGGAGGCGGCGCTGCAGGGGCTGGCCAAGATGAAATCGCTGATGGACGCCGGCTACGCCCAGGGCGTGCTGCCCCCCCAGCAGCGGCCTGACCTGGGTGCCCTGCGGGCACTGGGCTTCACCGGCAGCGACGAGCGGGTGCTGGCGCGGGCCGCCGGCGAGGCCCCGCAGGTCCTGCGGGCGGTCTGCTCGGCCTCCAGCATGTGGACCGCCAACGCCGCCACCGTGACGCCCAGCGCCGACGCCGCGGACGGCCGGGTGCACTTCACGCCGGCCAACCTGCAGTCGAGCTTCCACCGCTTCCTCGAACCGGCCACCACCGGCCGAGTGCTGGCGGCGATCTTCCGGGATCCATCCCGCTTCGCCCACCACTCGGTGCTGCCCGCCACCCCGGCGTTCTCCGACGAGGGGGCGGCCAACCATACGCGGCTCACCGGCAGCCACGGCGAGCCCGGCGTGCACCTCTATGTCTACGGCCGTCAGGCCTTCGGCTGGGGCAGCGAGCCGGGCGTGGCGCCCCGGCGCTTCCCGGCCCGCCAGACCCTGGAGGCGAGCCAGGCGGTGGCCCGCCAGCACGGCCTGGGCGAGTCGCAGACGGTGTTTGCCCAGCAGCATCCCGACGCCATCGACGCCGGGGTCTTCCACAATGACGTCATCTGTGTGGGCAACGGGCCGGTGCTGCTCTACCACGAGATGGCCTTCCTGAACGAGCAGGCAGTACTCGACGAGCTGCGTGCCAAGCTGGCCACGCCGCTGATCCCGGTGCGGGTGCCGGTCGAGGCGGTGAGTCTCGCCGACGCCGTGGGCTCCTATCTGTTCAACTCCCAGCTGCTCTCCAACCCGGACGGCACCATGACCCTGGTGGTGCCCGGCGAGTGCCAGGAGAACGAGGCGGTGTGGCGCACCCTCCAGGACCTCCTGCTGGCGGGTCCCAACCCCATCGGCGAGGTGTTGGTCAAGGACGTCAAGCAGAGCATGCGCAACGGCGGCGGCCCCGCCTGTCTGCGCCTGAGGGTGGTGCTCAGCGAGGCCGAGCGCGGCGCGCTCACCGGCAGGGTGCTGCTCGACGACGCCCTCTACGGCGAACTCACCGCCTGGGTCGAGCGCCACTACCGCGACCGCCTGGCCCCGGCGGACCTGGCCGACCCGCAGCTCGCCGCGGAGTCGCTCACCGCCCTGGACGAGCTGACGCGCATCCTGGCGATCGGCGCGGTGTACCCGTTTCAGTTGGGGTGACCCAGCAGCGGCACTATTTGTTCAGCGCTTCCCTAAAGGAAGACATACACCGTGACCACGAAGAAGGCCCCGTGCAGCAGCGGCCAGAACAGCAGCTTGGGGATCAGGTTGTCGCGGTAATGGAAGAAGCGATTCTCGTTGGTCGTCGCCAGCATAAAGGCGTTGAAGGAGACGGCGACGATGGTGAAGTAGGTGATGAAGAAGAAGAATTCCAGGTACATGATCTGTTCGGCAACGTAGCGGCGACGGACGTCGATATGAGCGAGCAGGATGACAAAGAAGATGGCGGTGGTGGTCGCCAGCACCTTGATGGTGTTGAAGCCGTACAGGTCGGCGCGGACCTTGTCCCGGGTGTCGATCGCCAGCATCGCGAACAGCATGAGCGCCGCGACAAACAGGGGGATCAGGTTGGAGATGAAGGCATCGGTGATATTGCGCCGCAGGGTGAGATTGTAGGTCAGCTCCGGGAAGTCGCCCACCTTGGCACTGTTGCGTATCCCCAGGTCGCTGCGGTAGTCGTGGAAACGGTAGGCAAAGAAGCTGCGCTGTAGCTGCCAGCCTGGCAGCCTGAACCCGGTCTCGACTCCCGGCAGCGATGTCGGGTGGATCAGGCGGTATGCTCCCAGTTCCGGTACCAGCACGACGTTGCGTGCCATGTCGGGATGCCAGACGCGCAGCTTCAGGGTCTTGACGTCGATGGGGAAGCGGGAATAGTCCATGGGCTGATGCACGCTGGACTTGAAAAACCAGCCGACCACCTCGGCATCCCCCTCGCGGAAGCGGAACAGCTCCTCGCGGCGGTCCAGCGTGGGAATCGCATCGGGAAAGAAGATGCCGCGTTGCACGTCATCATGGTCGGGTACGGTATAGCGTTGCCAGGCGAACCCGGTCACCACGAAGTCGTGGGGCGACTCGAACCGGATGGCCTGAACGAACACGCCGGTGGGAATCTTGGCCGTTGGTGCATAGGGCTGGTGCTGTGCCGTTTCCTCATAATCGTCGAGGTAGCTTTGGACGCCGGCAAGGTCGACCAGCATGACCGCCTCCGGCGGGTCGCGGCCGGCCTCGGCGAACTCCTGCAGCCAGATATTGGCCACACCGACCAGGAACAGCAGGGCGATGGCAAAGCTCCCGCTCCACAGCATCGGTTTGGAGCCCAGCCGATAGGAGGCCACCATGACGATCAGGCCGATGGCACCGATGATCAACACGATGGTGATGGCGATTTGACGCTGCTTGTGGGCAGCGATATCGAGCGGTATCTCGTCGGTGAAGGCGACCACGGCCAGGGACCAGTTCGTCGCCGTGATCGGGCCATAGTAGATACGGGAGTCCTGTCCGGTGAGCTCGTTGGAGTGGTCGATCACGCCGCTGCGCTGGTCGGTAGCCTGCTCCGCCAGCCACATCAGTACCGGGTCGTAGAGCTGCGCGGCGATATCGTACAGGGACCGCCCCTGGCGCACGTAGTCCCGCCGCGGGTGCGCCACGAAAGTGCTTTGGTCGGTGATGACAAAGGCATAGCCGGTCTGGCCCAGGTCCAGGGCGCCGACCAGGCCCCAGATATCCTCGATCGAGTAGTCGATGCAGACGGTGCCGTCGGCCCCGGGACCATCGAGCACCCGCTGCTCCTCGGGGAGTCGAAAGGGGATGCAGTAGAGGGCGAGCATCGCCTGGCTGGCCTCGCCGAAGAAGGGCTCGTGCCAGCGCGCATAGGTGATCCCTTGGCGGAACCATTCGTGCTCGGGCTGGGTGTAGTCGTAGACGTCATCGACCCGCAACATCTCGTGAACGCCATTGCGCTTGACGATATAGGGCGCATAGAGCCGCTGGTCCGGGGCGTAGGCATAGGGTCGAAACATCACGCCCACGCCGAACACCTCGGGGTGGCGCTCCACCAGGGCCTCGAGTCGAGCCTCGATCTGCTCGACCGGCAACTCGCCGCGGGCCAGATCGGAGGCGATTCCGTAGGCCAGGTCGGAGAGGAGGCGCAGATCGGTATTCAGTGACTCGGCGGCCTCCACGGCTTCAAACTGGATTCGGTCCAGCCACGCATCGGTAGTCTGCTGCCGCTCGTTGCGGTCCACCCAGCCCAGCCCGGCAGCGATGGAAAAGCCGAGCATCGCCACGAGCAGGGCGAGGCCGAAGACCGCACGGGCTGGGCCGGGGGGAGGCAGCATCCTGTGCCTCCTTAACGGATTGCCGGCGGATGCTTCCGTGGCCCGCGCTCCTGGGGAGCATGGCCTTGCGCTATCAGTGATTCCAGTGGCTGCGACATCGTTTGAGCCCCTTGGTACGGCACCTTTGATCAGGATAGCACTACCGGCCGTTTAGCCGGCGCTGGCAAGTGCTCAGCCGCCGCTGGCGGCGCCGCCCACCACACCGCCGCGCAGGCCGCCGTGGTTGCCGCCGCTCTTCAGGTGGCTGGCGACGGTATCTTCCGGCGAGCCGGCCATCTCGCGGAACATGCCCATGGAGCCGAGCAGGGCGGAGGACTCGTAGGGCACGAAGACCCGCTCGCCGTCCTTGGCCATTGTCGGCAGCACCTTGATATAGCTCTGTCCCAGCAGGTAGCCCACCACGGTGCGCTTGTTCTCCTCGCTGTCGCCGATGGCGTTGAGGACCAGCTTGATCGACTCCTGCTCGCCCTGGGCGCGCAGGATGGCGGATTCCTTGTCGCCCTGGGCGTTGAGGATCGCCGATTCCCGCTGGCCCTGGGCCATGGCGATGGCGGCGGACTTCTCGCCCTCGGCTTCGGTGACGGTGGCGCGGCGCTTGCGCTCGGCGGCCATCTGCAGGCGCATCGCCGACTCCACCTCCTCGGGCATGGCGATGTCCTGCACCTCGACCCGCGAGATCTTCACCCCCCACTTGGAGGCGGCCTCTTCCATGGCGGCCTGGATCTCGTTGTTGACCTCGGCCCGGGACTCGAACAGCTTGTCGAGCTCCATCTTGCCCACCACCGAGCGCAGGGTGGTCTTGGCCAGCACCTCCACCGCCTGGCTCATGTTCTCCACTTCATAGACGGCGCGCTTGGGGTCGATGATCTGGTAGTAGAGCGCGCCGTTGATGTTCACCGTGACGTTGTCGGTGGTCACCACCGGCTGGCCCGGGAAGTCCATTACCGTTTCACGGCGGTCGATACGCGTCTCGTTGCTGGTGATGGCGTGGTAA
This sequence comes from Billgrantia campisalis, assembly GCF_022341425.1. GTDB lineage: Bacteria > Pseudomonadota > Gammaproteobacteria > Pseudomonadales > Halomonadaceae > Halomonas > Halomonas campisalis. Next base: position 57,243 of record NZ_JABFUC010000009.1, on the reverse strand, counting down.
TCCTCACCCATCTTGCGGTAGCGAATCATGGTGATGGCGCGGGGCTGATCGATGAAGGGCACGATGATGTTGATGCCGCTCTCCAGCACCCGGTTGAAGGAGCCCAGGCGCTCGATCACCATCACCTCGGACTGGCGAACGATCACCAGCCCCTTGGCTATGGTCAGAATGCCGATGATGACGATGATCAGGGCGATGATCAGCCCCGGGCTGATGGGAAGGTCCATATCCATGCTGGGTTACTCCGTGTCTTGGGTGGCGCGCTGGGATGGCGCCGTTTGGGCTAGGCGGACGATGGCAGTGGTGCCGTCGAAGGCCAGGAAAACCACTCGAGTGCCAGGTGGCAGCTCGGTCTCACCGCTTTTTTCATCAGCGTCGGCGGCGACGCGCAGCCGATAGAAGTCGCCGTTGATCTTGATGCCACTGGCGCCGTCGAAGTCGCGCTTGAGGGTGGTGTAGGTGCGGCCCTTCTCCACTCCCGTGCCGGTGGTGCCGTAGGCCACCCCGCGGGGTGAGAACCAGGGGCGGATTTTCCACACGGCGAGCGGGACCAGCACGCCGGAAAACACGCCCATGCCCAGCAGCTGCCAGGGCAGTGACAGCCCCAGGCCGGCCAGCGTGGCGGTCAGGGCGGCGGCGACGGCCAACGCCAGCAGCACCAGGCCGCCGGTGGACAGCTCGGCAAGGCCCAGCAACAGGGCGATGATCAGCCAGATGACGGCGGGGTTCCAGTCCATGGGCATTCCGTTGAGCGGGGCAGGGTGAGACAGGGCTTACATAAGGGCAATTATCAACGAGGGTAGCCGGTTATGGGGCGGTGGGCTATGGCTGTCTTGGGCAATACTGCCCTGTGCCGTCTGTCACACTCCCCAGGCTTGCCCCAACTGACTTCAAGCCGCACGGAGGGGCTGGTGCACGGGAACCCATTCCGACCTTGGGGCTCCAAGCAGGGCTGGCGATCCGCTTGACCCTTGTGCGGCCCACATGGACGAGAATGAGGAGAGCGCCAACATGTCGACCCACCTGCAAGGAGTCCCGAGATGACCCATCGACAGACCCGCACGCCGAAGCACAAGGATGAGATTCGCGCCATCGCCGCCGGCCGCCCCCAGACCGGGCTCGGTGGGTGGACAGCGGTGCTGGGCGCGGTCGCCCTGGCCGGGGCCGCGCTGCTGGCCCAGCCGGCCACCGCCGGCAGCCACGGTGATGACCATGGCCACGGCGACCATGGCCACGCCCATAACGGCGATGAGCATGCCGACAATCCCGCGGTGCAGGCCTACCGGGAGGCCAATGACCGCATGCATGAGGGCATGATGGTCGGCTTCACCGGCGATGCCGACGTGGACTTCGCCCGCGGCATGATCCCTCATCACCAAGGGGCCATCGATATGGCCAATATCGTGCTCGAGCACGGCGAGGACGAGGAAATCCGCCAGCTGGCGGAGGAGATCATCGCCGCTCAGGAGGAGGAGATCGCCTTCCTGCGTGACTGGCTCGAGGCGCGCGGCCACGCCGTGGACTGACCGCCATCGGCGCCAGTGCGATCCGCATCAGCCGGGCCGGCTGCCGAGGACATCGCGCAACGCCCCCGCCGATAGGGCAGGGGCGTTGCGGGTCATCTGATGCCGCAGCGTCCGCCTAGCGCGGACGTGGGGCCAGCGTTATTCGGCCGCGGCGCGTGCCGCTGCCAGCCACTCGTCGACGGTATCGCGGTTCTCGGCGATCCATTCGGCGACCAGCGGCCGAACCTGGGCATCGGTGAGGTCCTGCTCGTCCATGGTACCGTCCACCTCGCTGATCCACTCCAGCGGCAGACGCACCTGGCGGAACAGCTCGGCGGCGGCCGGGTTGGCTTCGAGGAAGGCGTTGTTGGCCGCCACCTGGATATCGGCGGCGACGAAGCCCATCTCGACGGGGTCGCTGACCGCGCCCTCGACGCCCTCGGCGCGCTCGGCCTCGTCCTCGACGATGCCCGGTGCGTTGATCCACATCACATCCTCGCCGGGTACCAGGGAGAGCAGCCAGGCGCTGGGCCCCCAGGTGTAGTAGAGCGCCGGCTCACCGGCCTGGATGCGCGACAGCGCCTCGGCGAAGTTGGCGGCGTAGCCCGCATCCACGTGGTTGATGTGGTCGCGCAACTCGAAGGTGTCGAGCATGGCGTTGATGCCCTCGTGGCAGCCCCAGCCCGGCGGGCAGCCGAACAGGTCGGCCTTGCCGTCGCCGGTGGCATCGAAGGCCGCCTTCACCTCGTCGCGGGTGAAGTCGTCGATACCGGTGATGCCGTACTCCTCGATGGAAGGGATATCCACCAGATAGCCCTGGATGCCGCAGGCCGGGCAGTGCGGGTCGAAGAGGGTGGCAACCTCGTCGAAGTTGTCCGGCAGCTGCGGGTTGTGCAGCGGGAACCAGCCGTTGGGCCAGTAGTCGGCGTCACCTTCCGAGACCGCCAGGTAGGCCACCGGGTTGGAGAGTGAAATGGGAGTCTGGACGTCGTAGCCGAGCTCCTCGAGCAGTTCGACGAAGGCCCAACTGACCGGCACCGCCGAGGTCCAGGTGGCCACGGCGGGCTGCACCCTGACGCCCTCGCCGGGACGCTGCTCGTCTGCCGCGGCCTGGCTGCCCAGACCCAGCAGGCAGGCCGCGGACAGCGCCAGGGTGGCGTGCTTCAGCGGATGACGATGTGTCGCTGTGGTGTGCATGTCATGCCTCCTATATCACAGGTTGCAATTGAGACTACTTGCTCTTGCCGGGCGCTTTCTCGCCCAGTCCCTGGGTGATCCGGTCCAGCACCATGGCCAGCAGCACGATGCCGATGCCGCCGACGAAGGCCTGGCCGATGTTGAGCCGTTCGAGCCCGGCGTAGACCTCCAGGCCGAGGCCCCCGGCGCCGATGATGGCGGCGATCACCACCATCGAGAGTGCCAGCATGATGGTCTGGTTGAGCCCCGCCATTACCGTCGGCAGGGCCAGCGGGAACTGCACCTTCCAGAGGATCTGGCGCGGGGTGGAGCCGAAGGCCTCGGCCGCTTCGATGTACTCCGTCGACACCTGGCGGATGCCCAGGTTGGTCAGGCGGATCATCGGCGGCATGGCGAAGATGATGGTGGCGATCAGCCCCGGCACGTTACCGATGCCGAACAGCATCACGGCGGGGACCAGGTAGACGAAGGGCGGGGTGGTCTGCATGATGTCGAGAATCGGCCGCATGGCGTTGGCGAAGCGATCGCTGCGCGAACAGAGAATGCCCAGCGGCAGGCCGATCAGCATGCAGAACAGCACTGCCGTGATCACCAGCGAGAGGGTCACCACCAGGGCGTTCCAGACGCCCATGAAGCCCACCAGGGCGAGGGCGATGAAGCTGAACAGCCCGACCCGCCAGGAGGCGGCTCGCCAGCCGATCAGGAAGATGCCGACCAGGAACAGCCCCGGCGGGATGGCTTCCAGCGCTGTCTGGATCAGCTCCATTGCGCCGCGCACCGGGGGGCTGAGATAGCTACGGAAGAAGTCGCGGAAGTTGCTGACCACCCAGTTGACCGCATCGGTGATCCACTGGCGCACCGGCAGGGCCTCGAGCAGCCCGAAGGGGTCGGTGATCAGCTGGCGCAACAGCTCGAGAATCTCGCTCATGAGGATGCCTCCTCCGCTACCGGCAGCGACTCACTGTCGGCGCTTGGCCCGCGCTTTTCGAGGATGCCGCGGATCAGCTGGAGCTCGTCGATCAGCCCGGTGACGCGGCCCTCGGCGTCGGTCACCAGCGTGGGCAGGGCGGTGCGGGTACGGCCGCGCAGCACCTGACGCAGCACCGTCTGGTGTGGGCAGAGCATTAGCAGGTCCTCGCGGCGGGCGCCGCGGGCCTCGCGTTCGAGCGCCTCGTCGAGCGAGCGGATCTCGAGGCGCTGCCCGTTCAGCCGCGCCTCCTGGAGCCGGCCCTGGTCGTCCAGGCCATAGTGCAGTGCCGGCAGGTCGTCCGCGGCGACGAAACGCAGGCCGTCGGCCTCGCTTACCGTCCTGAAGGTCTGGCTGTCCAAGGGCTGGGCGATGGTGCCGGCGGTGATCACCGCCGTGGGGTCGGCGTGCTCGACGAAGCGGGCCACGTACTCGGTACGCGGGTTGACCAGGATCTCCTCGGGGGTGCCGAGCTGAATGATTTCCCCCTCCTCCATGATGGCGATGTGATCGCCGATGCGCATGGCCTCGTCCAGGTCGTGGGTGATGAACAGGATGGTGCGGCCCAGCTGCTGCTGGATCTTCTTCAGCTCCTGCTGCATGTTGACCTTGATCAGCGGGTCCAGGGCCGAGAAGGGCTCGTCCATCAGCAGCACGCTGGCGTCGGTGGCCAGCCCCCGGGCCAGCCCGACCCGCTGCTGCATACCGCCGGAGAGCTCGGATGGGTAGGCATTGCCCCAGTCGCCAAGCCCGACCATCTCCAGCATCTCCCGGGCGTGGCGATGGCGTTCGTCGCGGGCCTTGCCCTGGACCTCCAGTCCGTAGGCCACATTGTCGAGCACGCTGCGGTGGGGAAACAGCGCGAAATTCTGGAAGACCATGCTCATATGGTGCTTGCGCAGCATGCGCAGACGCTCGTCCGAGAGCCCGGTAATCTCGACCTCGCCCTCGTCGGGATGCTGGAAGAAGATGTGGCCTGCGGTGGGTTCGAATAGCCGGTTGATGCAGCGAATCAGGGTCGACTTGCCGCTGCCCGAGAGGCCCATGATGACGAACACCTCGCCGGGCTCGACGGAAAAACTGACATCGTGGACCCCCACCACCTGCCCCGTCTCGGCCTGAATCTCGCTCTTGCCCTTGCCCGCCTCCAGAAGCGGCAGCGCCGTTTCCGGGGCCGGGCCGAAGATCTTGGTGACGCCTTCTGCGCGTATCAAACCAGTACCTCCTGCGCTTTCGGCACTGTCCCGTTTGACTGGAACAGTGCCGTAGTGTTCAAGGGGGTGTGGTGGGTTGTTTAAGATTCCATGTTAAAGAGTAGCTTAATTTATGCTGTCTGCATGATGCGTGTCAGCACCAAGTACCACAAGCCGGTTAGAGCCCCAGCCGCTCCTTCACCCGGCCGAAGGCGGCCAGGGCGTACTCCAGATCCTCGCGGCTGAGCGCCGCCGACATCTGGGTGCGGATGCGCGCCTTGCCCTGGGGCACCACCGGGTAGGAGAAGGCGATCACGTAGATGCCCTCCTCCAGCATGGCGTCGGCGAAGCGGCCGGCGGTCGCGGCGTCGTGGAGCATCACCGGCACGATGGGGTGCTCGCCGGCCCCTACGCCCCCGGCATACGCCTTGTCCTCCTCCCGGGGGGAGGAGGCGGGCTTGCCGCCCAGCGGCGAGGCTAGCAAGGTCGCGGCGCCCTGCGTTGCCGCGATCCCTGACAACTCACCCATAACAACCAAGGGGCATGACACCCATGAGCATCACCCGCCGAACCCTGCTCCCGCTGCTCGCCGCCGGCACCCTGGGGCTGAGCGCCCAGGCCCTGGCCTTCCAGGACGACCGCCTGACCATCTGGATGGGCGACAACAAGGGCCCCGAGGGGGTGCGCCAGGTGGCCGAACGCTTCACCGAGGAGACCGGTATCGCGGTGGAGATCGTCCACCCCGATAACCTCACTGACCGTTTCCAACAGGCCGCCGGCAGTGGCCAGGGCCCCGATATCGTGATCTGGGCCCACGACCGTATGGGCGAGTGGGCCCAGAGCGGCCTGCTTACGCCGATCACCCCCGCCAACGGCTTCCGCGAACGCTACTTCGACTTCACCTGGCAGGCCACCCAGTGGAACGGCGAGACTTACGGCTACCCCATCTCCGTGGAGTCGCTGGGGCTGATCTACAACAAGGCGTTGGTGGAGACCCCACCGGAGAGCTTTGCCGAGCTGATGGCGCTCGACGCCGAGCTTGCCGCCGAGGGCAAGAAGGCGATCCTCTTCGACTACGGTGAGCCCTACTATGGCTGGCCGTTGCTGGCCGCCAACGGCGGCTATCCCTTCCGCCTCACCGCCGAGGGCTTCGACGTCGAAGATATCGGCGTCAACAACGCCGGGGCCATCCAGGGGGCCGAGCTGCTCCTCGAGCTTATCGATAGCGGGGTGCTGCCCCGGGGCACCGACTATGGGGTCATGGATACCCGCTTCAATCGCGGCGAGGTGGCCACCATGATCAGCGGTCCCTGGGCCTGGAATAACCTGCGCCAGAGCGGCATCGACTTCGGCGTAGCCCTGTTGCCCCGGGTGGGTGACGAGCGCGCCCGGCCGCTGTTCGGGGTGATGTCGGCGATGATCAACTCCGCCTCCCCCAACGACTTCCTGGCCACCGAGTTCCTGGAGAACTACCTGCTCTCCGAGGAGGGGCTGCGCACCTTCAACAGCGACGGTTCCCTGGGCGCCGTGGCCCATATGGCCTATCAGCGGGAGCTGGCGGAGAACCCCAATATCGCCGCCACCCTGGCCAATGCCGAGATCGGCCTGCCGATGCCCAATATCCCCGAGATGGGCGCCTTCTGGGCCGCCATGGAGCCGGCGCTGCAGAACATCGGCAGTGGCCGCCAGACGCCCCAGGAGGCCCTGGACGCCGCGGCCCGCCGCATGCGCCAGTAAGCACGCCATCCCCACGCCACTTGCCGCCGGCGGCGATCCGCCGGTGGCCTCGCCGGCTCGTTTCACAGGTCATGCCCATGTACACCACCAACGCCTCCCGCGGCCTGCCCCGGCACCGCTCGCGCCACCTCACCGAACGCTACGGCCGCTGGGCCGGCCGCGCCCTGATCGCCACCCTGGTCATCGCCCTGATGTGGCTGGTGCTGGCCTTCCACCTCAACGGTCAGTGGATGTTCGCCCTGCTGTTCCTGGTGCTTGGTAGCTCGCTGGCGGTGGTCTTCACCAAACGCAGCCTGATGAGCCACCGTTACATCTTTCCCGCGGTGGCGGGGCTCGGGGTCTTCGTGATCTTCCCGCTGCTCTATACCATCGGCATCAGCTTCAGCAACTACAGCTCCAGCAACCTGCTCAGCGAGGAGCGGGTGCGCGCCCAGTTGCTCTCGCGGACCTATCAGGCCGAGGGGGCGGCCTTCGACTTCGCCCTCTATCACGATGGCGAACGGGTGCGCCTCTACCTGCACGGCGGCGACCTGACCCCCGAGGATGACCTCCCCGAGGCGAGCCAGGGCTTCGTCACCGCGCCCCTCAACCTGGAGAACCCCGAGCCGCGTCGGGTGGGCCTGCAGGCGGCGGACCGGCCCCCCGTTGGGGAGCCGCTGCCGATGCGCGAGGTGATCGCCGCCCGCGGCCTGCTCCAGGGCCTGACCCTGCTGGCCCCCGAGGGGCCGGAGCTGCGCATGGCGGGCCTGCGCCACTTCGCCCCCATCCTCGACCGCTATGAGGCCCGCGCGGACGGCAGCCTCTATGATCGCCGCGACGACCGGGTGTTGACGCCGGACCCGGAGATCGGCTTCTTCGTCACCGACGACGGCGAGCGCATCACCCCGGGATGGCCCGTCGCCGTGGGCCTGGACAACTACACCCAGATCTTAACCGACCCCGATATCCGCGGGCCCTTCCTGCAGATCTTCGTCTGGACCTTCGCCTTCGCCGGCCTCACCGTGCTCTTTACCCTGGTCGTCGGCTTCGTGCTCGCCTCCCTGCTGCAGTGGGATCAGCTGCGCGGCAAGGCGATCTACCGGACGCTGCTGATCCTGCCCTATGCGGTACCGGCCTTTATCTCGATCCTGATCTTCAAGGGCATGTTCAACCAGCACTTCGGTGAGGTGAACATGATCCTCGAGACGCTGTTTGGCATCCGTCCCGAGTGGTTCACCGATCCCTGGCTGGCGCGCACCATGCTGCTGATCGTCAATACTTGGCTCGGCTACCCCTATATGCTGCTGCTCTGCATGGGGCTGATCCAGTCGATTCCCCGCGACCTCTTTGAAGCCTCGGCGGTGGATGGCGGTGGCCCCATCACCAACCTGTGGCGCATCACCCTGCCGCTGATCCTCAAGCCGCTGACGCCCCTGCTGATCGCCGCCTTCGCCTTCAACTTCAATAACTTCGTGCTGATTGCCCTGCTTACCGGCGGCAACCCGGACATCCTCGGCGCCAGCACCCCGGCGGGCACCACCGACTTGCTGGTCAGCTACACCTACCGCATCGCCTTCCAGGATGCCGGCCAGAACTTCGGCCTGGCGGCGGCCATTGCCACCCTGATCTTCCTGCTGGTCGCGGGCCTCTCCTGGCTCAATCTGCGGCTCTCCAAGGTCAAGGTCTGATTCACACGGTCAAAGGAGCTATCGCCATGGCCATGGTCCAACCCCGTTCGATCCGCGCCCGCCGGCTGGGCGCCCACCTGCTGCTGATCGGCCTCGTCAGCCTGGTCGTCTTCCCGCTGCTGCTGGTGATCTCGATCTCCTTTCGCGAGGGCAACTTCGCCACCGGCAGCCTGATCCCCGAGCGATTCTCCCTGGAGCACTGGGCGCTGGCCTTCGGCATCCCCTGGGAGCGCGCCGACGGCAGCGTCATCCAGCCGCCCTTCCCGGTGCTGCTGTGGCTGTGGAACTCGGTGAAGGTGGCGGTGGTGTCGTCCTTGCTGATCGTGCTGCTCTCCACCACCAGTGCCTACGCCTTCGCGCGCATGCGCTTCAAGGGCAAGGCGCCGATCCTCAAGGGCATGCTGATCTTCCAGATGTTCCCGGCGGTGCTGTCGCTGGTGGCCCTCTATGCACTCTTCGACCGCCTGGGTCAGCTGGTGCCGGCGCTCGGCATCAACACCCACGGCTCGCTGATCGTCGCCTCTTTGGGCGCCGTGGCCCTGCATATCTGGACCATCAAGGGCTACTTCGAGTCCATCGACGGCTCGCTCGAGGAAGCCGCCATGGTCGACGGGGCCAGCACCTGGCAGGCGTTCCGCTACATCCTGTTGCCGCTGTCGGTGCCGATCCTGATGGTGGTGTTTATCCTCGCCTTCGTGATGAGCATCATGGAGTACCCCATGGCCTCGGTGCTGCTGGTCGACGAGCACAAGCTGACCCTGGCGGTGGGCGCCCAGCAGTACCTCGCCGACCATAACCAGCGCTGGGGCAACTTCGCCGCCGCGGCGGTGCTCTCCGGCCTGCCGATTACCCTGATGTTCCTGATCTGCCAGCGCTGGATCATCGGCGGGCTCACCGCCGGTGGCGTCAAGGGTTAGGCGCTCCCCACCCCATTTCGACCCCGGCTTCGGCCGGGTTTTTTATGGGCGACGCCGGGGGGAGGAGGGGCGGGGGAACTACGCCCCCGGCCCCCGCCTCCCGGGGGGCGGGGGAGGAGGACGGCAAGCCGCCGGCGCTGGGGGATAGTCGAGGCTCGGCGACCGCTGTCGCCGTTCTCTACTGGCAACTTCTTCGCCATAACAACAACGAGGTTAGGATGAAACGTCTCCCCATCGCTCACGTCTCCCGTCTGCCCCTGCGCACCGCCCTGGCCAGCGCCGTGGCCCTGGGCCTGGCCGGCACCGCCCAGGCGGCCTCCCTCGACTTCAGTGGCTATGCCCGCTCCGGTATCGGCGGCACCTCTGGTGGCGGCGACCAGGCCTGCTTCCAGGCCCGGGGTGCCGGTGCCAAGTATCGCCTCGGCAACGAGTGCGACACCTACGCCGAGCTCGGCTTCGGCTCCACCCTCTACGAGGAGGCGGATACCCGCTTCCGTTTCGAGAGCCGGGTGGCCTACGCCTCCCAGCAGCGCAACGATTGGGAAAGCGTCAACGACGACGACACCCACCTGGCCTTCCGCGAGGCCAATGTGCAGGCCACCGGGGTGATCGAGTCGCTGCCCGAGGCCACCGTCTGGGCCGGCAAGCGCTTCTACCAGCGCCACGATATCCACATGAACGACTACTACTACTGGGATGTCTCCGGGCCCGGTGGCGGTATCGAGAACATCGACCTGGGGGTAGGGCGGCTGAGCCTGGCCTGGCTGCGCAACGGCAGCAGTGACGAGGCCTTCCCCGGCGGCGAGCGCAACAACCTGGCCAACGATATCTTCGATATTCGCCTGGCGGGGCTGGAGACCAATCCCGGCGGCAGCCTGGAGCTGGGCTACGACTACGGCTCGGCGCGGCTGACCAGCGAGCAGCGGCGCGCCGGGGCGGAGTCCCGGGACGGCCATATGCTGACCCTCGAGCATACCCAGGGGGGCTGGTTCGGCGGCTTCAACAAGGCGGTGGTGCAGTACGCCACCGACGGCATGATCGGCGGCTTCGGGCGTGTCAATTCCGCCTCCGACGCCCCCGAGGGCGATATGCTGCGGCTGATCAACCACGGCCTGGTGAGCCTGGCGCCGAACCTCGACATGCTCTACGCGCTGATCTACGAGGATCGCGACCTGGATGACGGCAATGGCCAGACCTGGGTCTCGGCGGGGGTGCGTCCCACCTACTACTGGTCCGACTACCAGAGCACCGCCCTGGAACTGGGCCATGATCGGGTCTCGCCCCAGGGCGACGGCGACAGCGAACGGCTCACCAAGCTGACCCTGGCCCAGCAGTGGAGTGCCGGCCGCGGCGCCTTCGTGCGCCCGGTGGTGCGCGCCTTCGTCACCTATGCGGACTGGAACGGCGATGCCTACAACGCCGCCAGCGAGGCCATCGAGGATGGCGACGGCTCCGGCCTCACCTTCGGCCTCCAGGCCGAGGCCTGGTGGTAAGCGACCCCGTCCCGCTCGCGCTACTGTTTCCTCGTTTGCCGGCGCCCTGCGCCGGCTTTTTTAGTGCGCCAGGCATGGCGCGCAGCGCCTGACTGGCGCTGTTCCCGAGGGTGGTGCCTCGGGATGACTTGGGGGTGAAAGTCCCCTGCACGCCCGGCAAGGGGAAGTGCTAGCCGACGGCAAGGGTGTTTCCCGCGAGGGGGAATCTGAAGGCAGCCCGAGGCAAAACGCTGGCCTGACGAACAGGAAGCGGATACGAGGCGACATGGCGGGGTGAGATGGCTGAAATCATCGAAGCCCGGTGCTTGCACGGAACGCCATGGCGTAAATCCGACAGGCATAAGCGGGAAGGTCGCGCGTCTTACCCTGGGAGGTCTGGTGGTCTGCCACGGTGCTACCGGCGTCGAGAGGCGACGGGATGGGCCACCAGACGTCAGCAGAGGCCATAGTAAGTGCCGTATTCACCCCGGCACCAAGGGCCGAACATGAAGAACCGCGAGTAGGCGATGACGTCTCGAGGATCGATCATGAAGACAGAAACTGGCGCTGATACCGTCACCCACCCAGAGGGGCAGGGGCAGCCCCCCGAGTTCCGGCCGGTGGGCGTCGAGACGGTCCCGGCGTCGTCATCGTGGACGAAAGCGGAGCCAACCCTGCTCATGGAAGCGGTGGTCGCCACCGACAACATGGAACAGGCTTACCGTAGGGTGGTCGCCAACAAAGGGGCGCCGGGTGCCGACGGCATGACGGCGCAACAATTGGCGGATCACCTGAAACAACACTGGCCGACGCTGCGCGAGCGGCTGCTGGCCGGCGAGTACCACCCCAGCCCAATCCGAGCCGTCGAGATTCCCAAGCCCAAGGGCGGGACGCGGCAGCTCGGCATCCCCACGGTCACCGACCGGTTGATCCAGCAGGCGCTGCTTCAGGTGTTGACGCCGATCTTCGACCCGGACTTCTCCGAGTCAAGCTACGGCTATCGCCCGAAACGCAGTGCCCAGCAGGCCGTCTCGGCGATGAAGGCTCACGTCACCGCCGGCCACCGCTGGGTGGTCGACCTCGACCTGAAAGCCTTCTTCGATCGAGTGAACCATGACCTGCTGATGGCACGGGTCGCGCGCCGCGTCCACGACAAGCGGGCACTGCGCCTGATCCGCCGCTATCTGGAAGCCGGGATGTTCCAGGACGGTCTGACCGCGCCACGCCGGCAGGGAACGCCCCAGGGCGGGCCGCTGAGTCCGCTGCTGGCGAATATCCTGCTGGACGACGTGGACAAGGAACTGGAACGACGCGGTCACCGCTTCTGCCGCTACGCTGACGATGTACAGATCTATGTGCGAAGTCGGCGTGCGGGCGAGCGTGTCATGGCTAGCCTGAGTGACTTTCTCGAGAACTCGCTCCGGCTGACGGTCAATTGCGACAAGAGTGCGGTGGACCGGCCTTGGAACCGCGGGTATCTGGGCTACACGCTGACGCGGCACAAGCTGCCAAGACTGACGCTGGCCAAGGCCAGTCTGCAGCGCCTGATGCAGCGTGTCCGTGAGATTCTCAAGCGCGGCAGGGGGCGCAATATTCGGCGCATCACCAGAGAGCTGGCCCCCGTCCTGCGGGGCTGGGCCAGTTACTTTAGTCTCGTCGATGTGAAACGCCCGCTGGAAGCGTTGGATCGATGGATACGTCGCCGGCTGCGCGGTCTGATTTGGCGGCAGTGGAAACGCCCGCGGACTCGGCGACGGAAGCTCTTGGCACTGGGTTTGGACGAATACCGGGCGTGGAAGTCAGCGGGAAATGGGCGAGGCCCCTGGTGGAACGCCGGCGCCTCGCACATGAATCAAGCCCTGCCGAATAAATGGTTCGATCAGCGGGGCCTGACCTCGGTACTCGATACAGTAAGATGGCTCAATCGTTCTTCATGAACCGCCGTGGTACGGAACCGTATGCCCGGTGGTGTGGGAGGGCTCCGGGGGCGACCCCGGACCCTACCCGATTGCCCACGCCAGCGACAACTGTTTCGTGGGCGCGCCATCAACGACTAGGCCCCGGCAACCTGCCGGGGCCTAGTCGTGGGAGCGTAAGGGGTAAGGAGCGAGGGGTAAGGCGTTAGTGGCTAACCCCGGGCACCGTGGTCTGGCGCGGGCAGGCGCGACCGCTGGCGTCGAAGAGGTGACAGTGCTCCCCGGCCAGGCCCAGGGTCACCGGCTGGTGGGGTTCCAGGTGGGTCAGGCCGTCCAGGCGCTGCACCAGGGCGCCCTCGACGCCTTCCACTGCCAGGTGGGCCAGGGTCTCGTAGCCCAACTGCTCGGCCACCAGCAGGCGGGCCGGCAGGCGGGCCTCGGCCCGGGGTTCGTCAACGAAGGCCTCGGCGCGGACCCCCAGGGTGGCGGTGTCGCCGGCGCTCAGGCCGCTGCCATCCACCGCCACCGCCAGGCTCTCGCCGCCGGGCAGGCGCACCGTGGTATGGCGCGGGCCCGGGTCGAGCACCGTCACCGGCAGGGTATTGATGCGCGGCGAGCCGATGAACTCCGCCACCTCCAGGGTCCGGGGGAAGTGGTAGAGGGAGAGCGGCGCCCCCACCTGGGCGATGCGCCCGCCGGAGAGCAGCACGATGCGATCGGCGAGCGTCATGGCCTCCACCTGATCGTGGGTCACATAGATCATGGTGGCGCCCAGGCGCTCGTGGAGCTCGGCGATCTGCACCCGCATATCGACCCGCAGGGCGGCGTCCAGGTTGGAGAGGGGCTCGTCGAAGAGGAACACCGCCGGCTCCTTGACCAGGGTGCGGCCGATGGCCACCCGCTGGCGCTGGCCCCCGGAGAGGTCCTTGGGCTTGCGCTGCAACAGCTCGGTGAGGTGCAGCATCTCGGCGGCGTGCGCTACCCGGCGACGGATCTCCGCCTTGTCGGTGCGCGCCAGCTTGAGGCCGAAGGCCATGTTCTCGGCCACCGTCATATGCGGGTAGAGGGCATAGGACTGGAAGACCATGCCGATGTCCCGCTCCTGGGGCGGCACCTCGTTGATGCGCTCCCCGTCCAGGCACATCTCCCCTTGGGTGATCTCCTCGAGCCCGGCGATCATGCGCAGCAGGGTCGACTTGCCGCAGCCGGAGGGGCCGACGAAGACCACGAACTCGCCATCCCCGATGGTCAGGTCGATGTCCCGGGAGATCTCGACCCCGTCGTAGGATTTGCCGATACCGCTAAGCGTCAAACGTCCCATGCCTGATCCTCCTCTGTCGAACAACTGGCGATGGCGATGCCGTAGGGGGGCAGGCGCAGCCGCCCGTTGGTCCAGGTGCCGTTGACCAGCTTGGGAGCGGCGTCCAGCGCCTGGGCCGCCCGGGGCGCCGGCAGCTCGCGGGCCTGGTCACTGAAGTTGAGGGCCACCAGCAGACGCTGGCCCTGGTAGTGGCGTTCCAGGCAGAGCACCTCGTCACGAATCGGGTGATAGCGCACCTCGCCCTTGACCAGCGCCGGTTGATTGCGGCGGAAAGCCAGCAAGGCGCGGGTGGCGTGGAGCAGGGCCTCGGGGTCCGCCTCCTGGCGATCCACCGCCAGGGCCCGGTGGGCCTCGGGAATCGGCAGCCAGGGCGCGCCGCCGGAGAAGCCGGCCTGCTCGGCCCGGGATGCCCAGGGCAGGGGGGTGCGGCAGCCGTCGCGGCCCTTGTAGGCGGGCCAGAAGGTGATGCCGGCGGGGTCGACGAGCTGCTCGAAGGTCAGCGCCGCCTCCGGCAGGCCCAACTCCTCGCCCTGGTAGAGGCAGACGCTGCCGCGCTGGGTGAGCAGGAAGGCCAGGTAGAGGCGCAGGTTCGCCGCCTCCCCCTCGGCGTTCCAGCGGCTCGCCAGGCGGGTCACGTCGTGGTTGCCCAGCGCCCAGCAGGGCCAGCCGTCGCCGATGCGCGCCTCCATCTCGGTGAGGGTGTCGCGCAGGAAGGCCGGGTCGTGACGCTCGCCGAGCAGGTCGAAGGAGTAGGCCATGTGCAGGCGCTTGCCGCCCTGGGTGTACTCGGCCATCACCCCTAGGGAATCGTCGTCGCCCACCTCGCCGACGCTGGTGGTGCCCGGGTACTCGTCGAGCAGGGCGCGTAGCCGCTCCAGGAAGGCCAGGTTCTCGGGCTGGGTCTTGTCGTGGTGATGGAGCTGGAAGCCGTAGGGGTTGTCCGGGCGCACCCCCAGGAAGCCCTCGGCGCTGCTCTCTCGGGGCGGGTTGTCCCTGAGCTCGCCATGGGTGCAGAAGTTCACCGCGTCGAGGCGGAAACCGTCGACGCCGCGCTCCAGCCAGAAGCGCACCTCGCCGAGGATCGCCTCCACCACCTCCGGGTTGCGGAAGTTGAGGTCCGGCTGGCTGCTCAGGAAGTTGTGCAGGTAGTACTGGCAGCGGCGGGTGTCCCACTGCCAGGCGCTGCCGCCGAACACCGACTGCCAGTTGGTGGGCGGCGCGCCGTCGGGCCGGGCGTCGGCCCAGACGTACCAGTCGGCCTTGGGATTGTCGCGGCTGGCGCGGCTCTCGGCGAACCAGGGGTGCTGGTCCGAGGTGTGGGAGAGCACCTGGTCGATGGTGACGCGCAGGCCCCGGGCATGGGCCGCCTCCACCAGGCGGTCGAAGTCCTCGAGGCTGCCGAACATGGGGTCGACGCCGCGGTAGTCGCTGATGTCGTAGCCGAAGTCCTTCATCGGCGAGGTGAAGAAGGGCGACAGCCAGATGGCGTCGACATTCAGGGAGGCGATGTAGTCGAGGCGCTCGATGACGCCCTTGAGGTCGCCGATGCCATCGCCGTTGGTGTCCTGAAAGCTGCGCGGGTAAATCTGGTAGATCACCGCCCCGCGCCACCAGTCGCTGCCTTGCTTGCCGAGCTGGGTCGTCATGGTCGATTCCTTAGCCTTGTTGATCGAGAAGGGGTCAAGGCTATGGTGGCCCCGCCCGGGGCGGCGGGGATCCT
Organism: Billgrantia campisalis; assembly: GCF_022341425.1. Classification (GTDB taxonomy): domain Bacteria; phylum Pseudomonadota; class Gammaproteobacteria; order Pseudomonadales; family Halomonadaceae; genus Halomonas; species Halomonas campisalis. Next base: position 41,631 of record NZ_JABFUC010000009.1, on the reverse strand, counting down.
CCCGGGGCCGGGGCGCACGGCGTAGGCGGGGGGCGTAGGCAAGGGGCGGATGGGGAGACTTGAACTCCCGCGGCCTGGGGCCTACTCCCCCTGGATCCGCGCCAGGAGGTCGGCGGCCAGGGCGATGGCCTCCTCGCGGCGGCGGATGTCCTGCTTCTGGTAGAGGCTGCGGATATGGGTCTTGACGGTGGTGGGGGCCACGCCGAGCTGTTCGGCGATCTGCTCGTTGGAGAGGCCGGCATGGATCAGGCCGAGGATCTGCCATTCGCGGCGAGTCAGCGGCGAGGTGCGGATCAGCTCCGGCACGTCGGGGCGATTGACGATGTCCTCGATCACGGCGTCGTCGAGCATCAGTCGCACCGCCTGGCCGAACTCCCGCTGGCGGCCGGCCAGGCTCAATAGCCGCTCGGCGCGATCCCGGTCGAGGCGCTCCAGCCCACCGGCGTCGAGCAGTGCCTGGAGCATCTCTGGCAGCGCCCGGCCCAGGCGCAGGAAGCTGCCGGTGAGGCCGGTGCGACCGGCCAGCGCCAGAGCCTGGCGCAGGTGCGCCAGGGCCGCGTCCTGGCGGCCCCGCTGCCAGGCCAGGGCCGCCAGGCAGAGGCGGTTGCGGTTGGCGTCGGTGACCAGGCCGAGGCGGGCGGTGTGCTCCTCCAGGGTGTCGAGCAGCGCCTCGGCCTCGTCGAAGCGTTCCAGCAGGGTCAGGGCCCTGGCATGGTTGCGCACATTGCATTGCACGAAGTGGTTGCTGGCCGCCTCGGGCTGGGGCGGTGGCGCCTCCTGCAGCCAGCGCGCCACGGCGTCGCGGTCGTCGTTGGCCTGCCACCAGCCGAGCAGGGTGGCGTGGGCATTGGCCAGCCAGTCGATATGGTAGTCGCCCTCGGCGAGGACCTTGCGCAGGCGGCGAATATGGTCGGCGGCCTGGGCCTGATCGCCCCGGGAGAGGGCCACCTTGGCCAGGCCGATATGACATTGCAGGCTCCAGCGCTCGCCCTGGCTGTCGAGTACGGCGATACCCGCCAGCGCCGCCTGCTCCGACTCCTCCAGGCGGTGCCACTCCCACAGCAGCTGGCTGCGGATGCGGTAGAGGAACTCGCTGATCGGCTGCCGCTCCAGGTTGCCGCGCTCCACCAGGGCTAGGGCCCGCTCCTGGACATCGTAGGCGGCCTGCAGGCGGCCCTGGGCCACCAGGGTCTCGGAGTGGTGACAGTGGGCCCACAGCAGCAACTGATCGTCATGGATGCGGGCGGCCTCCTGTTCCACTTCCTGGACGCGGCTCAGCGACTCCTCCAGGTGCCCCAGCACGAAACGCGACTCGGCGAGGATCGCCCCTGCCGAGACCGGGGTGGCGGCCAGGTAGCGGGCCGGCAGAGCCAGGGCCGCTTCGGCCAGGGGCGCGGCCCGCTCGGCGTCGCCCTGGTTGATGGCCAGCTGGGCGCGCAGGGTGGCGAACTCGGCGGCCAGGGCCTGCCATTCGGGGGCCTCCAACTGGGCCTCGATCCAGTCGATGGCCTGGCGGGTGCGGGCGAACTGGTACTGGGCATGGCTGACCCAACCGTGAATCAGGGTCAGCCGCGGCGAGGTCACCAGGCGGGTATCGCCCAGCGTCGCCAGGCCGCGGGCCAGCAGGGCGAAGTGACCATTGGCCAGCAGCGTCGGGCCCTGGGCCTCGATCAGCTCGGCCAGTGGGCCCGGCTCCTCCGCCTCAATGGCCTGGGCCAGGGCCAGGGCCGGGTCGCCCAGGGCCAGCCAGGCCTGGCTGGCGCGGCGGTGCAGCTGGCGTTGGGTGTCGAGGCTCAGCTCGTGGCGGCGATGGTGCAGGTAACCGGCGAACAGCGGATGGAAGCGGCACCACTGCTCGTGGGGGGTCAGGCGCTGGATAAACAGGCCGGCGCGGATCAGGTCGTCGAGGCGCTGGGGCAGGCGGCGCCCCTCCAGCAGGCGCGCCACCAGCGGCGGCGAGAAGCGCTCCAGGACCCCCAACTGCAGCAGCAACTGGCGATCCGCCTCGTCGAGGGTCTCCGCCAGCAGGTCGTCGAACCAGGCCACGAAGTCCGGGTGGCTGCCCTGCAGGCGATCCACCAGGGCGTCGAAGCCGGCCCGGGTGGTGGTGCGCTCCACCAGCCAGTTGAGGGCCATGGCCCAGCCCTCGGTGCGCCGCAGGGCGCGCTCCAGGCTGACCCGGGTGGGCGGGAAACTGAGCTGCTCGGCGCACAGGGTCTGGGCCTCCTCCAGGTCGAAGGCGAGGGCGGCGGCATCCACCTCCTCCAGCTCGCCGCGCAGGCGCAGGGCGGCCAGGCCCAGGGGCGGGGCGACGCGGCCGATCAGGCTCAGGGTCAGCCAGGGGGGCTGGTGGCGCAGCCACAGGCCGAGCCCTTCGAGGAGCTCGGGGGCGCGGATATGCTCGAACTCGTCCAGCACCAGGCGGCAGGGCGGGTGACTGGCCGGCAGGGCCGCCAGCCAGGTGGCCACGCTATCGCCGAAGGAGTCTTGGGGCGCGGCCAGCACCGCCTCGGGCAGCAGGCCGGCCAGGGCGGCGCGGAAGTAGGCGGCGAAGCGCGCCGGGGCATCGTCCTGGGCGTCCAGGCGCAGCCAGGCCGCGTCCTGCTCCAGGGCCGGCAGGCGCTCCGCCAGCAGGGTGCTCTTGCCGTAGCCCGCCGGGGCTTGCACCACCTGCAGGCGCACCCGCTCGTCGAGCACGAAGTGGACATTGAGGCGTTCCCGGGCCACCACCCAGGGCGGCAGCGGTGGCGGCGAGAGCTTGCTGGGGATCAGGGACATGGCGCACACGGGGAGCTGAATCGTTATAGTCGACTCAGTATGCCTGCCGGGAGGCGGGTTGCGGGGCGATTACGACCAAGGTGGTAGTCGCCCCCGCTTGGTTAGAGACCCTGCCTGGTTAGATCCCCAGCCGCTCCTTCACCCGGCCGAAGGCGGCCAGGGCGTACTCCAGATCCTCGCGGCTGAGCGCCGCCGACATCTGGGTGCGGATGCGCGCCTTGCCCTGGGGCACCACCGGGTAGGAGAAGGCGATCACGTAGATGCCCTCCTCCAGCATGGCGTCGGCGAAGCGGCCGGCGGTCGCCGCGTCGTGGAGCATCACCGGCACGATGGGGTGCTCGCCGGGCAGCAGCTCGAAGCCCAGCGTCTCGAGGCCGTCCCGGAAGAAGGCGGTGTTCTCCTTGAGCCGGGTGCGCAGCTCACCCGACTCGGCGGCCAGTTCCAGGGCCTTCAGGGCACCGGCCACCACCGGCGGCGCCACGGTGTTGGAGAACAGATAGGGCCGCGAGCGCTGGCGCAGCAGCTCGACGACTTCGCGCTTGCCGCTGGTGTAGCCGCCGCTGGCTCCCCCCAGCGCTTTGCCCAGGGTGCCGGTGGTGATATCGATGCGGTCCATGCAGCCGAGGTGCTCGTGGGTGCCGCGCCCGCCGGCGCCCACGAAGCCGGTGGCGTGGCAGTCGTCGAAGTGGACCAGCGCCCCATAGCGTTCGGCCAGGTCGCAGATCTCATCGAGGGGGGCGATATAGCCGTCCATGGAGAAGACGCCGTCGGTGGTGATCAGCTTGAAGCGCGCGCCGTCGCGGTCGGCCGCCTTGAGCTGGTCCTCCAGGTCGGCCATGTCGCGGTTGCGGTAGCGGTAGCGGCGTGCCTTGGAGAGCCGCACCCCGTCGATGATGCTGGCGTGATTGAGCTCGTCGGAGATCACCGCGTCCTCGGCGCCCAGCAGGGTCTCGAACAGCCCGCCGTTGGCGTCGAAGCAGGAGGGGTAGAGGATGGTGTCCTCGGTGCCGAGAAACTCGCTGAGCTTCGCCTCCAGCTGCTTGTGCAGGCTCTGGGTGCCGCAGATGAAGCGCACCGAGGCCAGGCCGTAGCCCCACTCCTCAAGCCCTGCCTTGGCGGCGGCATTCACCTCCGGGTGCTGGGCCAGGCCCAGGTAGTTGTTGGCGCAGAGGTTGAGTACCTCGCGGCCCTGCTCGATCGCCACATGGGCGCCTTGCGGTGAACTCAGCAGGCGCTCGTGCTTGGTCAGCCCGGCCGATTCGATGGCCTCGAGTTCGCGGCGCAGGTGGTGTTGAAAGTCCCCGTACATCTTATTGCTCCCAGTTCAGAACGACCTTGCTGGCTTCACCGGACAGCATGGCATCGAAGCCGCGCTGGAATTCGGTATAGGGCAGGCGATGGGTGATCACCGGCGCGATATCCAGCCCCGAATCGATCATCACCGACATCTTGTACCAGGTCTCGTACATCTCGCGCCCGTAGATGCCCTTGAGCGTCAGCATGTTGAAGATCACCGTGTTCCAGTCGATGGCGATGTCCTCGGTGGGAATGCCGAGCATCGCTACCTTGCCACCGTGGCACATGTTGGCCAGCATGTCGCGAAAGGCGGCGGGGCTGCCGGACATCTCCAGGCCGACGTCGAAACCTTCGCTGAGCCCCAGGTCGCGCTGTACCTCGGCCAGACTCTCGTGGCGCACGTCCACGGTGCGGGTCGCCCCCAGGCGCTTGGCCAGCGCCAGGCGCTCGGGGTTGAGGTCGGTGATCACCACGTGGCGAGCGCCGGCGTGGCGGCACACCGCCGCGGCCATGGCGCCGATGGGGCCGGCACCGGTGATCAGCACGTCCTCGCCCAGCAGGTCATATTGCAGGGCGGTATGCACGGCGTTGCCCAGCGGGTCGAACAGGGCGGCCACGTCCAGGTCGATGCCCGGCCGGTGCTCCCAGACATTGGACATGGGCAGCGCCACATACTCGGCGAAGGCCCCCGGGCGGTTGACCCCCACCCCGCTGGTATGGGCGCACAGGTGGCGGCGCCCCGCCAGGCAGTTGCGGCAGCGGCCGCAGACCACGTGGCCCTCGCCGGAGACGATCTGGCCGGGCGTGAAGTCGTTGACGTTGGAGCCCACCTCGACGATCTCACCGACGAACTCGTGGCCTACTACCATGGGGGTGGGAATGGTCTTCTGCGCCCAGCTGTCCCATTTGTAAATATGCACGTCGGTACCGCAGATGGCGGTGCGCTTGACGCGGATCAGCACGTCGTTGATGCCGACCTCGGGGGCGGGTACGTCTTCGAGCCAGAGGCCGGGAGCGGCTTCCTTCTTGACCAGTGCTTTCATGTTTCACCTATTGTTTGTCGTGGTACGAACGTTGTCGGGGTACGAGCGTTCGTCGTGGTACCAGTTTGTGGCTGCGCTTGTGGCGCCGGGGTGGTGACCGATGAGGACGGCGGCTAGCCGTTGGCATTCGATGTCGTCATGTTTACTATAGAAGAACAGTTTCCAGTATTGCAGAATTATTCTGCTATGCAAGATTAATTTCCCTTATAGTGGAAATCGGTCGGTGGCCATCGCTTGCCCTGACCGTCGGTACCTATCGGTATAGAGGAGAGTCGATGTGAACGATAGTGCTTCCGCCAGCGGCGGGGCCGTCGACGTGGGTAGCCAGGGTCTGGCCAGCCGGGTGATCGAGCTGCGCAAGAAGCGCAACCTCACCCTGGAACAGCTGGCCGCCGCCTCGGGGGTCAGCCGCTCGATGCTCAGCCAGATCGAGCGCGGCCGGGCCAATCCGACCCTGGCGGTGACCCTGCGCATTGCCCAGGCCTTCGGCCTCAACATCGGTGAGCTGGTGGATCAGCCCTGGGCCGCCTCGCGCATCGAGGTGGTGCGCAGCGACGATGCCAGCCAGCTGTTTCGCGACGATCAGGAGTGTCGAATTCGCACCCTTTCCCCGCTGCACCTGGAGAAGAACGTGGAGTTCTATGAGGTGCGCCTCGCCCCGCGGGCCAGCCTGCACAGTGCCCCCCACTTCGAGGGCACCCGCGAGCTGCTGACCGTGACCCGGGGCAGTGCCCGGATCCAGGCCGGCGACAATCGCTGCGCGCTCGGCCCCGGCGACTCCGCCCACTACCATGCCGACCTGGAGCACACCATCGAGAACTGCGGCGATGAGGAGCTGGTGGGCTTTCTGGTGGTGACCTACCAGTGACGGGGTTGATCTACTGGCTGGACATGGTGGGGGTGATCGTCTTTGCCCTGTCGGGGGTGATACTCGCCTGCCGCTCGCGCATGGACCCCTTCGGCATGCTGGTGCTGGCGGCGGTGACCGGCATCGGCGGCGGCACCCTGCGCGACCTGGTGCTGGGCGTGCGGCCGGTTTTCTGGGTCAGCGACCCGACCTACCTGTGGGTGATCCTGGGCACCGTGGGGCTGTCGATGATCGGCTTCCACTACATCCATCGCCTGTCGCGGGTCTTCCTGCCGGTGGCCGATGCCTTCGGCCTGGCGCTGTTCACGGTGATCGGCACCCACAAGGCGCTGCTGCTCGAGGCGCCGGGGGTGGTGGCGGTGCTGATGGGGCTGCTAACCGGCGTGGCCGGTGGCATGGTGCGCGATGTGCTGGCGCGTCGGGTGCCCATGGTGCTGCGCCGTGAGGTCTATGCCACGGCCTCCATCGTCGGGGGCATCGCCTATGTGACGCTGGAGGCGCTGGGGGCGCCGCCGGCCCTGACCATCGCCGTGGCGCTGCTGATGACGCTGGGGCTGCGGCTGTCCGCCATCCACTGGCGGCTGGCGCTGCCCACCTTCGCCTGGGTGACGATCCAGCCCCCGACAGGGTCGCACCAGGTCCCGCCGGAAGACGGCCACGAGGCCTCGACGCCTCCCCCGACGCGCCCCAAGACGCGGGTCAAGCTGATTCCGCCGAGCCGCCAGCGCGATCGCCACGGACCGCGGGACTCCTGATCGGCTCAGCCGGGGCGGGTCGTCTGGGCGTCGTGACCGCCGGGCATGGCCCGGGGTAGCTGCGGAGACAGGCTTTGCCGAATGTGTGCGTAGAGGGGCAGCAGGTGGGGGTGCATCTCGCTTTCCGCCTGTCCTTGGTCGATGTAATAGGCGCTGCGCCGGCCGTGGAAGTCGATGGTCTCGCCGACCCGGGTGAAAGTCAGCCCCGACATGGCCAGCAGCCGCGGCAGCCGCGCCTCCATCATGGCGAAGACATGCCGGCGACCGGCCAGCCCGACCAGGGCGGTGCTGGCCAGGAACAGCCCGATGATGATCACCGGGAAGGTGCGCCGCGCCGCCTCGCTGAACCGCGGCGGCGGCTCGGCCGGGTCGACAAGAGCGGCGTTGGCCGGGCGGTTGCGGAAGTGTGGCGAGGTGGCCAGCCGCGAGACTTCGCAGATCCGATTGCGATCGAGGCGCTCCGGGTGCCAGGTGGGGTGGGTCAGGCTCTGTCCGGCGTAGCCCTGCAGCGGCAGCCTCGCCCCTCCGGGCGTTTCGAGGGGGCTGGGCAGCACCAGGCGCAGGCAGCCGGCGGCGAGGCCGCTGGCGCGGTGGGTCACCAGGCAGTGGATGGCCTGCCGGTCATGGGCGTCGTACTCCAGCCTGTTGGCGGGGTCGGCGGCCTGCTCATAGCCGAGCTCGCGACAGTAGACGGCGTGGCGCAGGCGAAAGACGCGCTCGTGTTCGGCCTGGGTGGCGGTGAGCTGGAAGTGGAACTCGTCCTGGAAGCGGTCGAAGAGCTGAGTGGGCTCGGGCCGGGCACCGAAGGTTTCGCGAGCGGTCATCTACGGAGTTCCTTGACTGGTCATGGGGGGCCGCCGGCCGGCTTAGCTGCCAAGCGAGATCATGCCGAAGGCCTCGCTATGGGGAATCGGTTTGCCCAGGTGAAACCCCTGGCCATAAGCAATACCGTATGATTCGAGTAAGGGTATCAACGCTTTCTGGTCGACGAACTCGGCGATGGCCTGTTTGCCGAAGCCGGCGGCGATATCGGCCATGGCCTTGACGATCACGCGGCTGTCGGCGCTGGTGGTCAGGGTGCGGATAAAGGAGCCGTCGATCTTGATGTAGTCCACCGGCAGCTGGCCCAGGTAGTGGAAGCTGCTGAAGCCGACCCCGAAGTCGTCGATGGCGGTGCGACAGCCCAGCTCGCGCATGCCCTGCAGCACCCCCCTGGCAGTGGAGAAGTCGGTGACTGCCGCGGTTTCGGTGACCTCGAGGATCAACTGGCGGGGGTCGGCGCCGCTGGCGGCCAGCTCGTCGGCAAGGAACCGGTTCAGCCCGGCGTCGTGAAGCGACTGGCCCGAGAGATTGACGGCCAGGCTGATGCCGCGCTGCTGGACCGCGGCCAGCAGGCGCAGGCTGTGGCGAATCACCCAGCGGTCGAGCTGCAGGATCTGGCCGTTGCGCTCGGCGATGGGAATGAAGCGCCCCGGTGAGAGCAGGGTGCCATCGTCCTCGCGCATGCGCAGCAGCACCTCATAGTGGCGAATATCGCGATCGGCCAGGCGCACGATGGGCTGAACCATCAGCTCGAAGGCGTCCTCGCGCAGCGCCTTGCGGATGCGTTCCACCCAGTAGACCCGCTCCTTGAGCTCGACGCGGGCCTGCTCCACGGTGGAGAGCAGGTGCCAGCGCTGCACGCTGCTGGCCTTGGCCTTGTACATGGCGACATCGACGCTGGCCATCAGCTCGGTGGGCGTTTCGCCATGGATCGGGTAGAGGGCAATGCCGATGCTGGCGTTGGCCCGGTGACGGCGCCCGTTGCTGCGGAACTCCAGGGTATCCAGCAGGTGCTCGATATGCTGGGCGGTGCGCACGGCGCGCCGCTCGTCGGCGCCTTCGATGAGCATGGCGAACTCGTCGCCGCCGAGTCGGGCGATGACCCCGCGGTGGCCGAGCTCCTGGTGCAGGGCGTCGGCCACCATGCGCAGCAGGCGGTCGCCGGCATTGTGGCCGCTGAGCTCGTTGACGTCCTTGAACTGGTCGAGGTCGAGAAACAGCAGGGCGCCGCCGCCCTCCCGCACCAGCGCCTTGTCCAGCGCCTCCTGGAAATAGCGGCGATTGTAGAGCTCGGTCAGCGGGTCGCGCTGGGCCAGCCAGGTGAGGCGGGTTTCCGCCGCCTTGCGCTCGGTGATGTCCAGACCTACCGAGATGCGCGCCAGGGAGGCGTCGCTGGCGGTACTCAGTGGGGCGTGGTACCAGACGATGGTGCGGGCGCAGCCCGGCCCCAGCTCCAGGGTGCGCTCCTCGTGCTGCTGGCCCGGCAGGCGTGCCTGACGCGGCTCCAGGGGGAAGACATCGTCGAAGTGGCGCCCCAGCAGGGCCTCCTCGCGCACGCCCAGCACGCCGAGGGTGTGTTCGTTGACCAGTGCCAGCCGTCCGCGCTCGTCCTGGGCGAGGATGAAGACCCGGGCGGTATCCAGCAGGCTGCTGACGAAGTCGCGCTCCTGGCCCAGCTCGCGCACCCGGCTCGCCAGCAGCTCGCCCCGGTGGTGGACCTCCCGGTCCAGCGCCTCCAGGCGGTCGGCCAGCTCCAGGGTGGTGCCCTCCAGCACGTCGATCTCGTCGGCCAGGCGGTGCCGCGGGTGGGGGATCCGGGCGCGGGTGTCGGCGAAGCCGCCCAGGGCCAGCGAGGGCAGCGCGGCGGCCAGGCGGCGCAGCCGTGCCATGGGCCCAAGCAGGATGGCCAGCAGCATCAGCTCGGCGGCCAGCCAGCCGCCGAGGCCGGCCAGCAGCAGGGTGCGCGTGTCCCGCTCGATGGCCTGGATCTGGGCGGTGATATCCGAGACCAGCAGGAAGTGGCCGGTGTGGAGGTGCTCGCTGTCCTCCGCCAGGCGCACGGCGCTGAGCTCGAAGTGGCGCTCGGCGTGGCTCAGCTGCAGGGGGCGCTCCTCGAGCGGGGCTAGTGACGAGAGGCGGGCTGCCCGCTGCAGGATGGGCAGGCTTTCCTCCTCGTGGGTCAGCGCCACCAGGTCGCCGTTCCAGGCGGCGAGGTGGCGCTGCTGGGACGGGCTGGCGGCCCGGGGGCCGGTGATCAGCAGCGCCACCATGCCGTCGGAGACCTGATGCAGCTGGCGGGTCACATCGGCCAGCGAGCGTGACAGGCTGACCATGCCCAGGCTCTCGCCCTCGCCCAGCACCGGCACCGCCGCATACTGACGACAGGTGTCGATGCAGCGCAGGGCGGTGAGCGGCATGTCCGAGGTCATCACCCGGTTCAGCCAGTCTTCCATCGGGCGGTCGTTGCCGGGGTGGCGCTCGCCCCGGCCGGCCAACTGGTGGCCCTGGGCGTCGAAGGTCAGGATCTCGTCGATGCCGGCCTCCAGCTGCAGCGTCGGCCATTGGGAGGCCAGCGCCGCCAGAATGGCGTCCCGGTCACGCTCCACCATGGCCGGCCCCAGGCCGGGGGAGGAGGCCACCACCCCGGCCAGCTGACGCAGGGACTCTTCCGAGCGGGACAGGGCCAGGCGAATCTCGCGGATCTGGCGGGCGTGATGGTCGTCGCGGCTCTGTTGGAACTGGCGGGTCAGATTGTCATGGCCCAGGTAGGTGAAGAGCCCGGCGACCCCAAGCAGCAGCAGTGAACTCAGGGCGATGACGCGCCACGTCAGGCTGAGTCGTCGGCGCTTGGCGGCGGAGGTGTCGTGGGTCATCGGCAGGGACCTTCCATCATCCGGGGCGGACAGCCGCAGCGATCAGAATCGCAGGGAGAGCTGGAACAGCACCATGTTCCAGCGCCGCCGCGTCTCGTCGGGATCGGGGTTGTCCTGGCTGGGCAGCCAGCCGGTGCCATCGACATGGTGATACTCCGCTGCCAGCAGCAGCTTGGGGTGGGGGGTCCACTGCAGGCCGAGGGTCAGGTCGTCGGCGAACTGTGAGTGGGCGGGCCCCGCGCCGCTGGCCGCGAAGGCGCGCCCGGAGCGATCGTCGCGGTTACTGGTCAAGCTGTCGTAGCGCACCAGCCACTGCCACTGGTCATGGAAGCGGCGCGTGTACTGCACGTACCAGCTCTCGCCGGTGATATCGAAGTTGAAACGCGGATCGTCGAAGCCGGACATGCTGGAGCCGCGCAGCGCGAACTCGCCGGTCAGGCTCCAGTGCTCGGCATTGTACTGTAGCGACAGGATCCAGGGTTCGAAGCGGAATTCGCCGTCGCCGAGCCAGGGCTCGCCCGACTCGAAGCGGGTCTTGACCGTGGCGGCGCTGATGGCCGCCGCAATTCGCCCGCCGTCGTGCTCGTAGCGCAGCTGGCCGATGGCCGAGTTACGCGATTCGAAGCCGCCGGGAACCCCGTCCAGACGCAGCGTGCGGCGCAGATCATCGCCGGTCTGGGCCCGGCCGACACCAAGCTGTGCGCGCAGCGAGCCGGTGGACAGGCGTTCGTCGAGGTAGAGACTCACGCCGTCGGCCGACAGCCCCAGTGAGCGGGTGCGGTCGAAGTAGATCGACTGTGGCAGCAGGATGCTCGGCCGGGTGAAGGCTACGTCGCGGGTCTGGTTATAGAAGCCGAAGGGGTTCTTGAAACGGCCGGCCTGGATGCCCAGGGTGCGCCGCTGGCTGGACAGCATCTGGTAGTCGACCACGCCGTAGTCCAGCACCGGGCGGGCGTCGCGGCCGTCGCCGCCGGCGCGCCGGCTGAGCACCTGAGCGGCCAGCAGCACGTCCTGATGGGGGCGAAGCGAGGCGTTGGCGCCGATCTCGGTGAACTTGAGGCTGCCGCCGCCGTCGCTGCTGGGGCCGAAGAAGTCGTTGTCATCGGTGATCACCAGTGCCTGGCTGAGAAAGCCGTGCACCTGCAGGGTATCCAGCATGCTGTCCGCCGCTGCCGGCGCGGCGCCGAGGACGGCCAGGGCCGCCAGGGTCAGGCGCCGCGGCGCGTTATTCCATGGTGATGACTTGGACACGCTCATCCAGGTGCTCCGTTGCGAGATAGCCGAGGCTGCCGGGTGTGGTGGCCACCCGTTCCCGCATCTCGGTCGGTGATGTGACGCGGGTAGGGGCCTGGCCGGTGCCGGAGAATACCACCCGGTCCCAGGCCAGCTGCAACTGGTGAGGGTAGACGGCGAGACGCTCCTTGACGAAGCGAACATGGTCTTCGTGTTCGTTGGCGAGCACGAAGACCCGGACCGCCTGGCCGTCGGGCCAGGTTCGCTGACGCATGGCGAAGATTGCCCGGGTGGTGTCGCGGGTCAGCAGCTGGGCGCCGACCTCGGGATGGGCGATCAGCTCTACCCGGCCGCTATCGCCACTGGCGATCTGCGCGAGCAGCAGCAGGGCCAGTGAGGTGAGCAGGTGTTGCATCAGCCTGACCACGTTCCACCTTCCCTAATGCCCGGTTCGATAGCGACAGTGATGCCCGTGCCCTGAGATACACCGTTGTGCGGCGAAGCCGGCGCGGGGGGCGGCGGCCGTCCGTGTGTCAGGGGGGTGATGATCGGCATGCTCGAAGTAATAGCGTGGTCTCCCGATTCCTGGGCTTGCCGGGCGCCGCCGTGGACAGCGCCGTGCTCCCTGTGCTCGTGTCGGTTGCGCCACGGCTCTTTCGTCATTGCACAATATAGGCAAGGGGCCTCCATGGCGAGACGATGAGCGGTCATGGTCAATCAACGCAAACCGATAAAGCCAGTGTAAACGTTAGCCATCCCGAGGGTTAGTCGTCCGTGCCGGAGATGACGGTATCGATGGCCTGTCGCCAGTCGCTCGGCAGCGGCTGGCGGGGGTCGCGTGCCTGGGCCTCGGCGGCGCTGTCGTACCAGCGTCGGGGGCGGAACAGCTGCAGCTCTCGGCCGCCATCCTCAAGGGCAAGCCCCAGCCGCCCTGCGCCGTAGCGGGCGTAGAGCACGCCCTGCAGCGATTCGTCGACGAGCCGCAGATTGGCCAGCAGCTCCAGGCCGCGTCCGGTCAGGGTCAGCTCGTCGAGATGCAGGCCGTCGTCGCTCAGGCGCAGCCGGGTATGGCCCCGGATATCGGGCACGGTGAGCAGCCGGCCCAGTCGCGGCCGTTCCCCGCTTCCGGCCAGCACCAGGTTGGCCAGCAGCCCGCTGTCACGCATGGACAGCGCCAGGCGGGCCTCCAGGCTCAGCGGCTGCTGCCAGGTGAGCTGGCCCGCCTCGAGGTCGAGCTGGGCCCACCAGCCACGCTCCCGCTGGCCGTCGAGACCCCGGCGGCTGACGTTGTCCAGCCGCAGGCGGCTGCCGGCGGCATCGAAGCGCAGGGTGTTCAGGTTGCCCTCGCGCAGCCGGGCCTCCAGGCGCAGGTTGCCGACGAGCTGCTGTTCGCCGATGCGCAGGCTGGCATCGAAGGCCTGCAGGGTCAGATCGCCCCGCGCCTGGGCGCCCACCAGCTCGAGCTCGGCGGTGAGGCTGGCGCGTCCGCCGAGCAGGGCCAGTCCGGCCCCCGCCGGCAGGTAGGCCTGGTAGTCGGCGAGGTCCTCGACCTCGGCCACCGGCAGCTCGATGCGGGTGGTCAGCGCGTCCAGCGGGATCGCCCCGGGGGCCAGCGCGAAGTGGGGTGTGGTGGTCTCCAGGTGGAAATGGCGGCCGCTGAGGTAGGTGGTCGAGCCGTCCCGGCGTCCCAGCGACAGCCGCGGCAGGCTCAGGCTCAGCCGCCCGGCGGGGGCTTCCGGGTCGCCTTCGAGGTGCGCCTCGAGCCGGCCGCCGCCGACAACGCGGTAGTCGAGGAAGGTGGCGGTCAGCCGCTCGGCATCCACCTGCAGGCGGCTGCCCGGCCGGGGTGCCTGGCCCAGCAGGTCGAGATCGGCCTGCAGCTGGCCGCTGCCGCGCAGTGTCACGCCGTGGGCGGCGGGCAGGAAGCGGTCGAGAAAGCCCAGGCGCTCGACCAGTCCGTCCAGTACCAGTCGGGTGTGCGGGGGCTGTGCCCCGCCGAAGGGGTGGTCGAAACGGGCCTGGCGGGCCACCAGCAGGGTGCTCAGCGGCTGGGCGCTGTCTGGGCTGTCGGCAAGCAGCGTCGGGCGGGCGCCGGAGAGGTCGAGGCGGCTGCCGTCCAGGTGGGCATGGCGAACCGGCAGCGCCAGGCTCAGTTCGCCTTCGATCTCGGTATCGAGCAGCCGGGCTCGCAGGGCGCGCCCGCTCAGCGCGAGCTCGCCGCTCAGGCCGTCGGCCTCCAGCAGCAGCTCGCCGCGGCTCTCGGCGCGGCCGCCCAGCAGCGCCAGCGGCGCCGAAGGGGGCAGGTGCTGGCCCAGCACCGCTACGTCGGGGATGCTGGCATCCGGCCAGGCCAGCCGCAGGGTCGTGGCCTCGGGCGTATCGAGGGAGGCGAGCTGGGCCGCCAGGGTCAGGGTCGGGGCGACCAGCAACGGGCGCGGGTCCTGGCCGTGGCTCAGCTGGGCCGCTTCCAGACGCACCTCCAGCTCGGCGCCCGGCGCTCCCGCCCGGGTCTCCCGCAGCTGCGAGCTGAGCGTGCCGCGGCCGTGGGCGTGAAAGCCCAGGAAGCGGGCCTCGAGCCTCGGTGCACTCAGGGTCAGGCGGCTCTCGGGGCTCGGGCGGCCGTTGTCGAGCACCAGTCGGGCGTCGAGCTCGCCTTCCCCGTCCAGGGTCATGCCGCGGCCGTCCAGCGCCTCCTCGAGGAAGGCGTTCAGGAAGGCCAGATGGGTGACTCGCCCCGTCACCGTCAGCTCGCCGTCCAGCGGCGGCGGGCCCTCCCGGTCGGCCAGCTCGTCCAGCGGGCGCCGGGTGCTGAAGTGTGCCGTCGGCAGCCTCAGGTCGGTAACCATCGGCGTGCTCTCGCCCGCCGGCGTCGCCGCCACCCGCAGCTGCGTTCCCGAGAGATCGAGGCGGCGGGCCTGCGGGTCCAGTTCGGCGAGGTTGAGTCCCAGCGTCAGCTCCCCCTGCAGGCGCTGCTCGAGCAGGGTCAGCGCCACCGTTTCGCCACTCAGGTCGACCCGGCCGTCGAATCGGCCGTGGCGATAATTGAGCTCGGCGTCCAGGCGGGCGCTGCCGCCATGCAGCCGCAATGGCGAGCCCGGCGGCAGGTAGCGGGCCAGGCGGCCCACGTCGGCGACCTCGGCCGCCTGCCAGCTCAGCCGGGCGCTGTCGGGCGGCTGCGGGGGCGCGGTCAGGTCGGCGCTGGGCAGGTGGGCCGAGAGGGCGAAGCGGCGGCTGGTGAGCAGCGGCGCGGGATCGTCCTCGTGGAGCGGCTGCATGGTGACGTCGTCGAGGTGGACGTCCAGGCGGGGGGCGGGGGGGGCGTCGCCTTCGGCGCTCACCTGCAGGCTGGCCCGGCCACGGCCGGCGAGCCGGTGGCGCCCCCGGGGGACGGCCTCGGCCTCGTCGCCCAGCAGGGCGCTCTCGTCGAGGGTCACCGCCAGGGCCGGGGCGTCCAGGCCCAGGTGGCTGCCCTCGGCCAGTACGCCCTGCCGCAGCGTCAGCTCGCCACTGAGGGCGCCGCTGCCCGCCAGTGCCAGCCAGGGCGTGGCCGCCAGGTAGGGGGTGAAGACATCCCAGGCATCGGCCCGACCGGCCAGGCGCAGCTCGCCGGAGAGCGGGGCGAGCTGCTCCCGGTGGAGGCCCTGGGCGGGGGCGAAGGGGGCCACGCTGAGATCGGCGGTCAGTGACAGCGCCTCGGCCAGCAGGGTGTCATCGCGCCACAGGCTGCCCTCGCTCAGCGTCAGCGCCAGCGAGTCGACGCTGATGCGTGCTTCGGCCAGGCTCAGGGCGTCCAGGCGCAGCTCGCCGTCGCCCTGCAGGCGGTGCTCGCCCACCGCCAGTCGCCGAAGGCCGCTGGCCTCGAGTCGCTGGACCCGCAGGCGGCGGCTGAACAGCCCGGCCGTCGCCAGGCGCAGTTCGGCCTCGTCCACGGCCAGGGTCAGCGGCAGCGCCTCGTCGTGGCGCTCGATCACCAGCCCTTCGAGCCGCAGCCGGCCGGGCCAGAGGCTCCAGCCGCTGTGCCAGGAGACCGATACCTGGGGCAGGTGGCGGTCGAGCCAGGCCTGGGTCCAGGCGCTGTTCAGCAGCAGGTTGAGGCCGGCCAGATAGAGCAGTGCCAGCAGCGCCAGGCTTGCCGCCAGCCTCAGCGGCCAGCGCCGGAGTCGGCGCGGTGGGGGTCCGTTGGTGGGCGCCATCGCGTGCCGCAGGCCTCCTTGTTGGCTGATTGCCGCGAGTGCAGTGGCTTCGCCCCGGGCCGATTTGTGGCATCATCGACGCGTTGCAGCATGCCACCGATTCGCATCGGTGACCGCCTCATCACCCAGGGCAGACAAGACCACGTATGTTTCTCGATCCTTATCATACGCGCACGGGCTCGCACATCTGCATTTCTGCGCAGCAGGCCAGCGACTTCGCCAAGCGCGTTGCCGGCGATTTCAACCCCATCCACGATGCGGGGGCGCGGCGCTTCTGCGTGCCGGGAGACCTGCTGTTCGCCCTTGTGCTGGACCATTTTGGCCTCTCGCGGCACATGGACTTCCACTTCAAGAGCATGGTGGGAGAGGGCACGCCGCTCACCCTTCAGGCCCATGACGACGGCCTGCTGGCGGTCAGCGACGACGAGGGCAAGCGCTACCTGGAGGTCAGCCATCGCGGCGAGACGACCCGCGATGCCGCGGCGGTGGAGGCCTTCACCCGCGGCTACGTGGCCTTCTCGGGTAAGAACTTCCCCCACGTGCTCAAGCCGCTGCTCGAGGCGCAGGGGGTGATGTTCAACCCGCGCCGCCCGCTGGTGATCTACGACAGCATGGGCTTCTCGCTGGAGCGCCTGGATCTGCGCGCACCGGAGCTGCAGCTGGTCGATTCCACCCTGGAGGTGAACGGCAAGCGCGGCGACGTGCGCCTGGAGTTCTCCATCCTCGACGCCGGTGAGGTGGTCGGCAGCGGCTCCAAGAAGCTGGTGGTCAGCGGGCTGTGCGACTACGATGCCGCGGCCATGGAGGCCATCGTCGCCGAGTTCTACCGGCTAAAGGCTGCCTACGAAGCCGGCCACTGAGGGGGGCGGGCCTTGTCGGCGCGGCTACACCACCACGGTGACCGGGCATGAGGCCAGATCGATCACCCGGTGACTGACACTGCCTAGCAGCTTCTCGCGCCAGGTGCCCAGCCCGCGCCGTCCCATGATGATCACCGGGTAATCCTCGTAGCGCGCGGCATGTTCGGTGATCGCCTCGGCGAAGCGTTCGCCGGCCAGCAGCTGCTCGGTGACGCCGGCCGGCACCTCGCCGAGGACCTGGCGGGCGTGGGCGAAGATGCGCTCGGCCTCGTCCTGCTGGTCGGCTTCCTGATCGACCGGCTTGCCGCTGGGGCGGCAGAACAGCAGCTCCACGCCGGCCTCGGCGCTGCGCGCCAGATCCCCGGCCAGGGCGGCGGCCTGGTCGCTGTGCCGTGAGCCGTCCACCGGCAGCAGCACGCGGCCGATCCGCTGGATATCCCCCGGCGCCGCCTCGGCGTGCACCACCGTGACCGGGCCGCGCGCCCGGTGGACCACCTCGTTGCTGACGCTGCCTTCCACGAACTTGCCCATGTCGGTGAGGTGGCGGGCGCCGATCACCAGCAGGCAGCGGTCATGTCGGCGGGCATGCTCGACGATGGTGCGGGCCGGGTGGCGAACGAAGGTGTCGTCCTCCAGGGTGACCTCGCGGGGGCTCGGCTCCAGCGGCGGGTCGATGGCCTCGCGGGCGCTGGCGAAGGCATCGCTGGCGGCCTGCAGGCGCAGCGAGCGGTCGCGATCGGCCTCGGCCTGGCGGTTGGCCGGCATGTCGCTGAACTCCGGCGGGTTGAGCGGCATCACGTGGAGCAGCTGCAGCTCGGCCTTGAGCAGGCGCGCGAGCAGGGCGGCATGCCGCGTGGCCGCGGCGGCGGTGGGCGACCCATCCACGGGTACGATCACGAGCGAAATGCGCTCACTCATGGAGTTATCTCCCTTGGCGGCAGAAGGCGACAGCACTAGCCTAGCGCACTTCGCCGGGCGACGTCCTCTTCCGACCCCCTGTGCCTTGCCGACATTTGGGGGCTTGGCCGCCGGGCGTTCAGGCCGTAGTCTCGGGGCTCAACCATTTCCAGGACCCGACCATGCACCCCCAGCGAGAACGCCTGCACAACGAACTGCATGCCCGACCCTCGATCTACTTTTCGGAGCCGGCCCACCTTCACCACGTCGCCTTTCTCGACGACGGCGAGGTGTGCGATGCCATCCTCGCCCGCCTTGGCGAAATGGCCGACGCCTCTCCCGACATCGAGGCGGTCCAGGGCACGGTGGCCCTCGATGGCCAGACCCTCAAATGGGAGCGGCACACCGAGTTTTTCACCCTCACCCTGCTGGTGCCCAAGGGGGAGGAGGCGCCCCCCTGGCCGGCGCCACCCGCGGTGCTGGCGACCATCATCGAGGCCCACCGCGAGGCGCTGATCAACGCCAGCCTGGTGCTGGTGGAGTCGGAGGCCTCATGGGCGGGCAAGACCGATGCCTATGGCTTCAACGACCCGGCCGGCTCCCAGGTGGGCGGCGGCGACGCCACGGTGTGGAGCGACTTTCGCCTCAGCGAAGCGGGGGTTAACCGCCTGCTGCTGGTCAATCACCGGCTCAACGCCTTCCGCTTGGGGCGCATGGTTCGGCGCCTGCTGGAGATCGAGACCTATCGGATGATGGCCTCGCTGTCGCTGCCGCTGGCCAAGCAGCTGGGCGGTGAGCTGCAGGGCTACGAGCGCGAGCTCGGCGAGCTCTCCGAGCGCAACGCCGAGAGCGAGGAGACCACGCCGCGCCCCCTGCTGGCGGCGATCTCCTCGCTGTCGGCACGGCTGGAGCGCAGCGGTGCCCGCTCGCGGCAGCGCTTCAGTGCCACCGAGGCCTATGCCCGCATCGTCTACACCCGTATCGAGGAGCTGCGCGAGGAGCGGGTCGGCGACCGCCCGCGGCTGGGCACCTTCATCCTGCGCCGCTTTCGCCCCACGGTGCACTTCTGCGCGGCGATCGACCAGCGCCAGGAGAACCTTGCCAGGAGCGTGGCCCGGCTCAACGACCTGCTCAGGACCCGGGCCCAGGTGGAGATCGAGGAGCAGAACTCCAGCATCCTGCACAGCCTCAACGAGCGCGCCAGCAGCCAGCTCAAGATCCAGAAGGCGGTGGAGGGGCTGTCGATCATCGTCATCAGCTACTACCTCTTCAGCCTGTTCAAGCTGGGGCTGCAGAGCCTCGCCGCCCTGGGCATCGTCATTCCCCCCTATACCGCGGCCGCCGTGCTGGGGCCGCTGGGGGCGCTGATCATCGGCCTGCTAGCCTGGCGGATCTGGCGAGTCAAGAGCCACTGACGGCTCCTAACGGCTCCTAGCTGGTGGCGCGCGACGAGGCACCATCCACCACGCTGCGGTTGCAGCCCAGGCGCTTGGCCGAGTAGAGCGCGCGGTCGCTGCGCCGCATCAGGTTCTCGGCGGTATCCTCCGGCGCCAGCTGGGCGATGCCCAGGCTGAGGGTCACCCGGGCGAGCTGGTTGGGCAGCGGCGTGAACGGCTGGTCCTCGATGGTGCGCCGCAGCCGCTCGGCGATCTCCACTGCCGCGTGGGCGTGGGTGCCCGGCAGGATGATGGCAAATTCCGAGCCGCCGTAGCGGCAGGCGATGTCGTGCTGACGCACATGCTGGCGGATCTGCTTGCCCAGCGCCTCCAGCACCTGGTCGCCGGCCTCCTGGCCCCAGCTGTCGTGCCAGGCCTTGAAGTGATCCACGTCGAGCAGGATCAGGCTCATCGTCTCGCCGGTGCGTCGGCAGTGCTTCACTCCCTCCTGCAGGGCGCCGGGCAGGCGCTGCCGGTTGTAGAGCCCGGTCAAGGGGTCGGTCATGGCGCTGTCCTGCCCCCGGCCGTGCTGGCGATCCCGGGCGGCGGGCTCCTGAAGTAGCCAGCGGATTCGCCAGCCCAGCGCCAGGGGCAGCAGCAGGGCGGCCAGCAGCGAGCCGGCCTGATAACCGTGGAGGCTCCAGGGCCGATAGGGCAGGACCCCGAGGTGCAGGCCGGCCGAGAGCCCCAGGCCGCCGATCAGCAGCAGCCAGGCGGGCAGCAGGCCCCAGGCCGGCCGGAAGTGCCGGCGCAAGGCGCGCACGGCGACGATCACCAGGACGATGCTGCACACCACTCCCATCAGGGTGTGGTAGGGGAGGCTGATGCGCTCGCCGAACAGCAGCACCGCCAGGGGCGTGCTGACCGCCACCAGCAGGCCCAGGCGGGTGAGACGCTCGCCGTCGGCGTCGCGGCTGGCGGTCAGCAGGAAGTCGCGGCTCAGCAGCAGGGCCGCGATTGCCATGGCGGACAGGGTGGCGCTTCCCGCCAGCAGCTCGAGGCGCGGCGTCATCGCCGGCCACCAGACGATGAGCTGGCCGCGAGAGATGCCGAGGTAGAGGGCCCCCAGGATGATCAGCAGCGCATACCAGAGCGGGCTGCGAACGCGCAGCGTCAGCGACAGCACCACCGCGAAGAACGCCAGGGCGGCGATCAGCCCATAGTAGAGGCCGCTGGCGAAGTCGTGCTGCCGCGCGTCGGCCAGGTAGGCGGCGGGGGTCTGCAGCCGGGGGGCGACCAGCATGGGGGCCTGGGATGCCAGGCGCAGCATGAAGCGCTGCGGCGTCTCGGCTTCCAGGGGCAGTTCGAAGAGCGGCCGCTCGGCACCGGCCGCGGGGTCCCGGACACTGGGTGCCAGCCGCTGCCAGCCCTCCTCGCCGCGGTGGTAGAGCGAGACCTCCTGGAAGCGGTGCCGGTCCAGGTGCAGCAGCCAGGGACCTGTCGGTACCACCGGGGCGGGCAGTTCGAGGTGCAGCCACACGGCCGTCTCCACCCGGCCCAGGTTCAGGGCCTCGGCTTCGGCCGGCCAGAAGGCCCCGGAAGCGAAGGCGCGAACCGCCTGTTCGACCCGCCAGCCGGACTCCGGCTCGACGACATAGTGGGCGTGGGGCAGCAGCGGCAGCGATTCGCCCTGGAAGGGGCGAGGCTCGGCGCCGGCCGCGCCGGCCAGGAGGAACAGCCACAGCATGACCGGGCCAAGCCGGCGAATCAGCGCCGTGCTAAAGCTCTGTGCCTGCCCGCTGTGGTTAGCCCTGCCCTCTGGTCGATTCACCTCTGTGCTCCCTGTGGTGCCGGCTTGCCCCATTGCCGGTCCCTGCAGTCAGCATACCCCCGAGGGGGCGTTGAAGCTAAGAATGACCAGCCGCGGCGGCTCTCGCAAGCCTGCCATGGGCGCGCTTTACGTCCAGGCGTAAAAGGGCCGTCGATCAGCGATCGACGGCCCTTACTGTCAGGTCTCGGCTGCCGGCGAGGCCGGCAGTCGGGTCAGGCGCGCTTGGCGGCCTTGCTGGCCGACTCGGTCACCTGCTTGACGCCGCTCTCGGCCAGCTTCTGGCCCTTCTGGACGCTCTCTTCGGTGAGCTTCTGGCTCTGCTGGACGAAGTCCTGCTGCAGGGCCACCACCTTGTCGGCGTCGCGCTTCAGGCGCTCGGCGAGCTCCTTGGCGACATTCTGCTGGCCTTCCATGTAGATCCGCAGATCTTCTGCGCTCTTGACGGTGAGCAGGCTGCGCAGCTGCGCCAGATTGGCATCGGCCCAGGACTTGCCGGCCTCCAGTTGGGCATTGATCAGCTTCTCGCTGTAGTCCACGGTCAGTGCCGCATAGGCGCGGGCCGGGCCGATGAACAGGGATTCGAGTTGCTCGGTGTACTGCTTGGTGTCGACGGTTTGCATCGCTGGACCCTCCTTAGGGTGCTTGATTGATCGAAGGCCTTGGTGGTCGACCGATGCCTTCTGCGTCTTTGCTGCAATGCACAATAACAGGATTTTTTGTGCAGCGCAACATAGTGGGCCGTACACCCTCGAGGGGGCGGGCAAAGGCAAAGAGCGTGGCAAAGAAAGCGGCAAGCTTTTCGACGCGGCCCGGCTGGCCCGCTGGCGGGGGCGTTCGGTCGGGGCCTATCCTGCTGTTGGCAGTGGCGACGACTTTGTTATCGTCGCGCCATGCGACATTCAGCAATCTGAGGAGGCAGCCGATGGCCCACGATTCCCTACCGGAGACGATCCCCGCCAGCATGTCGGCCATGCTGCTGACCGGCCACGGTGACGTCGACAAACTGGTCTACCGTCAGGACGTACCGACGCCGCGACCCGGCCGCGGCGAGGTGCTGGTACGGGTCACCGCCACGGCCAAGAACAACACCGACCGCAAGGCCCGCGAGGGGCTCTACCCCACCAAGGACAAGGGAGAGGTGACCTCCTTTGCCATGGGCGGCGAGCCGACCCTGACCTTCCCGCGTATCCAGGGTGCCGATGTGGCCGGCCGGGTGGTCGCCGTGGGCGAGGGGGTCGACCTCGAGCGGATCGGCGAGCGCGGCCTGCTCGACTTCAACCTCTACGCCGACGCCCGGCGCGATATCAACCTGACCCCGGACTACTACGGCCACGGCGCCGACGGTGGCTTCGCTGAGTATGTCGTCGTGCCCTCGGCGCAGTTCCACCACGTGCCCAACCCGGAGCTGGCCGATGCCGAGGTGGCCGCCATGGGCATGTGCTCCTACCAGACCGCCTACCATATGATGACCTCCGCCCGGGTAGCCGCGGGCGAGCGGGTGCTGGTCAGCGGGGCCAGCGGCGGCGTGGGCACGGCGCTGATCCAGCTGTGCCGCATCGTCGGTGCCATCCCCTATGCGGTGAGCCAGCCCGACAAGCGCGCTGCCCTGCTGGCGCTGGGGGCCGAGGCGGTGATCGACCGCGGCGACCTTCCGACCTTCGTCGAGCGGGTGCTCGAGGCCACCGGCGGTGCCCCCATCGACGCGGTGATGGACCTGGTCGGCGGCGAGATGACCGACCGCTTCATCGACACCATGATCGTCGACATGAAGCGCCGCACCACCTACCCGAGGCTCTCCATCGCCGGGGCCAGCGGCGGCAACCTCTCCGAGATCATGTGGACGCGCATCTACCTCTATCAGGTGCAGATCTTCGGGGTCTCCCACGGTACCCGCGAGGAAGCCGAGCAGCTGGTCGAGTGGATTCGCGGCGGCCAGCTCAAACCGGTGCTGCACGCCGCCTTCAAGCTCTCCGAGCTGCACGAGGCCGAGCGCTATTTCGTCAACCGCGGCAGCGGCTACCTGGGCAAGATCGTCATCGTCCCCGATTCCCAGTGGGACGAGCACGGCGCCCCCTTCGCGCTGGAGAACACCCCATGAGCAGAGAGCTGGTCCTGCAACTGATGGACACCCACGCCGGCGGCGACGTCAGCCGTATCGTCACCGGCGGTATCGAGCGGCTGCCCGGGGCCACGGTGCGTGAGCAGATGCACTACCTGCGCGACGATGCCGACGGCCTGCGCAAGCTGCTGCTGGAAGAGCCCTACGGCATTCCCGAGATGTCGGTGGACCTGCTGGTGCCGGCCACCGACCCCGCGGCGGCGGTGGGCTACATCATCATGGAGGTGATGGGCTACCCCATCTACTCGGGCTCCAACACCATTTGTACGGCCACGGCGGTGCTGGAGAGCGGCCTGGTGCCCAAGCGGGAGGGGCGCCAGCGCTTCGCGCTGGAGTCGCCGGCGGGGCTGGTGCAGATCGAGGCGCTGGTAGAGAACGGGGTGGTCGAGGCCATCACCTGCGAGGGGCTGCCCAGCTATATCGATACCTACCGGGCCTCGATCCATGTGCCGGAGGTCGGAGTGGTGACCTACAGCGTGGCCTACAGCGGCGGCTTCTACGCCCTGGTGGACGCCGCCGAACTGGGCTTCCACCTGACCCGGGACGAGGAGCGGGCCCTCGCGGACTGCGCCCACCGTATCGTCGAGGCGATCCAGGCCGAGCGCGGCTTCTCTCACTACACCCTGGGCGACGTGGGGCCGCTACCCTTCCTGCACTTCATGGGGCCGGTGGAGCAGGTCGCCGACGACTTCTATCGCTCGCGCTCCACCACCTACGTGCACCCCGGCGTGATCTGTCGCAGCACCACCGGTACCGGGACCTCGGCGCGGCTGGCGCTGATGAACTACGAGGGGCGCATCAGGCCCGGCGACAAGCTGGAAACCGTCTCGCTGCGCGAGACCGGCTTCATCGGCAAGTGCACCAGGGTGCGTCACGAGGGCCAGGGCCAGGTGGTGGAGAACACCATCACCGGCAAGAGCTACGTGCTGGCGCGCTCAGAGATCCTCGTCAACTGCGAGGACCCCCTGGTGGAGTGCGCCGGGCTGCACCATATCCTCAGCACCGCCCACTCGTCCGAGCGGGGCGAGTAGCGGCTCCGGACAGGCGTTGCCACACCCTTTCCCGTTCGGCCTCGCTCATCTCCGACCAGCGGGCGATCTCGTCCAGGGATCGCCCGCAGCCAGTGCAATGCTGGCGTTGCGGCTCGAGACGGCAGCGCTGGACACAGGGCGAGGCCGGACGGCAGGCCGGCGATGGGGCATGGTGCATCACTCGACCCTTGCCGCCAGGGCATCCTGATAGGCGACGATCCTCGCCGCATTGGCGCCCATGTCGCTGCGCCCGACCCGCGAAGCGGAGCGCACATCCACGCGTACTCCCTCAGCGGTTTCCGTCAGGCGGATGACCACATCGTCCTGGAAGCCGAACCAGGTCGTGGTGGCGGTGGCCTCGATGGTGGTGTCGGTGACGCTGGCCAGCGTCCAGCCCTGATCCAGGGCAGCCGCTTCGGCGGCGCTGAGTACGCTGTCCAGGGGCAGGTCCAGGACCAGCGGCTGGATCTCCGGGTAGGCTTCGCGCTGCTGACGGGCGGTGGCCTCGCCGGGATAGGCCACGGCGTTGGGGGCCGCCTCGCGGGCCTCGGCCAGGGCCTCGAAGGCGGGCGGGTTTTCGGTATCGGTGGTGATGTCGTGGATCGGCGGCGCCTGCTGGGCCTGCTGCCAGTGCAGCCAGGGCACCGCCATCATGCCGATGCTGGCGGCCATCACCACCACCCCAGTCAGGGCGGCGATGCGCCGCCGACAGGCCGCGGCGGTGATCAGGGTAGCGAGCCCCACGGCACCGGCCCCCAGCGCGACGAAGATGCCGTTGCGCAGCAGATGGAAGGCCTCGCCCAGCGGCAGCAGCCCCTGCCGGTAGGCCGGCCCGGCGCCGATCACCATCAGCGCGGCCACGGCCAACAGGAGGAGCGCCAGCCAGGCCAGGGCCGGCGGCCATTTGCCGCCCCGCGGGCGGGGAGAGGCGCTATGGGGTGTCATCGATAACCTCCGGGGAAAGGGTGCCTGGCCACCAGCATATCGGCTGAGCCGCCGAGTTGCCCGCGTGGGGTAGCCGCCAGGAGTGGGGGAGCGCGGTCAGGGTATCAGAGTCACCTGATATTGCGATGCATCAAAGCGACGCATCGGCGCCCCCCTGTGGCTCGGCGTGGTGCGCCACGCCAGGCTCGGGTCGGGCTGCACTGCGACATTGGCCCGGATATTTCCTGTCATTCATTGATAAGCAATTGTTTTTTATTGTTTTCAATGAATGTTGGCGCGCTATTCGCAGTGTTAGTGGTAGTGGATGACGAATTTCTGCAGGCAAGGCCAGGCACTTATCGGTAACGCTCTGGACCTTGCCCCGCAACACCGCCACCAGGTGGCGGTAAACCGATGTGAGCTGGCGTGCTCCTCCTGGGCCCCTTCGGGGGTCCTTTTTTATGGATTCATGAAAAGTGGGGCCGTCCATCATCAAGGTTCGACGGCGGGCAGGCGCCGCTGCGCAGCCGCTCCAGCCGGGCGTAGAGGTACTCGGTGAAGAAGCCGTGCATCAGGAAGCGCTGGCCGAGGTTGCCGGGCCCTACCAGATAGTGCGGGTACTTGTTGTAGGCCAGCTCGGGAAGCGTCGGGTCGCCGATCAGCCGGCCGATGCGGATGGCGATGGCGTGGTCGAGGCTGAAGCCGTTGATGGCGTCGCGGTACTCCTCCCGGGTCAGCAGCAGGCAGAACAGGCACATGAAAAGGGCGTGGGCGCTCTCGAAGTCGAGCACCTGGGTGCGCCGGCGCGGCACCGCGAAGTCGGCCATCTCGATCGGCCGCCAGTGCTCCCAGCGCAGTTCGTCGGGCGCCAGGGCCGCTTCGGAAGGCCGCCCACCGCCGAGCTCGCGCATGGCGCGAAACAGCGCCTGGTCGTGCTCGACGAAGCTCGCCTCGAGCATCTCGGGCAGTCGCCGAGGGTAGAGGGTCACGGCCTCGACCCCCTCGACGCCGCCGTTGTCGACCAGGAAGTTGAGCACATTGGACTCGGTGGCGAAGTGGCGCAGGATCAGCAGGTTGGCCTCGGGACTCACGAAGCGGGCGCAGAAGGCGCAGATCCATCGCTGCAGCAGGCCGTGGGCGCGAAACTGCGGCAGCGGCAGGCGCTTGACGAACCAGATCAGGTGCAGCAGCACGCCCAGCAGGGCCTGCAGCGGGGGCTGCAGCCACCAGCGGCTGGGGCGCTCCAGGTCGGCGAGCCACAGCTGACGTGCCGCCGGGTCGAGGGGCAGGGATTCGTCCACCGCCAGGGCCTGGAGAAAGGGGCTGCGTGTCGGGTGGCGGGAATCAGCCATGCTCCACCTCCTCCAGCTGCAGGGCGTAGAGGCGGGCCACCACCCGGGCGGTGCGGGCAATCGCCTGGCGCTCCGCCTCGCCGGTGCAGACCCGGTCGATCAGCGCATAGAGCGTCTCCAGGTGGGCCTCGTCGTGTTCGCCGTGGTAGCGCATGAAGCGGGTGTAGCGGCCGTCGCCTCCGGTGGCCGCGTCGATGCGCTGGGCCCAGTCGCCGGCCATCTTCTCGCCCAGCCCCTCGATGATCCACATGGCGCCGATCAGGTCCACGGGGTTGGGCTGGCCGGCGCGGTGCATCATGAAGCCGTGCAGCGCCTCGCTGCCGACGTTGCGCCGCCCCTGCTGGATCGTGGCGAGTTCCCCCCCGGCGGCCACGTAGTCCGCCTCCAGCATCTCGTAGTCGCGGTGTTCCTCTCGGGCGTGGCCGATCACCCGGGAGCGCACGTCGGCGAAGTCGCGGTCGAAGCTCGAGGCGCCGCGGCTGATCCAGCGTGCCCCCTCGATCACCTGCTGGCGCAGGTGCAGCAGCAGCAGGCGGTAGTCCGCCAGGGTGAAGCGGCCCTGGGTCAGGCGACGGAGCAGTGGCACCCGCCCCAGCTGGCGTTCGAAGTCGAACCAGATGCGCATCAGGTCCTGCAGGCAGGCCTGGCCCTGGGCGGTGGTGACCTTGGGATTCATCGGGGCATTCATGTTCACTCCTCCACAACGGTGAGCTGCATGTACAGGGTGTTGAAGCGGCCGCTCTCGGGAACCACGCAGAGCAGCCGCTCGCCCTCGCGATGGGGGCGGGTGCGGCAAAACTCGTCGAGCATGATGAACAGCGAGGCGCAGCCGGTATTCCCGCGTTCGTAGAGGTTGGTGTACCACCGCTCCTCGGGAATGGCCGCGCCGGCCTGGGTCAGCATGTCGAAGATCTTGCCGCGGAAGTAGTGGGACGAGTAGTGGCAGAGCAGGTGGTCGATGCGCGCCACCTCGAGCCAGCCCTGGTCGACGAGACGCAGCAGGCCGTCGACGCCCAGCTTGACCACGTTGTCCAGCAGGCGCACGTCCTGGCGCAGCAGCAGGGCACCGGCGGCCTCCGCCTCGGCGTAGGTCGGATAGTCCTGCCAGCTCTTGGTCGTGCCGCGGGCCTGTCCCACGCTCATGCACACCGGGTAGGCGTCGGCATGGGAGAAGCCGCGGATCCAGTCGATGCGAAAGCAGCGTCCGCGTGGCCGGCGCTCCAGCAGCAGGGCGCCGGCGCCGTCGGAGAGCATCCAGCGCAGGAACTCGGCATCGAAGTCCAGCCCGCCGCCGGCGGCCGCGTAGCGGCTCGCCTTGAACAGCCGCGAGGCCAGCTCGCTGGCGATCACCAGGGCGCTGTCGTGCTCCTCGGCCTTGAGCGCGGTGTAGGCGGCCTTGAGGGCCATCAGGCTGCTCGAGCAGATGCCGTGGCTGGTGTGCAGCTCCACGTCGGCCAGGTCCAGGTCGGCCTGGACCATGCTGCCGAAGCCGGGCAGCACCAGGTCGCCCTGGCTGGTGGCCACGCTGAGCATGTCGATCCGCGAGGGTGCCAGGTAGCCCCGGGCCAGGCAGTCGCGGCCGGCCAGGGCGGCCATCTCGCCGTTGCTGACGGTGGTGCGGTGCTCGGCGTCGATGGCGTAGTGGCGGGTGCGGATGCCGTTGGACTTGAGGATCCGCCGCTTCAGCCGGCTCGGTCTGCCGTGCACCTGGCCGAGCACCTCTTCGATGCGTTCGTTGTCCACGGGCGCGCCGGGCAGGTGGTGGCCGGTGCTGGTGATATAGACGCTCATGCTCGATCACTCCGTTCGCTAAGGGAATGGCGCAGGCAGCGCAGGTTCTCCTCCAGGTAGGGGAAGACACACAGCACCGCCATGAAGGTGAGGTAGAGGGGCAGGTAGCGTTCGCCGCCGTGGGGCTCGGCCAGCCGCTCCAGGCGCAGCTGGCCGGCCCACTCCAGGCGCACCAGGTCCAGCACCACCGGCCAGTTGAGTATCAGGATCATCGCCAGCATGTAGAGGGGCAGGCTGGCCAGGTAGCTGTGGGCGTGCATCTCCCAGATGCCAATACGCCGACGCGGCGCCGTGTAGTGAACGTCCCAGTGGGCCACCAGCTCGTGCAGCACCCAGGCCAGCAGGCAGATCAGCAGCACCAGCACGTTGATGCGAAACAGCAGGCAGAGCAGGATGGGGATACCCACCTGCAGGCCCATCAGGGAGTGCATCAGCGACTCCTTGAGCCCCGAGGTGGTCTCGATCCGGGTGGCGCGATGGCAGCACCAGTCGGCGAAGCCGGCGATGCCCCACAGGGGAAGGAAGAGATAGAGCAGCGCATGGATCAGCAGCGTCTGGGTCTCCATGGCGGCCTCCTGTAGTGAGAGCGGGTTGGAAAACGGTGTTTGGAAACAGTGTTCGAAAATGAGTCTAGCCCGCTCCCCGGCGAAGGCAAAGGAAAATATTTCATACGTTTGTTTTATTGCCATGAGCGGCGTTGCTGGGCCGGGCAGGCAGTGCGTGAATGCCGGGGAAGTCGCGTCGAGTGGCTCACGGGGTCCACGGGCGAAGGGGCATTGGTGTAGGCTCGTAGTTGCCTGGCTGGGGAATCATCGGCCACTGGGTCAGGCCCTGCACGCAGAGTCAGGACATCGACGAGAGGAGGTCCCATGAAGACGCTGGTGATCGGCGCCAACGGCCAGATCGGCCGCCAGTTCTGTGAGCTGGCGCATCGGGCGGGCGAGCCCATTCGAGCCATGATCCGCGACCCCGGCCAGCAGGCGTGGTTCGGTGAGCGCGGTATCGAGACGGTGGTCGCCGACCTCGAGGGTGATTTTCAGCATGCCTTCGACGGCTGCGACCAGGTCGTGTTCACTGCCGGTTCGGGGCCGCACACCGGGCCCGACAAGACGCTGTTAATCGATCTCTACGGCGCCATACGCACCATCGACCTGGCCAGTGAGCGCGGGGTATCCCGCTTGTTGATGGTCAGTGCCATGCGTGCCGAGAACCCCCAGGCGGCCCCCGAGAAGCTGCGCCCCTACATGGCCGCCAAGTTCGCGGCCGACGCCTACCTGCGCTCGTCCCAGGTGCCCCACGTCATTCTCAAGCCGGGCCGGCTGACCGATGAGACGGCCAGCGAGCGGCTCGCCACCTCGCTGGAGGAGAGCGGCGGCGAGAACCGCATCTCGCGGGGCAATGTCGCCCACGCCTTGCTGCACCTGCTCAAGGCGCGGGCGCTGGTCGATCGCGAGTTCGTGCTGCTCGACGGCACGCGGCCGATCGACGCCGCCCTCGGCGGCTGACCCCCTTACTGGCGGCCTCATTCGCCCCGGCTGACGCGTCGCCGTAGGATCACCAGACCGGCGACCATCAGCGCCAGCAGGCCCAGCAGCAGCAGCGGGAAGGTCCGGGTGCCGGCCCACTCCAGCAGCGGCCCGGCCAGGGTCGGCACTGCCATGGCGCCGCTGCCGGCGGCCAGGAAGATCCAGCCGGTGGTGCGCCCGCTCATCCGCATCAGCTGATTGCTGAGGCCGAAGAGGGTGGGAAAGATCGCCGAGCAGGCCAGACCGAACAGCAGCGCCACCGCCGTCAGCGGCAGCCAGTCGAGGGTGAGTCCCAAGGCGCTGACGAGCCCCAGCCCCAGGCACAGCTGCAGCACCATCCAGGGTGTCAGGCGGCGCAGCAGCGGGATCGCCAGCAGGCGTCCGGCGGAGAGCGTTAGCCAGAACAGGGTGACCAGCAGCGCCGCCTCGCCGGCGGCCAGGCCCTCCAGGGTGGCATAGGCGGTGATCCAGCCGGCGAAGGTGACTTCCATGCCCACGTAGAGGGCGAAGAGCCCCAGGAAGAGCCCCAGGCGCCAGGCGTCTGGCGGGGGCGGCGGTGGGCGCGTCTCGTCCCGGGCCGGCGCCGAGCGGGGGCTGGTCCGTCCCCATAGCGGCGCGATCAGCAGCAGGGCCCAGAGTGCCACCAGCCAGAAGGTCCAGGTCGCCTGGCCGCTCAGCGCCAGGACCGCCACCAGCAGCAGCGGCACCAGCATGTTGCCCAGGCCGAAGCAGAAGTGCAGGGCGCTGATCCAGGGAGGAGAGCGCACGCCGTGGTTCCAGAGCAGCAGGGTGTTGGCTCCGGCATTGATCGACACCTCGGCGAAGCCCAGCACGAACACCAGCGCGGTCAGCAGCGCCAGGCTATGGGCGAGCGGTACGCCGGCCAGTCCCGCCGCCAACAGCAGCAACATGGCGGCCAGCACCCGATGGCCGGGCAGGCGGTCCACCAGCGCCCCCGAGACCACCGAGCCGAGCATGTTGCCCAGTGCCCGAGCGGTGAACAGCACGGCGATCTGCCCCATGCTGGAGTTGGTCGCATCCGCCAGGTGGGGCAGCGCCGGCCCCAGCAGTCCGCCGCTCATGCCGATGGCGATGAAGGCCAGGAAGTAGCGGTAGCTCGTCTGGCGGGCCTGGGATGAGGAGTCGGCCGGCATCTGCTCTCCTACGGCGTCACCTTGCCGCGCAGCGGCGTAAGCAGCTCACCCAGGCCGTTGTGGTCGATTTCGTGCATCAGTGCCAGCAGGGTGCCCAGCTCGCCCTCCGGGAAGCCCTCCCGGGCGAACCAGGCCAGGTAGGGGCCGGGCAGGTCGGCGATCAGCCAACCGGCATGCTTGCCGTAGGGCATGCGCCGGGTGACCAGTTTGACCAGATGTGCTGTCTCGAAGGCGGGGGATGTCACTAGGTTGTTTCCTCGCTGATGCGGTCCGCCGCCACTCTACCGCGAACCCCGCGGCGATCCCATGGCCGCGAGCGGTGGGTGGGCCTTGCGGATCCCCCTGCCGGCTTAGGCCTTGGCGGCGTCACCGATCGTCTGGATGACCTCGAATCCCTCGAAGGTCGGCGGGCCCAGGTAGAGCCCCTCGCGCCGGCTCTGGCCGGCATTGGCGTGTGCCGCGCGAAACGCCTCGGAGTGCGTCCAGGCCTCGAAGTCCTCCCGTGAGCGCCAGACGGTGTGGGAGGCGTAGAGGACATGATCCTCTTTCTCGGGGCCGCGCAGCATGTGGAACTCGACGAAACCGGGCAGGCCCTGCAGGTGCGTCTCCCGCTCCAGCCAAATCTGCTCGAACTCTTCCACTCTTTCGGGATTGACCCGGAAACGGTTCATGGCGATGAACAAGGCGTACTCTCCTTGGCCGGGTGGATGGTCATATCCGGCCGACGATGACACCTTGCTCCGGGAGAGGCAAGCCGACGCCCGTGATGGCGGGGCAGGCCAGGGTGGCAGTGCTACTCGTACTTGCGGTGCCAGCGCTTGACCGCGATCTGCTCCTTGAGCAGCTCCAGCATGTCCACCAGTACCTGCTCGGTGACCTGCTCGGTATGGGGGTCGGTGCGCAGCCAGGCATCGAAGCCGCTCTCGGCCAAGTGCTCCACCAGGGCCGAGAACTCCGGCGACTGCAGCCCCTCCAGGGCCTCGTTGACCAGGCGGCAGGCCAGGTCCGAGAACGAGGCCTCTAGCCCCCGGGCCAGCTGGCTGCCCATCGGCAGGCGCTGCAGTCGACGAATCTCCGGACTCTCCGCCAGGGTACGGCCGACCAGGCCACGCACGTAGCGCAGGGTGTCGTCCCGGTTGTGGGCGTAGGCGTTGCCGGCCATGGCCTCCAGTCGCTGGCTGATCTCCTGGATCAGCGCGCGCTGGCGGGGTCGCACCACCTGGTCGACCACCCGGGTGGAGAGCGAGTCGCTGGAGTGGATCTGGGCCTGGACGTTGTCGAGCATGCGGATGGCGATGCGGTCGGTGAGCTCCTCGAGCAGGATGTCGTAATACTTGGCGACCACCCCGTAGAGGTACCAGCGGCGCACGTCGATCAGGCCCAGCCGCTGCAGGCGATGCAGCAGCGAGACGACGCGCAGGATGCGCAGCAGCCGGAAGCCGCCCACCGGGATGCAGCCGAGCACGTCGTACCAGTGCACGAAGGGGTAGAAGAACCAGCGGTGATAGCGCCGCTCGGCGATGGCCACCGCCCAGCCCAGCAGCACGTCGAGCACGAAGACGGCCACGAATGCCAGATCGATGGCGATGAAGCGGGCATGGATATGCCGGTCATAGGCGCTGTGCAGCCCCGGGGCCGCGGCCTCGAAGGCGGCGTTCAGCGGCGAGAGCAGGAAGAGGCTGTCGAACAGCAGCAGGGTCAGGTTGGCGATCACCAGCAGGATGATGAGCAGGTCCCACACCAGGTGGATGCGCTCCAGGGCCGGACTCAGCGATCTCTCTCGGGTAGCAGGCATGGCGCCTCCTTGAGCTCTCAGCCGCTCGCGGGCATTTCCAGCAGCAGCGGGGCGCCGGTCAGGGCCTGTGCCAGGCGGCTGGCGAGAATCTCCAGGATGGCGTCGTGCTCCCCCGCCAGCCGGGTAGTGGTGACGCGCAGCCCCGGGGAGTCCGCCATCGCCTGCTCGCAGATTGCCGCGATATCGCCGCCTTCGCCGGCGTGGCGCCCCGGGGAGAGGAACAGCATGGCCAGGATGACCTCGCTGTCCGCCATGGTCTTGGCGGCCAGCAGGTCGACCAGCAGCGGCTCGTTGAAGCGGTAGGCCTCGCCGTCGCGACGCTCCATGGAGGCGAAGGTCACGCAGCCGGCCTCCTCACTCAGCAGCACGCTGAGCTGGCCGGCCAGATAGTTGCGCACCGCCGTGACCTCGGGGATCGGGCTGCCGTGGTCGACCAGTATCACCTTGGGTCGCGACAGGCCTTCCATCCGTTCACGCACGTTGTCGGCCAGCAGCCGCGCCAGGCGCAAATCCACCGGCGCCTGGCTGTCCACCAGCGGTAGCGCCACCTTCACGGAGAGCTGCGGATGGTTGGCCTGCACCTCGGCCAGGCGCTCGGGCAGGTAGCGGGTCAACGCCTGGCTGGGGCCAAAGAAGAAGGGCAGGATGACCAGCTCGGTCACCCCCTGCGCCGCCAGCTGCTCGGCCAGCGGCCCCAGCGATACCGCCTTGTGGCCCTCGAGCTTCTCCGCGGGGATCTTGTAGGAGTGCAGCAGGGAGGTGGCCTCGACCTCCTGGCCGGTGGCCTGGCCGAGTGCCTGGGCCAGGCGGCGCAGGTTGAGCGTGGCCTGGGGGCGCAGGGAGCCGTTGTCGACGAGCAGGATCTTTCGCATGGAGGCCTCTTGGCTGGCACGGGGCGGGAAGTGGCGCGAACGGCGCCAGGACTCATCACACTACCTGGTGGGATCGTCGGTCAAGTGGCGCGCTTTTGGTCATCGCTGCCCAGCGACGCCCAGGCGCACGAAACGGGCGGTGAATGAGGCATGATGAGGCTTCACACTTCGTGACGGGAGACACCATGCAAACGCTGCTCGACGCAGGCACCGATGTGACCGAGGCGGCGCTGGCCGCCATCGCCCATATGCCGACGGCCAGCCTGCCGGTGTTGATGGACGACGCCTTCGCCCGGCGCCTGAGCGATGCCGACCTGATGCGCATCGCAGTGCTGCTGGCCCAGAAGAGCTACGACGAGGGCGGCTGTCCCATCGGTGCGGTGATCATCGACAACGCCACGCGGCGCATCGTCGGCAAGGGTCACAACACCCTGGTGCAGGAGGAGCACCCCTACAACCACGGGGAGACCTCGGCCATGCGCGATGCCGGCCGCCTCGACTTCAGCCGAACGACGCTTTTCACCTCCCTGAGCCCCTGTGAGGTCTGCGCCACGCTGCTTTACATGCGTGGCGTCTCGCGGGTGGTGGTGGGTGACGTCACCAACGCCTCGGGTACCGAAGCGCTGCTCGAGAGCAAGGGAGTGCAGGTCGATATCCTCGAAGACCCGCGCGGCATCGAACTCTATGCCCACTTCCGCGCGGAGAAGCCGCAGCTGGACCTCGAAGACTGGAAAGGCAGGCGGGCGCTATGACGCTCCCGGAAGCCGAAATGGCGTTGCGGCTGCGCGAGCTGCTCGAAGGCCTGCCCGACGAGGCCGTGCCGATCACCTACCAGCAGGCCGCCGAGGCGCTGGGCCTCACCCCGCCGCGGACCATCCAGCGCGTGGCCCTGGCGCTGGAAGCGCTGATGCGCGAAGACGCCGCCGCCGGCCGGCCGCTGATCGCCGCCCTGGTGGTCAGCCGCCGCGGCGACCTGCCCCGGCAGGGCTTC
This sequence comes from Billgrantia campisalis, assembly GCF_022341425.1. GTDB lineage: Bacteria > Pseudomonadota > Gammaproteobacteria > Pseudomonadales > Halomonadaceae > Halomonas > Halomonas campisalis. The sequence continues at coordinate 7,251 of NZ_JABFUC010000009.1, read as the reverse complement.
TTCGACCTGGCGGTCGAGCTCGGCCGCTTACCCGCCGACCCGGCCCACCACGCGGCGGCCTATCGGGCCGAGCTGACCCGCGTCATGGAGGAGCGCGCATGACGCCTGGATCTTCTTCACCGGCACCTTCTTCGATGACTACAAGGCCTTCGCGGTCTACACCGACGACGAAGGACAGCCGGAAAAGGTGCTCTACCGGCTCAGGCAACAGCCGGCATCCTGATCACGAAGTGAACCAGAGGGGAGGGCTGGCCCGGTCGCGCGGTCCAGATGACAATCCGCGCAGGAGTCGGGCAGAGGGTGCCCGCCGGGCGCCCTGGGCCTACATCTGAGAGAGCAGGTAGTTCGGTTTGCCCAGCATCTTGATCAGTCGCAGCTGCTGCTCCAGCCAGTAGGCGTGATCCTCCTCGGTGTCGGCCAGCAGCCCCAGCAGCACGGCGCGGGTCTGGAAATCACGCTCCCGCTCGCACAGGGCGATGGCCTCCTTCAGGGCATCGCCCACTTCGTATTCCAGTTGGAGATCGTTGGCGAGCATCTCCTCCACGTCGCGGCCGATGCGCACCGGGGTGCGGGTCTTGATGTCGGGTTGGCCTTCCAGGAACAGGATCCGCTCGATCAGCTGCTTGGCATGGCCCTTTTCGTCATCGAACTCGTGGGCGATGCGCTCGTAAAGCTTGGTGAGCCCCCAGTCGGCATACATCTCGGAGTGGAGAAAGTACTGATCCATGGCGGCGAGCTCCGCCGCCAGCAGGCCGTTCAGGGCGTCGATGATGCTTTGATTGCCTTTCATGCGGTTCCTTTCCTTGGCGCGGGTCGTAGGAAGTCGTACATCCTAGGATGAATCGTGTTGTTGGTCAATTTTCCTTTAAATTCAGTTATTTGATATTGCTTTCGTGTGCGATTCGCATTTGGTTCGGCAGCGCCGGAGGCACGCTGCTACCCAGCACCCGCCTTTCCGGCAGACGCTGGGCTAGGGCGGTATCTCTACCTTCAGCCCCTTCTTGTCCGAGCATGGCGCGCTCTTTCCGGTTCAGCTTCCTGGGCCCGCAATCAGCTGGGTGAGATTTGGCTGAGTCGATTTGATCTCTCTGGTGGTGATGTAAGTCATGTAGCGATCGATCCCCAGCTCTGCTGAAAGAAGCTCTTCCATCACGTTCTGAAAATCGGAAAGGCTGTGAGTGACGACTTTCAAAATGTAATCCATTCCTCCACCCGTCGCTATGCATTCGACTATCTCATCCACTTGGTTGATGTAAGACTCAAAGCGATTAAAATCCGATTTTCGATGCTCCTTGAGCGAAACGGTAACAACCACCTTCGTGACAGCGACGATTTTATCGATCGCGATGTCCGCATGATATCCACGTATCAGTCCAGCTTCTTTTAATCGGTTGAAACGCACCCAGCATGGCGTCGGAGAAAGATTGACAAGCTCTGACAGCTTTGTCTTGCTGAGCTGGCCGTGCTGCTGCACTGCGTGAAGGATGCGCATGTCCGCGGCATCAATAGCGATTTTTTTCATTTGTTTTCATCCACCATTGTGACCCCCCAAAAGTCAGAGCTGGTTCAGAGTGAGGCGAAAAGCTTGCCGGCACTAGAGATGGCGCCTGGAGATCAATCCGAAGGAGGTGTTGCGCTGAGAAGATATAATATATGAAAGTGCAACACGTTAGGGTAGGTCAGAGAGTCGGTGGTAAACAACCATGCTGGACGTTGCCAGCAGATGATGCAAAATCGACTATATCATGCTTGGGTTCGTGAGACTAGCTATCCAGATATTTTGTAAGTATATGATTTATATTGGGTGTGGCGATGGGTGCCGGTCGCCCAGGGAGTGGTGGACAGGCTCCTAGGTGACCGTCATTCGTGACGATCATAGCGGATGGCCCTCTGGGATCAAGTTGTTTACGTAACTTGCCAACTTCCAGGAAGGATGCCATCCACTGTCTTGGTTTTCAGGGCTGATTTATGAATATGCCGGCACTGAGTTTGAATGGATCATGGTTTCTGCTGCGTAGATCCTACGCTTTTCCCTGGCGTCGATCAAAACATCCCTTAACAGTTCTTCAGCACTGGGGTGATAGACCGGCATCAACAGTACCTGCTCTGCCGTCATGCTGTGTGTGATGGCGAGAGCCAGCAGGTGTGCCAGGTGTTCGGCCTTGTGTCCAAGTAGTTCGGCTCCTAGGATTACGCCAGTTCGCGCATCCAGGTAGACTTGAATACGCCCTTCGACCTTGTTCCAAACCACATGGCGAGGGCTGGTGAACGGCAGATCGCCAATGATGATCTCCTGGCCTTGAAGCTCCCGAAAGCTCTGTCCGATGATGGCGATCTGAGGATCGGTGAAGAACACCATTAACGGCGGTCTACGATCTGCAGGCACCGGGTCTGGATAGTTCAACGCGTTATCGGCGGCGATACGCCCCTCATCGAAGGCTTCGTGCCACACCGGCAGGTATTCCGCCGCATCGCCGGCAATGAAAATGGGAGTGTCAGAGCAGAGCATCGTCTGCGGATCGAATATCACCTTGCCAGCTTCAGTGAATTCCGCGCCTGTATGCTCCATACCCAATCGGTCGACATTGGAGACTCTTCCTGTGGCGACCAGCACCCTGTCGAACACCTTCGTGACCCGCTGGCCGTTCGACTGCTCAAACTCGATCCAGGCACCTTCAACGTCTTCCCAGGTGCTCACCACCTGACCGCTAGGATAGATATCCAGTTCGGTGCCGAGGATATCGAGTGCTTCCTGCTGCATGTCCGGGTGGGTGAGGGCGTTGATCCTTCCGGAGCGGCCATAAATCGTCGTTTCGACGCCCAGTCGATGGAGAGCCTGCCCCAGTTCCAGTGCGATAACTCCCATACCGATCACTGCTATCGAGTGGGGCAGGTCCTTCAGCTCGAATACCGTATCGCTGGTGAGGACGCGGCCCATTACTGGCTCGAATACGTCGCTGACCGCAGGCCTGGAGCCGCAGGCGAGGATGATTTTTTCCGCTTTGACCTCGACGGATTCGCCCACCCTGAGGTGGCCCGGGCCGATAAACCTGGCACGCCCCTCAAGCTTGTGATGGGCCGGAATCTTGTCGATGTAGCGGAGATTGTTGGCGACAAAACGCTCATCTCGCTCTCGGCGCAACCGTTGGAGCACTCTTTGTCCATCCACGCACCCCGAAGCTGTCACGCCGAAAAAGTCGCTGGTGACCAAGTGGTGCGCGTAATCGGCAGCGGTGATGAGCAGTTTGCTGGGCATGCAGCCGACCCGTGCGCAGGTGGTGCCGTAGGGTCCGTCCTGGATCATCACCACACTATCGGTCTTGCGGCTGATCCTCGAGTAAGCGCCCAGCCCGGAGGTGCCAGCGCCGATGATCGCGTACTCAACATCCACGGTTTTCATACTAGACTCGCTCATGGGGCTCCTCGCATTCTAGGTGGCTGGGCATTGCCTAACGTGTCCCCGATCCCTGTTCAAAAATGACGAGGAGAGGGAGTAATCACTACGAATCAATGCCGCCAGACACCATGAAGGCTACCCATGGCCTTGCAAGGGGTAAAGCGATAGTTTCTAAGCATTTGGCTTACTTTTCGTAATCCATAGGTTGCGACTTGGCAGGCCGCGTCCCCTTTTGGAAGATACTGATGGTTCTCCAGTCCATCAGCGGGACGAGCGGTCAGGCTTCACGTTAGCCAGGCTAAGCCAACTGCTTAGAAATCGTCGCTTTTCAGTCGTTCCCAGGATCACTTACGATGAGGAAAATCTTAGACAGGAGGTTTATCCATGTCAGCCCATGAGGCAGCCATCAGTTGGCAGCGCGCTCCCCACGAAACCGATGCAAACACCTACTCGCGAAATCATCGCGTTACGTTGAATGGCGATCAAAAGGTCAACGTGTCCGCGTCGGTCGAATTCAAGGGCGATTCGAGCTGCGCCGACCCGGAACAAATGCTGATCAGCTCGGTGTCCAGCTGCCATATGCTGTTCTTCCTGGCCATTGCAGATTTTCAGGGCTATCAGGTCGAATCCTATGAAGATAACCCTGTCGGCCACCTGGAGAGCAATGACAAAAAAGGGATGGAGATAACGCGTATTGTGCTCTCGCCGCGTATCACCTTCGGGGGCGATAAAGTACCGGATCATAAGGCGATATCCAGAATCCACACTAATGCTCATAAAAATTGCTTTATCCGTAACTCGATCACCGCCGAGGTGACGATCAATCATCTTTAGCCAGCCACCTCTGGCGGGAGTCATTTATGAACCAAAGTCACTCTCCGGAAAATGTTCTTCTCAGAGAAGATAAAGACGGAGCAGTCTTCCTCACACTGAATCGGCCGGATAAATTCAATACCCTTTCCGAAGCGATGCTGACCGCGTTGCAGCAGGAGTTGGAAGCGATCGCTGCCGACCCTGCAGTCCGCTGTGTGGTAATCGGTGGCAACGGTCGGGGATTTTGCGCCGGCCACGATCTGAAGGAAATGCGGGCGAATCCCGACCATGCCTATTACCAAACCCTGTTCCGCCGTTGCAGCAAGGTGATGCAGAGCGTCGTCTCACTGCCGGTGCCCGTGATCGCCAAAGTCCACGGCATGGCCACGGCAGCAGGGTGCCAGCTTGTGGCCAGTTGCGACCTGGCCATCGCCGCTCAGTCGGCCAGCTTTGCGGTGTCGGGCATCAATGTGGGGCTATTCTGTTCGACCCCCGCCGTAGCGCTGTCCCGCAACATCTCTTCCAAGCGGGCGTTCGACATGCTGGTATCCGGCGAATTCATCGATGCGGATACCGCCTTGGAGTGGGGGCTGTTGAGTGGTGTCACCGCTGATTCCGACCTGGATGCTGCCGTGGCCGATAAGGTGAAACAGATTCTGAGCAAGAGTCCGGCGGCAGTGCGCGTCGGAAAATCCATGTTCCAGCCCCAGCGCCAGATGGCATTGGCCGACGCCTACGACTTTGCCGGCAATGTGATGGCCGAAAACATGATGAGCCCTGACGCAAGCGAAGGGATCGATGCCTTTCTTGCCAAGCGTAAACCCGTCTGGGAGCAGCCGGGCCGCTAGCGGCACTGTGTGCGTCAGATACCCGTCAGAAAATAACAGGGATAAGACCATGAGTGATGTCTGCCATGTCAATGAGGCACTCGAGAAAACCGCGGCGAATTACGTTTCGCTGTCACCCTTGAGCTTCATCAAACGGGCTGCCACTGTTTACGCCGACAGAACGGCGCTGATCTACAACGATAGGCGTTACAGCTGGCAACAGACCTATTCCCGTTGTTGCCGACTGGCATCCCTGTTAAAGCATTTAGGCATCACCAGGGGGGATACGGTGGCCGTCATGCTGCCGAATGTCCCGGCCATGTACGAAGCCCACTTTGGCGTGCCCATGGTGGGAGCGGTATTGAATGCGATCAACATCCGCCTTGATCCCGAGGCAGTCGCCTTTATTCTCGACCATAGCCGCTCGCGCCTGCTGTTGGTTGACCCCGAGTACGCTGACGTGGTCGAAAAGGCCCTGGCCCGGTTGGAAGGGCCGGTGCCCAAGGTGATCAACGTATCGGACCCGAGCCAGGGCGTAGAGCGCTTTATCGGCGAACTGGAGTACGAGGCGCTGCTGGCCGAACAGACGGAGTTGGACGACTGGCAGTTACCCGCCGACGAGTGGGATGCGATTGCGCTGGGTTACACGTCGGGCACCACCGGCAACCCCAAGGGAGTCGTCACCCACCATCGCGGCGCCTACCTGAACGCGACCAGCAACGTCCTGGCCTGGACCCTGCCTTCCACAGTGGTTTACCTGTGGACCCTGCCGATGTTTCATTGCAACGGCTGGTGCTTCCCGTGGACACTGGCGGCCATCGGCGGTACCAACGTCTGCCTTCGGCGCGTGGACCCCGAGCAAATCCTCAAGCTGATCAGGCAGCACAGGGTCAGCCATTACTGTGGGGCACCCATTGTCCACGCCATGATCGCCGACGCTGCCGATGCTGCCCAGGCGTCGATCGAGCACAAGGTCGCTGGACTGATCGCTGGTGCGGCGCCGCCTGCGTCCGTGTTCAAGCGGATGGAGACGCTGGGTTTCGAACTCACGCACGTCTACGGGCTGACGGAGACCTACGGCCCCGCCTCGATTTGCGTCAAACAGGATGGCTGGGATCAACTCCCCCTGGAGGAGCGGGTCCGGCTCAATGGACGCCAGGGCGTGACCTATCCACTGCAAGAAGGCATCGCGGTGCTCGATTCAGTCACGATGGAACCCGTCCCCGCCGACGGTCAGACGGTCGGCGAGATCATGTTCCGAGGCAATATCGTCATGAAGGGCTACCTGCGAAACGAAGCCGCTACCAGGGAAGCCTTCACTGGCGGCTGGTTTCACTCCGGTGACCTGGCAGTGGTGGAGCCGGACGGCTACATAAAGATTCGCGACCGGCTGAAGGACGTGATCATCTCGGGCGGGGAAAACATCTCCTCACTGGAGGTTGAGGAGATCATTCAGCGGCACGCCGATGTCGAATATGTGGCGGTGGTGGCGATGGCGGATGCCAAGTGGGGCGAAGTCCCCGCCGCCTTCGTCCAACTGCGTTCCGGCAGCGAGCTGAGCGAAGGGGAGTTGATCGGCTTCTGTAAGGAGAATATCAGCCGCTTCAAGGTTCCCAAGAAGGTCGTCTTTGGCCCGCTGCCAACTTCCTCGACGGGGAAAGTCCAGAAGTTCCAGCTGCGCAAGCAGCTCGAGACCGGCCCGGTAGCTTGAGCTGGTCAAGAGCCGGTGTGAATACACAAGGTAGGGAAGCGCCAACCAACAACAAACAACGAGCCCGCACATGACCGTCCAGACCGTGACCCCCAAGCGCCGTTTTCGTGGCAAGCCACGCGGCCGTTCACTCGACACCGCTGAGCTTGCGGCCCTGCGCCAGCTCATCGGCGATGAGCGAGACCGCCCCGAGCTGCGCCGGCGCGACCTGTTGATCGAGCATTGTCATGCGATTCAGGATAGCCGCGGGCATCTACCCCTGGCGACGCTTCGCGCCCTGGCCACCTACATGAACCTGCCCATGGCCGCGGTCTACGAGACCGCCACCTTCTATGCCCACTTCGATGTGATCCATGACGACCAGGCGCCGCCGCCGGCGGTTACGGTGCGGGTCTGCGATTCGCTCTCCTGTCAGCTGGCCGGCGCCTCGACCCTCAAGGCGACGCTGGAAGCGGGGCTCGATCCGGCCCAGGTGCGGGTGCTGCGGGCGCCCTGCATGGGGC
>NZ_JABFUC010000008.1 GCF_022341425.1 Billgrantia campisalis | reverse complement strand
TGGCCCAGCCAGAAGGCTTGTGTCGAGGTCAGTTCGGTCATGGTGTCCTCCTTGGTGTCGGATGACACTAGTCTGACGGACACTATTCAGCTGCATAAGATGGGGTTTATGGACCGCTTACAGTAATTTTTAAATTCAGAAGCCAAAACAGTAAGCGGCTTCGGCTCGACTCTCTCACCACAAACCCGGATCGACAACCCTTTATTTATTATATAAGTGTAATGCGTTGAAATGGCTTTGTGTAGATCGATTTTTACGCCATCAGAATCAGAAAATTTTTCAGATATTTGACGATGTAGATTAGTAATTTCTATACAGGTGCCAGACTCCTCCAGAGCACCCCCACCACTTTCAAACTTCAAGTCCCAATTTTTTTCATTATTGAGCCATTCAGGCGATATCGAGACTTCGTATTCATCGTTATTATGCTTGGTGCGAACAGTTGCCTTGCTCCCCATCTTAAAAATGGCACGTTTCATTCCAATGCCGTAAATACCTACAGTTCTCCCATCATTATCTAGACGCCCGTCGGGTCTACCCATCCTAAAGGCGTAATCTTTAGCCAGTGAGCGAGGAATGCCACCACAGTTATCTTTAATGGTAAAGCTTTTATCGCTTATATGTATTTCAGCCCAATAACCATCATAAGGCCGCTCTGTATCATGATGTTCCTTTGTTGCCCGATGAACGCCGTCGACACAGTTATCTAAAAGGTCTAGTATTGCATCGTAAAGATCTATGTCTCTCGTCAACATATCTACAAAGAATTTTTTTGTTGGACTTGCATCTATCTTGTCATCTTGTTCCATATGCCACCTCTAGAGTTTACTTCTAATAAATTGCATAAGAGATTGAGATAAAATTGGTGACACGCTATTCCCTATCATCCTAAAGCTATGCCAGATAGTTGGGTGAAACAAGAACCAATCTGGAAACCCCTGCAACCTAGCAGCCTCTCTTATTGTTATAACTCTAGGCTCTTCGGGATGAATGGGTCTCATAGCTTGATAACTGCCATTGCTCTTTCCTGTACCGGCTCTTAGGGTTGGACATTTTCCATCCCACTTCAACCTAGGATATCTACTTATTTTCTCTACTTTCCCAGGCTCCGTAGCTTTAAATCTTTCAACAACCCCATCAGTGTGTTTTGTATAAGCTACACCGCTTACTTTACAATTTCTGAGAGCACTAATTGCCACATCCCAACCTAGTCCATTTTTTGGGACAGCTCGCATTCGCAGAGAAAATTCGCTAAGAGCTGATCTTTTATATTCACTCCAAGCATAAGGGCTCCCATTTTTTATGCTCGGGAAAGGGCTTGGGAGGTCATATATAGCATCTCGCACAGTCACATCTGGCGCCCCTGGCTTAACACATATATCTTGTTCATTTATTTCATCAACATAGTCTGGGTCATAGCCCAGTAAAATTATTCTCTTCCTATTTGTAGGCGCTCCATGATTGGCTGAATTAACTCTTAACGGTGGGAGCACCTTATAAAAACTTGGGATCTTTGACAGAGAGCTTTCCAACACATCCTTATTTATCTCATCAAGGAGACCTTCAACATTCTCCATCAAGAAAAACTTTGGCTTGATCAACGCTACTTTATCAAAGAATACGCTTACTAAAGAATTTCTTGGATCCAAACTATTCCTTTTCCCGATCCTACTGAACCCTTGGCAAGGTGGGCCACCGATTACACCAGAGGGTCTTCCTCCATCAAAAATAGTTTTACATGACCCTTTATCCAGTTGTGCGACATCCCCGATCCGCAAATTAGAGTTAGGAAAATTGTTATTCCATGTTGACGTTACATCTGTGTCGATGTCTATAGAAAGCTTGCTTTTAAAGCCCGCTAGTTCCGCCCCTAGCGAGAATCCACCCACCCCGCAGAAAAGATCTATTACACTCTCACTCATCAACCCAGCACCGAGCCATTAGCTTTCATTAAAAAAATTTCGCATTTTAGGGGGCCTTATTGGCCATTCGTTTCTAACTTTCTCAGATTCGATGATTTCGATCAGATCATTCATGCTATCCTTGCAGTGACGCATACCACATTGCCAAACAACAAGGACTCGCCAGTTATCCAATATTAGCTGTTCTTGCTGAAGCGAATCTCTCCGAGCATTTTTTACGAATTTTTCCTTCCAAAATTCCACACGGCTCTTCGGCATAGTGGCATATGCACAGCCAGTATGCCTATGCCAATAACATCCATGTACAAAAATCGCTAATTGGTATTTGGGCAATACCATATCAGGGGTACCAGGAAGATCCTTACGGTGAAGGCGAAACCGATAACCTTTAGAATGCAAAAAGCTCCTGAGCGCGAGTTCCGGCTTAGTGTTCTTTGATCCTACTAACGCCATTATCCGCGAGCGCGACTCAGAATCAACATGGTCTGGCATAGCATCCGCTTCCATATTAGATCTTGAATAGCACTGTAGTTTAATATTTTACACGCTACCGCCCGGGGATGACATCCTTTCCCTGCGACAGCCTTGTCTACGTTGTACTACCTGTCCTATCGGCGTTCGTCTCGGCAACCTTAACCAGAGTTAACTAAACCCTGTAACGATTTGCAAAGAAAAAGGGCCTACCCTTTGGTAGACCCTTGATCCCACTCAGCTCAGCCGCGCCAGGCGTTTCGCCAATGCCTCTACCCCTCACTCCCACTCAATCGTCGCCGGCGGCTTGCTGCTGACGTCGTAGGTGACGCGGGAGACGCCGGAGAGCTCGTTGATGATGCGGTTGGAGACCTTCTCCAGCAGCTCATACGGCAGGTGGGCCCATCTTGCGGTCATGAAGTCGATGGTCTCCACGGCGCGCAGGGCAATGACCCATTCGTAGCGGCGGCCGTCGCCGACCACGCCAACGGACTTGACCGGCAGGAAGACGGCGAAGGCCTGGCTGGTCTTGTGGTACCAGTCGGCGTTGTGCAGCTCCTCGATGAAGATGGCGTCGGCTTCGCGCAGGATGTCGGCGTACTCCTTCTTCACCTCGCCGAGGATACGCACGCCCAGGCCCGGTCCCGGGAAGGGGTGGCGGTAGACCATGTCGTAGGGCAGGCCGAGCTCGACGCCGAGCCGGCGCACCTCGTCCTTGAACAGCTCGCGCAGCGGCTCCACCAGCTTGAGCTTCATGGTCTCGGGCAGCCCGCCCACGTTGTGGTGGGACTTGATCACATGGGCCTTGCCGGTCTTGGCGGCGGCGGATTCGATGACGTCGGGGTAGATGGTGCCCTGGGCCAGGAAGTCGACGCCCTCGATCTTGCTCGCTTCCTCGTCGAAGACGTCGATGAAGGTGTTGCCGATGATCTTGCGCTTGGCCTCGGGGTCGGCCTCGCCCTCGAGCTTGCCGAGAAAGCGTTCCTCGGCGTCGACGCGGATCACCTTGACGCCCATGTGCCGCGCGAAGGTCTCCATCACCTGGTCGCCCTCGTTCTTGCGCAGCAGGCCGTTGTCGACGAACACGCAGGTCAGCTGGTCGCCGATGGCCTTGTGCAGCAGGGCCGCCACCACCGAGGAGTCGACGCCGCCGGAGAGGCCCAGCAGCACGTGGCGGTCGCCCACCTGGTCGCGCACCCGGGCGATCTGATCCTCGATGATCTGGGCCGGGGTCCAGAGGCGCTCGGCGCCGCAGATGTCGAGCACGAAGTGCTCGAGGATGCGCTGGCCCTGCAGGGTGTGGGTCACCTCGGGGTGGAACTGCACCCCGTAGAAGCGCTTCTCCTCCCAGGCCATGGCGGCGATGGGGCAGCTCGGCGTGGAGGCGGTCACGGTGAACTCCGCCGGCACCCGGGCGACCTTGTCGCCGTGGCTCATCCACACGTCCAGCAGGCCGCGGCCCGTCTCGTGGTCGACGTGGTCCTTGATGTCCTTGAACAGCGCGGTCTCCTCGTCGACACGCACCTGGGCGTAGCCGAACTCGCGCTTGTTGGAGCCCTCCACGGCGCCGCCGAGCTGCTCGGCCATGGTCTGCATGCCGTAGCAGATGCCCAGCACCGGCAGGCCCAGCTCGAAGACGCACTGCGGCGCCCGGGGCGAGCCGAGCTCGGTGACCGACTCCGGGCCGCCGGCGAGGATGATGCCGTTGGGCTGGTACTCGCGGATCTCGGCCTCGGTGATATCGAAGGCGCGGATCTCGGAGTAGACCCCGATCTCGCGCACGCGACGGGCGATCAGCTGGGTGTACTGGGAGCCAAAATCGAGGATCAGGATCTTGTGGGCGTGAATGTCGGTCATCTGGGCGTCTCTTACTGGCAGCGTTTGGCGGCGGGCCATGGGCAAGGCGTATGAAAGAACGCGCGGCGGAGCCTGGCCCCGCCGCGGTCGATACTCAGCGAGCGGTTATCCCGCCCGATAGTTCGGCGCTTCCTTGGTGATCTGCACGTCGTGCACGTGGGATTCGGCGAAGCCGGCCCCGGTGATCTGCACGAACTGCGGCTTGGTCCGCATCTCCTGGATGTCGGTGCAGCCGGTGTAGCCCATGGAGGCGCGCAGCCCGCCCATCAGCTGGTGGACGATGGCGCTCATCACGCCCTTGTAGGGCACGCGGCCCTCGATGCCTTCCGGCACCAGCTTCTCGGCGCCGGCGTCCTTGTCCTGGAAGTAGCGGTCGGAGGAGCCCTGGCTCTGGGCCATGGCGCCCATGGAGCCCATGCCGCGGTAGGCCTTGTAGGTGCGGCCCTGGTAGAGCTCGATCTCGCCGGGGGCCTCCTCGGTGCCGGCCAGCAGGCCGCCCACCATCACCGTGCTGGCACCGGCGGCCACGGCCTTGGCCAGGTCGCCGGAGAAGCGCACGCCGCCGTCGGCGATCAGCGGGATATCGTAGGCCTTGAGCGCCTCGGCGACGTTGGAGACTGCGCTGATCTGCGGCACGCCAACGCCGGCGACGACGCGGGTGGTGCAGATCGAGCCCGGGCCGATGCCCACCTTCACCGCGTCGGCGCCGGCTTCGGCCAGCGCGCGGGCCGCCTCGGCGGTGGCGATGTTGCCGCCGATCACCTGCACCTGGGGGAAGTGCTCCTTGACCCAGGCGACCCGGTCGATCACGCCGCGGGAGTGGCCGTGGGCGGTGTCGACGATGATCGCATCCACGCCGGCCTCGGCCAGCGCCGCCACCCGGTCCGGCGTCTCGGGGCCGGTGCCCACCGCAGCGCCGACCAGCAGACGGCCGTCGCCGTCCTTGGCGGCGTGGGGGAAGGTGCGCGCCTTCTCGATGTCCTGGAAGGTGACCAGGCCGCGCAGGTGGAAGCTATCGTTCACCACCAGCATCTTCTCGATGCGGTGCTCCTGCATCTTGGCCTTGATCTGCTCCAGCGGGGTGCCTTCCGGCACGGTCACCAACCGCTCGCGGGAGGTCATGATGTCGGAGACGCTGTCGCCGTGGTTGGGCTGGAAGCGCATGTCGCGCTCGGTGACGATGCCCACCAGGGTCTCACCCTCCACCACCGGGAAGCCGGAGAAGCCGTGCTCCTGGGCCATCGCCAGCAGATCTTCCAGCTTGGCCTTGGGCCCCACGGTGACCGGGTCCTTGACGATCACGCTCTCGTGCTTCTTGACCTTGCGCACTTCCGCCGCCTGCTGGGCGATGGTCATGTTCTTGTGGATGATGCCGATGCCGCCTTCCTGGGCCATGGCGATGGCCAGGCGGGCTTCGGTCACGGTATCCATGGCGGAGGAGACGAGCGGGATATTGAGGTAGAGGTCGCGGGTCAGGCGGGTTCTGAGGCTGACGTCCTTGGGCAGGACCTCGGAGTAGCCGGGCACGAGTAATACGTCATCGAACGTAAGAGCTTCTTGGGCCATACGTAGCATAGTCGGCAACACCCAGTGAACTGGTGGGAGGGAGGGGCGCGAAGTTAATCCCCCATTATAACGGCCAAGGGTGGGTGGCGTCACGGGGGTGGGCGCGCCTGGCCGACATGGTAGCCTGGCGGTCTCGCCCAGCCGCGGAAGCCCAGCCATGCCCCCTTCGACCGACCCCACCCTCTCCGTCAGCGACCTGAACCGGCTGGCCCGCCAGGCGCTGGAGCGCGATATCGGCGAGGTGTGGGTGGAAGGCGAGCTCTCCGGGGTGTCGCGGCCGGCCTCGGGGCACGTCTACTTCACCCTCAAGGACGCCTCGGCCCAACTGCGCTGCGCGCTGTTTCGCACCCGGGCCCGCTTCGTGGCCGCGCCGATGCGCGACGGCGACCGGGTCAAGGTACGCGGGCGGGTGTCGCTGTTCGAGCCCCGCGGCGACTACCAGCTGATCGTCGAGGCGTTGCAGGCGGCAGGCGAAGGCGAGCTGCTGGCCGCCCTGGAGCGGCTCAAGCGGCGCCTGGCCGCAGAGGGCGTGTTCGCCAACGCCCGCCCCCTGCCCTACCCGCCGCGCCACCTGCTGGTGCTGAGCTCCGCCACCGGGGCGGCGATCCGCGACGTGCTGGCGGTGCTGGCGGCGCGCTGGCCGCTGGTCGATGTCACCCTGATTCCGGTGCCGGTGCAGGGGCGCGAGGCAGCGCCGGGGCTGATCGCCGCGCTGGGCCTGCTCAACCGCCAGTCGGCGCTGGACCCGCGCCGCGACGCGGTGCTGATCACCCGCGGCGGCGGCAGCCTGGAGGACCTCTGGGCCTTCAACGACGAGCACCTGGCCCGGGCGATCTTCCACTCTCGACTGCCGGTGATGTCGGCGGTGGGCCACGAGGTCGACACCACCCTGGCAGACTTGGCCGCCGACCGGCGCGCCCCCACCCCCTCCGCCGCGGCGGAGCAGCTGGTGCCCGACCGGCGCGACCTGACCCAGCGCCTGGCGGCGCTGGAGGGGCGGCTGCAGCGCGCCGTCCAGGGGCGGCTCGACCGCGAGGCCCAGCGCCTGGACCACCTGCGCGCCCGGCTGCGCCACCCCGGCGAGGTGCTGAGCCGCCAGCGCCACACCCTCGCCGAGCTCGACGCCCGGCTGGTCCGTGCCCTGGGCCAGCGGCTGGCCGCCGAGCGACAGCGCCTGGCCCAGCTGCAGCGGCGGCTGGCGGCGCGCCCGCCCCAGCGCGAAGTGGAGCAGGCCGGCATGCGGCTGGACGCGGCCCGGGCGCGGCTCGACCAGGCCATACAGCACGCCCTGGCCCGGCAGCGCGACCGGCTGGCCGGCCTCGCCCGGGAGCTGCAGGCGGTGAGCCCGCTGGCGGTGCTGGGGCGCGGCTATGCGATCCTGCAGGACGACCAGGGCCAGGTGGTGCGCCGCGCCCAGGACACCCACCCCGGCCAGGCCCTTAGCGCCCGCCTCGGCGAGGGGCGCCTGAGGGTGGAGGTGAAGCGCCGCCTCAAGAAATAGGCTCTTTGCACTTTAGCGTGAACATGTTTGGCAGGTTTTATCGTGGGAGGCCGGCTCTGCCGGGCGAAGGCGCCGCAGGCGCCCCATGGGTAGCGCTGCGCGCTACTTCGTCGAAGCGTCGAACCGGAGCTGAAGTCGAGGCGTCGAACCGTCCCTCCCACAGGGCAAGTTCACGCCAGTCTGCGAAGACCCAAGAAATTGGAGCTCCTAGCGCATTCAAGCCTGCCCGCCGCCGGGCTTGAAGGCGCCGGGTTCGATCTCGTGGCGGTTGAGCAGCTTGTAGAAGTCGGTGCGGTTGCGCCCGGCGATGCGCGCCGCCTGGGTCACGTTGCCCTCGGTGATCTTGAGCACCTTGATCAGGTAGCTGCGCTCGAAGCCGGCGCGGGCGTCGCTGAAGGTGGGCAGGGCGCTCTCCTCGGCGGCCAGGGCCTGGGCCACCAGCGCCTCGGGGATCATCGGCGAGCTGGTCAGCGCCACGCACTGCTCCACCACGTTGACCAGCTGGCGCACGTTGCCGGGCCAGGCGCTGGCGGCCAGCAGGTTGAGCGCCTCGGGGGAGAAGCCCTTGACGAAGGGCTTGTGGCGCGCCGCGGCCTGGGCCACCAGGTGGCGGGCCAGCAGCGGCACGTCCTCGGCACGCTCCTTGAGCGGCGGCAGCCTGAGATTGACCACGTTGAGCCGGTAGTAGAGGTCCTCGCGGAATTCGCCCTGGTGCATGGCCTGGCTGAGGTCCCGGTGGGTGGCCGAGAGGATACGCACGTTGATCGGCACCGAGGCGGTGGAGCCCAGCGGGCGGATCTGGCGCTCCTGCAGCGCGCGCAGCAGCTTGACCTGCAGCGGCAGCGGCATGTCGCCGATCTCGTCGAGAAACAGGGTGCCGCCCTCGGCGGCCCGGAACAGCCCCTGGTGCTCGCTCACCGCCCCGGTGAAGGCGCCTCGGGCGTGGCCGAACAGCTCGCTCTCCAGCAGCTGTTCGGGCAGCGCCCCGCAGTTGATCGCCACGAAGGGCTTGTCGGCCCGCGGGCTCGCCCGGTGGATGGCGCGAGCCAGCAGCTCCTTGCCGGAACCGGAGGCGCCGGTAACCAGCACGCTGACGTCGGAGGCCGCCACCATGCGCGCCTGCTCCAGCACCCGCTCCATTTCCGGGCTGCGGGTAATGATCTCGGCGCGCCAGGCGTCGTCGCCCTCGCCACCGGCCGGGGCCTGGGCCAGCGCCTCGTCGATGGCGGCGAACAGCTCGTCGCGATCCACCGGCTTGGTCAGAAACCCGAACACCCCCTGCTGGGTGGCGCTCACCGCCTCGGGAATCGAGCCGTGGGCGGTGAGGATGATCACCGGCAGCCCCGGCAACTGGCGCTGAATGGCCTGGAACAGCGCCAGGCCGTCCATCTCGTCCATGCGCAGGTCGGAAAGCACCAGGTCGGGGCGCTGGGCGCTCAGGCTGCGCAGCGCCTCCGCGCCGCTCTCGGCAGTGGTCACGCGAAAGCCGCGGCTCTCCAGGCGCATGCCCAGCAGGCGCAGCAGGCTGACGTCGTCGTCCACCAGCAGGATATGCGCGCCGGTCTGAGGCTCGGCGGGCGCCGGGTTGCCGGCACGGCGGGTGCCGGGAGCCGCGGGTCGTGGCGTAGCGTGCAGGCGTGCCGCATCCATCACGTCGTCTCTCCCCTGTCGCTCAGGGCGACTGCTGTCTCAGGTTGATACTGCGCTCGATGGCGGTCAGCGCCTCGAGCTTCTCGGCCAGCTCGGCGTTCTCGGCCTCCAGCTCGGCCAGCTCGTTGGCCGAACGCGCCAGCCGCCCGGCCATGGCGCGCCGCCCTTCCAGCTCGTTGAGCCAGTAGCGCAGCAGCGGCTGCAGCTCGGCCGGCGCGGCGTCCAGGTCGGCCTTGTAGAGCTCCGAGGCCTGATCCCACTGGCGCTCGCTGCCCCAGCCAAGCGCCACGGCGCGGGCCAGGCGGCGCTCGGCTTCGCTGCCTTCCAGGCGCTGCAGCATGGCGCTGCGCCAGTCGCGGTCGCCGCGCTGGGAGGCCAGACCGAAGGCCACCCAGTCGGGCAGCAGGCAGGCGTCGTCGGTAAAGTCGGGCAGCTCGGCCGCACAGACCGGCGACTTGGCCGGCGATGGCGTCTCGGCCTGTGAAAACGTCTGCTCCGGCAGCCACTGACAGCCCGCCAGCCACAGCGCCGTCAGGCAGGCGCAGAGAGGGCGAAAGCTCATGTCATGAATTCCTCGCGTCGATGCGTGCGCGGGCGGCCACCGGGGTGTCGGCTACGGCGCCGAGCGGCTCCGGCCGACGCGGCAGGGTGAGCCGGAAGCACACTGCCAGCGCCGGGTCGTCCACCAGCGCCAGCTCGCCCTGCTGCAGCCGGGCGCAGTCGGCGGCCACCGAGAGGCCGATACCGGAGCCCTTGAGCGGCCCCTTGCGCCGGGTGCGCCCCTGGTAGAACGGCTCGAAGAGCCGCTCGCGGTCCGCCTCGGCGATGGGTTC
The DNA here is from genome assembly GCF_022341425.1 of Billgrantia campisalis. Lineage (GTDB taxonomy): Bacteria > Pseudomonadota > Gammaproteobacteria > Pseudomonadales > Halomonadaceae > Halomonas > Halomonas campisalis. The sequence goes on along the minus strand of NZ_JABFUC010000008.1, from coordinate 218,277 downwards.
GCCGCTGTTGGCCACGTCCAGCCACAGCCGATCCTGGCCGGTCTGGACACGGATCTCCAGCGTGCCGCCATCTTCGCCGTAGGCGATGGCGTTGGACACCAGATTGTCGAGAATGCGCCCCACGGCGGTGCGATCGGCGACCCACGCCACGGGACCGTCGAAGGCGGTGACCCGCATGCCCTTGTGCTCCAGCGCCAGCCGGTGCTTGGCCAGGGTGCTCTTGACCAGGGTCGCCAGGTCCAGCCGCTCGAGATTCACCCGACGGTTGTGCTGAAGAAGATTATAGTCGAGCAGCTGCTCGATGAGCCGTTGCAGCTCACCGCCGCTGGCATCGATCAGCGTCAGGATCTCGCGCTGGCGGGGGGTCATCTCACCGGCCACGCCGTCGGCAAGCAGCGCCGAGCCTTCACGCACGCTGGCGAGCGGGGTCTTGAGCTCGTGGGACATATGGCGCAGGAACTGCTGTTTCTGGGCTTCCAGCTCGCCGAGCCGCGACGACAGCCAGTCGAGCCGCTCGCTGAGCCTGACCAGCTCCTTGGGGCCCTGGATAGCGTGGGTCTCGGGGCCCTCGACGCCGCTGCCGATCCCCAGGATGCGACGCTCCAGCTGGCGCACCGGGCGGATGATCAGCCAGCTGAACAGCAGCATCAGCGCAAGACTCGCCGAGACCAGCGCGCCGGTCTGCCACCACAGCCGCGTCTGCACGGCCTCGGCGCGCTCGCGAATCGTCTCGATACGCGCGTCGATCTGACGATTGGTGGCCTGGCGCATGGCCTCGGTGTGCTGGGCGAAGGGGCCGAACAGCGACAGCCACACCTGCAGCGCCTCGCCCTCCAGCTCGCCGAGCCGGCCCAGCAGCACCAGCTGCTCGCCAAGCGCGAGGACGTCGGGGTCGTTGGGCAGCAGCCGGCGGTGCTCGGCCAGCAGGGCGGTGAAGTCGGCGTGGCGCTCGGCGTAGATGTCGAGCAGGCTCTCCTGCTCGACCACCGCATACTGGCGGGCGCTGCGCTCCATCTCCAGCGCCAGGGCGCTGAGGGTGCGGGCCCGGCGGGTCTCCTCCACCGCCTGACGCGCGCTGACATCGGCCAGGCGCGACAGCTCCGTGAGCGCCTGAGCGGCCTGGAACATCAGCACGCCCAGCGGCAGCATCACCACCAGAAAGGCCAGCAGCACCAGCTGCAGCAGGGAGCGAGGGCGCCAGCGACGCGAAACCCGTGAGGTCATGACCAGCGTACTATTCAGGAGTCGAGAGGGGACCGCCATGGTGCATGCCTTGCAGGATACCAGAGTTCACCGCCGCGCTCGGCGTTTTACCGATCGCCAGCGCCGCCCAAAAGAAAAAAAAGGGCCGGCATAGCCGGCCCAAGTACGCAGGGAACTGAAGGGTTCGAAAGCATGGGCATCGTTCGCCTGGTCGAGCCATGTCCCACACTTTCGATGGGCCCGAGGGCCCCGAAGCACTGCACCGTCCGGTTGGCCACCAGGAGCGGGCCGATGCAGGCGGGCGGCGGACCGCCCGGCTTCGTTGCTGCTGCGACATCGCCGTGGCCAGGGCCGGCAGCGCTGCCGCGAAATTCGATCCCCCGCAGGGGATGAGGCGTCCTTGCCGGGCATCCGTGCCCTTTTGGTACCCTTCCTTGCCAAGCCGGCGGTACCCGTCTCATCGCAACCTTAGGTTACACATCGCGGAGCAGACACTGATCACCGTTGGGCCCGAGTGCACAGGGCATGGGGGTGATACCCGAGCTTGCCGGTGATCAAAAGCGGTTCGAGCCGTTTGAACCGCTTTCGTTGCTCACCCAACCTGTTGCCAGTTACGTGCCAAAAATCGATTGATTCTTTATAAATCAACAATTTGAAAAATTCCGCCAGGCCGTAGAAGCGGCCAACTCGGCAAACAGCCGGCCAGCGGCGGGTATTTTGTTGCCATTTGGCGACGCTAAACAGAGAGTCTCTTATAAGGCATTGAAAATCAGCAGGATAGGACGTTGCCAAACAGCGACATCCGCCTGCGGCCTGACGCCTCGAGGCGACAGGTCGCCACTCAGGCAACCCACAACGTCACCGGCGGGGGCTCGACGGCAGGCCCTCAGGGCATCTCGATACCCAATTCATCGATGAAATGGTCGCGCCGGCTGATCGCTGTGGCGGCTACATCCCCGGCTACCGTGGCGCAGGCATTGATCAGACACTCAGCCGCGGCGAAAAAGGCCACCATGCTGTTGGAAATGAAGCTGGTCTCGTGAGGTACCAGAATCGAGACACCGGAGTGGCGCACCAGTGGAGAGCTGGCATAATCGGTGATGACCAGCGTCTTCACGCCATGTTCATGGGCCAGACGACAGACATCGACCACCTGACGCGTGTAGGGCTTGCAGCTGGAGGCGATCAACACATCGCCAGGCGACATGGCAGCAAGGCCCTCGGCGACGCCGTTGCTGTTGTCATTCAGCAGCCCGACATCGGCGCGAATCATCCCCAGGCCATAGGCGGTGAAGCTGCACAGGGCATAGAACTGGCGCACCCCATACAACCGAACCCGGTCCGCTGCCATCACCGCTTCGGCGAAAGCCTCAAGATCCGCTTGGGAGAGCCCTTGGCCGAAGCGCTCGATGTTCTGCTGATTCTCCGTGCAGAGGCGAACGGCCTGGGCTTTCAGGCAATGCCGGTCGGCTTTCAAGGCCGCACTGGCGTGATCACTGTAGAAGGAAGAGGACTGGGACAGCGAAGTGCTGAGCAGCACGCTCTGCAGGTCGCTGAAGCGCTCGTAACCCAGGGAGCGCGCCAGCCGTGAGATAGTGGAGGGATTGACCTGCAGATGGCGAGCGGCCGTGGAGATCGACAGCAGGGCCTGGTCACCGTTGAGCTCGATCAGCCTTGCCAGCACCTCCTGCGCCTTGGGACCAAGACGCAGGTCGGACTCGCCCCGAGAGATGCACAGGGAGAGTTCACGCAGTGCTTCAACCGTCTCGGGGGGACGCGCGTTTCGGGTAGTGTCCGGCATAGACGGGCGCTGCTCCTGGTCGATCATAAACGTGCCATGCTACCCCATCCGAGCCCGGTTGCATTACCACCGTGGCCAAGGTGTTCTCCTGGTCGGGATCGTCCGGGTCCAGGCGCAGGATGGGCAGCCCGCCCCCGTGCCGGTCGTGGAGCAGCGTCAGCGGATCGCATACCCCTTCCGCGATCAATTCATCACCGCGGCGCTGGCGATCCCGGGACGAATCGGTAACGATCTGGTGTGCCAGGCCACGAGAATGGTGAAGGGCATGGTTGGCATGGACCCATGGCATGACGACCTCCCGCACCGAGACCTCGCCCCCGCCGAACTCCACGCTCACGATCGGACCGCCAGCGGCGTCCGCCAGGGTGAAGTGAAAGCCGCCGCTGTGGGGGTGGCGACGCAACAGCGCCAACGCCTGCTCCACGTCCACTAGATCGAGCACGGCACGCCCCAACACCATCCGCGGAACATCCGGCACCAGCCCCGTCAACCGCAGGTTATTGACCGCCTGCACCATGCCGCTGCCGGTAAATGCCAGGGTATGACCCGGCAAGGAGCCCGGGTAGCAGAACGCCATGAAGCCGGCCCCCTTATCCGGCGCGGCCTCGAACATGAAGCAGTGGCCGGCGAAGAACGGCAGGCCGTCCTCGTTATGGGCGACCAGTGGGCTTGCCCCGGGCACGATCAGGGTGGTGCAGCCGTCCGGTACGTTGGCCAGCAGGTCACCGCGACAGTTCCAGGCGAATACCGGCTCAACGGGCAGCGACAGGCCTTCGGCGAGCCCCTCGATCTCGGCCCAGACACGCGGGAAATGATACCGAGTCGCCTCGGCCATGCGGTCCAGGGCGGTGCGATGCTCAGGGTCGTTGACGCGCGCCCAAGCCGGGCTATCCAGCAATAGCTCATGTACCGCACGGCGCCCCGCCCTACCCAGCGCCCGGCCGATGGCCCGAGGGTCACCGCTGGCCCGCTGCCAGCCGATCAGAGGAGTGTGCTCAGACATGGCGCAGAAAGTCCCTCATTCTGTCATTGGGTGGGCTATCGATCACATCGGCCGGCTTGCCATCCACCGCAATCTTGCCGTGCTCCATGAAGATCAGCCGCGTACCGACCTGCTTGGCAAAGGACATTTCATGGGTGACGACCACCATGGTCATGTGCTCGTCGGCCAGCGTCCGCATGACGTTGAGCACCTCCTGCTTGAGCTCCGGATCCAGCGCCGAGGTGGGCTCATCGAACAGCATCACCTTGGGCTTGATCGCCAGTGAACGGGCGATCGCCACCCGCTGCTGCTGGCCGCCGGAAAGCTCATGGGGATAATGCGCCTCCTTGTCGGCCAGCCCCACCTTCTCCAGCAGCTCCCGGGCATGACGCTTGGCCTCAGTGCGGCCGACATGACGCACCTGCCGCTGCCCAAAGGCGACATTCTCCAGGGCGGTCATCTGCGGGAAGAGATTGAACTGCTGAAACACCATGCCCGCCTCCTGGCGGATCTCGCGCAGCACCTTGTTGCCCCCCTTCACGCTCAACTGGTCGACGATCAGGTCACCGCCGCTGATCATCTCGAGACCATTGATACAGCGCAGCAGGGTCGACTTACCGGAGCCAGAGGGGCCGACCAGCACCACCACCTCGCCGCGGTGCACCTCCAGGTCAACTTCATCGATCACCTTGAGTGAGCCGAAGTGCTTGGAGACATTGTGAAATTGAATGATGGCGCTCATAGAATCCTCATCCGCTTCTCGATCATGCGCAGGATCATCGTCAAGGTGCCGGTCATGATCAGGTAGAAGACCGCCACCGCCGTCCAGATCTCCACGGCTCGAAAGTTAGACGCCATGATCTCCTGGCCGGTGCGCGTCAATTCGCTCACCCCGATCACGATGAACAGCGATGTGTCCTTGAGGCTGACAATGCACTGGTTGCCCAGCGGCGGAATCAGCCGGCGAAAGGCCAGCGGACCGACGATATGTACGACCACCTTCCAGCGCGGCAGACCGATGGAGAGCCCGGCCTCGGTAAGACCACGGGAAATGGACAACACGGCTCCGCGCACGATCTCGGCGATATAGGCGCCCGCATTGATCATGATGGCCAGTATCGCCGTGGTCATCGGATCGATGCGGATGCTGGCCAACACGGGAAGCGCAAAATAGAGAAACATCACCTGGACGACAATCGGCGTACCGCGGATCACCTCGACGTAGACGAAGGCGATGCCGTTGATGAGATGCCCACCGTAGGCGCGCATCAGGCCCACAAGGGCGCCAATCAGCATGCCACCCGCCAGCCCTACCACGGTGATATAGAGCGTGACCCTCGCCCCGGCTATCAGCTGGGGCAGAAAACCGGAAATAATGGACCAATCGACATTCATGCTCGCCCCCCAAGTTTCAATGTGGAACGGGCGGAGTCCCCACCCGTTCGGTGCGATCGATCTGACTTGAGGTGGCTTACTGAGCGTTATCTTCGCCGAACCACTTGGCGTAGATTTCGTCGTAACGGCCATCTTCACGCATGGTGGCCAGCACGGCGTTGACCGGCTCGACCAGTTCACTGCCCTTGGGGAAGGCGATGCCGTACTCATGCGCCATCATCTGCTCGCCGACAGCCTTCACTTGGCCATCTCCCGCCGTGGCGATGTAGTAAAGCACATTGGGGGTATCGTGCATGGCCGCATCGACACGCCCGGTACGCAGCTCGAGATAGGCATTGTCGATATTGGGAAACTGGCGCAGCTCGGTGTCCGTGAAATTGTCACGTGCATAATCAGCCGCAGAGGTACCGGTGCGTACGGCAAGGGTCTTGCCGGCCAGATCTTCGGCGCCTGCGATATCACTGTCCGTCGGCACCATGATCCGGAAGCCGCTCTCGTAGTAGCCATCCGAAAAGTCGATGACCTCAGCACGATCGGGGCGGATCGTGATGCCAGCGAGGGCGACATCGATCTGGCCGGTCTGCAGCCCGGGAATGATGCCGTTGAAATCCATCGGCCGCAGCTCATATTCGAGGTCCAGCTCGTCGGAGATGATCTTCCACATGTCGATGTCGAAACCGACATATTCACCATCCTGCATAAACTCGAAAGGGACAAAGGCAGTGTCGGTCGCTACGACCAGGCGGTCGGCCTGAACGGCAGCAGCGACCAGGGAGAGTGCGGCGGTAGCCGTCCAGATAGTCAGCTTTTTCATGGAAGCGTTCCTCATCACTATTGATGTTGTTTGGGCAAAGGAGGAAGAGCGTGGTCGTCCGCGTTTGTTGGACGTGGTCATGCGGCAGCGCCAAGCTCTGCAATTATATTTGCACAGCAATCTAAAATGATCAATTTTTTGCGGACTGAAAACGCGACAGCTTGACGCCGACTACCCCTGTAGCCGGCGGAGCCTCAGCGTGACGCATCGCTCAAACAATTGATTTGATGAGAACTTTGGACTTGCGGGCGTGGTTGTAGGTGTCGCGCCGAAGGGGCGGCAGGGCCTCGATCTCGGCCAGGCGGAAGCCGTGCTCGAAGAACCAGTGGCTGGTATGGGTGGTCAGCGCGAACAGGGCCGTCAGCCCCAGACGCCGCGCGCGCCGCTCGATCTCGTTGAGCAGCAGGGCGCCCCGGTCGCCGCCGCGGTAGCCGACATGCACCGCCACGCAGGCCAGCTCCCCCATGTCGGCCTGGCCGAAGCAGTGCAGCGCCGCACAGGCGATCACCATGCCGTCGCGCTCGATCACCAGGTAGTCGTCGATCTCGTACTCCAGCCGCTCACGGGAGCGCGGCACCAGCATGCCGCGCCGCTCCAGCGGCTCGAGCAGCTCCAGCAGGCCGCCGATGTCGCCGAGCTCGGCGGCGCGCAGCTGCTCGTAGCGGTGCTGGGTGATCATGGTGCCCACGCCGTCGCGGGTGAACAGCTCGCCGAGCAGGGCATCATGGTCATGCCAGGACAGCAGGTGGGTGCGCGCCACCCCGTGGCGGGCGGCGGCGCAGGCGGCGGTGAGGTGGCGGGCCTGCTCGCTGCCCGCCTCGGCGTGGGCCAGCAGCGGCTCGGCGTCGGCCGGGGTCAGCTGGCGCTGCAGGGCGCCGCTGTCGTCGTGCAGGCCGGCGGCCTCGCCGAGCAGGATCAGCTTGTCGGCCCCCAGCGCCATGGCGGCGTGCTGGGCCACCTCGGAGGCGTCCAGATCGAACACCTCGCCGGTGCTGGAGAAGCCCAGCGGCGGCAGCAGCACCAGCGAGCCGCGGTCGAGCAGCCCCTGGACCGCCGAGGCGCGCACCCGGCGCACCTCGCCGCTGTGGCCGAAGTCGACCCCCTCGCGGACCCCCAGCGGCTTGGCCATCACCAGGTTGCCGGACACCGCGGTCAGCTCGACCCCGTGCAGCGGCGTGTTGGGCAGCCCCAGAGAGAGCCGCGCCTCGAGCCACAGCCGCTGCTCGGCGGCGACCCGCTCGACGCAGCCCATGATCGCCTGGTCGGCCACCCAGCGCCCATCGTGACGTTTCGGCGTCAGGCCAAGCTCATCCAGCGCCTGCTGCACCTGGGGACGAATGCCGAACACCACCACCAGACGCACGCCCAGGGTGTGCAGCAGCGCCAGGTCCTGGATCAGCTGCTCGCCTCGCCCGCGGGCCATGGCCTCGCCCTCGATCAGGATCACGAAGGTTCGGCCCCGGTGGGCGTTGATATAGGGCGAGGAGTTGCGAAACCAGTCGACGAAGGGGAAACGAGTATCCAAGGCCGCGCTCCGGCAGCAGGTGAGAGGAAGGGTGCAAGAATCCTCGACTATATCAGAGCCGACAAAACGGCGGCACCACTAGACAGGAACGAGGGGCGAGGGGCGAGGGGCGAGGGGCGAGGGGCAGCGTTCACCCGATGAACCGGAGTCCTGCTCTTCAAACCTCGAACCTCGAACCTCGAACCTCGAACCTCGAACCTCGAACCTCAAATCTCGAACCTCGAACCTCGAACCTCGAACCTCGAACCTCGAACCTCGAATCTCGAACCTCGAACCTCGAACCTCTTATCCAAACACCCACTTGAACAGGAAGAAGAAGACGATCGCCAGGCTCGCCCCGGCGGGCAGAGTGATCAGCCAGGACATCACGATGGTGCCGATCACCCGCAGGTTCAGCGCCGCCATGCCGCGGGCCAGGCCCACACCGAGCACCGCCCCCACCAGGGTGTGGGTGGTGGAGATCGGCAGCCCGGTGCCCGAGGCCAGCACCACGGTAGAGGCCGCGGCCAGGGTCGCCGCAAAGCCGCGGCTGGGGGTCAGCTCGGTGATGCCGGTGCCCACCGTGGCGATCACCTTGTGGCCGTAGGTGACCAGGCCGGCGACGATACCCCCACCGCCCAGCACCAGCACCCACCAGGGCACCAGGGCGGCGCTGTCGATCACCCCGTCGCTGCGCACCACGCTGATCACCGCGGCCAGCGGCCCCACGGCATTGGCCACGTCGTTGGAGCCGTGGGCGAAGGCCATGGCGCAGGCGGTGAAGATCATCAGCACCCCGAACACCCGCTCCACGCTGCCGTAGCCGAAGTGGTCGTCGATGCGCCGCTCGGCCTTGACCCGGCTCTCCAACACGATGCCGATGCCCATGACGCCCAGCCCCAGCAGGATCGACAGCAGGAAGCTCTGGCCGAAGGTGAAGTCGAGCCCCACGTGGGATAGCCCCTTGGTCAGGGTCACCATGGAGATGATGAAACCGACCAGGAAGATGTAGAAGGGCACCGTGCGCTTGGCCGCGGCGAAGGGGTCGCGGGCCTCGAAGATCAGGTGCTGCACCGACTTGAACAGCAAGAAGGCGATGGCGCCGGCCAGCAGCGGCGAGACGACCCAGCTCGAGGCGATGGTACCGACCCGGTGCCAGGCGACGGCTTCCATGCCCAGCCCCACCGCGCCGAAGCCGACGATGGCGCCGACAATGGAGTGGGTGGTGGAGACCGGCCAGCCGCGCATGGAGGCGACCAGCAGCCAGATGCCCGCCGCCAGCAGCGCCGAGAGCATGCCGTAGACCAGCAGCTGCGGGTTGGCTTCGAGCAGCGCCGGGTCGACGATGCCGCCGCGAATGGTCGCGGTCACCTCGCCGCCGGCCAGCCAGGCGCCGAGAAACTCGAAGATGACGGCGATGATGATCGCCTGCTTGATGGTGATGGCCTTGGAGCCTACCGAGGTGCCCATGGCGTTGGCCACGTCGTTGGCCCCCACGCCCCAGGCCATGAAGAAGCCGAAGAGGCAGGCCAGAATGATGAAGATTTCACCGTGCTGGGCAATGATCGACATAGGGGGGGTGGTTTCCTATGTAGCTGTCGGGTTAGGTGTGCCTGGCCCCGGGATCGCCGGGAACGCCGGGAAAGCCGAGGCGCTACCGAGCCGTGAGGATCTGCAGGCGGCTGCCGACCCGCTCGGCCCGATCGGAAAGCTCACCGACCCAGTCGATGATCTTGTAGAGGAAGACCACGTCCACCGGCTTGAGCCGATCTTCCTGTTCGAAGAGGCGGCGCCGAATGGCGATCTGCTGCTCATCGGCCTGCTGCTCGAGGACATGCAGCTCGCGAATCATGTTGTGGATCACGTCGGAGACATGGCGCCCGAAGCCCGACTGCAGCAGGTCCTCGAGCTCTTCCAGGGCCTGGCGGGCCTGGGCCACGCAGGCCACAGAGGTGCGCATGTAGTCGCGCATGGGCTGGGCCAGCTCATCGGGCACCTGCATTTTGCGCCCCAGCATGATGCCGGTGATGTCGCGCACCTTGTTGGCGATCTTGTCCTGGACGGTGATCAGGTCGAGCAGGTCGCTGCGCGATACCGGCAGAAACAGCGTATTGGGCAGGTTGAGGCGCAGCTCGGTCTTGAGGCTGTCGGCCTCGTGCTCGAGCCGGGTGATGGCCTCGCGGATACGGGCGGCCTCCTCCCAGTCGCCCTGGAGCGCGGCCTCGAAGAAGGGCAACAGCTGGTCGGCACACTCATTGGCCTTGACGATATGCGCCAGCAATGGCTGAAACGGTGAGCGACCGAACATCGCCGAGAAGGGGTTGGGCTTGACCATGGCGTATTATGCGCTTGAGAAATGGCGGCGCTAGTATAGAGACTGCCCACTGCCACGTCATTGAAAAAATAGTGTCACACTCGGCCGCAGCGGCCGCGGGAGCCCCCATGAGTCACGAGATCGAGCTGAAACTGGCCCTCGGCCCCGAGGGGCCCGAGCAGTTGCCCCTCCATCCCCGCCTGGCGGCCCGGCCCGCCGAACAGCGCCGGCTGACCAATACCTACTTCGACACCCCCGACGGCGAGTTGGAGCGTGCGCGCATGGCGCTGCGGCTACGCCGCGACGACCAACGCTGGGTGCAGACCCTCAAGACCGAGGGCGACAGCCACGGCGGACTCTCCCGGCGCGGCGAATGGGAGTGGCCGCTGGCCGAAGGGGTCCTCGACCGCGCCGGGCTGGCCGAACTGCCGCCCATGGCCGCGCTGGACCCGGCGCTGATCACGCGCCTGGCCCCCCACTTCACCACCGACTTTACCCGCCGTATCTGGCGACTCGAGGTGGCCGGAGCGGACATCGAGGCGGCCCTGGATATCGGCGAGATCACCGCCGGCGGGCATGGCGTGGCGATTCGCGAGCTGGAGCTGGAACTCAAGACGGGCGAGCCCGAGGCGCTGTGGCAGCTGGCCGGGGAGCTGGCCGAGCGGGTGGCGCTGCGCCCCGCCGATACCAGCAAGGCGGCGCGCGGCAATGCCCTGCTGACCGGGGAGTGGACGCTGCCCGCGGGCGGCAGCGACGCCGCCTGGCTGCACCGCGCCACCGTCGCGCTGGACGCCCAGGCCGACACCGGCGACCCTGACTGGCAGGCGGCGGCCCGCGAGGCCCTGGGCCGACTGGCCGAACGGCAGACGGACGCCGCCGCGCTGGCGAACGCCCTGGCGCAAGACGCCTGGCTGACCCCGGCCTTCGGCCAGGCCGCGCTCAGGCTGGCGCAGCGCCTGGCGGCAACCGCCTGACGATCACCGGCAGGGAGCCCCCATGCGCCACAGGGACTAGCCGCTACTCGCGGAAGGGTGAAACGTCGCCCCGCCCCTCGCGGAGGATGGTCGGCGGCAGGTCGCGCAGATCCACCACGCTGGTGGGCTCCAGATGGCAGGCCCCGCCGTCGATGATCAGGTCCAGGTGCGCACCGAAGCGCTCGCGAATCTCCTCGGCGTCGGTCATCGGCAGCTCTTCATCCACCGGAATCAGGGTCACGCTCATCAGCGGCTCGCCCAGCGCTTCGAGCAGGGCGTGGGTGATGGGGTGGTCGGGCACCCGCACGCCGATGGAGCGCCGCTTGGGGTGCAGCAGCAGGCGCGGCACCTCGGTGGTGGCGTTGAGGATGAAGGTGTAGGCCCCCGGGGTGTGGGCCTTGAGCAGGCGGAAGACGGCGTTGTTGACCTTGGCGTAGGTGCCGATCTCGGAAAGATCGGAGCACACCAGGGTGAAGTTGTGCTTGTCGTCCAGCGAGCGCAGCCACTTGATCTTGTCGATGGCCTTCTTCTCGCCCAGGTGGCAGCCCAGGGCATAGCCCGAGTCGGTCGGATAGGCGACGACGCCGCCGTCGCGAATGATCTGGATCGCCTGGTCGATCAGACGCTTCTGGGGATTCTCGGGATGCAGCTGGAAGAACTGACTCATGTTAAAGCTCCTTGTCGATAACCAGCGCCGCTCAGAGCTCATCCGGCGGCAGGCCTGCAAGGAGGCGCTGTGAACCCATCCCTGGGCGCTACCGACGCCATCCCTGGCGTAGGACCTCCTCTTCGGCCTGCCCCCGGCACTCTTCGCTCGACGTCACGATGGGCTGCCTGATGGCACGCCCCTACTATAGCGCCAACGCGGCGGTCAGCCGCGGGTGGGTCCACACCGGGGCCACGGCGGTGCGCGGCACCGGGCTCATGCTGCCCGGCGCCAGGTGGCCGCCGGGGAAGTGAAAGTCGCTGCCAATCGATGCCAGCAGCCCGCGCTCATCCAGCTGGCGGGCCAGGTCGCGGGTGACATCGGCATTCTGAAAGCCGCTGACCAGTTCGGCGGCCTGCCCGCCGGCGTCGCCAAAGGCGTCCAGCAGCAGGCCGCGCTTGCGCCGGGTCAGGCCATGGTGCAGCGGGTGGGCCAGCACCGCCACCCCGCCGGCGTCGAGTATCCAGCCCACCGCCTCGGTCAGGGGCGGCCAGTGGGCCTTGACGTCACCCGCCTTGCCGCTGCCCAGGTGCTTGCGAAAGGCCGTGGCCACGTCGGGCACCACCCCGGCAGCCACCAGGGCGCGAGCGAAGTCCGGCCGGCCCAGGGGGCGCTCCGAGCCGGCCTGCTCGCGGGCGCGGCTCAGGGCATCGGCCAGGCCTACCTTCTCCAGGCGCTGGGCGATCACCGCCGCACGCGCCTCGCGAGCCTCGGCCTGGGCCTCGAGTCCCGCCACCAGGGCGCCTCTCGCGCCCTGGGGCAACAGCCCCACCACGTGGATATTGATCCCCGACCAGCGGGTCGACAGCTCGGTGCCCGGCAGCAGCCGAACGCCCAGGCGGTCGGCCGCCGCGGCGGCCTCGGCTACCCCCGCCACGGTGTCGTGGTCGGTCAGCGCCACCAGCCCCAGGCCTCGCTCGGCGCACAGGGCAAGCAGCTCGGCGGGGGCCAGGGCGCCGTCCGAGGCGGTGGAATGCATATGCAGATCGACCCGCGCAGGCGCAGGGTCACCGTCGAAACGGGAGGGAAACAGGGGCATTGGCATGACGCCGGGAAGCGACTTTGTCAGAATAATGGTCCCCATGGTGCGCGCCCGGCGATGGCCGGTCAACGTCAGCGCCCCGTTCGAGTCCCGCGGCCCGCGCCGCTCACACCCCGAGGAAGCACCGCGATGCTGTATGCGATCATCAGCGAAGACGTCAAGAACAGCCTGGAGCGCCGTCTGGCCGCCCGCCCCGACCACTTGGCGCGGCTGGAAAAACTGCGCGACGAGGGCCGCCTGGTACTGGCCGGCCCGCACCCCGCCATCGACGCCGATAATCCCGGCGAGGCCGGCTTCACCGGCAGCCTGGTGGTGGCCGAGTTCGAGAGCCTGCACGACGCCCAGGCCTGGGCCGATGCCGATCCCTACATGATCGCCGGCGTCTACGCCGAAGTCAGCGTCAAGCCGTTCAAGAAAGTGCTGCCCTGACCCGCGGCCGACACGGCACCCAGCTGCGCTCCCCTGACGACGGCAGCGCGGTTTTCCACAAGGTCTTGCCCACAGCTCCTGTGGATAACGCTGTTGATACGCCGCGGATGCCTGCCGCCACCCCCCATGACAGGTCGCCGCGTCCCGATCGATCAATTCTTGAGCGCTCGCCGCTGAGCGCCCATGCACCCCGTGGAGATCTCCGTGTCCGATCCGCATGTCGCCCTGCCGCCCCTGGCCGGGCTGGAAACCGCCCGCCTCGACTGGTCCGCCGACGCCGGCAACGCCCCCGCCCCGCTCTCGACCCGCTTCGCCGATGTCTACTTCTCGCAGCACGACGGCCGGGCGGAAACCGAGCATGTGTTCCTCGACGGCAATGACCTGCCGCGGCGCTTCGCCGCCTGGCAGACACAGCGCCCCTTCGTGATCGGCGAGACCGGCTTCGGCACCGGGCTCAACATGCTCTGCGCCTGGGCCTGCTTCGACGCCAGCGCCCCCTCGGACGCGCGTCTGCACCTGGTCTCCACCGAGAAATTCCCCCTCACCCGGGAGGACCTGGCCCGGTCGCTGGCCGCCTGGCCCGACCTGGCCCGGCGTGCCCAGGCACTGGTGGCGCAGTGGCCCGAGCCGGTGGCCGGCGTGCACCGGCTGTGGCTCGACGAGCGGGTGACCCTGGACCTGCACTTCGGCGACGCCGCCGAGCGGCTCGCCCTGCTCGAGGGCCAGGTGGACGCCTGGTTCCTCGACGGCTTCGCCCCGGCCAAGAATCCCGAGATGTGGCACCCGGCGCTGTTCAGGGCCCTGGCGGCGCGCTCACGCCCCGGCGCCACCTTCGCCACCTTCACCTGCGCCGGCGTGGTCAAGCGCGGCCTGGCCGCGGCCGGCTTCCACTGGCGCAAGGCCCCCGGACACGGGCGCAAGCGCGAGATGCTGATCGGCGAGATCGCGGCACCGCCCGCCGAGGCCCGCCGCCAGCGCACGCCCTGGTTCACCCCGCCGGCGACGCAACCGGCCCGTCACGTGGCGGTGATCGGCGCCGGCATCGCCGGGGCCAGCGCCGCCGCCGCCCTCGCCCGGCGCGGCGTCGCGGTCACGCTCATCGACCGCTTCGACCGGGCGGAGCTGGGCGCCACCCACCTGCAGGGGGCGCTCTACGTGAAGCTCGCCGCCGACACCAACCTGCAGAGCCGCGCCTATCTGGCCGGCCTGCTCTATACGCGGCGCTGGCTGGAACGGCTGGACCCGACCCAGCGGCTGTGGCACCCCAGCGGGGTGCTGCAGCTGGCGCTCGGCGAGAAGGCGCAGGCGCGCCAGGCGCGGTTCCTGGCCAACCATCCCCTGCCGGAAGGGGTGGTGCGAGGCCTCGACGCCGACGCGGCCAGTGCCGTCGCCGGCGTCAGGGTGGAGGGCCCGGCGCTGGACTACCCGAATGCCGGCTGGGTCAGACCAATGGAGCTGTGCGTCCACCTGGCCGCCACCCCGGGGATCCGCTTCCGCCAGGGCGAGGTCACCGCGCTTCAGCCAGGCGCGGCGGGCTGGACGCTGGCGCTGGCCGACGGCGAGCGCCTCGAGGCCGATCAGGTGGTGATCGCCGCCGCCGGGGAGGCGGGGCGCTTCGCCCAGAGCTCAGCGCTGCCGCTGCAGCCGGTCCGCGGGCAGATCAGCCAGATCAGGGTGCCCGAGGGGGCGCCAGCGCTGGGGCGGGTGGTCTGTGCGGGGGGCTATGTGCCGCCGGCGGCCGACGGCGTGCTCAACGTCGGCGCCACCTTCGGCCCCAACGAGACCGACATGGACGAGCGCGATGCCGACCACCTCGCCAACCTGGCGGAGCTGGAGCGCGACCTCCCCGACTTCGTCGCCGGGCTGCGCGCCGCCGGCGCCGAGCTCTCGCCCGAGCGGCTCACGGCACGGGTGGGCGTGCGGGCGGCCAGTCCCGACAAGTCGCCCTATTGCGGGCCGGTGCCCGACGCCGAGGCGTGGCGAGACGCCTACGCCGCGCTGGCCAAGGACGCCACCCGAGTGCCCGACACGCCCGGCCGCCACCATGCGGGGCTATGGATCAGCGCCGCCCACGGCTCCCGGGGGCTGGCCAGCGCCCCGCTCTGCGCGGAGCTGCTGGCCTCACGCATCTGTGACGAGCCGCTGCCGCTGGAACAACCGCTGGTGGACCACCTGCATCCGGGCCGGCGCATCATCCGCGAGTTGATTCGCGGCCGCTAGCCAGGGCCAACTCACCCCCTTCGGTGCGCCGCGGCTCGATGACGAACTGCGGCCCCGGGCGTCCCAGGTGATAGCCCTGGCCGAAGTCGATGCCCAGTTCGCGCACCTTCTCGAGCACCGCCTCGTCTTCGATGAACTCGGCGATGGTGCTGATTTCCAGGCTCTGGGCCAGGGTCACGATGCTCTTGACGAAGGCCATGTACTTGTCGTCGCTGAGCATGTTGCGGATGAACTCGCCCTCGATCTTGATCACGTCGATGGGGAACTGCTTGAGGTAGCGGAACGACGAGAAGCCCGAGCCGAAGTCGTCGATGGCGAAGTTGAAGCCCTCGAGCTTCAGGTCGAGCACGAACTTCTCCAGCAGCTTGAGGTTGCTGACGGTCTCGCGCTCGGTCAGTTCGAAGACGATACGCTCGGGACGAATTCCATAGTCGATGGCCAGCTGGTGGATGCGCCCGATGAACTCGCCAATGATCAGCGACTTGGGAGACAGATTGATAAACAGCATGCCGTCATAGCCCTGCTCGCTGACCTGGGCGAAGGCCTTTTCGATCAGCTGGTAGTCCATCTTGTGGATGACCCCGATACTCTCGGCGATATCGATGAAGTCGCCGGCCGCCACGATACGATCGTCGACCTGGATGCGCATCAAGAGCTCATGGATATGCACCTCGCCGGTCCTGGCATCGGCAATGGGCTGGAAGTAGGGCACGATGCGCCGCTCCTCCAGGGCGCTGAGCACCATCTGGTTCTTCTCGCCGACCTGGCGGAAGATCGCCGCCACCTCGTCGTCATCCGGCAGCGCCACGCAGTTCTTCCCCTTGCGCTTGGCCTTGTACATCATGTTGTCGGCCATCAGGAAGAGGTCGTGGGCATCGCCGGCATGGCGCGGATAAGCGGCAATGCCGATGGACGTCGTGGCGCGCACCGTGGAGCCGTCAGGCGCTACCAACGTTTGCCGGGACAGGTTGTGGGCGATGCGCTGGGCCACCGAGTAGGCCTGTCCCTCGCCGGTCTCGGGCAGGATGATGGAGAACTCGTCGCCGCCGTAGCGGGCCAGGAAGTCGCCCGGGCGCACCGATTCGCAGAGGGTCTCGGCGAAGGCCTGCAGGAACTGATCGCCGAAGGCGTGACCATAGCGGTCGTTGACCGTCTTGAAGTTGTCCAGGTCCATCATCAGCAGGCTGAAGGAGTCTCCATGGCGCTGGGCGCGCCCCACCTCGTAGCCGAGCAGGTCCTTGAACATGCGCTGGTTGTGCAGCGAGGTGAGCGGGTCACGGGTGGCATAGAACTCCAGGTCCTGGGTGTACTTGTAGATCGCCTTGACCGAGCCCACCAGGTTGAGCAGCGTGGAGAGGATGCCGTCGATGACGATATGGCGCAGCGGGTCCTGGGCCAGGTCCGACTGCACGCCGATGCCGACGATACCGCCGATCTTCGGCGCCTCGAGCAGCAGCGACTTGGTCTGCAGGCGAATGTCCTCCGCGGCGAGCTCGGGGGCCACCTCGCTGCCCGGCACATAGGGGTAAACGGCATGGTGGGCCACCTTCAGCACCCGCACGTCGGTTTGGCCGCTGTGCTTGGCCTCGAGCATCTGGGTCAGCAGTGATTCGAAGGTCTCGCGGGTCTGCGGCGACACGTCCCGGTGCCAGAACACCTCCAGCTCGTAGCCCTCCTCCTCGACCTGAAAGATCGTCACCAGGGTATGGGCGGTAATGATGGTGTTGATCTCGCCCAGCAGCTCCTTGATGAACTCGCGCCAGTCGCGTACCACGTCGGAGGTGATGATGAACTTGCTGAGCAGGCGGATCTCGAATTCCAGGATGTCCTTGTCGACGGCCACGTTCTTCAGCCGGCCGGCCAGGGCATTGACGTTCAGGAAGGCCTCGTTGAGCTCCTGGAAGTGCACGTCGACATCGTTGACGTCGAGCTGGCGGAAGTCCTCCACCGAGTTCACCGCGGCCAGCCGCGCCCGAAAGCCGTCCATGGATTCGCGAATGCGGTTGGAGAACACCGTGGAGATGGCCAGCGCCAGCAGCAGCAGCATCATGGAGGCAACGATGAACAGCGCCACGTAGTTGCCGCGCATCTCAGCGCTGATCGGCGACATGTCGTGGCGGATATCGATGACGCCAAGGACATCGCCGGAGGCGACGTTCTGGTGGCAGCTCAGGCAGTCGGGGCCGGCCACCAACGGCATCACCCGGCGCAGCTGGCCATCCTCGCGCAGCACCCGGGTCTCTCCAGAGGCGAAGGCCGCGCCGATGGCGGCGTCGGGGGCCGGCTGGTCGACTTCGCCGAAGCGCTCGACGACGCGCTCCCCACGATACAGCTCGAAGCGGTAGGCGCTGTCGGCGTGGGCGCGCTTCATGCCCGCCATGAAGGCTTCCATCTCCTCGCGGCTCCAGCCCTGGCGCATGACGTGCAGCATGGCGCTGTAGCTCTGCTCGGCCAGGGTCTCCGAGGCCTCCTCGGCCTGGCGGGCGATGATGTCCTCGTAGAGCAGTGTCGCGACCAGAGTGACACTGAAAAATACCGCCAGGGATACCGACAGGATGGCTACCAGCACGAACCCCTTGAGGGTCCGCAGGTAGGCCAGAAGCGTCTTGGCCATGGTCAACACTGGATATTCGTGGCAGAAAGGTCAGCAACGCTGACCGCTAATCTGCCACCCTAATGCACCATTCACCTCAGCTGAATTGGTCATTGGTCACGCTCATACCCTAATACCGACAATCATGATGTGGATCAAACCCTAAAACGTTAGCCCTCCTCGTCGTCGGCCAGGTCGCGACCGAAGGCGCGCCACTGGGCCAGCGTCATCACCTCGGTGGTCTCGGTCTGCAGGTCGTGGGCGATGATCAGCTCGCTGCGCTCCAGCTGGCGCTTGAGCTCGGCCACCCAGCCGCGCATGCCGTCACCGGTGTCGGTGGTGTCGTAGCCCTGGCGGGTGACGAAGGCCTCGAGCAGCGCATCCAGGGTCTCGCCGGGCAGCATGCGATAGGGAATTTCAACGAAACGTCCGTTCATGACTCCTCCTCCGCGTCGCCGATCTCGCCGGCCTCCCAGCGCGTCAGGCGCTCGAGGAAGGCTGCCTCGTCCAGCACCGGCACGCCGAGCTGCATGGCCTTCTCGAGCTTGCTGCCGGCGGCCTCGCCCGCCACCACGCCGGCGGTCTTCTTCGACACGCTGCCGGTCACCTTGGCGCCCAGCGCCTGCAGGCGTGCCTTGCCCTGGTCGCGGGTCATGCTCTCCAGGGTGCCGGTGAGCACCCAGCTCTGGCCCGCCAGCGGCTGGGGGCGCTCGGCGACGGCCGCCTCCTCCCAGGTCACGCCCTGGGCACGCAGGTCGGCGATGGTCTCGCGGTTGTGGGGCTGGCGGAAAAACGTATGCACATGGGTTGCCACCACCGGCCCCACGTCGTCGACGGCTTCGAGCGCTTCACGGGGCGCTTCCATCAGCGCCTCCAGGGTGCCGAAGTGACTCGCCAGGTTGGCGGCGGTGGCCTCGCCCACCTCGCGGATGCCCAGCGCGTAGATGAACCGGGCCAGGGTGGTGGCCTTGGCCTTCTCCAGCGCCGCCACCAGGTTTTCCGAGGATTTCTGGGCCATGCGTGGTAGCTCGGCCAGGTCTTCGGCCTTGAGCCGGAACAGATCGGCCGGCGTGGTGACCCAGTCGCGCTCGACCAACTGATCGATCAGCTTGACCCCCAGCCCCTCGATATCCAGGGCACGCCGCGAGGCGAAGTGCTTGAGCGCCTCCTTGCGCTGGGCGGCGCAGTAGAGGCCGCCTGAGCAGCGTGCCACTACCTCGCCCTCCAGCCGCTCGATCTGCGAGTCACACACCGGGCAGCGCGCCGGGAAGACGATCTCGCGGGCGTCCGCCGGGCGCTCCTCTTCGATGACCCGCACCACCTGGGGGATGACGTCGCCGGCGCGGCGGATCGCCACGCTATCGCCGATCATCACCCCGAGCCGACTGATCTCGTCGGCATTGTGCAGGGTGGCGTTGGAGACGGTGACGCCGGCCACCGTCACCGGCTCGAGACGTGCCACCGGGGTAATGGCGCCGGTGCGCCCCACCTGGAACTCCACGTCGTTGAGCCGGGTGACGGCCTCCTGGGCGGGGAACTTGAAGGCGATGGCCCAGCGCGGCGCCCGGGCCACGAAGCCCAACTCGCGCTGCAGGCGCAGGTCGTCGACCTTGATCACCACCCCGTCGATGTCATAGCCGAGCGAATCGCGTTTCTCGCCCAGCCGGCGGCAGTAGTCGATCACCCCACTGGCGCCCTCGACCACCTCCAGCTCGGCGCTGGTGCGCAGGCCGAATTCCGCCAGGTGGGCCATCAGGGCGCTATGGGTCGCATCGCCACCGTCCGGCTCCAGGCGCGCCACCTGATAGGCGCTGAACTCCAGGGGCCGGGTGGCGGTGACCCGGGGGTCGAGCTGACGCAGACTGCCGGCGGCGGCGTTGCGGGGGTTGGCGAAGACCTTGTCGCCCGCTTCCCGGGCACGCGCGTTCAGCGCCTCGAAGCGGGCGTGGCTGATGATCACCTCGCCGCGCACCTCGAGCAGCTCGGGCGGGGCGTCGCCGCGCAGCCGCAGCGGCACCGAGCGCAGGGTGCGCAGGTTGGAGGTGATGCCCTCACCGGTGTAGCCGTCGCCGCGGGTGGCGCCGCTGACCAGCACCCCCTGCTCGTAGACCAGCGACACGGCGGCGCCGTCGAGCTTGGGCTCGCAGCAGAAGGCCAGGGTGTCGCCATCCCTCTCCAGCCGGTCGCCGACGCGCTTGACGAAGGCCTCGAGTTCGGCTTCGTCGAAGGCGTTATCCAGGGAGAGCATGGGCAGCGCGTGCCGCACCTCGGGAAATCCCTCTGCCGGGGGGGCGCCGACGCGCTGGGTGGGCGAATCCGGGGTCTCCAGCTCAGGATACTCGGACTCGAGCTGCTGCAGCCGGCGCAGCCGCCGGTCGTAGTCCGCATCGGTCAGCGTCGGGTCGTCGAGCACATAGTAGCGGTAGTTGGCGTCATCGAGCTCGGCGCGAAGGCGCGCGGCCTCGTCGCGGGTCTGCTGGTCGGGCTGGGTCATTGCGTCAGGGTTCTCATCCATGGCAAAGGCTTCGAAGCGTCCACTTCGAAGCCGATCAGTGTGGCCTAGCTTACCAAAGCAACGACCCCCGACGGGATACCATCGGGGGTCGATCAAGCTGCTGGTCGGGGGCTGTTCCGGTGATAGCTCTACGCTCACCGCTTTAGTATTGGTTTTAGTTCACCTGATAGCGATTGAGGCGATTGCGCCGCTCGAACTCCTGGACCCGTTGGCGGGCGAACTCCACGGTCTGGGCGGTCATCACGCTGTGGTTCTCGTCCTTCAGCTCGCCGCCCAGGTGGCGCACGATCACCATGGCGGTTTCTACCATGGCCTCGAAGGCCGCGGCGGTGTCCAGGGGCCCGGGAAGCGGCATCAGCAGGGTGATGCCGGGCGTGGTGAAGTCGTCCATCGCCTCGATGGGGAAGGTGCCCGGCTTGAGCACGTTGACCATGGAGAACTGCAGTTCGCTGTCCGGATCTTCGGTCTCGAAACGGTGGAAGATGCCCATCTCGCGGCTGTAGCGCAGGCCACAGGCCAGCATCAGGTCCAGCAGCGCCGTGCCCGAGAAGCCCGCCTCGTCGCGGGAGATGACGCTGATCACGATCACCTCCTCGGCATGGCTCAGGGTATCGCGGGCGCGCTCGGCGTTGACGTCATGACGCAGCGCCTTCTCCAGGGTCGGGTGGGTACGCACCACGTCGTCTTCCCGTGACAGCGCTACCGGGTCGGCACCTTCGGCGTAGGCCGGCGTCGCGTCGCCGTGGCTCGGTTCGGCGTATTGCGCCCGGTGTGAACGCGCGGGGGTGAACAGCGGGTCGTCGTCATCGGCCTGGGCAATCGCCTCGGCTTCCCGCCGACGCCGCTCGGCCTCACGCGCGGCCTGCTCGGCGGCCGCCTGCTCCTGGGCCAGGCGACGACGCTCGGCGTCCCGGGCTGCCTTCTCGGCGCGGGCCTGGTCGCGGCGCGCTTTCTCCTGGCGCTTTTTCTCACGCCGCTTGGCCATGCGCTGCTGCACGGACGCACCGAAGCGCTGCACCGACTGTCCCATGCGCCGGGAGCCGCTCTTCAGCGAATTCCCCATGCCCTCCAGGTCTACCAGCCGATAGCGCTCGTCGTCGTCATGCAGTTCGTCATGATCCTCGGGGTCGGCGACCAGCGGTTCGTCGGCGACGGCCGCCGGGGGGGCGTCGTCATCCAGCGCCGAGAGGGTCGGCTCGCGGCGTACCTCGGTGGGCGCCGGCTGATCGGCGCCGGCCTGGGCGTGGGTCTTGGCTTTGGTCTGGCCGCGCTTTTCTGTGGTCTCGGTGTCCGCGGTCGCCCGCTTTTCGCTGCTCGCCCCTTCGGCTCGAGCGTTGGGCTCGGCGACGGGCGGGGCCTCATCGGTTGTCGCGGGGGCCCGGGCGGCTGACGACGCCTCGGCGGCCCCTGACTGAGCCTTGCCGGGCTCACCCTGGGCGGCCTCTCGGCCAGGGCCGCTCGGCGACGACGCGGCGACGCTATCGCCTCGTTCGGGCCCGGTTTCCCGTTGAGGCGCGCTTTCTGGCACGGCTTGGGCTTTTGGAGGCACGCTGCTTTCGGGCACGCGTTGGGCAGGCTTGCGCGCGGCGTCTGGCGCCGGGGCAGCGGGCCCAGGGGGCGCCGTATCGCTCGCCCGGCCTGCCGCGCCGGATGCCGCCCTGGCGCCCTGCTTCCAGCCGGCGAACACCCGAGAGGGACCGGGGTGCTCCTGGCGCTGCAG
The DNA here is from genome assembly GCF_022341425.1 of Billgrantia campisalis. GTDB lineage: Bacteria > Pseudomonadota > Gammaproteobacteria > Pseudomonadales > Halomonadaceae > Halomonas > Halomonas campisalis. The sequence goes on along the minus strand of NZ_JABFUC010000008.1, from coordinate 196,065 downwards.
CTTGGGCTTGGGCTGCACCTGCGAATAGCTCGCCGGACTGACGACGCGTGCGCCGCCGTTGGGCAGTTCCCAATTGGCGTCGGCTTCGGCGTCAACCCCCGCCGCAGAGCCGCCGCCTTCAAGCCCGGGCTCGCCTCCCGCCTGATCGAGGCGTGGGACACGACGCTGGCGCTTCAGGCGACGTATCCCATCGATAACGATGAGCGTCACCAGCGCCAGCCCCAGAATGATCAGCCATTCTCTAAGTTCCATGGGTCGTCTTGCCTATCGCTAGGGCACCATGCCGGATGGATGTTCGTCACCAGCATAGCGCGATTGCCAAAAAAAGGGCCACTTTTTTTGTTTGTCAAGCCCCGGCATTCTCGCCTGAGAGTCCAATCGACCCTGCGTCTTTCCCTGTACCATCGACTCGTCATGAGTGCGATGCGACCATGATGCGCTTTCTGATATCGCGTTTGTCACCGGCTTGCAAGCCCTTCAGGCCTCGGCCAGGGCGGCGGCCTCCTCGACCCCGACCGCCACCAGCCGGGATACCCCGGGTTCCTGCATGGTCACCCCCATCAGCCTTTCCGAGGCCTCCATGGCAATCTTGTTGTGGGTAATATAGATGAACTGAACGGAATCGGACATGTCCTTCACCAGCTTGGCATAGCGTCCCACGTTGGCATCATCCAGCGGCGCATCCACCTCGTCGAGCATGCAGAACGGCGCCGGATTGAGCTGGAAGATGGCAAACACCAGCGACAGGGCAGTGAGGGCCTTTTCGCCGCCGGAGAGCAGGTGAATGGTGCTGTTCTTCTTGCCGGGCGGGCGTGCCATGATGGCCACCCCGGTATCCAGCAAATCCTCCCCGGTCAGCGTCAACCATGCGGTTCCCCCACCGAAGACTCGCGGGAAAAGCGTCTGCAGACCCTGATTGACCCGCTCGAAGGTGTCGCGAAAGCGGGTGCGGGTTTCCTGATCGATGCGCCGGATCGCCTTGTCGAGCGTCTCCAGCGCTTCGCAGAGCTCTGCATGCTGGGCTTCCAGGTAGTTGCGCCGCTCGGCCTGCTGGTCGTACTCCTCGATGGCCGCCAGGTTGATCGCGCCCAGCCGGCGGATGCGCTCGCCGACCGATTCCAGGCGGGTCTGCCAGGCGGATTCGGTGGCGTCAGGGTCGAGCGCTTCGGCCAGGACGGCAGCGTCGTGGCCCAGCTCGGCGAGCTGCTCGTCCTGGGCCTCGGCCTTGAGCGCCAGGGCCTGGACCTGCATGCGCGCCTCCTGCAGGCGCTCGCGGGTGCCTTCCAGGCGACGCTCATGGCCCTGGCGGGCCTGTTCGTCCTCGCGCAGGCGCTCGACCAGCTCGGCGGCGCGGGCGCGGGCCGCGTTGAGCTCGCGTTCGTCACGCTCGCGGCGATGCAGCAGCTCGTCGAGCCGCTCGCGCTGCTCCTCGTCGGGTTCGCGCAGGGCCTCGAGGGACTCGGCCAGCTCGGCGCAGCGCGCTTCCAGGCGCTGGCGAGCCTCGCCGGCCCGGCTCTGCTGCTCGGCTAGCCCGGCCTGCTCGGTGGTCAGGCGCTGGTGCTCCAGGGCCAGCCGCTGGGCCTGCTCGCTGAGCGGCCGCTGGCGGGCGCGCAGCGAGGCGAGGCGCTCGCGGGCATCGCTGCGCGCGCGCTCCAGCCGCTCGCGACGCTCGGCGCCCTCTTCCAGGCCGGCCATGGCCAGCTGCCAGCGCTCGCGGGCCTCCTCGATGGCCAGGCGCGCCGCCTCGCCGGCCTCGTCGAGCCCCTCCAGCTCTTCGGCCAGCTCGGCGGCACGCCCTTCCAGGTGATCAAGCCGGCTCGCCAGGCCGCTGTCCTGAACCGCCAGCTGCTGGTGCTCGTCGGTCAGGCGGCGCTCGTCCTGGCGCAGGCGCTCCAGCTCGCTTTCGGCCCGCTCGGCCTCCTCACGCGCGGCGGCCAGGCGACGCTCCAGGGCGACCAGCCCGGTTTCCACCTCGTCGAGTTCGGCGCGAACGCCGTCCCGGCGCCGACGGCTGACCAGCAGGGCATCCGGGCCTTCGCCCTGGCCGCGGTGGCGCACCCAATCGGGCCCCAGCCACAGCCCTCCGGGCGTGATCAGGCTCTCGCCGGGCGCCAGGGTGGGGCGTTCGTCCCAGGCCTGGGTATCGCTGTCCACGCAGCGGATGGGGGCCAGCCAGGCGGCGGCCGCCCCGGCGCCCTGCACCCGGGCGGCCAGGCTCTGGGAGCCGGCCTCGACGCTGGCCTCGGGCGCCAGCGCGCCGAGTTCGGCGGGCGGCGCCGCGCTGGCCTCGCGGAAGGCGCCGGGCGCGGCCAGGCGGGCCTTCAGCCAGGGCGCCAGCACCCAGGAGACGCAAGCCTCCCAGCCCGGCTCCACCACCAGGGTCTCCCCCAGGCGCGGCGACTCACCCAGCTCATGCTCGGCCAGGTGGTGAGTCAGCGCCTCGTCGGGATCATTCAGCGAGGCCTGAATCAGCGCCTCCAGCGAGGCCAGTTCGCCCTGCAGGGTGCTGCGCCGGCTGCGCTGCGCCTCGCGGTCCTGCTCGAGGGCCGTGGCGGCTTCCCGGGCCGCATCGCGCGCCGCCTGGAGCGCCTCGCGGCGGTCCTCCGCGCGCTGCTGTTCCAGCGCCAGGTCGTCAAGCCGTTCGCCAAGCTCGGCGCGCCGCGCCTGCAGCTCGGCCAGGTCGGGAAGCTCCTGGCGCTGCTGGCGGCGGCGCTGGGCATCGCTCTCGATCTGCGCCAGGCGGTGCTCGAGCTCGCGCAGCCGGTCCTGGGCGCGCTCGGCCTCGTGGCTGGCCTGTCGCCAGCCCTCGTTGAAGTGCTCCCAGGCCTGCTCGGCGTCCTCGGCAGCGGGCTCGGCCTCCTCCAGCATCGCCTCCAGCTCGGCCAGTTGCTCGGCGACCTCCTCCTGCTCGGGGCCCAGGCTCTCGAGACGCTCGGCGAGGCGTGAGCGGCGCTCGCCGTCGTCCTCGCCCAGGCGTGCCAGCTCGGCCAGTTCGCGCCGGGCAGCATCGAGGTCGCCGGCCAGCTGGGTTTCACGGCTGCGGGCGTGTTCGAGATTCTGCTCGAGGCGGGCAATGGCGGCGGTAGTCTCGAAGAAGCGCCGCTGGCAGGCGTCGAGCTCCTCGGCCAGGCGGTCGTGGGCGGCGCGGGCCTCCTCGAGGCGGGTCTCGCACTGGCGCATTCCCAGGATATCGCGCTCCACCGCCGTCTCCAGCTCGCGAACCCGGCTCTCCTCCTCGTCCTGGTGGGCGCGCAGCGCCCGGCCACGCAGCAGCGCCAGCTCGCCCTTGAGGCGATGCTCCTCCTGCTTGAGGGTCTGATAGCGGCGAGCGGCTTCGGCCTGACGCTTGAGGCGTTCGAGCTGCTTGTCGAGCTCCTCGCAAATGTCTTCGAGGCGTTCGAGATTCTCCCGGGTGCGCCGCATGCGGTTCTCGGTCTCGCGGCGACGCTCCTTGTACTTGGAGATGCCGGCGGCCTCCTCCAGGGTCCCGCGCAGCTCCTCGGGGCGCGCCTCGATGAGCCGCGAGATCATGCCCTGGCCGATGATCGCATAGGAGCGGGGTCCCAGGCCGGTGCCCAGGAAGAGGTCGGCGATGTCGCGGCGGCGACACTTCTGGCCGTTGAAGAAGTAGCTGGACTGGCCGTCGCGGGTCACCTGGCGCTTGACGGCGATCTCGGCGTACTGGGCATAGGGGCCGCCCATGGTGCCGTCGGCGTTGTCGAAGCGCAGTTCAATGGCGGCCAGCCCCACCGGCTTGCGCGCGGTGGAGCCGTTGAAGATGACGTCGGTCATCGATTCGCCGCGCAGGGTCTTGGCCGAGGATTCGCCCATGACCCAGCGCACGGCGTCGATGATGTTCGACTTGCCGCAGCCGTTGGGCCCGACGATGGCCGTCATGTTGCCATCGAAGGGCACCGTGACCGGGTCGACGAAGGACTTGAAGCCGACCAGGCGAATCGAGGTGAGGCGCATCCGACTACTCGAGAACGCGGTCGATCACGAGCTCCACGGGGTCGCCGTCGACGCTGCCCACGGCCACGCCATCGCGGTCGCCGAACATGTCCCCCGAAGACGGGGCGGGATCGCCGCTCTGGCTGACCCGCACCAGCAGCCGCGCCTCGCGCACCTGGGAGAGGCTGGCCTCGTCGGACATGGCGTGACGGTCGTCGAGCACCAGCGTGGTCGGCAGGTCGCCCAGGGTCACCCGGGTCGCGGCCAGGGGCGGCAGCTCCCCCTCCATGTCGCGGGCGACGATGAACACCCGGGTGTCCGCGTCCAGGCGGTTCTCGAGGGACTCATCGAGGCTCACCCGCACCCGGATGCCGGGCCCTTCGGCCAGCGGCTCCTGCGCTTCCGGGGCCACGCCCAGGCGCTGCTGGGCCACCCGGATGCCTTCGCGCAGGGCACCGGCCGAGCCGCTGTCGCCCATGCCGGCGATGGCGCGCCGCCAGCGGTCGATGGCCAGCTCGTAGTCGCCGCCCTCGAAGGCCTGAACGCCGAGCATCCCGAGCATGGTCGGCTCGCGGGAATCCTCTTCCATCACCTCATCGACCAGCGCCTGCACCTCGTCGGTGATGCTGCGATTGGCCATGAAGAACTTGACCTGGGCCTTCTGGGCCAGCAGCGACGGCTGGCGACCTTCCAGGTCGATCAGGTTGTTCAGGGCGTTCAGGGCCGCCTCGCCCTGGCCCGCATCGCGATAGATGGGGTAGAGCGCGGCCCAGACCTTGGGGTTGTCGGGCTGGCTGGCCGCCTCGCCCTCCAGGCGCTCGATCAGGGTGGGCAGGGAGTCGCTCTCCTGGTAGGCGGCGTAGAGCGCCAGGTCGCCCTCGGCACCGTGCTGCTGATACCACAGCACCGAGCCGATCACCACCACCACCGCCACCAGCGGCACCAGGAAGCGACCGGACGCCGGCGAATGCAGCGGCCCGCGCTTGAGGTCCTCGGTATCCTCGAGCAGGCTGCGATCGAGGTCCAGGCGGTCCTCCTCGAAGCGGGCCTGGTCGATGTCGCCGCGCTCCAGCGCCGCCTCCAACGATGCCAGGCGGCGCTTGTAGATGGCCACGTTCTGCTCGTTGGACTTGTCGTTGGCCTCGAAGTCACGCTGGGCCTGGTAGACCCGCTGCGCGCGGCGCAGCGGCGACACCAGCAGCCACATGGCGGGCAGCAGCAGGATGGCAAAGGCAAGCCATAACAGGGTCATTCGGTCCTCCCGCGATTGATCAGGGCCTCGAGGCGCGCACGCTCCTCATCGGTCAGGCGACGGGCCGAGGCGTTGCGCCGGGCGCGCACCACCAACACCACCAGCAGGGCGCCGAGAACCACCAGGCCCGCCGGCAGCCCCCACAGCAGGTAGGTGCGACCTTCCAGACGCGGGTTGTAGAGCACGTAGTCGCCGAAGCGCTCGACCATGTGATCGCGGATCTCCATGTCCGACACGCCCTCGTTGAGCAGCAGGTAGACACGGTCGCGCATGTCACCGGAGACCGGCGCATCGGAATCATTGATCGCCTGGTTCTCGCAGGTGGGGCAGCGCAGCGAGGCGGTCAGGCTGCGGTAGCGCTGCTCCATCACGGGGTCGTCGAACTCACGTACCTCGATCGCCCCGGCCTGCAGGTTGCCGGCCACCAGCAGCAGCGCCAGGCCGGTCAGCATCCAACGGATCACTGCCATTTCTCCACCTCCGGCAGGATGTGTTCACGAACGTCACCCGGCGAGATATAGCCGGTGTGGTGATAGCGGATGATACCCTCGCGGTCGACCAGGAAGGTCTCCGGCGCGCCGAACACCCCCAGCTCGAAGCCCAGCTCATTGTCCGGGTCGAAGATGTTCACCTCGAAGGGGTTGCCGAACTCCTCCAGGAAACCGAGCCCCTTCTCGCGGGTGTCCTTCCAGCTGATGCCCACCATGCGGATCCCGCGGTCGGACAGATCCAGCAGCTGGGGCATCTCGCGCTTGCACTCCGGGCACCACTCACCCCAGACATTGACCAGGGTGAGTTCGCCGGTGGCCAGCAGGGAGCGGTCCACGCGACGCTCGGGGTCTTCCAGGGTCGCCAGGTCGAAGGCCGGGAAGTCCCGCGCCATCAGCGCGGAATCCCGGTGGAAGGGGTTGAGCGAGAGCCCTTGGTAGAGAAACAGCGACAGCACCAGGAATCCCGCCAGGGGCAGCAGCAGCAGCAGGCGTCGGGTCATGCGGTGGCCTCCTGCGGTTTGCCGGCTGGCGCGGCCGCCTCGGGATCACGCGAGGTGGCCAGGCGGCGATAGCGGCGGTCGGTCACGGCCAGCACGCCACCGGCGGCCATCAGCAGGCCGCCCAGCCACAGCCAGCGCACGAAGGGCTTGTACTGCACGCGCATCGCCCAGCTGTTGTCGCCGAGGTCCTCGCCCATGGCCACGTAGAGGTCGCGGAAGAAGCCGGGCCGCAGCGCCACCTGGGTCATCGGCATGCCGCGGGCGATGTACAGGCGCTTCTCGGGGTTCATGGTGAAGCTGCGACGACTGCCATCGCGCTGCACCTCGATCACCGCGCGGTCGGCCAGGAAGTTGGGGCCCTGGCGGCTGGTCAGCTCGGTCATGGTGAAGGTGTAGCCGGCGACCTGGACGCTGTCGCCCGGGCCCATGCGCACGTTGCGCTCGATGTTGTAGTTGGAGACCACCGCCACGCCGACGATGGTCACCGCCACCCCGAGATGGCCCAGCTGCATGCCCCAGTAGGCCAGCGAGACCTTCTTCAGGCCAGCCAGCCGTGTCGGCGCATGGCGGGTCTTGTCATAGAGGTCACGCAGCATCGGGAAGACGATCCACATGGCGGTGACCAGGCCGATGGCGACCCAGGCGTTCCACTCCTGGCCGAAGATGAACGGCATGATCATGCCGATCACCAGCGCCGCCGCCCCGGCCAGCCACAGGCGCTTGACCAGCATGCGCACATCGGTCTGTTTCCAGCGCGCCACCGGCCCCAGGCCCATGAAGATGCACATGATCACCGTAAGCGGCACGAACAGGGCGTTGAAGTACGGGGGGCCCACGCTGATCTTGCCGAGGTCGAGCGCATCGAGCAGCAGCGGGTAGACAGTGCCCATCAGCACGGTGACGGTGATAATCACCAGCATGATGTTGTTGATCAGCAGCAGGGCATCCCGGGAGAGCCAGTTGAAGCTCACCGTGTGGCTCACCCGCGGCGCGCGCAGGGCGAAGATCAGCAGCGACAGGCCTACGGTGATCCCCAGCAGCACCAGGATGAAGAAGCCGCGGGAGGGGTCGTTGGCGAAGGCATGCACCGAGGTGAGCACCCCGGAACGCACCAGGAAGGTGCCCAGCAGCGACAGCGAGAAGGTCGAGATCGCCAGCAGCAGGGTCCAGCTCTTGAAGGAGCCGCGCTTCTCGGTCACCGCCAAGGAGTGCATCAGCGCCGTGCCGGTCAGCCAGGGCAGCAGCGAGGCGTTCTCCACCGGGTCCCAGAACCACCAGCCGCCCCAGCCCAGCTCGTAGTAGGCCCACCAGCTGCCGAGCGCGATGCCCACGGTGAGAAAGGCCCAGGCCAGGTTGGTCCAGGGCCGTGCCCAGCGCGCCCAGGCGGCATCCAGCCGGCCGCCGAGCAGCGCGGCGATGGCGAAGGCGAAGACCACCGAGAAGCCCACGTAGCCCATGTAGAGCGCCGGCGGATGCAGGATCAGGCCGATGTCCTGAAGCAGCGGGTTAAGATCGGCGCCATCCTGGGGCACATTGGGCAGGATGCGCTCGAAGGGGTTGGAGGTGACCAGGATGAACAGCAGGAAGCCGACGCAGACCATGCCCAGCACGCTAACCACCCGCGCCACCACGTCACGCGGCAGCTCGCGGGAGTAGCGCGCGGCGAAATAGCCCCAGCCGGCCAGCATCAGGCTCCACAGCAGCACCGAGCCTTCATGGTTGCCCCATACCGCGCTGAACTTGTAGTACCAGGGCAGCATGGAGTTGGAGTTGTTGGCCACATTGAGCACGCTGAAGTCGTCCAGCATGTAGCTGGCCGTGAGGCAGGCGTAGGCAATGGCCACGAACAGCAGCTGCCCGGCCGCCATGGGCCGGGCATAGGCCATCAGCAGCGGCCGGCGCAGCGAGGCGCCAACCAGCGGCAGTACCGACTGGGTCACTGCGAAAAGCAGGGCAATGACCAGGGCAAAGTGGCCGATTTCGGGAATCATCAGGATCTGCATGGGCACTCCGGGTCAGTACTGGCTTGCGCCGTTACCTTCCTCTTGCTTTTCGATACGCTCGGCCACCTTGGCCGCCTTCTGCTGGAAGTCGGCGGGCGAATAGCCGGCGGCTTCCAGAGCGTCGGCGACCTCGGGCGGCATGTAGTTCTCGTCGTGGCGCGCCAGCACCTGGTCGGCACGGAACATGCCATCCTGGTACAGCTGGCCGACCACCACCACGCCCTGCCCTTCGCGGAACAGGTCGGGCAGGATACCACTATAGGAGACGCGCAGGTCCTCCACATAGTCGGTGACGGTGAACTCCACATCGAGGCTGTCGGGGTTACGGTAGACCGAGCCTTCGCGCACCATGCCGCCGGCGCGGATCTGACGTTCAAAGGGCGCATCGCCGGCGGCGATCTCGATGGGGCTGAAGAACAGGTTGATGTTGGCCCGCAGGGCATAGAGCGTCAGCCCCACGGCCACTGCCGCGAGGGAGACCAGCCCGAGGATCACGAACAGTTTTTGCTTGCGTTTAGGCGTCATTGGTATATCCACCACTGTCATGTTGAATCGGTGTCGCCCTGGCGGGGTCTGCCGCCAGCCGGCCTTCGCGCCTGACGCGGCGCTCGAGTTGGCGCAGCAGCTGGCGGCGTTCGGCGCGGGCATGCAGCACGCAGCCCAGCAGCAGGGCCGCGGTCAGACCCCAGGCCGACCAGACATAGGGGGCATGGCCGCCCATGGCGAAAAATTCCTGGAGGGTATCGAAGGCCATCAGCGTGTCTCCCCGGCCAGTTCACGGACCCAGTGCTTGTTGGACTCGCGGCGCAGGATCTCGCTGCGTACGCGGGTCAGGGTCAGGGCGATGAAGAAACTGTAGAACCCCAGCACCATGATCAGCAGCGGCGCCCACATCTCCATGGGCATGGCGGCGCGGCCGGTGATGGTGAAGGTGGCCGGCTGGTGCAGGGTGTACCACCAGTCGACGGAATACTTGATGATCGGGATGTTGATGACCCCCACCATGGCCAGCACCGAGGCGGCCCGGGAGGCGCTGTCGCGGCTGGTGAAGGCGCCGCGCAGGGCGATCACGCCCAGGTAGAGGAACAGCAGGATCAGCATCGAGGTCAGGCGCGCGTCCCACATCCACCAGGTGCCCCAGGTGGGGACGCCCCAGACCGCCCCGGAGAACAGTGCGATAAAGGTCATGGCGGCGCCCAGCGGCGCCATCATCGCCGCCGCCATATCGCAGATCTTGATCTTCCAGACCATGAACACCAGGCCCGTGATCGCCATGGAAACGAAGATCGACTGCGCCAGGAAGGCCGCCGGCACGTGGACATAGATGATGCGGAAGCTGTTGCCCTGCTGGTAATCGGCCGGCGCGAAGGCCAGCCCCCAGATCGTACCGGTCCCGATAAGGAGCAGCGCCGCGGCCCAGAACCAGGGCTGCAGGCGGGCGCTGATGGCATAGAACCACTTGGGGGATCGCAACTTATTTATGAAGGCCCACATGCCTCGTCAACCTCTCAACCGTTGATACTGATGCGCAGCGAAGCTGCAATCGCCCAGGGCGCCAGGCAGAGTGCCAGCGACAGCAGGGCGCCGAGAATCGCCAGATGCGCCATGATACCGTCACCCAGGATGGCGGCTTGCACGGCACCGGCGCCGAAGATCAGCACCGGGATGTAAAGCGGCAGCACCAGCAGCGAGAGCAGCACCCCGCCCCGCGACAGGCCTACCGTCAGCGCCGCTCCGATGGCACCGATCAGGCTCAGGCTGGCCGTACCCAGCGCCAGCGACAGCGCCAGCACCAGGTAGCTGCCCGCGGGCAGTGCCAGCATGATACCCAGCAGCGGCGCCATCAGCGCCAGGGGCAGGCCGGTCAGCAGCCAGTGCACCGCCACCTTGGCCAGGGTCAGCAGCGCCAGGGGCTGCGGCGTCAGCAGCAGCTGCTCCAGGGAGCCGTCGTCATAGTCGGCGCGAAACAGACTGTCCAGCGACAGCAGCGCCGCCAGCAGCGCCGCCACCCACAGCAGCCCCGGGGCAATCGCCGCCAGCAGCTGCGGGTCGGGCGAGATGCCGATCGGAAAGAGCGTGATCACGATGGCGAAGAACACCAGCGGATTCATCACCTCGCTGCGACGGCGCAGCATCAGCACCAGGTCGCGCTTCAGGGTGGCGCAGAATGCGACCGTGAGGCCGCCCTGAGGTTCCACGTGCCCGACACTCATATCGCCACCGCTCAAGGAGCCGTCAGTTGCCGACATCGACACCTCCCCCGCCCAGGCGGATACGGCGCAGCTCGGCGCAGGGCGTCAGTTCATGGTGGGTGGTCACCAGCACGCAGCCGCCCCGGCGGGCATGCTCGACCAGGCGCTGCTCCAGCGCGCCCACGCCGTCGCGGTCGATGGCGGTGAAGGGCTCGTCGAGCACCCACAGCGGGCGGGGGGTGAGCACCAGGCGTGCCAGGGCCACGCGGCGCTGCTGGCCGGCGGAGAGCTGCCCTGCCGGCAGGTCCTCGAAGCCGGCCAGCCCCACGTCTTCCAGGGCAGCGAAGCGCGCCGCCTCGTCCCGCGGCTGTCCGGCCATGGCCTGGTACCAGGCGAGATTTTCCAGCGGTGTCAGCGCCGCCTTGACCCCGGGGGCATGCCCCATGTAAAGAAGGTTGGACAGGAAAGACTCGCGCGCCTGGCGCATCGGACGCTCGTCCCAGTAGAGCTCACCCTCGTAGTCGGCCAGCTGCCCGGACAGGATCTTCAGCAGGGTGGTCTTGCCGCTGCCGTTGGGTCCTTCGACGCGAACGATCTCGCCGGCGCGGATGTCCAGATCCAGGCCCCGAAACAGCCAGCGATCGTCGCGCTCGCAGGCCAGGTTTTGCGCTTGTAGACGCAGGCTCAAGGCACTCTCCAGGAATGGCGATTTTCGCCCGGACTCTACACGCAATGGGCCTTTCCCGCTAGTCATGCGGCCGGCTCCCGGCGCCACCCTTGCCGCAGGTCAAGGCTTGCTTCGCGCCATGGAACTTGCCAGCAGCGCGACCGGTGCTATGATGCAAAACACCTGTACATTTCAACAGGTCTTGCGACAGGGGAGACACCACATGCCTGAGGTTTCCACACGATTTCTGCAGCGACGCCCCAACCTGCCACTGGCCGAGTCCTGGGCCAGCGTCGACGCCACCGAGCTGATCGAGGTCCCGCTGCTCGGCGAGGTCTCGGCCGGCCTGCCCATCGAGGCCTGCCCCAGCGGCGGCAGCGTTCGCGCACCGGCGAGCATGGTGCGACGCAACACCTACGCCCTGCGCGTGCGCGGCGACTCGATGGTCGACTGCCACATCTATGATGGCGACGTGATCATCATCGAGCGCCAGGAGAGCGCCGAGAACGGCGAAACCGCGGTGGTGCTGATCAACCAGCAGGAGGTCACCCTGAAGAAGCTCTATATCGAGAAGAGCGGCGTGCGCCTGCAGCCCGCCAACGAGAGCATGGCGCCGATCTACCTGAAGAACAGCGACATCCAGGTGCTCGGCATGGTGATGGGCGTGGTGCGCCAGCGCGAGCTGACCCACTGATGCGCTATCCGGTTCCCGACATCCCGCCCGGTGAGTGGCGCGAGAGCGAACTGGAGGTGGAGAAGAGCCGCTTCATCGCCTGGCTCTGCCATGCGCCGGACACTGCGGCCTTCGAGACCCTGCTGGCCGCTGCGCGCCGCACCCACCCCAACGCTAGCCACCACTGCAGCGCCTTTATCGCCGGGCCACCCGGCGAGCAGGCCGCCATCGGCTTTGCCGACGACGGCGAACCCGGCGGCACCGCCGGGCGCCCCATGTTCCAGGTACTGGAGGGCAGCGGGCTCGGCCAGGTAGGCTGCGTGGTGATCCGCTACTTCGGCGGCACCAAGCTCGGCACCGGCGGGCTGGCCCGGGCCTACGCCCAGGCGGTCGGCCAGGGCCTGGAGACGCTCCCGCGCCGCGAGGTCGTGGAGCGCACCGCGCTGCGCCTGAGGGTCGACTTCGCCGGCGAGGCCGAGGCCCGCGCCTGGCTCGATGGCCAGGCGGTGCCCGTGGAGGCCGCCGAGTACGGTGCCGACGGGGTCGTCCTCACCGCCGGCTGGCCCCGCGATATCCCGGTGGACCTCGGCCCGCTCGAAGCCCGGCTGCGTGGGCGCGTAGAGCGCCTTAGACCGCCAACGACGCAGAGTAACACCGCCGGCTAGGTCGGCGAACGGAGGGCAAGGCGCATCGCTTAGCCACCGGGTCGCCCCGATGCTTATCGACATGAACAGCTTGCCTGATGGCGACAGCGTGTCCTTAGCCGAGTTCGGCAAAGCCCTGCAGCGCCACCTCGTAAGAGCGCTGCACGTGATCCTCCATCACTGCCCGCGCAGCCCGGGTGTTGCGTTTCAGCGCCAGCTCCACCAGCTCCTCGTGCTGAGCATCCAGAATCCGACGCACATCGGGCGCTTCAGGCGCCAGTCGACGGTAGCGGTCAAACTGGTCATGCAGCTGCTCGATGAAGCGCAGTAGCCATACCGAGCCACAGGGAGCTACCAGGGTCCGGTGGAAGCGCGCATGCAGCTGCTCCCACTCGTCAACCTGCCCTGCTGCCAGATCGGTACGCTTGAGGCGGTGGGCTGCCGCCAACAGCTCCGACTCCCACTCCGCATCACCCCGACCAATCGCCCACTCAAGGGCCATCCCCTCGAGCTCCCGGCGCATGCCGGCAATATCCTCGAGCTCCTCTCGCGCCATGGTCGGCACACGAAACCCCCGCTGATTCTCCTGAATCAGCAACCCGTAGGCCGCCAGACGGTTGAGCGCCTCGCGCAGCGGGCTGAGCCCTACCCCATAGTGGTCCTTCAGCGCACTGATCGCCAACTTCTCCCCGGCCTCGAAACGACCGTTGAGCAGGTCCTGGCGCAGGATGTCGTAGACACGGCTGGACGTCGTCTCTCGTCTTGTCCGCTCGGATGTCGCCATCTCACCTCCTCCCCCTGGCTGAAATTCAGTCTGATGCAAGCTTGACCCATCTTCGCCGGGCAATCTATATTTCGTTCTCAATAATCGATTTTATCATTCAAATAAGATCACTCATGAACAAATCAATTTCTAATACTTTCGTCGACCTACCCGGGAGCCAGCCTTGAGCGCCGCCACTCCGCCTCAGCTATGGCCCCTGTTTTGGGCCTTCACCCGCGTTGGCCTGCTCGGTTTCGGTGGAGGCCCCGCCATGATCCCGCTGGTCCGCCAGGAAGTGGTCGAGCGCTATCGCTGGTTGAGCGATGACGACTTTGCCGACGTGCTGGCCATCGGCAACACCCTGCCAGGCCCCATCGCCACCAAGATGCCCGGCTATATCGGCTACCGGGTGGCGGGCGTGCGCGGCTGTGTCGTCGCTGTCGCCGCGGTGATCCTGCCCATGATCCTGGCGATGATTCTGCTCCTCGGTCTTTTCAGCCGCTACCGCCATATCAGTTGGATACAGGGAATGGGCCAGGCGGTGGTGCCGGTGGTCATGGTGATGATGGCGCAACTGACCTGGGACTTTTTCAACAAGTCACGCCTTGCCCTCGGCTGGGGAGTCAGCCTGGCCATGTCGGCGGCGGCCGCGGTGCTGATCTACGCTGTGGGCCTGCACCCCGGCTGGGTAATAGGCAGCCTGCTGGCCGCAGCGCTACTGCGTCCGGCCGCTTCGCCAAGCAGGGCCGCCCAATGATTTACTGGGAGCTGTTTCTCGCCTTCTTCATTCCCAACATCATCGGCTACGGTGGCGGCCCGGCCATCATTCCGCTGATCGAAGCGGAAGTGGTCGGCCACTACGGCTGGATGAGCGCCCACCAGTTCGCCGAGACCCTGGCGCTGGGCAATGCCCTACCCAGCCCCATCGCGACCAAGATGGCCGGCCACGTGGGCTATGACGTCGCCGGGGCCGGCGGTGCCGCAGTGGCGGTACTGGCTACCGTAGCGCCCTCGTTGCTGCTGATGCTCGGCGCGCTGGGACTGCTCTATCGCCATCGCCACTCCCCCCGCGTCCAGCGCATGAGCCAATGGGTCCGCCCTGTCATCGCCCTGATGATGGCCGCGCTGGCCCTGGGATTCCTGCTCGAGGGGGTCCGCGGCGCGGGGGCATTCCACACTGGGCTGATCGCCGCGTTTTCCGCCATCGCCCTGCTGCGATTCAAGACCCACCCGGCCTTCGTGATCATGGCCGCACTGATCTATGGAGGGCTATTCATCACCTAGCAAGACTCCATCACTCGACTTCACCTTTTTGCACAACAAAGACAAACCGAGGTATTTCATGAAGCTACACACCTTCATCGCCGCATCCACAGCCGCCGCCGCCCTGGCCACGTCCCCCTTTACCATGGCCACCGACAGCTATCCCGAAAAGCCCATCGAGTTCATCGTTCCCTGGGGGCCGGGGGGTGGTAGCGACCTTTTGATGCGTATCGTCGGACAGCACCTCGAGGAAGCCCTGGGTGAGGCTGTCCCCATTATCAACATGCCAGGAGCGAGCGGCACCATCGGGCTGCGTGAGGCCACCCGCCGCGACAACGACGGTTACACCATCACCCAGATCCACGAAGGCCTGCTGATCGCGCACCATTCCGGCGTCACCGACCTGAACTGGGATGACTTCGACGTGATCTCCATGATGACCAGCATCAATTCCGTCATCGCCGTCAACGCCGATACCGGCTGGGAAACGCTTGACGACCTCCTCGAGGATGTCACGGCCAGCCCGGGAGAATACCGCATGGGCGTGACCATGGGCGGCATTCCCCACCTGTGGGCCGTCCAGTTCGAGGAGGCAACCGGCACCGAATTCGGCTACGTCGGCTATGAAGGCACGGGAGAGCGGCTGCGCGCCCTGGCGGGTGGTCACATCAGCGTCGCCATCGAGGACTACTCGTCCACCAGCTCCTTCGTGGAAAATGGCGACATGAACATCCTTGCGGTGGCCACGACCGAACGCATTGATGAGCTGCCGGGCACACCGACTCTTCAAGAACTGGGCTACGACCTGGAGTTCCTCGTGACACGTGGCCTGGTGGCGCCCAAGGGCACCCCTGAAGCGATTCTCGATACGCTCGAAAGCGCGCTGGCGACGATCGCCGAGAGCGAATCCTTCCGAACCCAGGTTGCCAATGTTGGTGGCACCGTTCGCTATATGGGCCGAGCCGACTATAACGACTACCTGCACGACATGAACCAGGCCATCGAGGCCAACGCCCACCTCCTCGACTGAGGCAAGGTGTCTTCAGGAGGCCCGCATGGAAAGAAGAACCAGAGAGGAGAGCTTGCTGCCCACGCTGCAGCTTCTCTCCTATGCCATCATTGCCTCTCTCGCGCTGCTCATGTCCCTCAAGGCCGGCTCGCTGCCGGCCTCCCGCTGGGAGCCCATGAGCGCAGGGGCCTTTCCTCGCATCATTTTTCTGTCCATTGCCGTACTCTGCACCATCGCCTTCGTCACGGAGCTCTTCAAGCAGGGCCTGCCCAGGACGACCTGGGCAACCTGCCTGCAGAGCATCGTCAAGCTGAAGACGGTGATCGTTAACCTGGTGCTGTTCATCGCCTACATGGCCTTCCTGCCATGGCTCGGGTTCATGACCAGTACCTTCCTGTACCTGTCGGCTGCCCAGATTCTGATGGCGCCGAAACGGCTGACCGCTATCGTTATCGCCTTGTTAGTCGCTGCTGTTTTTTCAGCCGGTCCCTACTACCTCTTTTCCGAGGTATTCAGCATCTACCTACCCAGAGCAAGATGGTAATCAGGTGAAATCATGACAGACGCTTTCCTGTTGGCGCTGGGTGGGGTCATGACGCCCTATACCCTGGCGCTGATGGCAGTCGCTACCCTGGCCGGTATCGTGTCCGCCGCCATCCCCGGCTTCACGATCACCATGGCCATCGTACTCACCCTGCCCCTGACCTTCGCCATGCCGCCGATGCAGGGGGTCGCGGTCATGCTCTCGGTTTACGTCGGCGGGCTGAGCGGCGGGCTGTTCAGCGCCGCCTTGCTCGGCATTCCGGGGACCCCTTCTGCCGTTGCAACAACCTTCGATGCTTTTCCCATGGCGCGTAAGGGCCAACCTGGCAAGGCGCTCTCCCTCGGCCTGCTCGCCTCCTTCGTGGGGTCTCTCATCTCCATTGTCGTGCTGATCATGGCGGCTCCGCCATTGGCGCTGATGGCGGTGAAGCTGGGGCCTTGGGAGTACTTCGCCTTGATCGTGTTCGCCCTGACCATCATCGCGAGTCTAGTCGGAGACTCGCTCCTCAGAGGGTTGATCGCCGGACTGATCGGCATTGGCCTGGCAACCGTCGGCCCCGATCCCATCATGGGGCGCGAGCGATTCACATTCGGTTACGAACTGCTGGCGGCCGGTATCCCCTTCCTGGTCGTGCTGATTGGCATGTATGCCATGAGCCAGCTGCTCTCGGAGCTGGAGCCTGCCCGGGGCGGGAAACCGCAGCCCGGATCGCTAATCAGCGGCGACATGCGCCCCCATCTGCTCGACACGGTGAAGCAGGTGATTCTCAAACCCGTCAATGTGGTGCGCTCATCGTTGATCGGCGTCTTCATCGGCGCGGTGCCCGGGGCAGGCAGTTCGATTTCCAATCTGCTGGCCTACGATCAGGCCAAGCGCGCCTCCAAGCACCCGGAGACGTTCGGTAACGGTGAGCCTGAAGGTGTCGTGGCGTCAGAGTCGGGCAACTCCTCCACGGTTGGTGGCAGCTTGATTCCGCTCATTGCCCTGGGGATTCCCGGCTCCCCTGCCGACGCCGTGCTGATGGCCGCCATCATGGTGCACGGCATCAGCGTCGGTCCGCGACTCATTCTCGACAACCCGGACCTGGTCTATGGCATGTTCATCTCCATGGCGGTGGCATCCGTGTTCATGCTGTTTATTGGCCTGATCCTGATGCGCGCTTTCCTGCGACTGCTCAACGTTCCCAAGTACATCGTGGTGCCCGTGGTACTGGCCTGCTGCGCCATCGGGACCTATACCCTGAACAATCGCATTTCCGACCTGTACCTGCTCGCCTGCGTTGGCGTTGCCGGCTATGTGCTCAGAAAACTCGACTATCCGCTGGCCCCACTGGTACTTGGGGTCGTGCTAGGCCCGATTGCCGAAACCAACCTGAGGCGCGCCTTCCAGACCAGCGATGAGTGGACACTTTTCTTTACCCGTCCGATATCCGCCATCCTGTTGACCCTGGCTGCCGTCTCCATCGTGTACAGCATCATCAGCTACCTGAGACGGCGCAAAGCCTTTTCCTCTCGAACCAACGCCTCACTCGAATAGGAAGCACCATGAACTTCGATCCCCACTACTTCCCTAGCCCCTCGCGACGCATGCTGACCTACGGCCAACGCGGCATGGTGGCCACTTCTCAGCCGCTGGCCGCCCAGGCCGGCGTCGACATGCTCAAGCGCGGCGGCAATGCCGTGGATGCGGCGATTGCCACGGCGGCGGCGCTGACCGTGGTCGAGCCGACCTCCAACGGCATCGGTGGCGACGCCTTCGCCATCGTGTGGATAAACGGCGAGCTCCATGGCCTCAATGCCAGCGGCCCTGCCCCGCGCGGTATCTCGGTTGAGGCCGTCAAGGCGCTCGGCCACGACGAGATGCCGGCCCACGGCCTGGTGCCGGTGACCGTTCCCGGCGCCCCCGCCGCCTGGGCGGCGCTCTCCGAGCGCTTCGGCAAGCTGCCGTTTGCCGAGCTGCTCGCCCCGGCCATCGAGTTCGCCACCCAGGGCTATGCCGTGACCCCAGTGGCCAGCCAGCTGTGGCAAGCCGCCGTCAAACGCTACGGCCAGTACACCGGGGAAGAGTTCGCCCCCTGGTTCGCGCATTTCGCCCCCGCCGGCCGGGCGCCCGCGCCCGGCGAGGCGTGGCGCTCCCCCGAGATGGCCACCACCCTCCAGGCGATTGCCGCCACCCGGGGACGCGACTTCTATGAGGGCGAGCTAGCGGATCGCCTGGATGCCTTTTCACGCCAGCACGGGGGCTTCTTGCGCCGGGACGATCTTGCCGCCTACCAGCCCGAGTGGGTCACCCCGATCAGTACCCGCTATCGCGGCCACGATATCTGGGAGATCCCGCCCAACGGCAGCGGCCTGATCGCCCTGCAGGCGCTGGGCATGCTGGAAGCCCTCGGCGATGAGCCCCGCGATCCCGTGGAGCGACTGCACCGGCGCATCGAGGCCACCAAGCTGGCCTATGTCGATGGCCTGCACTACATCACCGAAGGGGACGCCATGCAGGCCAGCGTGGCGCAGCTGCTGGCCGCCGACTACCTTGAGCGGCGTGCCGCCCAGATCGGCCCGCAGGCCCTGGAGCCGGTTCACGGCAACCCGCTCAGCGGCGGCACCGTCTACCTGGCCACCGCCGATGGCGACGGCAATATGGTCTCCTTCATCCAGAGCAACTACGAGGGCTTCGGCTCGGGGATGGTGGTCCCCGGGACCGGCATCAGCCTGCAGAATCGCGGCTGGTCCTTCTCCCTGGCGCCGGATCATGCCAATGTCCTGGCAGCGGGCAAGCGCAGCTACCACACCATCATTCCTGGCTTCATCACCCGAGACGACCGGGCCGTGGGCCCCTTCGGCGTGATGGGCGGCTACATGCAGCCTCAGGGCCACGTGCAGGTGGTGGCCAGCATGCTCGAGGATCGCCTCAACCCCCAGGCGGCGCTGGACCTGCCGCGCTGGAAGTGGACCGGCGGGCGCACCGTGGAGGTGGAGCCCGAGTTTCCCGACCCCCTGGCCCAGGCGCTATCGCGCCGCGGCCACCGCATCGTCAAGTGCCACGACGGCCTGACCTTCGGTCGCGGGCAGATCATCCTGCGCCACCCCGATACCGGCGTGCTGTACGGCGGCACCGAGCCGCGCACCGACGGTGCCGTGCTGCCCTGGTAGGGCGATTGCTGCAGCCGTAGAAACGCCGACGGCGCCCCGAGGGGCGCCGTCGGCGTTGCCAATCCTTCCCGGCGCTTCAGGTCAGGTACTTGATCATCACCCCGGCGGCCACCGCCGAGCCGATCACCCCGGCCACGTTGGGCCCCATGGCGTGCATCAGCAGGAAGTTGTGGGGGTTGGACTCCAGCCCCACCTTGTTGGCCACCCTGGCAGCCATGGGCACCGCCGAGACGCCGGCCGCACCGATCAGCGGGTTGATGGGCATCTTGCTCATTACGTTCATCAGCTTGGCCATGAGCACCCCCGCGGCGGTACCGATGGCAAACGCCACCATGCCCAGCCCCATGATGCCCAGGGTCTCCAGGGCCAGGAAGCTCTCGGCCATCAGCCGCGAGCCCACGGCGAGCCCCAGCACGATGGTGACGATGTTGATCAGGGCGTTCTGGGCGGTGTCGGTGAGCCGCTCCACCACGCCACACTCGCGCATCAGGTTGCCGAAGCAGAACATGCCCAGCAGCGGCGCGGCGTCCGGCAGGAACACCGCCACCAGCATCAGCAGCAGCAGCGGGAAGACGATCTTCTCGAGCTTGGAGACCGGCCGCAGCTGGGTCATGGTGATCTCCCGCTCCTTCTTGCTGGTCAACAGCTTCATGATCGGCGGCTGGATCATCGGCACCAGCGCCATGTAGGCGTAGGCGGCCACGGCGATGGGGCCCAGCAGCTCCGGGGCCAGCACGCTGGAGACATAGATCGAGGTGGGACCGTCGGCGCCGCCGATGATACCGATGGCGGCGGCCTGCTCCAGGGAGAAGTCCATCCAGCCCATGGCCGACATGCCCACCGCGCCGAACACCGTGGCGAAGATGCCGAACTGCGCCGCCGCCCCCAGGAAGAGGGTGCGCGGGTTGGCCAGCAGCGGGCCGAAGTCGGTCATCGCCCCCACGCCCATGAAGATCAGCAGCGGCGCGATCCCCGAGGCCACGGCCGCGGCATAGAAGGTGTAGAGCAGGCCGTCGCCGTAGCCGACATTCATCGCCACGTCCTTGGCGGCGCGCAGCTGGTCGGGCGAGGCGCCGTTGTCGACCAGCGCCTTGAGGGTGGCCCGCCAGGCCTCGTCGGAGGCCAGCGGATCCAGGGTCGCGCCCAGCGCCGAGGCGATCTGGTGGAGCACCGCGGGGCGCGCCACCTCGATCGCCTGATCCAGCGCCGAGATGGCCAGGCCGGCTTCGGGAATATTGGCGAGGATGCCGCCGAAGCCGATCGGCACCAGCAGCAGCGGCTCGAATTTCTTGGCGATGGCCAGGTAGAGGAGGATCAGACCCACCACGATCATCACCGCCTGGCCGAGGGTCAGGTTGTAGAGGCCCGAGCCCTCCCACAGAGTCAGTAGCTGTTCCATGACGGAGGGCCCTTAAAGCACGATCAACGTATCGCCGACGGACACGCTGTCGCCTTCGCTGACCTTGACCGCGGAGACGGTGCCGGCGCTCGACGCGCGCACCTCGGTTTCCATCTTCATGGCCTCGAGGATGATCACCACATCGCCCTCCTTGACCGCATCGCCCGGGCGCACGTTGACCTTGAAGATGTTGCCGGCCAGCGGCGCATCGATGGTCGCGCCGCTGGAGGCCGGCGCGGCCTCGGCGGGGGCCGCCGGGGCGGCGCCACCCTGGGCCTGGACGTCGGCGATCTCACCGCCCTCGGCGACCTCTACCACATAGGCCTTACCGTTGACCTTGATGGTGTAGGTCTCGGGGCCGGCCGGGGCGCCACCCTGGACGGCCGGCGCCTTGGCCTCGGCCTTCGCCGGCAGCTTGGCGCCGCCGTCAGCGGCCTCTTTCCCAGGGGCCTGGGGCGCCGGCTCGAAGGCGTCGGGGTTGTCGCGGTTCTTGAGGAACTTCAGGCCGATCTGCGGGAAGAGCGCATAGGTGAGCACGTCGTCGACCTCACGCTCGCCCTCGGCCAGGCGGATGCCCTCGGCCTTGGCCTTCTCCTTGAGCTCGGCGGCGAGCTTGTCCATTTCGGCCTCGAGGAGGTCGGCCGGCCGGCAGGTGATCGGCTCACCGCCCTCCAGCACACGCTGCTGCAGCTCCTTGTTGAAAGGGGCCGGGGCGGCGCCGTATTCACCCTTGAGCAGCGCCTGGACCTCCTTGGAGATCGACTTGTAGCGCTCGCCCATCATCACGTTCATCACCGCCTGGGTGCCGACGATCTGGGAGGTGGGGGTGACCAGCGGGATGAAACCCAGGTCTTCGCGCACCTTGGGGATCTCCTGGAGAACGTCGTCGAGCTTGTCGCCGGCGCCCTGCTCCTTGAGCTGGCCCTCCATGTTGGTGAGCATGCCGCCCGGCACCTGAGCGATGAGGATGCGCGAGTCGATGCCCTTGAGCGACCCTTCGAAGGCGGCGTACTTCTTGCGCACCTCGCGGAAGTAGGCGGCGATCTCCTCGAGTAGCTCGAGGTCGAGGTTGGTGTCGCGCTCGGTGCCCTTGAGGATGGCCACCACCGACTCGGTGGGGCTGTGGCCGTAGGTCATGGACATCGAGGAGATAGCGGTGTCGACGTTGTCGATGCCCGCCTCGGCCGCCTTGACGATAGTCGCGGTGGAGAGCCCGGTGGTGGCATGACACTGCATGTGGATGGGAATCTCCACGGCCTGCTTGAGGCGCGAGACCAGCTCAAAGGCGGTATAGGGAGTGAGCAGCCCCGCCATGTCCTTGATGCACAGCGAGTCGGCGCCCATGCCGGCGATGGTCTGGCCGAGCTCCACCCAGCCATCGAGGGTATGCACCGGACTTACCGTATAGGAGAGCGTGCCCTGGGCATGGCCTTCGACCTGGCGCACCGCCTGGATGGCGCGTTCCAGGTTGCGCGGGTCGTTCATCGCATCGAAGACGCGGAAGACGTCGACGCCGTTGGTCTTCGCGCGCTCGACGAACTTGTCCACCACGTCGTCGCCGTAGTGGCGGTAGCCGAGCAGGTTCTGGCCGCGCAGCAGCATCTGCTGGGGCGTGTTGGGCATGGCCGCCTTCAACGCCCGTATCCGCTCCCACGGGTCCTCGCCGAGGTAGCGAATACAGGCGTCGAAGGTGGCCCCGCCCCAGGACTCCAGCGACCAGAAGCCGACGCGGTCGAGCTTCTCGGCGATCGGCAGCATGTCGTCCAGGCGCAGGCGGGTGGCGAACAGCGACTGATGGGCGTCGCGCAGCACCACATCGGTGATGCCCAGCGGGCGGTTGGTATCACTCATGAAATGACCCCGTTGAGATGGCGTATTGTGTAGTAGTATTCGGTATTCGGGCGTCGCCGGGGCGCTCAGCGGCGGTGGCGGCGCCGATAGCGATGCACGGCGGCGCTGAGGACGGCCATCAGTTCGGCATCCCCGCCGTC
Source organism: Billgrantia campisalis (assembly GCF_022341425.1). Taxonomy (GTDB): domain Bacteria; phylum Pseudomonadota; class Gammaproteobacteria; order Pseudomonadales; family Halomonadaceae; genus Halomonas; species Halomonas campisalis. Next base: position 173,571 of record NZ_JABFUC010000008.1, on the reverse strand, counting down.
ATCGCGCGCCGGCTCGACGCTGCGGCCGGCGGCAGGCGAGGCAGCGGCAGGCGCCGGCGAGAAGCGGCGCACCAGCAGCGACATCAGGGTGGTACCGGCCACCAGCACGGTAAGAAAAACAAAAACGAACCCCATGCCGACCCCCATCAGGGTCAAGCCATCGTGCAAAAGCTGAAAATCCTGCATGCGGTTTCTCCCGTGTAGCTAGCCGACCTTGCCGCGATCAAGCGCGATTGAGGCGGGTAGCTCGAAAATTCGACCATCTAAACTGCCACACTGACGAAAGATTGCAAGCGCCCTATGGTGGAAGTCCCCGTTGTTGGTTTACTACAAAGCGGCCGAATCGGTCTGGCGCCCATGGAAGGCGTGATCGATGCGGTGACCCGCGACCTGCTGACCCGCACGCCCGGTTTCGACTGGACGGTCACCGAGTTCGTCCGCGTGGTCGATGCTCGACTGCCCCCGCGCGTCTATTACAAGCACTGTCCCGAGCTGCTCGAGCGCCCGGTGGCAACGCCCTCGGGCATACCGGTGCAGCTGCAGCTGCTGGGCAGCGACCCGGCGACCCTGGCAGCCAATGCCCGTCAGGCACTCTGTCTCGGCGCCATCGGCATCGACCTCAATTTCGGCTGTCCGGCCAAGCTGGTCAACCGCCATGACGGCGGCGCCTCGCTGCTGCGCACCCCGCACCGGGTCGAAGCCGCCGTTGCCGCGGTTCATGACGCCGTGGGCGACGCGATCCCGGTGACCGCCAAGATTCGCCTGGGCTTCGCCGACCGCCGCCAGGCGGTTGCCTGTGCCCGAGCCGCCGAGGCGGGCGGTGCCGCACAGCTGGTGGTTCACGGCCGCACCCGCGACGAGGGCTACCGCCCCCCTGCCCACTGGGAGTGGATCGGACGGATCCGCCGCCAGCTGCGCATCCCGGTGGTCGCCAACGGCGATATCTGGACCCTGGAAGACTACTGGAAGGCGCGCACCCTCTCCGGCTGCCGGGACGTGATGCTCGGCCGCGGCGCCCTGGCCGACCCTTGGCTCGCGCCGCGCATCCGCCACTGGCTGAGCACCGGGGAGCGTCTGCCCGACACCACCTGGCAGGCCAGGGCCGCGACGCTCACCGCCTATGCTGCAACGCAGCGAGAAAAACTGCAAGACAGGGTCGTGGTCTCGCTGATCAAGCAATGGCTCAACCAGATGCGCAACCGCGACGCCGAGGCACAGCGGCGCTTTCAGCGCCTCAAGCGCATTACCGACCTGGATCGCCTGCTCGCCGAGCTGCACGACGACCGCGAGACCCCGCAGGCGCGCCAGGCCCAGGGCGAACCGGCCTGATCGACAAACCCGTAGCATGGCCCACAAAAAAGGGGTGCTCGTCACTAGGCGACGGCACCCCAAACGATCGCGCGGCCGACGACCCAATCGGGCCAGCGGCAGGGCTAGCACTGCACATAGCGGCGGCGAGGCCACAAAGCAGAAGACCCGCCCTCCAAAGGAGGACGGGTCGTAATCTGGCGCGCCCGGGAGGATTCGAACCTCCGACCACCTGATTCGTAGTCAGGTACTCTATCCAGCTGAGCTACGGGCGCTGACGGCAAAGCCGTTAACAGCGTGTTGCATGAAGCTAGCGCCGGGAAATGCTTACCCGCCGAAGATGGCGCGCCCGGGAGGATTCGAACCTCCGACCACCTGATTCGTAGTCAGGTACTCTATCCAGCTGAGCTACGGGCGCTCGCACATCGCGTCGTGAATATGGCTCGACAACTACCACGCCACGACCCGCTTCATCGATGTCGACATGGCGGAGAGGGAGGGATTCGAACCCTCGATGGGGCTATAAACCCCATACTCCCTTAGCAGGGGAGCGCCTTCAGCCACTCGGCCACCTCTCCCTCATCGACACGGCGCATATCCTATCGTCTGCGCGACCTTTTGTCCAGCGTATTCAGGAATTTGTTTCCTTCACGTTCGCCACGAAGCCAACCCCGGCGTTCAGGGCGTGGAGGAACCACCACCCTCCTCGTCGGACTTCTCGCGCTGAATGCGCTGATAGATTTCCTCGCGATGTACGGCGACATCCTTGGGCGCATTGACGCCGATGCGGACCTGATTGCCCTTGACGCCAAGGACGGTAACGGTGATGTCATCACCGATCATCAGGGTTTCTCCGACACGGCGGGTCAGGATGAGCATGACTGATCTCCTTCTCAGACGACTGGCAACGGGATGGCGCCGAGCTCGACGACGCTCTGCTTATTATGTGTCACGACACCACTGTGCACCAACGGCGCCGCCATGACACCCCATGGCGGCGTTGAAGGGAAGGCCCCTTGGCACCACGGCCTTCGGGGGCTCTTCCCACAAGCGTAGAAGCTACAGGCCCGTACGTTGCCCTTATTCGCTCTCGACGTCGCTCTTGTCCAGACCGAAGGCCTTGTGCAGGGCGCGGACGGCGAGTTCCATATGCTTCTCGTCGACCACCACCGAGATCTTGATCTCCGAGGTGGAGACCATGCGAATATTGACGTTCTCCTCGGCCAGCACGCGGAACATCTTGGAGGCCACGCCGGCGTGGGAGCGCATGCCCACGCCCACCAGCGAGACCTTGGCGATGTTGTCGTCGCCCTTCACTTCGCCCTCGCCCAGGTCAGGCAGCACCTGCTCCTGAAGGATCTTGAGGGTCTTCTTGTAGTCGCCCTTGGCCACGGTAAAGGTGAAGTCGGTGTAGTCGCCGGCCGGCGCCACGTTCTGCACGATCATGTCGACTTCGATGTTGGCATCGGCGATCGGCCCGAGGATGCGCCAGGCCACGCCCGGCACGTCCGGGGTGTTGAGCAGGGTCAGCTTGGCCTCGTTGGCGGTGAAGGCGATACCGGAGATCAGCGGTTCTTCCATGGAGTCCTCGTCTTTGTCGGAGTCTGCAACGATAAGGGTGCCGGGGCCGTCCTGGAAACTGGACAGCACGCGCAGCGGAACATTGTATTTGCCGGCGAACTCGACGGCACGGATCTGCAGGACCTTGGAGCCCAGGCTCGCCAGCTCGAGCATCTCCTCGACGGTGATGCTGTCCAGCCGCTGAGCCTTGGAGCAGACGCGGGGATCGGTGGTGTAGACGCCGTCGACGTCGGTATAGATCTGGCACTCGTCGGCCTTCAGCGCCGCCGCCAGGGCCACCCCGGTGGTGTCGGAACCGCCGCGACCCAGGGTGGTGATGTTGCCCTCCTCATCCACGCCCTGGAAGCCGGCCACCACGACCACCTGGCCGTCGTCCAGGTCCGCCCGCAGGTCATCGGTCTCGATGCGCTGGATGCGCGCCTTGGTGTGGGCGCTGTCGGTCTGGATACCCACCTGAGAGCCGGTATAGGAAGTGGCGGCCACGCCCAGCTTGTGCAGCGCCATGGCCAGCAGCGAGATGGTCACCTGCTCGCCGGTGGAAACCAGCATGTCCAGTTCGCGCGGGGTCGGCTCGTCGTTGATCTCGTTGGCCATGCCGATCAGGCGATTGGTTTCGCCGCTCATGGCGGAGACCACGACGACGACCTGATGGCCGTTGTCGCGGAAGCCCTTGACCTTCTCGGCCACGGCCTTGATGCGCTCCACGGAGCCCACCGAGGTGCCGCCGAACTTCTGTACGTATAGTGCCATATGCCGTTTTTCCCTCGTGTGTCGAGAGCCAGAGGCGCTCGGATGAGTGAAAGGTGAATTCTTATAGACAGGGCCGGGACCTTGCGGTCACCGGCCCTGCCGATCGTTACTGGAGGCGCGCCTCGACCCAGGCCGGGACGCTCTCCAGCGCCCCCGGCAGGGCGGCGACGTCGCTGCCGCCGGCCTGGGCCATGTCCGCACGGCCGCCGCCTTTGCCGCCCACCTGGGAGGCCACGTGATTGACCAGCTCCCCGGCCTTGACCCGGCCGGTGAGATCATCGGTGACGCCGGCGATCAGGCTGACCTTGCCGGCCGCCTGGTCGGCCACACCGAGCACCACGATACCGGAGCCAAGCTTGTTCTTGAGCTGGTCGAGCACGCCGCGCAGCTCCTTGCCGGAGACCCCCTCCAGGCGGGTGGCCAGCACCTTGACCCCGGCGATCTCGCGGGCCTGGCTCAGCATGTCGCTGCCGGCGGCGCTGGCCAGCTTGGCCTTGAGACGCTCGAGCTCCTTCTCCAGGCTGCGGTTGCGCTCGGCCAGCGCCTCGACGCGCTCCTCGACCTGCTCCGGCTTGGCCTTGAGACGCTCACCGATGCGGGTGAGCCGCGCCTCCTGCTCGCGGAACCAGGCCAGCGCGCCCTCCCCGGTGATCGCTTCGATGCGACGCACCCCCGAGGCGATCCCCTGCTCGCTGACGATATGGAAGCAGCCGATATCGCCGCTGCGCGCCACATGGGTGCCGCCGCACAGTTCGATGGAGAAGTCGTCGGCGCCGATGGTCAGCACCCGCACGCTGTCGGCGTACTTGGCCTCGAACAGTGCCGCCGCGCCTTTGGCCTTGGCCTGGTCGAGGGTCATGTTCTCGATGTGCGTGGGCGCGTTGGCCATAATCTGCTCGTTGACCAGGCGCTCCACCTCGGCCAGCTGCTCGGGGGTCATCGGCTCGAAGTGGCTGAAGTCGAAGCGCAGGCGCTCGGGCGTCACCAGCGAGCCCTTCTGGGCCACGTGCTCGCCCAGCACCAGGCGCAGCGCCTGGTGCATCAGGTGGGTGGCGGAGTGATTGCGCACGGTGGCGGCGCGCAGCTTCGCATTGACCTCGGGGCGCACGGCGGCCCCCACGGCCAGCTCACCCTCCAGCAGTACGCCGTGATGCAGGTGGTGGCCGCCCTGCTTCTGGGTATCGGTGACCAGAAAGCGGCTGCCGTCCTCCAGATGCAGATAGCCGGTATCGCCCACCTGGCCGCCGGACTCGGCGTAGAAGGGGGTGCGGTCAAGCACCACCAGGCCGCGCTGCTCGGGGCGCAGTGCGGCCAGCTCGTTGCCGGCACTGTCGACGATGGCGGTCACGGTGGCGCGATCCTCGAGCCGGTCGTAGCCGGTGAACTCGGTCTCGCCCTCGAGCTCTAGCGCGGTGCCATAGTCGGCGCCGAACTGACTGGCCGCCCGGGCCCGCTCGCGCTGGGCCTCCAGCGCGCGCTCGAAGCCGATTTCGTCGAGGGTCACGCCCCGCTCGCGGCAGACGTCGGCGGTCAGGTCATAGGGGAAGCCGTAGGTGTCGTAGAGCTTGAACACCGTCTCGCCGGGCAGGACCTCGCCGTCGAGCCCCGCCAGGGCCTCCTCGAGCAGGCCCATGCCGTGCTCCAGGGTGCGGGCGAACTGCTCCTCCTCCTTGAGCAGCACCCGCTCGATCTGCTGACGGGCGCCGCGCAGCTCCGGATAGGCATCGCCCATCTCGGCGTCCAGCGCCCCCACCAGCCTGTGGAAGAAGTTGTCCTTGGCGCCCAGCTTGTGGCCATGGCGGATGGCGCGGCGAATGATCCGGCGCAGCACATAGCCGCGCCCTTCATTGGAGGGCAGCACGCCGTCGGCGATCAGGAAGGCGCAGGAGCGGATATGGTCGGCGATCACCCGCAGCGAAGGGTTGCGGGTGTCGGCGTGACCGGTGCGCTGCGCCGCCGCCGCGAGCAGGCTCTGGAAGAGGTCGATCTCGTAGTTGGAGTGCACGCCCTGCATCACTGCGGCCACCCGCTCCAGCCCCATGCCAGTGTCGATGGAGGGCTTGGGCAGCGGATGCAGGGTACCTTCGGCGTCGCGGTCGAACTGCATGAACACCAGGTTCCAGATCTCGATGTAGCGGTCGCCGTCCTCCTCGGGGCTGCCGGGAGGGCCACCCCACACCTCGGGGCCATGATCGAAGAAGATCTCCGAGCTCGGGCCGCAGGGGCCGGTATCGCCCATCTGCCAGAAATTGTCCTCGTCGAGCCTGGAGAAACGCGCCGGGTCGATGCCGATTTCTTCCTTCCAGATCGCCTCGGCCTCGTCGTCGCTGACGTGAACCGTGACCCAGAGCTTCTCCTTGGGCAGCCCCAGGGTCTCGGTGAGGAAGGTCCAGGCGAAGCGGATGGCGTCACGCTTGAAGTAGTCGCCGAAGCTGAAGTTGCCCAGCATCTCGAAGAAGGTGTGGTGGCGGGCGGTATAGCCGACGTTGTCCAGGTCGTTGTGCTTGCCGCCGGCGCGCACGCAGCGCTGGGAGGAGACCGCGCGAACGTAGGGGCGTGCCTCGCGGCCCAGAAAAACGTCCTTGAAGGGCACCATGCCAGCATTGGTGAACAGCAGGGTGGGGTCGTTGTCCGGCACCAGGGAGCTGGAGGGCACGGCGGTGTGGCCGTGCGCTTCGAAGAAACTCAGAAAGGCCTGTCTGATGTCTGCGCTTTTCATGGGATATCCGTGACGATGAGCGTGGTGTCCCGGCGGACGGGCGAGGCTCCGTGGACCCGGCAAAGCGGGCCGGAAACGGCACGCCGGTGCGCATCAGGGGCGCGACCCGGGGCGTTGGCAAAGGGGGGCATTATAGCGCAGTTGTCAAGGGACTGAAGGGCCACGCCCAATAGGCTAGAGCAATCGCATGACCTGACGTCTGTTCATCGAGCGGCTTCTGAGTGGCAAGGAGCGTCATGTGGGGGCCGGCTCTGCCGGGCGAAGGCGCCGCAGGCGCCCCGGTTTGGCAGCGCTGCGCGTGAAGCGCGCTCCCAAAGCAGCCCCCTTGCCGAGAGTCATTCTTGGCGTGCGATGGCCGCCCCAACAGGTATGTCAGGCGTCGTCCCAAGCGTGGTCGAGGGCATGTCGCAGCTGCTCCGAATCGAAGCCGCGGCCGGCCAGGAAGCGTTCGCGCCGCGCGCGCTCGCGGGGGGTATCGCCGGGCGTGGAGAAGCGCCGCGCCAGGGCGTCGGCGGCCAGCGCGAACCAGTCGAGCTCGCCGCCCTGCTCCAGCTCGGCGAAGGCGGCCCGGGCCGTGTCGCGGTCGACCCCGCGCCTGGCCAGCTCGCCGCGAATCTTCAGCGGCCCCTGGCCACGCGCCACCCGCGAGCGCAGGAAGCTCTCGGCGAAACGGGCATCCGACTGCAGGCCCTGCTCGGCCAGGGCGTCGAGACAGGCCGCGATCGCGGCCGGCTCATGCCCCCGGGCGGCCAGCCGCTCCTTGAGCTCGGCGCGCGAATACTCGCGCCGGGCCAGCAGGCGCACGGCATCGTTGCGGGGCGTCGGCTCAGGGTTACCGGCAGTGCCATTCGACATAACTTAGAGCAGGTCCTCCTCGCCGCCCTCCTCGCTGGCCACGGGCTCGGCGCTCTTCTGCTCCTTCGGCTCAACGGAAGCCAGCAGCTGGGCGCGAATCTGGCTCTCGATCTCCTCCATCACCGCCGGATTGTCCTCGAGGAACTGGGCGGCATTGGCCTTGCCCTGACCGATCTTGTTGCCCTGATAGCTGTACCAGGCCCCCGCCTTGTCGACCAGCTTGCACTGCACGCCCAGGTCGACCACCTCGCCGGCGTGGTAGATACCCTTGCCGTAGAGGATCTGGAACTCGGCCTGGCGAAACGGCGGCGCGACCTTGTTCTTGACCACCTTGACGCGGGTCTCGTTGCCGGTCACTTCGTCGCCCTGCTTGACCGAGCCGGTACGGCGAATGTCCAGGCGCACGCTGGAGTAGAACTTCAGCGCGTTGCCGCCGGTGGTGGTCTCGGGGCTGCCGAACATCACGCCGATCTTCATGCGGATCTGGTTGATGAACACCACCATGCAGTTGGCGTTCTTGATGTTGCCGGTGATCTTGCGCAGCGCCTGGGACATCAGTCGCGCCTGCAGGCCGACGTGGGAATCGCCCATCTCGCCTTCGATTTCGGCGCGCGGCGTCAGCGCGGCCACCGAGTCGATGATGATCACGTCGACCCCGCCGGAGCGCACCAGCATGTCGCAGATCTCCAGCGCCTGCTCGCCGGTGTCCGGCTGGGAGACCAGCAGGTCGTCGAGATTGACGCCGAGCTTCTCGGCATAGCTCGGGTCCAGGGCGTGCTCGGCATCGATGAAGGCGCAGGTCTTGCCCTGCTTCTGAGCCTGGGCGATCACCGACAGGGTAAGGGTGGTCTTGCCCGAGGATTCCGGGCCGAAGATCTCCACGACCCGGCCCAGCGGCAGGCCACCGATGCCCAGCGCGATGTCCAGGCCCAGCGAGCCGGTGGAGACCGACGGCATCACCACCCGCGGGGCATCGCCCAGGCGCATCACGGTGCCCTTGCCGAACTGGCGCTCGATCTGGCTGAGTGCGGCATTCAGCGCCTTGGAACGGTTGTCGTCCTGTGCCATGAGGGCTCTCCTCGCAGAAGGGTCTTGATACTGTATGGTTGGCCAGTATTATGGCGCAAAAAAGGCGGCTCGCCTACTCCCGTGACTCCAGCAGCCTCAGCAGGCCGATCAGGGCCTCGCGGACCGCACGCTCGCGCACCGCGCGGCGGTCGCCGGGAAAGTGGCGGCATTCGGCCTGCTGGTGCCCGGCGTCGCCCCAGGCGAACCACACGGTGCCCACGGGCTTGTCCGGCGACCCGCCGCCGGGGCCGGCCACGCCGCTAATGGCCACGCCGAGGCCGGCGCCGCTGTCGCGGCAGGCGCCGGCGACCATGGCTTCCACCACCTCCCGGCTGACCGCGCCGTGCTCGGCCAGCACCGCCTCCGGCACGCCGAGCAGGCGAGTCTTGGCGGCATTGGAATAGGTCACGTAGCCGACCTCGAAGTAGTCGGAGCTGCCGGCCACCGCGGTGATGGCGCTGGCCACCCCGCCGCCGGTGCAGGATTCGGCGGCGGTCACGCCTACGCCGTGCGTGCGACAGGCCCGCCCCAGGCGCTCGGCGAGGGTGGTCAGATCGAGATTGGCCAGGCTGGCGGCGCTGGGCGGCATGGTTTCACTCCCTCGGGGCTTTCAGGCCGCCGCCCTTCGACGACGACCACGCATAGGCGGTGACTTTTCCGTACAATACCGCCTTTGCCAGCGACATGCATGGCGCGACGCCAGCCCGATTCGACACCAGTGAGACAGGTACCCCATGTCCCAGGCCAGCACCCCGCACACTCCGATGATGGCCCAGTTCCTGACGATCAAGCGCGAACACCCCGACGTGCTGCTCTTCTACCGCATGGGTGACTTCTATGAGCTGTTCTTCGATGACGCCAAGCGCGCCGCGGCGCTGCTCGATATCACCCTGACCCAGCGGGGCCAGTCGGCGGGCAAGCCGATTCCCATGGCCGGCGTCCCCTACCACAGCGCCGAGGGCTATCTGGCGCGCCTGGTGGCCGCCGGGGAATCGGTGGCGATCTGCGAGCAGATCGGCGACCCCGCCGCCAGCAAGGGGCCGGTGGAGCGCCGCGTGGTGCGCATCGTCACCCCCGGCACCCTCTACGACGAGGCCCTGCTCGACGCCCGCCGCGACAACCTGCTGGTGGCCATCCACGCCGTCGGCGAGCGCTGGGGGCTGGCCTGGCTGGAGCTCTCCAGCGGGCGTTTCAGCGTGCTGGAGGTGGAAGGCGAGAGCGAGATGCTGGCCGAACTGACCCGGCTCGACCCCGCCGAGCTGCTGGTCGCGGACGGCCTCTCCCTGCCGCCGGCACTCGAGGGCAGGCGCGGCCTGCGCCGCCAGAGCGACTGGCTGTTCGATGCCGAGAGCGCCCAGCGCATCCTCTGCGACCAGTTCGGCGTCGCCGACCTGCGCGGCTTCGGCTGCGCCCACTTGGAGACGGCGATCACCGCCGCCGGGGTGCTGATCGACTACGCTCGGGACACCCAGCGCTCGCGCCTGCCTCACGTCACCGCCATCGGCGTGGAGAGCCGCGATGACGCCGTGGTGATCGACGCCGCCAGCCGCCGCAACCTGGAGATCGACGTCAACCTCGGCGGCACGCCGGACAACACCCTGGCCAGCGTGCTCGACACCACCGCCACGGCCATGGGCTCCCGGCTACTCAAGCGCTGGCTCAATCGTCCGCTGCGCGACCGGGAACAGGTGGCGCGCCGCCAGGCCGCGGTGGCGCTGCTACTCGACCAGGAGGGCTTCGTGCCGCTGCGCGCGTCGCTCAAGGCGATCGGCGACGTGGAGCGCATCCTGGCCCGGGTCGCGCTCTACAGCGCCCGCCCCCGGGACCTCGCCCGGCTGCGTGATGCGCTGGTCGCCCTGCCGGAACTGGCCGAGGCCCTGGCCGGCTACCCGGAGGGCTCCACGCTGGACGAGCTGAAGCGCCAGATTCGCCCCTATCCCGAGCTGGCCGACACCCTCACCCGCGCGCTGGTGGACAACCCGCCGGTGGTGATCCGCGACGGCGGGGTGATCGCCACGGGCTTCGACGCCGAGCTGGACGAGCACCGCGGCCTGGCCGAGCACGCCGGCGACTACCTGGTGCAGTTGGAGACCCGGGAGCGCGAACGCACCGGCCTGCCCGGTCTCAAGGTGGGCTTCAACCGGGTCCACGGCTACTACATCGAGATTCCCCGGGCCCAGGCCCGCGACGCCCCGGCGGACTACGTGCGCCGCCAGACGCTGAAAAACGCCGAGCGCTTCATCATCCCCGAGCTCAAGGAGTTCGAGGACAAGGCGCTCTCCGCCAAGTCCCGCGCCCTGGCCCGGGAGAAGCTGCTCTACGACGGCCTGCTCGACACCCTCAACGCCGAGCTCGCCGAGCTGCAGGCCAGCGGCCGGGCGCTGGCCACCCTCGACGTGCTGGCCGCCTTCGCCGAGCGCGCCCAGGCCCTGCAGCTCACCCGGCCGAGGCTTCTGGAAGCGCCCGGGATCGAGATCCGCGGCGGGCGCCACCCGGTGGTCGAGCAGGTCAGCGACACCCCTTTCGTGCCCAACGACCTGGTGCTGGATGACACCCGACGCATGCTCGTCATCACGGGCCCCAACATGGGCGGCAAGTCCACCTACATGCGCCAGGCGGCGCTGATCGTGCTGCTCGCCCACACCGGCAGCTTCGTGCCCGCCGACAGCGCCGAGATCGGCCCGGTGGACCGCATCTTCACCCGCATCGGCTCCTCGGACGACCTGGCCGGCGGGCGCTCCACCTTCATGGTGGAGATGACCGAGACCGCCAGCATCCTGCACAACGCCAGCGACCAGAGCCTGGTGCTGATGGATGAGATCGGCCGCGGCACCAGCACCTTCGACGGCCTGTCGCTGGCCTGGGCCAGCGCCGAGCACCTGACCCGCACCCGCGCCTTCACCCTGTTCGCCACCCACTACTTCGAGATGACGGCGCTGGCCGAGCAGGCCGAGGCCGTGGCCAACGTGCATCTCACCGCAGCCGAGCACAGGGACGGTATCGTCTTTATGCACCGGGTAGAGGATGGCCCGGCGAGCCAGAGCTACGGGCTTCAGGTGGCGCAGCTGGCCGGGGTGCCCCAGGGCGTCATCGCCCGTGCCCGTGACAAATTGACCCAGCTCGAGCAGCAGGAGATCGACCAGGGCAGCCGCCCGACGGCCAACCCCGGCAGCGCGCCCTCGGCGCCGCTGCAGACCGACCTCTTCGCCAGCGCCCCCCACCCGCTGGTGGAGGAGCTCAGCGGCCTCGCCCTGGACGAGCTAACGCCGCGCCAGGCGCTGGAGCTGCTCTATCGCTGGAGGGAGGCGCTGTAAGGGCCGCAAGCCCACCGACTTCCCACGGGGCTACCCCGTGGACAGGCCTCCGAGGAGGCGCTGTGAACCCATCCCTGGGCGCTACCGATTCCTTCCCTGGAATCGGACCTCCTCTTCGGCCTGTCCACGGCGCCCCTCGCTATCTGCTTTCCCCTGGCGTCGAAACGGCAAGCCCACCGCTTGCGACGCTATGGGGCCGCGACTAGAATGGTCAGATTCCGCGCCGCCCTAGCATAAGAACACTGGCTCTTATAACTTTTTTATCAACTATCCACAGTGGCCGAACGACCCCGGCCAGAGGAAGGGAGAGTGGCATGACATTCGTCGTCACCGAGAACTGCATCAAGTGCAAGTACACCGACTGTGTCGAGGTCTGCCCGGTGGACTGCTTCTATGAAGGCCCCAACTTCCTGGTGATCCACCCGGACGAGTGCATCGACTGCGCGCTGTGCGAACCGGAGTGCCCGGCAGAGGCGATCTTCGCGGAAGACGAGCTACCGGAGGGTCAGGAGGAGTTCATCGCCATCAATGCCGAGCTGGCCGAGGTGTGGCCCAATATCGCCGAGAAGAAGGACCCGCTGCCCGACGCCGAGGAGTGGGACGGCAAGCCGGGCAAGCTGGAGCATCTCGAGCGCTGATCACTCGCTGCCTCCCCTGACACGCAAGAGCGCCGGCTCCCCTTCGGAGAGTCGGCGCTCTTTCGTTGCGGCAAAAAAAAGGCGACCCTGAGGTCGCCCGCTCCCAGCCATTCCAAGGACGGTTCCCTCCGTCCGGACTCCTGTGGTGACATCCCTGCCCGGAGGCGACGTCCTGTCACACCGAGCGCACCACTCAAAAGCATCCCGTTGCTTTTTTGCATCCTGCCGGAGAGCGTTGCCGCTCTCCCTTGTCCCGAGTTCATTGTGGCATTTCTGCACTGCAACGCAAGTCGGCCCCGGGCCCCGACGACGCAAGGCGGCCAGCACGAAGCCCGCAAAAAAAATATATGCAAAACATGCAGGTAGAAAAAAGCCGACGCCACTGGCGCCGGCTTTCCTGCCCGGGATCAAGCGCCTAACGGCGCCGTTTTGTAGGCAATTTCCTACAAATCCGATCGGCGATATCGCCGCCCAGACTCACTGTCCCTTGATCGCCGAACGACCGGGGTAGGCGGCGGTCTCGCCCAACTGCTGCTCGATCACCAGCAGGCGGTTGTACTTGGCCACGCGGTCGGAGCGACACAGCGAGCCGGTCTTGATCTGGCCGGCGCTGGTGCCCACCGCAAGATCGGCGATGGTGGTGTCCTCGGTCTCGCCGGAGCGGTGCGAGATCACCGCGGTGAAGCCGGCGTCCTGCGCCATCTTGATGGCGTCCAGGGTCTCGGAGAGCGAGCCGATCTGGTTGAACTTGATCAGGATGGAGTTGCCGATCTGCTCATCGATGCCGCGCTTGAGGATCTGGGTGTTGGTGACGAACAGATCGTCCCCGACCAGCTGCACCTTGTCGCCGAGCTTGTCGGTCAGAATCTTCCAGCCCGCCCAGTCGGACTCGTCCAGGCCATCCTCGATGGAGACGATGGGGTAGTCGTCGCACAGGCCGGCCAGGTAGTCGGCGAAACCAGCGGCGTCATACTGCTTGCCCTCGCCAGCAAGGTCGTACTGGCCATCCTTGAAGAACTCGGAGGCGGCGCAGTCCAGCGCCAGGGTGACGTCGCGGCCCAGGGCGTAGCCGGCGTCTTCCACCGCCTGCTTGATCACCGCCAGCGCCTCGGCGTTGGATTCCAGATTCGGCGCGAAGCCGCCCTCGTCGCCCACCGAGGTGGAAAGGCCACGGGCGCTGAGCACCTTCTTCAGGGCATGGAAGATCTCGGCGCCCATGCGCAGACCTTCGCGGAAGTTGGGCGCCCCCACCGGCTGCACCATGAACTCCTGGATGTCGACGTTGTTGTCGGCATGTTCGCCGCCGTTGAGGATGTTCATCATCGGCACCGGCATGCTGTACTGGCCCGGCTGACCGTAGAGCTCGGCGATATGGGCGTAGAGCGGCATGCCCTTGGCGTTGGCGGCGGCCTTGGCGGCGGCCAGCGACACGGCGAGGATGGCGTTGGCGCCGAGCGACGCCTTGTTGTCGGTACCGTCGAGCTCGAGCATGGCCGCATCCAGGCCGCGCTGGTCCCGTGCATCCATGCCCACCAGGCGCTCACGGATCGCCCCGTTGACGGCCTCGACCGCCTTCAGCACGCCCTTGCCGAGGTAGCGGGCCTTGTCGCCGTCGCGCAGCTCCAGCGCCTCGCGGGAGCCGGTGGAAGCGCCGCTGGGGGCGCAGGCCACGCCCACGGCGCCGCTTTCCAGGCGCACTTCGGCCTGGACGGTGGGGTTGCCGCGGGAGTCGAGCACCTCGAGGGCGTGAATATCGACAATCTTGGTCATGGTGTGTCGTCCTTTTTTTATGGGTCAGCGTTGAGTGAGTCGGTGGGGATCGGTGGCTCAGGCGATCGTCAGGGCCGGGAAGCCCTTGACCAGCTCATCGATCGCCTTGAGCTGGGCCAGGAAGGGCTCGAGGCGGTCCAGCGGCAGGGCGCAGGGGCCGTCGCACTTGGCGCTGTCGGGATCGGGGTGGGCCTCGAGGAAGAGCCCGGCGAGGCCTACCGCGACCCCGGCCCGGGCCAGCTCGGCCACCTGGGCGCGCCGGCCATCGGCGCTGTCGGCCCGCCCGCCGGGGCGCTGCAGGGCGTGGGTGACATCGAAGAACACCGGGCGGCCGGTCTGCTTCATCTCGCCGAAGCCGAGCATGTCGACCACCAGGTTGTTGTAGCCGAAGCTCGAGCCGCGTTCGCAGAGAATCAGCCGGTCGTTGCCGGCCTCCTCGCACTTGCGAATGATATGGCGCATCTCCTGAGGCGCCAGGAACTGCGGCTTCTTGATGTTGATCACCGCCCCGGTCTCGGCCATGGCCACCACCAGGTCGGTCTGGCGCGCCAGGAAGGCCGGCAGCTGAATGATGTCGGCGACCTCGGCGACGGGCGCGGCCTGCCAGGGTTCGTGCACATCGGTGATCACCGGCACGCCGAAGCGCGCCTTCACCTCGGCCAGGATCTCAAGCCCCTTTTCGAGGCCCGGACCGCGGAAGGAGTGGATGGAGCTGCGGTTGGCCTTGTCGAAGCTCGCCTTGAAGACGTAGTGGATACCGAGGCGGGAGGTGACATCCACGTAGGTCTCGGCGACCTCGAGGGCCAGCTCCCGGGACTCCAGGACATTCATGCCGCCGAACAGCATCAGCGGCTGCGAATTGCCGGCGGTGAGGCCGGCAACGCGTACATGACGTTCTGGGACGCTGCGTTGGGGGTCTGTCATGTGTCGCTCCTCTGCCCTGGGGCCTAGGGCCGGGCTGATGATGGGCCGGGCAGCCGGGCAGCCGGGCCCGTTCAGCCCTGGGGCTGAGCCTGCGCCTGCTGACGGGCACGCACGTTCTTGTGGTCCAGGGCCGCGTTGACGAAACCGGTGAACAGCGGGTGGCCGTCGCGGGGCGTGGAGGTGAACTCCGGATGAAACTGGCAGGCCACGTACCAGGGGTGGTCGGGCAGCTCGACCATCTCCACCAGGGAGTTGTCGACGCTCTTGCCGGAGACCACCAGGCCGGCCTGCTCCAGCCCTTCCACGAACTGGTTGTTGACCTCGTAGCGGTGACGGTGACGCTCGACGATCTCGTCGCTGCCGTAGGCCTCGCGGGCCTTGCTGCCGGCCTTGAGCTGACAGACCTGGCCGCCCAGGCGCATGGTGCCGCCCAAATCCGAGGCCTCGTCGCGCAGCTCGATCTTGCCTTCCGGGGTGAGCCACTCGGTGATCAGGCCCACCACCGGGTGCTGGGTGTCGTGGGTGAACTCGGTGGAGTCGGCGTCTTCCCAGCCGGCCACGTGGCGCGCGAACTCGATCACCGCCACCTGCATGCCGAGGCAGATGCCCAGGTAGGGGATGCCGTTCTCGCGGGCGAAGCGGGCGGTTTCGATCTTGCCCTCGACGCCGCGCTCGCCGAAGCCGCCGGGCACCAGGATGGCGTCCTTGCCGGCCAGGCGCTCGGTGCCGTGGCGTTCGATGTCCTCGGAGTCGATATAGTCGACGTTGACCTTGACGCGGGTCTGGATGCCGGCATGGATCAGCGCCTCGTTGAGCGACTTGTAGGCGTCGAGCAGCTCCATGTACTTGCCGACCATGGCGATATTGATCGACTTGAGCGGGTTGAGCTTGGCATCGAGCACATGGATCCACTCGGCGAGATCGGCCTCGTCGGCCTCCAGGCGCAGCTTGTCGCAGACGATCTCGTCGAGGCCGTGCTCGTGGAGCATCAGCGGGATACGATAGATGGTGTCGGCGTCCTGCAGCGGCACCACCGCCCGCTCCTCGACGTTGGTGAACAGCGCGATCTTGCGCCGCTCGCTCTCCTCGAGCTCCACCTCGCTGCGACAGATCAGGATGTCCGGCTGGATACCGATGGAGCGCAGCTCCTTGACGCTGTGCTGGGTCGGCTTGGTCTTGGTCTCCCCCGCCGTCTTGATATAGGGCACCAGCGTCAGGTGCATGAAGATCGCCCGGTTGGCGCCGAGTTCGCTTCTGATCTGGCGGATCGACTCCAGGAAGGGCAGCGACTCGATGTCGCCCACGGTGCCGCCGATCTCCACCAGGGCCACGTCGAAGCCCTCGCCGCCGGCGTAGACGCGGCGCTTGATCTCGTCGGTGATGTGCGGGATCACCTGCACGGTGCCGCCCAGGTAGTCGCCGCGGCGCTCGCGGCGCAGCACGTGCTCGTAGACCCGGCCGGTGGTGAAGTTGTTGCCCTGGGTCATCTTGGTGCGGATGAAGCGCTCGTAGTGGCCCAGGTCGAGGTCGGTCTCGGCGCCATCTTCGGTGACGAATACCTCGCCGTGCTGGAAGGGACTCATGGTGCCCGGGTCCACGTTGATGTACGGGTCGAGCTTGAGCATGGTGACCTTGAGGCCGCGCGCCTCGAGAATCGCCGCCAGCGAAGCCGACGCGATGCCCTTGCCGAGAGAGGACACAACGCCGCCGGTCACGAAGATATATCGTGTCATGGAGAACCTGTCGAAACGTGATCGGTAGGCCCGGCAGGAAGCCGCGCCAGGATGGGACGACAGACTAGCAGAATACGACCAATGGCTCAATTTCGCCCGGCTGCTTCAAGGCGAAGGGGGCGTCGCAGGGAGCCCCGCCTCTCGCTCAGGAGGCGGGCACCGACGGCAACCGTTCGCGGCTGTTCCGGCGACAGGCCTACGCGGGGGCGCTGTGAACCCCTCCCTGGGCGCTACCGATTCCTTCCCTGGAATCGGACCCCCGCTTCGACCTGTCCCCGGCGCCGCTCACCGCTGGCGGAGCCGCCATGCACAGAGCCTCAGACCTTCAGGTAGTCCAGGATGCCCTCGCCGGCCTGGCGTCCCTCATAGATAGCGGTGACCACCAGGTCGGAGCCGCGCACCATGTCGCCGCCGGCGAAGATCTTCTCGTGGGTGGTCTGGAAGGGGTAGGCCCCCTTCTCCGGCGCCAGCACGCGGCCGCGCTCGTCCATCTCGATGCCCACGCTCTCGAACCAGGGCGAGGGGCTGGGCTTGAAGCCGAAGGCGATGACCACCGCATCCGCCGGCAGGATCTCCTCGGAGCCCGGCACCACCTCGGGGCGCTGGCGGCCGTTCTCGTCGGGCTCACCCAGGCGGGTGCGCACCACCTTGACGCCTTCCACCTTGCCCTCACCGACCACCGCCACCGGCTGACGGTTGAACAGGAACTCCACCCCCTCCTCGCGGGCATTGGCCACCTCGCGCTTGGAGCCGGGCATGTTCTCCTCGTCACGGCGATAGGCGCAGATCACGCTGTCGGCCCCCTGGCGAATGGCGGTGCGGTTGCAGTCCATGGCGGTGTCGCCGCCGCCCAGCACCACCACCCGCTGCCCCTCCAGGGAGACATAGTCGGCCGGGTCCTTCTCGAAGCCCAGGCAGTGGTTGACGTTGGCGATCAGGTAGTCGAGCGCCTTGTGCACCCCGGGCAGGTCCTCCCCGGGGAAGCCACCCTCCATATAGGTGTAGGTGCCCATGCCCAGGAAGACGGCGTCGTACTGTTCGAGCAGCTTGTCGAAGGCGATGTCGCGCCCCACCTCGGTGTCGAGGCGGAACTCCACGCCCATCTCCTCGAACACCGCCCGGCGGCGCTCCATCACCGTCTTCTCGAGCTTGAATTCGGGGATGCCGAAGGTCAAAAGGCCGCCGATTTCCGGGTACTTGTCATACACCACGGGCTTGACGCCGTTGCGCACCAGGATATCGGCGCAGCCGAGCCCCGCCGGGCCGGCTCCGATGATCGCCACCTTCTTGTCGGTCCAGGTAACCTGGGACATGTCCGGGCGCCAGCCCATGGCGAAGGCAGTATCGGTGATGTACTTCTCCACCGAGCCGATGGTGACGGCCCCAAAGCCGTCATTGAGGGTGCAGTCGCCCTCGCAGAGGCGATCCTGGGGGCACACCCGGCCGCATACCTCGGGCAGCGTATTGGTGCGGTGCGACAGCTCGGCGGCCTCGAGGATATTGCCCTCGGCCACCAGCTGCAGCCAGTTGGGGATATAGTTGTGGACCGGGCACTTCCACTCGCAGTAGGGGTTGCCGCAATGCAGGCAGCGGTGGGCCTGGCTGGCCGCGTCCTGAGGCTTGTAGGGTTCATAGATCTCGGCGAACTCCCGCGAGCGGGTGCGGGCGTCCTTCTTCTGCGGGTCCTGACGACCCACATCGATAAACTGGAAGTCGTTGTTCAAACGGTTGGCCATGGTCTCTGCTCCTAGTCTCTGCGTGGCGGTCTCATCGGCACCGGCCGCGGCCTTGCGCTCAACCGATGCCGGTCACGTTGCCGGACGCCGCCTCATTCATTCCGGCGGCCGTCGCACTGATTCCGGCCGCCGCCGCCTCACTTATTCCGGCTGACGCCGCCTCACTTATTCCGGCTGGCGCCGGGATTGGGCCAGCAGGCTGTTGAGGCTTGCCGCCTTGGGCTTCACCAGCCAGAAGTGACGAACGAATTCACTGAAATCGTCGAGGATGTCGAGCCCGCGGCGCGAGCCGGTCTCGGCCACGTACTCCTCGATGATTTCCCGCAGATGACGTCGATAGGCCTCCATGGTTTCGGTGTTGACCCGGTGGATCTCCACCAGCTCGTGGTTATAGCGGTCGACGAAGGAGCGGTCCTCGTCGAGCACGTAGGCGAAGCCGCCCGTCATGCCGGCGCCGAAGTTGACGCCGGTTCTGCCCAGCACGCAGACCAGGCCCCCGGTCATGTACTCGCAGCAGTGGTCGCCGGCGCCTTCGATCACCGCGTGGGCGCCGGAGTTGCGCACCCCGAAGCGCTCCCCGGCGGTGCCGGCGGCGAACAGCTTGCCGCCGGTGGCGCCATACAGGCAGGTGTTGCCGATGATCGCCGTCTTGTGGCTCTCGAAACGGCTCGCCCGGGGCGGCACGATGACGATCTTGCCGCCGTTCATGCCCTTGCCCACGTAGTCGTTGGCATCGCCTTCCAGGTAGAGGTCGAGCCCGCGAGCGTTCCACACCCCGAAGCTCTGGCCGGCCACGCCCTCGAAGCGCACCCTGATCGGCGCCTCTTCGAGCCCCGCCTCGCCGTAGCGCTTGGCGATGGCCCCCGAGCTGAGCGCCGGCACCGAGCGGTCGCAGTTGGTGATCGAGAAGGCAAACTCGCCGCCCGACTTCTGCTCGATGGCATTGGCCAGCGCCTCGAGCACCTCCTGGTTCTTGGCGCCCGGGTCGTGGGGCACGTTGCGGCTCACCCGGCAGAACTGGGGCGCATCCGCCGGCACGAAGTCGTTGCCCAGCAGACCCGAGAGGTCGAGCTTGCGCTGGGAGGCGGTCTCGCCCTCCAGCACCTCGAGCAGATCGGTGCGGCCGATCAGATCGGTGAGCTGGCGTACGCCGAGCATCGCCATCAGCTCGCGCACTTCTTCTGCAATGAAGCGGAAGTAGTGCTTGACCATGTCGACGGTGCCGCGGAAGTGCTCGTCGCGCAGGTACTGGTGCTGGGTGGCGACACCGGTGGCGCAGTTGTTGAGGTGGCAGATGCGCAGGTACTTGCAGCCCAGCGCCACCATCGGCGCCGTACCGAAGCCGAAGCTCTCGGCGCCGAGGATCGCCGCCTTGACCACGTCGAGGCCGGTCTTCAGGCCGCCGTCGGTCTGCAGGCGGATCTTGTCGCGCAGGCCGTTGATGCGCAGCGCCTGGTGCACCTCGGGCAGCCCCAGCTCCCAGGGGCTGCCGGCATGCTTGATCGAGGTCAGGGGGCTTGCCGCGGTGCCGCCGTCATAGCCCGAGACGGTGATCAGGTCGGCGTAGGCCTTGGCCACCCCGGTGGCGATGGTGCCGATACCCGGCTCGGAGACCAGCTTTACCGACACCTGGGCATCCGGGTTGACCTGCTTGAGGTCGAAGATCAGCTGCGCCAGGTCCTCGATGGAGTAGATATCGTGATGCGGCGGCGGCGAGATCAGGGTCACCCCCGGCACCGAATAGCGCAACCGGGCGATCAGTTCGTTGACCTTGCCGCCGGGCAACTGGCCGCCCTCGCCGGGCTTGGCGCCCTGGGCCACCTTGATCTGCAGCACCTCGGCATTGACCAGGTAGGCCGGAGTGACGCCGAAGCGCCCCGAGGCGATCTGCTTGATCTTGGAGCTGCGAATAGTGCCGTAACGGGCCGGGTCCTCGCCGCCCTCGCCGGAGTTCGAGCGCCCGCCGGCCTCGTTCATGGCCTGGGCCAGGGCCTCGTGGGCCTCGGGGGAGAGCGCGCCCAGCGACATGCCGGCGCTGTCGAAGCGCGGAATCAGCGACTCGACCGACTCCACCTCCTCCAGGGCCAGCGGCGTCTCGGCAGACTTGAGGCTCAGCAGGTCGCGCAGGGTGGCCACCGGCCTTTCGTTGACCAGCTGGGCAAACTTCTTCCACTTGGTGTAGTCGCCCTCCTGGACGGCCTCCTGCAGCGTCTTGATCACGTCAGGGTTGTAGGCGTGGTACTCATGATCGTGGACGTACTTGAACAGCCCGCCCTGGGCGATCCCCTTGCGCGGCGTCCAGGCCTCGCGGGCCAGCAGCTCCTGCTGCAGCTGCAGCTCGGCAAAACCGGTGCCCTGGATGCGCGAGGCCATGCCGGTAAAGCAGAGCGCCATCACTTCGTCGCTGAGCCCCACCGCCTCGAACAGCTGGGAACCGCGGTAGGAGGCGAGCGTCGAGATGCCCATCTTGGAGAGGATCTTGAACAGCCCCTTCTGCAGCCCCTTGCGGTAGTTCTCGCGGGCATCCGCCGGGTTGCCGGTGAGCTCGCCGGTGCGATGCATGTCGGCCATCACCTGGTAGGCCAGCCACGGGAAGACCGCGGTGGCGCCGACACCGAACAGCACCGCCATCTGGTGGGCATCGCGGGCATAGCCGGTCTCCACCACCAGGTTGGCGTTGGGACGCAGCGCCAGCTTGCCCAGATGGTGGTGCACGGCCCCCACGGCGAGCGCGGCGTGAATGGGCAGCTGGCCCTTGTCGAGATGGGCGTCGGAGAGCACCAGGATCACCTTGCCATCGCGCACCGCCGCTTCCGCCTGGCGGCAAAGCTCGGCCAGCGCCCCCTTGAGGCCGATCTGCTCCGGGTCATAACCCATGCTCAGGCTATGGCTGGCAAAGGCCGGGGCGTCCTGGTCGAGCAGCGCGGCGAACTTGCGCGGCGACAGCACCGGGGTGGTCAGGATGATCCGGTGGGCATGCTCCGGCGTCGCCTTGAAGACGTTGCGCTCGGCGCCGATGCAGGTCTCCAGTGACATCACGATCGCTTCGCGCAGCGGGTCGATGGCGGGGTTGGTGACCTGGGCGAACTTCTGGCGGAAGTAATCGGTGAGCAGGCGCTGCTTGCCGGAGAGCACCGCCATGGGGGTGTCGTCACCCATGGAACCCACCGCCTCCTGGCCGCTCTCGGCCAGCGGACGCAGCACCTGGTCGCGCTCCTCGAAGCTGACCTGGAACATCTTCTGCCAGGTCTTCACCGCATCGGCGTCCATGTTCTGGAAGCTGGCCAGCTCGGTCAGCGCCGACTCCAGATAGTGCGCCTCCTCCTTCAGCCAGCGCTTGTAGGGATAGGCGGACTTCAGACGGCTGTCGATGTCCTCGGTGTGCAGCACTTCGCCGGTGTGGGTATCCACGGCGAGAATCTGCCCCGGGCCGACACGCCCCTTGGCCACCACGTCCTCGGGGGCATAGTCGTAGGTGCCGATCTCCGAGGCCAGGGTGATATAGCCGTTCTTGGTGATCACCCAGCGCGCCGGACGCAGGCCGTTACGGTCGAGCATGCACACCGCCTGGCGGCCGTCGGTCATCACCACCCCGGCCGGACCATCCCAGGGCTCCATGTGCATGGAGTTGTACTCGTAGAAGGCGCGCAGTTCGCCGTCCATGGTCTCGACGTTCTGCCACGCCGGCGGCACCATCATGCGCACCGCCCGGTGAAGCTCCATGCCGCCCATCAGCAGCACTTCGAGCATGTTGTCCATGCTCGAGGAGTCGGAGCCGCTGGTATTGACGATCTCGTCGAGTTCGGCGATGTCGGGCAGCCGCTCGTTGACGAAGTTCGCCTTGCGCGAGTTGGCCCAGCCGCGGTTGGCCTCGATGGTGTTGATCTCGCCGTTATGGGCCAGCAGCCGGAAGGGCTGAGCCAGCGGCCAGCGCGGCGCGGTGTTGGTGGAGAAGCGCTGGTGGAAGACGCAAATGGCGGTTTCCAGGCGCTCATCGCCGAGGTCCTGATAAAACGCCGGCAGGTCCACCGGCATCACCAGCCCCTTGTAGGAGATCACCTGGGAGGAGAGTGAGCAGACGTAGAAGTCCTCCTCCTCGCGCAGCATCTGCTCGGCGCGACGACGGGCCATGAACAGCTCGACATCGAAGCGCTGGGGGTCGCAGCCCTTGCCGGGCTCGACGAACAGGTGGCGAATCCGCGGCAGGCAGGCCAGCGCCATGGGCCCACAGCAGGCGGGGTCCACCGGCACGTCGCGCCAGCCGCGGATCACCAGGCCACAGGCGCGCAGCTCGCCCTCCAGCACGCTGCGGGCCCGGGCCTCGCGGGCATCGTCATCGGGCAGGAAGACCGCCCCCACCGCGAAACGCTCGCCCAGTTGCACGTCCAGGGCCTCGGCGGCCACCTCGCGCATGAAGGTCTCGGGCAGCTTGAGCAGCAGCCCGCAGCCGTCTCCGGTCTTGCCGTCGGCGGCAATGCCCCCGCGGTGGGTCATGCAGGTGAGCGACTCGATGGCCGTGCGCAGCAGGTCGTGGCTGGCCTGCCCCTCCATGTGGGCAATCAGACCGAACCCACAGTTGTCACGGAATTCGCCGGGGTGATGAAGGCCTCTATTCATGGGCGTGCCTCTAGCAATACGATTGACATCACAGCGATGCATTGATATTATAATATGTTTTTTTAAATTTATGCCTGCCGAACAAGGCCGGCCGCTGTGGCGGACAAAGGACGCACAGCATAGTCACCCCCGGGCATCCCGCGCAATCGCCACCCCCTACCCCGCCTAAAAAAATCTTGCCAAATCCGCCACTTGGCAAAACGCCGCGAGCAAAAAACACCCCCAAGTCAACGACTTGCAGACCCCATAAACGCTATACCAACGAGATGGCCGGACAGGTAGACTTTAGTCTAATTTGGCCATTTTTCCCCATACCGATACGGCATACGGCATGCTGATTTCATCGTGCCGAGCGGCCCGACACGCCGACGCCCGCACGGCGGCGGGCGTCGAAAACGTCGAATGGCAGGGTAGATGGGCGCTCAGCGGCGCGGAAAGTCCCGCAGCAGGGCCGAAAGCTGGTCGTCTGGCGTCTGGTCATGCACGCAGGCGTCGCCCAGGGCGCGCAGCAGAATCAGCCGCAAACGGTGGTCGAGGTTCTTCTTGTCCAGACGCATCCGCGCCAGAAAGTCCTCCTCCCCCATCTCGGCGGGCACTGCGAGCGGCAGGCCGGCGGCTTCGATGAGGGCGCGGGTACGCGCCACCTCGGCCTCGTCGAGCCAGCCCAGGCGATGCGACAGCTCGGCGGCCATCAGCATGCCGGCGCCCACCGCCTCGCCGTGCAGCCACTTGCCGTAGCCCTGGTGGGCCTCGATGGCGTGACCGAAGGTATGCCCCAGGTTGAGCAGGGCACGCACGCCCTGCTCGGTCTCATCCTCGGCGACGATCTCGGCCTTGAGGGCACAGCTACGCTCGATGGCCCGGGTCAGGGCCGCGGCGTCCAGGTCACGCAGCGCCGGCATCGCCTCCTCCAGCCAGGCCAGGAAATCGGCGTCGCGGATCAGGCCGTACTTGATCACCTCGGCGAGCCCCGCCGAGAGCTCCCGCGAGGGCAGGGAGGCCAGGGTATCGGTGTCGATCAGCACCGCCCGGGGCTGCCAGAAGGCACCGATCATGTTCTTGCCCAGCGGGTGGTTGACCCCGGTCTTGCCGCCCACCGAGGAGTCGACCTGGGAGAGCAGCGTCGTGGGCACCTGGATGAAGGCCACGCCGCGCTGATAGCAGGCCGCGGCGAAGCCCACCATGTCGCCGATCACCCCGCCGCCCAGGGCGACCAGGGTACAGCGACGGTTGAAGCCGGCTTCGAGCAGCGCATCCCAGATACGCGAGACGCTCGCCAGGGTCTTGGTGGCCTCGCCGTCGGGCAGCACCAGCTCGCGCACCTCGGCGTCGGCGGGCAGGCCGCCACGGCAGCGCTCGAGATAGAGAGGCGCTACCGTCTCGTTGGTGACGATCATCACCTGGCGCCCGGCCAGATAGGGACTCAGCCACTCGGGATCGCCGAGCAGCCCGGGGCCGATGTGAATGGGATAGCTGCGGCTGCCCAGCGCCACCTGCAGGCGGCGCTGGGCGCTGGAAGAATCACTGAGGGTCATGGCATCAGGCCTTGGCTTGAAGGGGATCGACCAGCCGCTGCACGCGCCGCACGATGTCGTTGACCACGGCCCGCGGCCCGCGGCGGTCGGTGCGCACCACGATATCGGCGGTGGCGCGGTAGAGGGGGTCACGCAGGGCGAACATCTCGCGCAGCAGCGACTCCCGGTCGCCGCGCTGCAGCAGCGGCCGGTTGCGGTCCTTGGCCACCCGCTTGAGCTGCTGCTCCACGGTGGTGAACAGGTAGATGACCGTGCCGCGCTCGCGCAGCCGGCGGCGGTTCGACTCGCGCAGCACCGAGCCCCCGCCGGTGGCCAGCACCACGCCGTCGAGGCGGGTCAGCTCCTCGATCATCTGCTCCTCACGCAGACGAAAGCCGGCTTCGCCCTCGACGTCGAAGATCCAGGGGATATCGGCACCGCAGCGCGCCTGGATCTCGTGGTCGCTGTCGTAGAAGTCGCGTGACAGCTCGGCCGCCAGGAGGCGGCCGATGGTGCTCTTGCCGGCCCCCATGGGGCCGACCAGTATCAGGTTGGGCAGGTCCTGCATCAGCGAATCGCCATGCCGTCGTCGAGTATCCGGGGAGTGATGAACACCAGCAGCTCCACTTTCTGGTTGCTCTGCTCATTGTATCGGAAGAGCCGGCCGAGCACCGGCAGATCGCCGAGAAAGGGCGTCTTCACGATGCGACTGAGCTCTTCGGTAGTCAGGATACCACCCAGCACGACGGTTTCACCATTGTCGACCAGCACCTGGGTCTCGATCTGGTTGGTGTCGATGACCGGGACCCCGCCGAAGACCTCATCGGCAATGGTGTCGTTATTGATCACCAGGTCCATGATGATGCGGTTGTCGGGGGTGATCTGCGGGGTCACCTCCAGCGACAGCACCGCCTCCTTGAACTCCACGTTGGTGGCCCCACTGGCGGTGGCCTCCTGGAAGGGTACCTCCTGACCCTGCTTGATCACCGCGGTGCGCTGATTGGCGGTGATCACCCGCGGCTGAGAGATGGTCTGGCTCTTGTTCTCGCTCTCCAGGGCCCGCAGCTCGAGATCGAGCAGGATATCGCCGGCTAGATAGCCAAAGGTGAAGGCCGAGAGCGGATCCTCACCGCCCAGATCCACCGCCAGCCCGCCGCGGGCCCGGTTCAGGCCCTGGGGATTGAGATCCCGCCGGACAAAATCGAAGACATTCTGCTCCTCCGGAGGCATCATCTGATCACCGTCACGCTCCCTTTCCCTGAAGCCTCGGGTCGAAGACGCACCCCAGTTGACCCCCAGCTCCTGAGTCACGCCGTCCCGGGCGATCACGATCCGCGCCTCGATCTGCACCTGGCGCACCGCCACGTCGAGGCGGTCGATAGTCGCCAATATCTCCTGGATCTGATCGGCGGTGTCCTGGATCAGCAGGGTATTGGTGCGCTGATCCACGGCCACCCGGCCGCGCTCCGTGAGCAACCCGAAGCCGTCCTCGCCGCGCAGCAGCCGGGCCAGGTCCTCGGCGCGGGCGTAGCGCACCTGCAGGTACTCCGAGGTCAGCGGGGCCAGGGTCTCCATCTGAGTACGCGCCTCGAGCTCCTGCTGCTCGATGTTGGCCAGCTCGCTGGCCGGGGCCACCAGGATGACGTTGCCCTCCTGGCGGCTCGCCAGGCCGTGACTCTTGAGCACCAGGTCCAGCGCCTGGTCCCAGGGCACGTCCTGAAGATTGAGGGTCACCCGGCCGGTGACGCTGTCGCTGGCCACCAGGTTGAGCCCGGTGAAGTCGGCGATGATCGCCAGCACCGAGCGCACCTCGATGTCCTGGAAGTTGAGGGTGATGCGCTCGCCGGTGTAGGGGAACTGCTCGCGCACCCGCCGGTCGCGCTCCGCCTGGGTCACCGGCTGCGCCTCGATGGTCAGCTGACGGCCGCTCTGGGTGGAGACCATGGCGTACTCGCCGCTGCCTTCGATATCGAGGGTCAGGCCGTCGCGACCGGGGCGCGGCGTGATCCGCCGCAGCGGGGTGCCGAAGTCGCTGACGTCGAGCACCTGGTTATGGGCCTCGGGCAGGACCACATCGCGCAATACGGCGACGATGCGGTTGCCGCTGGCCTCGCGCACCCGGGCGTCCACCCCGGCACGGTCGAAGGTGACGATCAGTCGGCCGGCGCGCCCCTCGCCGCGGCGAAAGTCGATATCCTCCAGGGTCGGCAGGCGGCTTTCGGCCGCCAGGCGTGGCTCGGACTGCGGCTCAGGCTGCGTCGCTGTCGCCGGTGCCGACGCCGGCCGCGCCGACACGCTGCCCCCGATCGCCAGCCGCAGGCGGTCGCCCTGCTCGGTGGTGCTGTAGGGCAGGGGCTCCTCGAGGTTGAAGACCAGGCGGGTGCGCGCCCCGGCCTCCAGGGCGGTCACCTGCTCGACCCCACCGACCCCCAGCTCGATGCGCCGCTGATCGAGCCGGTTGCCGGTCTCCATCAGGTCGATGGTCAGACGCGCCGGCTCGTCGAGCCGATAGCCTCGCACCTCGGGCACGCCGCCGCTGAAGGTCAGATCGACCTGCAGCTCTCCCCCCTCGCCCTGGCGAAAGTCCAATCCGGTCAGCGTTGACGCCGCCAGCGCCGACGTGGACGCCGCCAACAGGCCAAGCACCAGCACCGCGCGAATCATCTGTGTCATGACATCCATCCCCTGCCCTTCACCGGCCTTCCCGTGGGGGTGACCGGCATCCTGTAAGTTACTCGCTGAGCGTCAGGCGTCGGCGCTGCTCGACCCATCCCTCACGCTGCATGACCGTTTCGACCAGCTCCACGGTTGACTGGGTGATACTGACGATGCGCCCGCGGTTCTCACCCAGGCGGTTGCCGACCTGCAGCCGGTGCACCTGCCCGTCCGGCGAGCGCACCAGCGCCGAGGGCTGCCCGCCCACGGTAAGGATGCCGACCAGCTCCAGCTCGCCGAGGGCAAAGCGCTCCAGCGGCTCCCTGGGGCGCTCCGGGTCGGGAGCCAGTTCGCCGCTGAACGCCTGGGAGCGCCGCTCATCGGCCTGCTGACGAGGGACGAAGGGGCTGCGGCTATCGTCCTCCCGGTAGGGCGTGGCCTCATAGCTCGGCACCTCAGGCAGCTCCAGGCGGGGCGCCGCCCCCGGGTCGGTGCGAATTGCCGCCAGTTCCCGGTCCAGCTCGTCCAGCTGCGGGTCGACACAGCCTGCCAGGGCCAGCAGGCCGACGCCGAAGAGGCCTGCCCACGGGCGACGCGAAGCCATCATGGCGCCACCTCCGCGTCGTTATCCCGATAGCTGTAGGTGCGTGCCAGCATGGACAGCCGCAGCCCCTCCCCGTCTTCCACCGGCGCCAGGGTCAGGTCGTGCTGGGTCACGATACGCGGCAGGGCAGCGATGCCGGCCAGAAAGGTGGCAATGCGGTGATAGTCGCCGCGCACCTGAATATCGAAGGGGCGCTCGATGTAGAAGTCTCGCTCGACCGGCGTACGCAGGCGAATGAAATCTATCGACAGCTGGCTGTCGAGGGCCAGGTCGCTGACGCTGTCGATCAGCGAGGGAATCTCCGCCCCGGACGGCAGCATGGCCATGAGCGTCTCCATGCGCGCTTCCAGCACCTCCATCTGCTCGATCATCTCGGGCAGCCTTGCCGCCTGGGCCGCCCGCAGGCGATAGTCGCGCAGCAGCTCACGCTCCTCGGCCCGGACCTGCTCCAGCTCGGCCTGCTTGGGGGTCGCAAGGTACCAGTGAATGCCGGCGAAGGTCAGGCCGAATACCAGCGCGCAGCAGAGCACCTGCAGCGACCAGGGCCAGCTGCCCGACTCCTTGATATCCAGGTTTCGCCAGTCGAGCTCGCGCAAGCGGCGCATTTCGGCACTGAGACTCATGGCACCTCCTGTGCACTATCCTCGGGAGAGGCATCTGCCTCGCCCGCATCGCTGGGCGCCAACTGCATGACGCTGAGGCTGAAGCGCCGCCGCGCGCCCTGGTCCGTCTCGACCTCCGAGAGCACCGGCTCAGCCAGCGAGGGAGCCGCCGCCAGGGCGCGCAGCTGATCGGAGACCCGGCGATTGCTTTCGGCCAGGCCGCTCAGGCGCAGGCGGTCATCCTGACGGCTCAGCTGCGTATAGTGCACGCCATCCACCAGGCTGGTGGTCAGGTCGCGCAGCACCTGCACGGTCTGGGAGCGCCCCTGCTGAAGCTCGCTGAACACCTCGACCTGGCCGATCATGCGCTCGCGGATCGCCTCGTACTCGCCGATCGACTGGATATCCCGATCGAGCCGCTGCATCTGCTCACGGATATGCGCGTTGCGCTGCTGCTGGGCATCGCGCCCCTCCTGGTAGTGGTGAGTCACCCCCAGCCCGGCCGCGA
The DNA here is from genome assembly GCF_022341425.1 of Billgrantia campisalis. Taxonomy (GTDB): domain Bacteria; phylum Pseudomonadota; class Gammaproteobacteria; order Pseudomonadales; family Halomonadaceae; genus Halomonas; species Halomonas campisalis. The sequence continues at coordinate 144,675 of NZ_JABFUC010000008.1, read as the reverse complement.
CGCCCAGCGCCGCCATGAGCACGATGGCCAGCTGGAAGCGGCGGCTGCGGCGGGCACGCTGCTGCTCCCGCCAGGGCAGGAGATTGATCTCGATACTCATTTCCCCGCCCTCATCGCCAGGCCGCACGCCGTGAGCATGGCCGGGGCGTCGCCGGCCAGGGTCTGAACATCGATGCGGGTATTGATCTTCATGCGCAGGAAGGGATTGGCGATCACGACCTCCATGCCGGTTTCCTGGGCCAGGCGCTCGGCCAGGCCGGGAATCACGCTGGACCCGCCGGCCAGGATCATGCGCCGCACCTCGTGCTTGCGTCCGGCGGTATAGTAAAGCTGCAGGGAGCGCCCGATCTGCTGTACCAGGGTGTCCAGAAAGGGAGCCAGCACGCTGGTCCGGTAGTCCTCCGGGAGGCCACCGCGCTTCTTGGCCAGGCCCGCCTCTTCCAGGCTCAGGCCATAGCGGACGCGAATCTCCTCGGTCAGCTGGCGCCCGCCAAATACCGTGTCACGGCTGTAGGTGATGCGCCCGCCGCAGATCACATGGAAGGCGTTCATGGTCGCGCCGATATCCACCAGCGCCACGCAGTCCTCCTCGCCCCCGCCCGGCGGCAGCTGATGACGCAGCTCGCTGAAGGCACGCTCCATGGCGAAGGTTTCCACATCCACCGCCGCCGGCGTCAGTCCGGCCTGCAGCAGCGCATCGGTGAGCTGATTGATGTCCTGCTGGCGGCAGGCGACCAGCAGCACGTCCTGCTGGTCGCCGTAGCGGGCATTGAGCCCCAGACGCTGAAAGTCGAAGGCGACTTCACTGAACGGAAAGGGGATATGCTTGTCGGATTCCAGTTGAATGCGCGCCTCGATCTCGTCATCGTTGAGCGAGGCGGGCACGGTCAGGGACTTGGTGATGGCCGCGCTGGCCGGCACCGCGGCTACGGCCTGCCGCGTGGAGGGCTTGGCACTCTCCACTGCACGCTGCAGGGCATCGGCGACTTCGCCCATGTCGCGAATGCGCCGCTCGACCACGGCGCCCTCGCGCAGCGGCCTGACCGCATAGCTTTCGATCTGATAGTGGGAGCCGACCCGTCTGAGCTCGATCAATTTGACGGTTGCCGATGTGATATCGACGCCGATCAGTCCCTTGCCGGAGGCTCTGAGTCGCATCTATCCATGCCCCTGCCTTAATTCATTGCGGTAGCCCGCTTTTGTCGTTGTGTCGCCTATCGGACTCAGCCGAATGACTCAGCAAGATCATACCCTGCACTGTAAGATCGAGGTTACATGATATCGCCACCCTTCACATAAAGTTGGACGCAGCGCCCCGTCAACGCTGGTGGCCAAGCGGCTGGCTTCCTATAATAGCCAGCGCCAGTGAAGGCTCCTCCATCGCCGCCGCCCTCCCTGTTTTCACCACGGATACCGACGTTTCATGAAGTGGATCAAAACCCTGATTTTTTCGGTCTTCTGGCTGCTGGTATCGCTGTTCACGGTATCGCTGCTCGGCGTGGCCGGTGCCGCGCTCTACTTCACCCCGGGGCTGCCCGACGTTCGACAGCTGCAGGACTTCGAGCTGCACACCCCGCTGCGCATTTTCACCCGTGACGGCAAGCTGATCGGCGAGTTCGGCGAGGAGCGGCGCATGGCCGTGGACTTCGACGAGATTCCCGAGGAGTTCATCCAGGCCCTGCTGGCCGCCGAGGACGCCAACTTCTTCGAGCATCGTGGCGTCGACCCCCGCGGCCTGGCACGGGCCGGCCTGGAGCTGGTCTCCAGCGGCGGTGACATCCAGTCCGGGGGCTCCACCATCACCATGCAGGTGGCACGCAACTACCTGCTGACCCTGGACCGGACCTTCACCCGCAAGATCCGCGAGATCCTGCTGGCGCTGCAGATGGAGCGCATCCTCACCAAGGAGGAGATCCTTGAGCTCTACGTCAACAAGATCTTCCTGGGCCACCGCGCCTACGGTATCGCGGCGGCGGCGGAGGTGTATTACGACAAGCCGCTGAGCGAGCTGAGCCTGGCCCAGAAGGCGATGATCGCCGGCCTGCCCAAGGCGCCCTCGTCGTTCAACCCGCTGGCCAACCCCGAGCGCTCGCTGATCCGCCGCAACTGGATCCTCTATCGCATGCGCCAGCTGGGCAACATCGACCAGGCCACCTACGAGGCGGCGGTACAGGAGCCGATCACCGCCCGCCGCCATGTCGCCCAGGTCGAGGTGGACGCCGACTACGTGGCCGAGATGGCGCGCCAGTACGCTATCGAGCGCTTTGGCGACGATGCCTACACCGGCGGCTATCGCATCCACACCACCCTGGATAGCGAGCTGCAGCCCTACGCCCGCAACGCCCTGGCCAACGGCCTGATCGACTACGACACCCGCCACGGCTGGCGCGGCCCGGAGCAGCGCGACATCCCCGCCGGTCTCGTCGAGGCCCAGGCGCGCACTGAGCGTCGCGGCCTGGAGGAAGAACTCGACGAGTCCCCCGAGATCCTGCAGACCGCCCGGCAGGCGGCAGAGCGCAGCCAGACCGAGGTCGAGGGCGTCGAGGGCGACGTCAGCAACTGGCTGGGCGTGCTCGAGCGCACCCCGGGCTTCGGCCCGCTGCAGCCGGCCATCGTGGTCGAGAGCGAGGGCCGCGAGATGCGCGTGATGACCCGCGGGGGCGAGCTGCACACCCTGGCCTGGGACGGCCTCTCCTGGGCCCGCGCCTACCGCAGCCCACGGGCGCGAGGGCCCGAACCGAGCGCCGCCGCCGAGATCGCCACCACCGGCGACCTGGTACGCATCCTGCAGCGCGAGGACGGCAGCTGGCGACTCTCCCAGCGCCCCCAAGCCGAAGGCTCGGTGGTGGTGATGGAGCCCGATACCGGCGCCATCCTCGCCCTGCAGGGCGGCTTCAGCTTCAATGCCAGCAAATTCAACCGTGCCGTCCAGGCGCAGCGGCAGTCGGGCTCGATCTTCAAGCCGTTCATTTTTCTCGCCGCGCTGGACAGCGGCATAATGACCGCTTCCAGCGTGGTCAACGACGCCCCGGTGGTGGTCCAGGACGGCAGCAACGAGCTGTGGCGCCCGGTCAACGCCAGCCGCGACTTCCTGGGCCCGACCCGGCTGCGCGTGGCGCTGGCCCGCTCGCGCAACCTGGTCACCATCCGCGTGCTGCAGACCCTGGGGCTCGACGCCACTCTCGACTACCTCGAAGGCTTCGGCTTCGCCCCCGGCCGCCTGCCCCGCGGGCTGTCGCTGGCCCTGGGCAGCGCCGACCTGACCCCGCTGGAGATGACCAACGCCTACGCGGTGCTGGCCAACGGCGGCTATCAGGTCACCCCCTGGTTCATCGAGCGCGTCACCCGCGGCAGCGACGACCAGGTCATCGAGCAGGCCCGCCCCACGATCGTATGCCGGCAGTGCAGCGATGGGCAGACCGAGGTCGAGATCGACGGCAGGCGTTACGGTGTCGCCCCCCGGGTGGCCGACCCCACCGCGGTCTACATCATTTCCGACATGCTGCGCGACGTGATCGAGAGCGGCACCGGCCGCGCTGCCCTGGCACTGAACCGCAGCGACGTGGTCGGCAAGACCGGCACCACCAACAACCAGCGCGACGGCTGGTTCGCCGGCTACAACAGTGAGCTGGTGGCCACGGTGTGGATCGGCAAGGACGACAACGAGACCATTGCCGAGTATGGCGGCAACGCCGCCCTGCCGATCTGGATCGAGTTCATGCAGCACGCCCTGGAGGGCCGCCCGGAAGCCAAGCCCGAGGAGCCGAGCCTGCTGGTCCGCGCCCGGGTCGACAGCCAGACCGGCCGACGCCTGGCCGACGGCCAGTCCGGCGGCATCAGCGAGCTGTTCCACCCCGACTTCCTGCCGGACCAGGAGTCGCGACGCATCGAGCAGGAGGTCGAGCGGCGCAGCGGTGCGCAGGGCACCGGCTCCTACGAGGCGATCTTCTAGTGCTCTACAGCTGGCAGCCCTGACATGACGACGCCGGCCCCTTGGGGCCGGCGTCGAAGGTCAGCGCAAAGCAAAAGCCGCGTCAGCCGCCGTAGACGTCGTCCACGGTCTTGAGCGGATAGTGGGCCGGATAGGGGCGCCGGGCCACGCCGGAATCCACCGCCGCCTGGGCCACCGCCGAGGTGACCCGGTCGAGCAGGCGCACGTCCACCGGGGTGGGAATGATGTAGTCGCGACCGAACTCCATGTGCTCACGCTCATAGGCCTCGAGCACATGCTGGGGCACCGGCTCGCGGGCCAGGTCCTTGAGCGCATGCACCGCGGCGATCTTCATCTCCTCGTTGATACGGGTGGCACGCACGTCCAGCGCACCGCGGAAGATGAACGGGAAGCCCAGCACGTTGTTGACCTGGTTGGGGAAGTCCGAGCGGCCGGTGGCCATGATCACGTCCGGACGGGCATCGCGGGCCACGTCGGGGTGAATCTCCGGGTCCGGGTTGGTGCAGGCGAAGACCACCGGATTGGGCGCCATCTTGCGGATATGATCGGCGCTCATCAGGTTCGGACCGGAAAGCCCGATAAAGACATCGGCACCGTCGATGGCATCGTCCAGGGTGCGCTTGTCGGTCTCCACGGCGAACATCGCCTTGTAGGGGTTGAGCCCCTCGCGCCCGGCGTGGATCACCCCGCGGCGGTCGAGCATCACCAGATTCTCGGAGCGCGCCCCGCAGGAGACCAGTAGCTTCATGCAGGCGATGGCCGCCGCCCCCGCCCCCAGACAGACGATCTTGGCGTCTTCCAGCCGCTTGCCGGCGATCTCCAGGGCATTGAGCATGCCGGCGGCGGTGACGATGGCGGTGCCGTGCTGGTCGTCATGGAAGACCGGGATGCTGCACTGCTCGATCAGTGCCTCCTCGATCTCGAAGCACTCCGGCGCCTTGATGTCCTCGAGGTTGATGCCGCCCCAGCTGTCGGCAATCCGCGCCACGGTATCGATGAAGGCCTGGGGACTCTCGGCATTGACCTCGACGTCGACCGAATTAATGCCGGCGAAGCACTTGAACAGCACCCCCTTGCCTTCCATCACCGGCTTGCTGGCCAGCGGCCCCAGGTTGCCGAGCCCCAGGATGGCGCTGCCGTCGGAGATCACCGCCACCAGGTTGCCCTTGCCGGTGTAGCGGTAGGCGTTCTCCGGATCCCGGGCGATTTCACGAACCGGCTCGGCGACTCCCGGGCTGTAGGCCAGGGAAAGGTCACGAGCGGTAGCGGTGGGCTTGGTCAGCTCCACCGAGAGCTTTCCGGGAATGGGCTTGGCGTGATAGTCCAGCGCGGCCTGCTTCTTGGCGTCTGTCATGCGGTATTCCGTTATCAAGGTGAAAACGAGTGTATACAGAATATAGAAAAACTTTCCACATCTCAACACCGGACCTTTTCGCGAACTTTGCTCGCCCGTTCAGGGATGATGGCAGCCATTTACTGCAACTTATGCAAAAAGACCCAGCCATAAGCCATTGCTTATCGCTGACCGAACGCTGCGGTCCAGGCAAAAAGAAACCCGCCGGATGGCGGGTTTCTTTTTGCCTGACATGCTCGGCCGGCGGCGACGACTCAGCCACGCTTGATGGCGGCCCCGAAGCGCTTGTTGAAGCGCTCGACGCGACCCCCGGTGGTGGCCTGCTTCTGCTTGCCGGTATAGAAGGGGTGACACTGGGAGCAAACGTCCAGCGACAGGTCGTGGCCGACCGTGGAGCCGACTTCGAAGGTCGCGCCACAGGAGCAGGTGGCGGTGACCGTCTTGTAATCCGGGTGGATACCTTGTTTCATCTTGAGCCTCATGAAGCGGTATGCCGCCACCTGATCCATTGCCAGGCACCGCATACGGGTTGTCTGTCGTTACATACTAACCGGTTGCCGCCAGCAGGCGCCAGGCGCCACGGCGGCCGCGCATTCTAGCAGAGCCAGCGCCGGAGGCCAATTGCCCGATTCCCCCCGCCCGCCCCAGCCCCGGGTGCTTCGCGTGGCCGTGCCCACGCCGCTGCGCCGGCTGTTCGACTACCGCCCCTGCCAAACGCCGCCGCCCGACGGCTGGCGGCCGGGCCTGCGCGTCCAGGTGCCCTTCGGCCGGCGCCAGGTGGTTGGCGTGGTGGTCGACTGCGTGCAAGACAGCGATCTGCCTCTGGCGAGGCTGAAACCCGTCGACGGCTGGCTGGATGCCGACCCGCTGCCCGACGACTGGCTGTGGCTGTGCCGATTCACCGCCCGCTACTACCAGCATCCGCTGGGCGATACCCTGCACCAGGCCATGCCCGTGCTGCTGCGCCAGGGGAGAGCCCTGGCGAGCCGCATGCGCGAGCAGTGGCAGGCCACCGCCCAGGGGCTCGCGGCGGACGACGCGCGACTCAGGCGCGCCCCGCGCCAGGCCGAGCTGCTGACGATGCTCGCCCAGCACCCCCAGGGCCTGGCCGCCCAGGCGATTCTCGCCCAGGGCTTCAGCCGCGATCAGCTCAAGGCGCTCGCCGCCAAGGGCCTGGTAGCGTGCCGCGAGATCCCGCTGACCGCCGCCACGCCCCACGCCGGCCGCCTGCTGGCCGAGCCCCCGCTCCCCCTGAACGGCGAGCAGGCGGCGGCCCTGGCCGCGATCCACCAGCGCCTGGACGGCTTTCACCCCTGCCTGCTACACGGCGTCACCGGCAGCGGCAAGACAGAGGTCTATCTGCAGCTGATCGAGGCGGTGGTCGAGCGCGGCGGCCAGGCGCTGCTGCTGGTTCCGGAGATCGGCCTGACCCCCCAGACCCTGGCGCGCTTTCGCCGCCGCTTCCGGGCCCCGGTGGTGGCCCTGCACTCGGGGCTCACCGATCACGAGCGCCTGGATGCCTGGGAGGCCGCCGCCAGCGGCCGGGCGCCCATCGTCATCGGCACCCGCTCGGCGATCTTCACCCCCCTGGCGCGCCCGGGGGTGATCATCGTCGACGAGGAGCACGACGGCTCCTTCAAGCAGCAGGAGGGGCTTCGCTACCACGCCCGGGACCTGGCCGTGGCCCGCGCCCACCGCCACGCCATCCCGCTGGTACTGGGCAGCGCCACCCCGTCCCTGGAGAGCCTGCAGCGCGCCCGGCAAGGCGACTACCGCCACCTGCGCCTGACCCGCCGCGCCAGCCGCCACGCCCCGGCCCGGCTGGAGCTGCTCGACCTGCGCGGTCGCCCCCGCCAGGGCGGGCTGATCCCCCCGGCCATCGCCGCGATCGGCGAGACCCTGGCCGCCGGCCACCAGGTGCTGGTGTTCATCAACCGCCGCGGCTTCGCCCCGACGCTGGCCTGCCACGCCTGCGGGTGGCTGGCCGAGTGCGAGGCCTGCGACGCGCGCATGACCCTGCACCGCCAGCCGCCGATGCTCGCCTGCCACCACTGCGACAAGCGGCGCCCGATTCCCGACGCCTGCCCCGAATGCGGCAGCGCTGACCTGCGCCCGCTGGGCAGCGGCACCGAGCGCACCGAGGAGACGCTGGCGGCGCTGTTTCCCAAGGTGGCCGTGCACCGCATCGACCGCGACAGCACCCGCCGCCGCGACGCCCTCGAGGCGGTGCTGACCCAGGTGCGGCGCGGCGAGCCCTGCCTGCTGGTGGGCACCCAGATGCTCGCCAAGGGGCACCATCTCCCCCATGTCACCCTGGTGGTGGTGGTCAATGCCGATGCCGGGCTCTACGCCAGCGACTTCCGCGCCCTGGAGCACAGCGCCCAGCTGCTCGAGCAGGTGGCCGGGCGCGCGGGCCGGGCCGCCCACCCCGGGCGGGTGCTGGTGCAGACGCTGCATGACGACGACCCGCACCTGCAGCTGCTGGCCCGGCAGGGCTACGACGCCCTGGCCGAGCGCCTGCTCGAGGAGCGCCGGGCCGCCCGGCTGCCGCCGTTTCGCTTCCTCGCCCTGCTACGCCTGGAGAGCCCCCGGGAAGCGGCCGCCACGACGCTGGGGGGCGAGGCCGCCGCCGCGCTGCGACGATGGCTCGCCGAGCGGCAGCTGGCGGTGGACTGCCTGGGCCCGGTGCCTGCACCCATGGAACGGCGCCAGGGGCGCTACCACCTGCAGCTGATGCTGGCCGCCGACCGGCGCAGCCAGCTGCACGAGGCCTGCGCCCAGCTGAGCGCCTGGCTCGAGGCCTCCCCCGAGGCGCGGCGGGTGCGCTGGTCGCTGGATATCGACCCCCAGACACTGGCCTGAGCCCCACACCTTTAAAGCCGCGCCACAATTGCCGATAATGGCCGACCAGCCCAACTTTCGTGGCCGCGCCCTTCGCGAGTGCCTAGTCGCCGTCTCTACCTCATGCGCCCGCCGCTACAGGACATAACCGCTTCATGAAAGACACCATCGTTTCCCTGCTCGAGAACGCCCTCGACACGCTCAAACAGCAGGGCGTGCTGCCCGCCGATGCCGCACCGACCATCAAGGTCGATCCCACCAAGGACAAGGCCCACGGCGACTACGCCACCAATCTGGCGCTCGCGCTGGCCAAGCCGGCCGGCAAGAAGCCCCGCGAGCTGGCCGAGACGCTGGTGGCCGCCCTGCCCGAAAGCGCCGCCGTGACCCGTGTCGAGATCGCCGGCCCCGGCTTCATCAACTTTTTCGCCGCCACCGACGCGGCCGCCCAGATCGTGCGGCAGGTGCTCGACTCCGGCGACACCTTCGGCCGCACCCTCAAGGGCAAGGGGCAGAAGGTGCAGGTGGAATTCGTCTCGGCCAACCCCACCGGCCCGCTGCACGTGGGCCATGGTCGCGGGGCGGCCATCGGCGACTGCCTGTGCCGCCTGCTCGAGGCCACCGGCTTCGACGTCACCCGCGAGTTTTACTACAACGACGCCGGCGCCCAGATCAGCAACCTGGCGCTCTCCGTCCAGGCCCGCGTCAAGGGCATCGAGCCGAGCAGCAGCGCCTGGCCCGCCGACGGCTACCGCGGCGACTACATCGTCGAGGTGGCCAAGGACTACCTGGCCGGCGCCACTGTCCATGCCGACGACCGCCACGTCACCGCCAAGGGCGACCCTGAGGATCTCGAGGCCATCCGCGAATTCGCCGTGGCCTGGCTGCGCCGCGAGCAGGACCTCGACCTCAAGGCCTTCGGCGTCGAATTCGATGTCTACTTCCTGGAGTCGTCGCTCTACGAGCAGGGCAAGGTCGAGGCAGTGGTCGACCGACTCATTGCCAACGGCCACACCTACGAGCGCGAAGGGGCCCTGTGGCTGCGCACCACCCGTTTCGGCGACGACAAGGACCGGGTGATGCGCAAGTCCGACGGCGGCTACACTTACTTCCTGCCCGACGTGGCCTACCACCTGGACAAGTGGCAGCGCGGCTTTGGCACCGTGATCAACGAGCAGGGCGCGGACCATCACTCCACCGTGACCCGGGTGCGCGCCGGCCTGCAGGCCCTGGAAACGGGCATCCCCGAGGGCTGGCCCGACTATGTGCTGCACCAGATGGTGATGGTGACCCGCTCCGGGGTCGAGGTGAAGCTCTCCAAGCGCGCCGGCAGCTACGTCACCGTGCGCGACCTGATCGACGAAGTGGGCCGCGACGCCACCCGCTTCTTTCTCGCCGCGCGCCGGGCGGACTCCCAGCTCACCTTCGACATCGACCTGGCCCGCTCCCAGTCCAACGACAACCCGGTCTACTACGTGCAGTACGCCCACGCCCGGGTCTGCAGCATGCTGCGTCGCGCCGAGGCCGACGCCCTGCCCTTCGACCACGACCTGGCCATGGTCAGCCTGGCGCGGCTCGACGCCGACCAGGAGAAGGCGCTGATGAACCGCCTGGCACGCTTCCCGGAAGTGGTCGAGCATGCCGCCGCCGCCCGCGAGCCGCAGCAGGTCGCCCAGTACCTGCTCGACCTGGCCGCCGACTTCCACTCCTGCTACAACGCAGTGAAAGTCATGGTCGAGGATGACGAGCTGCGCAACGCTCGTCTGGCGCTGGGCCTGGCCACCCGGCAGGTGCTGCGCAACGGCCTCGACCTCATGGGTGTGAGCGCACCCGAGGAGATGTGATCCATGGCCCGCCGCCCCGCCCCGAAGAAACGTGGCGCCACCAGCAGCCGCCGCCCGCCCCGCCGTCGCGAGGGCTTCCGGCTGCCCGGCTGGCTGTGGGGGATTGCGGGCCTCGCCGCCGGCTTCCTGCTGGCCCAGCATCAGCATGGCACCGCCCCCTGGCAGGAGGGGCACGACTCCCCCCTGGCCACGGTGCTGCCCCGGCCACCGGCCAGCGAACCCCGGGACGAGGCGCCGCCCGAGGCCAGTGAGCCGCGCATGCCCACCTTCGAGTTCTACACCCTGCTGCCGGAATCCGAGGTGGTCGCCCCCCGCGGCGAAGTGGGCTCGGCGCCGCCGCCGCCACCGGCCGCCGCCAGCGAAGCGCCGGAGGACGACCCCATCGCCCAGGTGATCGCCGCCAACCTGCAAGGCGACGCCAGCGAAGCCGCCAACGGCGGGGAGGAGGCCAGCCCGGTCACGACGAGCAGCCCGTCGCGCTATATGCTGCAGGCGGCCTCGTTCCGCGAATCGGGCGACGCCGAGCAGCTCAAGCAGCGCCTGCGCAACCTCAGCCTGGTGGCCCAGGTCAGCCAGGTCCAGGCCTCCGGCGGCGAGACCTGGCATCGGGTGCAAGTGGGCCCCTACGACGACACCCGCGAGCTCAACCGCGCCCAGGATCTGATGATCACCCAGGGGATCGAGCCGCTGTTGATCCGCCTGCAAAACTAGGAAATCACCGATTCACTACTGCGCTCGATATCCAGGTCGCCGGCGGTACCGAAGCGTCGGACCGTCACAATCCTCATTGAGCAGCCAGTCAACTCCGGTTGCTCCGTTCCGGCGGCGACCTGCCTCTCTTCGCTCGAAACGTGACTCGGCGATTCCCTTGAAGTCTTGAATTCGGGCCGGCGCGCCCGCACCTCCCCTGAAGCTCAGTCAAGGCGCCCGGCATCCCGCGGCGCCGAAAGTCATCGGGAGCCCCGGCTCCCCGTTACGGAGTCTTTCTCCATGACCACGATCGTTTCCGTGCGCCGCGGTGACCAGGTCGCACTGGCCGGTGACGGCCAGGTGTCGCTTGGCAACACCGTGATGAAGGGCAACGCCAGCAAGGTCCGCCGTCTCTACCGCGGCGAGGTGCTGGCGGGCTTCGCCGGCGGCACCGCCGACGCCTTCACCCTCTTCGAGCGCTTCGAGGCGCAGCTGGAGAAGTACCAGGGCAACCTGGTCAAGGCCGCCGTGGAGCTGGCCAAGGACTGGCGCACCGACCGCGCCCTGCGTCGGCTGGAGGCGCTGCTGGCCGTGGCCAACAAGGAGGCCTCGCTGATCATCACCGGCAACGGCGACGTGGTGGAGCCCGAGCGCGGCATCATCGCCATCGGCTCCGGCGGCAACTACGCCCTGGCCGCGGCCCGCGCGCTGCTCGAGAATACCGAGCTCTCGGCCCGGGAGATCACCGAGAAGTCGCTGGCCATCGCCGGTGATATCTGCGTGTTCACCAACCACCACGTCACCCTCGAAGAACTCTCTTCCGAACGCTCTTCCACGGAACGTTAAGGCCGCCATCATGACCCAGATGACTCCCCGCGAAATCGTCCACGCCCTGGACCAGTTCATCATCGGCCAGCAGGACGCCAAGCGCGCCGTGGCCATCGCCCTGCGCAACCGCTGGCGGCGCATGCAGCTCGACGACGAGCTGCGCCCCGAGGTGACCCCCAAGAACATCCTGATGATCGGCCCCACCGGGGTGGGCAAGACCGAGATCGCCCGCCGCCTGGCCAAGCTCGCCCGGGCGCCCTTCATCAAGATCGAGGCCACCAAGTTCACCGAGGTGGGCTATGTGGGTCGCGACGTGGACTCGATCATCCGCGATCTGACCGAGGCCGCCATCAAGCTGGTGCGCGAGCAGGCCAAGGAGGAGGTGAGCCACCGTGCCGAGGACGCCGCCGAGGACCGTATCCTCGACGCCCTGCTGCCGCCGCCCCGCGGCCAGGAAGACAATGCCCGCGCCGACAGCTCGACGCGCCAGATCTTTCGCAAGAAGCTCCGCGAAGGCCAGCTCGACGACAAGGAGATCGACATCGAGATCACCCCCCAGGGCCCGGGCATCGATATCATGACGCCGCCGGGCATGGAGGAGATGACCAGCCAGCTGCAGAGCCTGTTCGCCGGCATGGGCAAGCAGAAGAGCGAGACCCGCCGGGTGGCGGTGAAGGACGCCTTCGCCCTGCTGCGCGACGAGGAGGCCGCCAAGCTGGTCAACGAGGAGGAGATCAAGCACCGCGCCATCGAGGCGGTGGAGCAGCACGGCATCGTCTTCCTCGACGAGATCGATAAGGTCGCCAAGGGCAGCGGCCAGTCCAGCGGCGGCGAAGTCTCCCGCGAGGGCGTACAGCGCGACCTGCTGCCGCTGATCGAGGGCTCCACGGTCTCCACCAAGTACGGCATGGTCAAGACCGACCATATCCTGTTCATCGCCTCCGGCGCCTTCCACCTGTCGCGCCCCTCGGACCTGATCCCCGAGCTGCAGGGCCGCCTGCCGATCCGCGTCGAGCTCAATGCGCTGTCGCCGGACGACTTCAAGCGCATCCTCACCGAGCCTTCGGCGTCGCTGACCAAGCAGTACAAGGCGCTGCTGGCCACCGAGGGGCTGGAGATCAACTTCACCGCCGACGGCATCGAGCGCATCGCTGAGATCGCCTGGAAGGTCAACGAGGGCACCGAGAACATCGGCGCGAGGCGCCTGCATACGGTGATGGAGCGCCTGCTCGAGGAGGCCTCGTTCAGGGGCGCCGACATCGGCACGCCACTGGCGATCGACGCCGCCTACGTGGACTCCCAGCTCGGCGAACTGGCCATGGACGAGGACCTGTCGCGGTATATTCTCTAGGAGCCAGACCATGACCGCCCCCGTTCCCAGCAATGTCCACTACCACAAGCAGGCCCGCGAGCTGGAGCTGACCTATCCGGATGGCGAGCGCTACCGGCTGTCGGTGGAGTACCTGCGGGTCTTCTCCCCCTCCGCGGAGGTACGCGGCCACGGCCGCGGCCAGGAAACCCTGCAGGTGGGCAAGAAGTTCGTCGGCCTGAAGAACATCACCCCGACCGGCCGCTACGCGCTCAAGCTGCACTTCGACGACGGCCACGACAGCGGCCTCTACAGCTGGGAGTACCTGTGGTGGCTGATCGAACACCGCGAGGCCAACTGGGCGGACTACCTGAAGCGACTGGAGCAGGCCGGCGCCCGCCGGGAACCGCTGGGCATAGAGATCAAGCAGCTGTAAGAGGACTCGCGTCAAGACAATCGCCGCCGGGGAAGGCTACAATATCGCGCATTCGAGGCCGGCAGGCCTGTCGACCACCGCAGCGATTCGGGAGCCCTACGGCATGAGCCCCAGCGACAAGCGCACCACCCACTTCGGCTACCAGGAAGTCCCGGTCGAGGAAAAGGCCTCGCGAGTGGCCCATGTCTTCCACTCCGTGGCGGCCCGCTACGACATCATGAACGACCTGATGTCGATGGGCATCCACCGCCTGTGGAAGCGCCTGACCCTGGAGCGCTCGGGGGTCCGCCCCGGCCACAGCGTGCTCGACATCGCCGGCGGCACCGGCGACCTGACGCTCAAGTTCTCGCGCATGGTCGGTCCCCGCGGCCGGGTGGTGCTGGCGGACATCAACGAGTCGATGCTGCGGGTCGGCCGCGACAAACTGCTCGATAACGGCGTGGGCGGCAACGTCGAGTACGTCCAGGCCAACGCCGAGTGCCTGCCCTTCCCCGACAACAGCTTCGACTGCATCACCATCGCCTTCGGCCTGCGCAACGTCACCGACAAGGACGCCGCCCTGCGCTCCATGGCCCGGGTGCTCAAGCCCGGCGGCCGCCTGCTGGTGCTGGAGTTCTCCCACCCCAGCAACCCGCTGCTTTCCAAGGCCTATGACGAATACTCCTTCCGGCTGCTGCCCAGGATGGGCGAACTGGTGGCGGGTGACGCCGATAGCTATCGCTACCTCGCCGAGTCGATTCGCATGCACCCCGACCAGGAGCACCTCAAGGCGATGATGGAAACCGCCGGGCTCGAGCGTGTCGAGTACACCAACCTCACCGGGGGCATCGTCGCCCTGCACCGCGGCATCAAGCTCTGAGGCCGTAATGACGTTGACACCCACCCTGCTGCTGGCCGGCATCGAGCGCATGCTCAACGCCCTGCTCGCCCGCGACCCGGCGGCCCCGGGCCGCCTGGCGCGCCTCGCCGGCAGCCGCCTGCTGCTGCGCCTGGAGCAGCCGGCCCTGACGCTGCTGGTCAGCTTTCACGCCCACGGCCTCGACCTGCTGCGCCAGGAGCACGCCGACGAGACCGCCGCCGACGCCGTCGTCGAGCTCGACGCCGAGACCCTCGGCGAGCTGCTCGGCGGCCAGCCCATGGAGCGGCTGATGTTCCAGGGCCGGCTGGCGGTGCGCGGGCGCATCCACCTGCTGGAGGAGGTCCGCGACCTGTTCCTGGACCTCGAGCTCGATTGGGAGGCGGAGCTGGCCCACTGGCTCGGCGACATACCCGCCCATTCGCTGGCCGAGGGGCTGCGTCGCATCGGCCGCTGGGGGCTGCGCACCCGCGACGAGCTGACCGCCGACGTCGCCGAGTACGTCTTCGAGGAAGCCCGCTGGCTGCCCGGCCGCCATCAGCTCGAGGCCCTGCGCGACCATCTCACCGAGTTGGAAGTCGCCACCGACCGCCTCGAGGCGCGCCTGACGCGGCTGCGGCGTCGACTGGAACGCGAGGCATCGAAGTGATGAACCTGCGACTGCTGCGCATCCTGTGGGTGATCACCCGCTTTCGCCTCGACACCCTGCTGCCGCTGGAGCGACTGCCCTGGCCGCTGCGGCTGATGTTCACCCTCTCGCCCCTGCGCGCCGTGCCGGTCGGCGAGCGCAGCCGCGGCGAGCGCCTGCGCCTGGCCCTGGAGGCCCTCGGCCCGATCTTCGTCAAGTTCGGCCAGCTGCTCTCCACCCGCCGCGACCTGCTGCCCGAAGACATCGCCGACGAGCTCAAGCGCCTGCAGGATCAGGTGCCGCCCTTCCCCGGCCGCGAGGCCAGCGCGCTGGTGGAGGCGGAGCTGGGCATGCCCCTGGCGACGGCCTTCGCCCACTTCGACCCCGAGCCGCTGGCCTCGGCCTCCATCGCCCAGGTGCATGCCGCCCGCCTGCACAGCGGCGAGGAAGTGGTGGCCAAGATCATCCGCCCGGGCATCGATCGAGTGATGCGCCAGGACATGGCGCTGATGTACCGGGTCGCCGGGGTGCTGGCGCGGATTCCCGAGGCGCGCCGCCTGCGCCCCGTCGAGGTGGTGCGCGACTACGAGGCGACCCTGTTCGACGAGCTCGACCTGCACAAGGAGGCCGCCAACACCTCCCAGCTCAAGCGCAACTTCAAGGACTCGCCGCTGCTCTTCGTACCGGCCATCCACTGGTCCCATACCCGTCGCCGGGTGATGGTCCAGGAGCGGATCTACGGTATCCCCGTGGCCGACACCGCGGCCCTGGTCGCCCAAGGCACCGACCTCAAGAAGCTCGCCGAGCGCGGCGTGGAGATCTTCTTCACCCAGGTGTTTCGCGACAATTTCTTCCACGCCGACATGCACCCGGGCAATATCTTCGTCACCCGCGAGCACCCCCACGACCCCCAGTACATCGCCATCGACTGCGGCATCGTCGGCAGCCTGACCCGCGAGGACCAGGACTACCTGGCGCGCAACCTGCTGGCCTTCTTCCATCAGGACTATTATGAAGTGGCCGCCCTGCACATCGAGTCGGGCTGGGTGGGCGAGGATACCCGCGCCAACGAGTTCGCCGCGGCGATCCGCACCGTGTGCGAGCCGATCCTCGAAAAACCCCTCAAGGACATCTCCTTCGGCCAGGTGCTGCTGGGCCTGTTCCAGACCGCCAGGCGTTTCAACATGGAGGTGCAGCCGCAGCTGGTGCTGCTGCAGAAGACCCTGCTTAACATCGAGGGCCTGGGCCGTCAGCTCTACCCCGACCTGGACCTCTGGACCACCGCCAAGCCCTACCTGGAACGCTGGATGAAGGAGCGTGCCGGCGCCAGCGGGCTGTGGGAGTCGCTCAAGCGCCAGGCCCCGGAGCTGTCGCGCCAGCTGCCCGAGCTGCCGACCCTGGCCCACCAGGCGCTCAGTCGCGTCGAACACGAGCATCGCCAGCGCAACCGCCAGGCGGTGGCCGTGGACGGCATCCGCCATCAGCTGGCAAAGACCCGGCGCAGCGGGCGGCGGCTGCGCCTGGGCCTGCTGCTGGTGGCCCTGGCGCTGGCCTGGCAGCCGCTGAGCGAGTGGGCCGGCGCCCAGCCGTGGCCGGTGCTGGCGGCGGCCGCCATCGGCCTGGCGCTGCTGGCCTGGCAATGATCTTGATCCATCGCAACCGGAAGGCCTGTCATGCGTGATATTCTCGACGAACTCTTCAAGGTACTGGAGCAGCGACGCACCGCCGACCCCGACGACTCCTACGTGGCCGCCTTGCATCACCGGGGGCTGAACAAGATACTCGAGAAAGTCGGCGAGGAAGCCACCGAAACCCTGCTGGCGGCCAAGGATGCCGAAAACGGCGGCGAGGCCCAGCGCAAGGCGCTGGTCGCCGAAACCGCCGACCTGTGGTTTCATAGCCTGGTGATGCTATCGCATCTGGGGCTCGACCACCGCGAGGTGCTCGACGAACTGGCCCGCCGCTTCGGCATTTCCGGGCACGAAGAGAAGGCCGCGAGGTCCAAGTGAACCCGTTCTCCGGAACATCGAATCAGAGGAATCCTTCATGTTAGGTGGCATCAGTATCTGGCAACTGCTGATCGTGCTCGGCATCATCATCCTGATCTTCGGCACCAAGAAGCTGCGCAACGTGGGCACCGACCTTGGCGGCGCGGTCAAGGGCTTCAAGCAGGCGGTGAACGAGGACGACAAAGACGACAAGGACAAGGCCCAGGCCAAGGTCTCCCATGAGGAGCCGCCCAATACCTATGACGTCCGGGCCGAGGAGAAGGCCGAGGACAAAGTCGAGGACCGGGAAGAGCGCAAGTAAGCCGCCATGTTCGATATCGGCTTTCTCGAACTGCTGATCCTCGGGGTCGTGGGGCTGCTGGTGCTGGGGCCGGAGCGCCTGCCCAAGGCGGCGCGCACCCTGGGCCTGTGGATCGGCAAGATCAAGCGCACCGTCTCGGGGATGCAGCGGGAGATCAACGCCCAGCTCGAGGCGGAGGAGCTGCGTCAGAAGCTCAAGGAGCAGCAGGACAAGCTCGACGAGAGCCTCGACAAGGCCAAGCGCGACGTGGAGAGCATCGCCGAGCCCTACGCCTCCTCGACGCCGCGCCGAGGCGATGACGACATGCCCAAGGCAGCTGCGGGCAAGGACGACGATGGCGAGACGCCGCCGTCGCCCGCGGCACGTCTCGACGACGCCCTGGCCAGCGCCAGGAGTGCCGGCGACGCGCCCTCCTCTCCCACCGACGATGACAAGGACGCCGCTTCACGATGAGCGACTCCGGTGACAAGCAGGAATTGGAGCAGGCACCGCTGATCGAACACCTGATCGAACTGCGCTCGCGACTGCTGCGCAGCGTGGTGGCGATCCTGGTGATCTTCCTCGGGCTCTACCCCTTCGCCAACGAGATCTATACCTTCGTGGCCCAGCCGCTGATGTCGCTGCTGCCCGAGGGCTCCCAGATGATCGCCACCGAGGTGGCCTCGCCCTTCCTGGCGCCCTTCAAACTGACCCTGGTGGTGGCGGTTTTCGTCGCCATTCCCTACGTGCTGCACCAGGCCTGGGCCTTCGTGGCGCCGGGACTCTACGACAACGAGAAGGCGCTGGCGATGCCGATACTGGCCTCCAGCGTGGCGCTGTTCTATGCCGGTGCGGCCTTCGCCTACTACGCGGTCTTCCCGCTGCTGTTCTCGTTCTTCACCCAGACCGGGCCGGAGGACGTGGCGGTGATGACCGACATCAACGCCTACCTCAACTTCGTCCTCAAGCTGTTCTTCGCCTTCGGCGTCGCCTTCGAGATTCCCATCGCCACCTTCCTGCTGATCGCCTCCGGAGCGACCACGGTGGAGAGCCTGTCGCAGAAGCGCCCCTATATCATCCTGGGCTGCTTCGTGGTGGGCATGCTGCTGACCCCGCCGGACGTCATCTCCCAGAGTCTGCTGGCACTCCCCATGTACCTGCTCTACGAGGTGGGCCTGCTGTTCGGCCGCCTGGCGCGGCGCAAGAAGCAGCGCGAAGCGGAGAAAGAATAGCGTCAGCCGGATGGTTGCCAGAACGGCTTGCCCGGCGACAGGCCTACGCGGAGGCGCTGTGAACCCCTCCCTGGGCGCTACCGATGCCCTCCCTGGCATCGGACCTCCGCTTCGACCTGTCCCCGGCGCCGCTCAAGCAACGCCCCAAACTCTGAACTGAACCCTGTGGTCAAGCCACAGGGTGTTGTGGCTTCCGACTTATCGCTTACGGCTCAACGCTCCCGGCGCCGCCGGGTCACAGATCCATCAGCTCGTCGATGCGGTCGACCAGCTTGAAGATCCCGGTGGCGGCCTCGCTGATGCGGGTGGCCAGCATATAGGCCGGCGTGGTCACCACGCGGTTCTCGAAGTCGACCACGATATCCTCGACCCCGCAGCTGCGGTGCAACCCGCCCATGGCGCTGATCGCCCCGGAGACGCCCGGATCATGGCCCACGGTCACGGCGATGCCCGGCCCCAGCAGCCGCGGCACCAGGGCCGGGGCAATGCACATCAGGCCGATGGGCTTGCGCGCCGCATAGAATTCGCCCAGCGGCTCGGCCAGCCCCTCGAGGATCGCCATGTCGTCGCCGGCCTCGGCGAAATTCGACAGGTTCTTGGCCGCGCCGAAGCCGCCGGGCAGGATCACCGCGTCGAACTCGCCGGCCTCGAGGGTCGCAAGGTCGCTGATCTCGCCCCGCGCCAGCCGGGCGGACTCGACCAGCACGTTGCGCGCCTCGCCCTCGGCCACCTCGCCGCTGCGATGGTCGATGACGTGATGCTGCGCGATATCCGGCGCGAAGCAGCGATAGCCGATACCCAGCTGATCCAGCCGCAGCAGCGTCAGGGTCGTCTCGTAGATTTCCGAGCCATCGTAGACGCCGCAGCCCGACAGGATGACCGCCACCTGTTTACTCATGCCTTTCTCCTCGAAGATGGGACCGCGAAGCGACGCCCTGGAGCAGTCGCGACTCGCGATTCCCATGGGCTCTCACCTGGAATCCTGAAGCCCACACTTTAGAGAGTCATACCGGGTGCGACAAGGCGCGGCTTCCGGCGGCGAGCCGCGCTGATATACTCGAGGCATCGATAACGGGTGTCATCGAACCGTCATGGCATGCCGGCACACTGGCCGGCATGGCGAGCATGGCACCACAGCCGGAGCAGAGAGCCTTGAGTTTCATGACCACGCGCCAGTTTCCCGCCACGCGCATGCGCCGCATGCGCCGCGATGACTTCTCGCGCCGCCTGATGCGCGAAAACACCCTGACCCCGGCCGACCTGATCTGGCCGGTGTTCGTGCTCGACGGCGAGCAGCGACGCGAGGCGGTGCCTTCGATGCCCGGGGTCGAGCGGCTCTCCCTGGATCTGCTGATCGAGGAGGCCCGGGAGGCCCGCGATCTGGGCATTCCCGCCATGGCGCTGTTCCCGGTGGTCGACCAGTCGCTGAAGAGCGAGCTCGCCGAAGAGGCCTACAGCGCCAGCGGCCTGGTACAGCGCAGCGTACGCGCGCTGAAGGACGCCGTGCCCGAACTCGGCATCATCACCGACGTGGCCCTGGACCCCTACACCAGCCACGGTCAGGACGGCATCATCGACGCCGCCGGCTACGTGCTCAACGACCGCACCGTGGAGACCCTGCTCAAGCAGGCCCTGTCCCACGCCGAGGCGGGTGCCGACGTGGTGGCCCCCTCGGACATGATGGACGGCCGTATTGGCGAGATCCGCCAGGTGCTGGAGCAGGAGCACCTGGTGAACACCCGCATCATGGCCTATAGCGCCAAGTACGCCTCGCACTACTACGGCCCCTTCCGGGACGCCGTGGGCTCGGCTGCCAACCTGGGGAAGGCGGACAAGCGCACCTACCAGATGGACCCGGCCAACGGCGAGGAGGCCCTGCACGAGGTGGCGCTGGACCTCGCCGAGGGCGCCGACATGGTGATGGTCAAGCCGGGGATGCCCTATCTGGACGTGGTGCGGCGCGTCAAGGACGAGCTCAAGGTGCCCACCTACGCCTACCAGGTCAGCGGCGAATACGCCATGCACATGGCCGCCTTCGAGAACGGCTGGCTGGAGGCCGATGCGGTGATCCTCGAATCGCTGCTCTGCTTCAAGCGTGCCGGCGCCGACGGCGTGCTCACCTACTTTGCCAAGCGAGCGGCGCGCCTGCTCGCCCAATGACCGCAGGGGGGCGGCGGATCGCGCGGCACCCCTGCGTCTCACCTCCCGGGAGAGACCATGGAAGACGCGCACAGCCCCCCGCCATCGCCCCCTTCACGGCGGGACGGCGCCTCGACCGATGACACCCGGCCCGCGGTGACACCGGCGGGCGACGAGGCGCCCAGCGAGCCCAGCCCGCCGCGCCTCAACCAGACCCGTACCGGCATCAAGCCCAAGGCGCTGCCCGAGGCCGACCTGACCGACCCGGAGCTCTACTTCAATCGCGAGCTATCGCACCTGCAGTTCAACATCCGGGTGCTGGAACAGGCCCTGGACGAGGCGCACCCGCTGCTCGACCGGCTAATGTTCCTGCTGATCTTCTCCTCCAACCTGGACGAATTCTTCGAGATTCGGGTCGCCGGTCTCAAGCACCAGGTCGCGCTCGGTGACGAGAGCGGCGGCGCCGACGGCAGCCCGCCACGCGCGGTGCTCGCCGAAATCGGCCGGCTCGCCCATGAGCAGGTCGAGCGCCAGTACCGGATCCTCAACGAGACGCTGATCCCCGCCCTGGAGGCCAAGGGGGTGCGCTTTCGGCGCCGCGGTGAGTGGAGCGAGGCGCAGTCCGCCTGGATTCGCGACTATGTCGAGGCCGAGATCATGCCGGTGGTCAGCCCCATCGGACTCGACCCCTCCCACCCCTTTCCCCGGCTGGTCAACAAGAGTCTCAACTTCATCGTCGAGCTGGAGGGGAAGGACGCCTTCGGTCGCGAAGGGGGGCTCGCCATCCTGCCGGCACCGCGGTCGCTGCCGCGCATCATCGCCCTGCCCGACGCACTGTGCGAGAACGGTTTTCGCGAATTCGTCTTCCTCTCGTCGATGATCCACGCCCATGCCGAGGAGGTCTTCCCGGGGATGCGGGTCCGCGGACTCTATCAGTTCCGCCTGACCCGCAACGCTGACCTCTCGGTGGACCCGGAGGAGGTTTCCGACCTGGCCTCGGCGCTGCGCGGCGAGCTGCTGGCGCGGCGCTACGGCAGCGGCGTGCGCCTGGAGGTCGCCGACAACTGCCCCGAGGCGCTGGCCGGTTTTCTGCTCAAGCAGTTCGAACTCGGTGACGCCGACCTCTATCGCGTCCAGGGCCCGGTGAACCTGACCCGCATGATCTCGGTACTCGGCGAGGTGGAGCACCCGGACCTGCGCTATCGCCCCTTCACGCCTGGCCTGCCCAAGGCGCTGCGCCGCCAGGAGAGCCTGTTCGCCGCCATCGCCGCCGAGGATATCCTGCTTCACCACCCCTTCCAGAGCTTCTCGCCGGTGGAGGACCTGCTGCGCGAGGCGGCCCGCGACCCGGCGGTGCTGGCCATCAAGCAGACGCTCTACCGCACCGGCGCCGACTCGGCCATCGTCGGCGCGCTGGTGGAGGCCGCCGGCAACGGCAAGGAGGTCACGGTGGTGATCGAGCTGCGGGCCCGCTTCGACGAGGCCGACAATCTGTCACTTGCCGCCCGCCTGCAGGAGGCGGGGGCCATCGTCATCTACGGGGTGATGGCCTACAAGACCCACGCCAAGCTGATGCATATGGTACGCCGCGAGGAGGGCCGGCTGCGCCACTATGCCCACCTGGGCACCGGCAACTACCATGCCAGGACCGCAAGGCTCTACACCGACTACAGCCTGCTGACCGCCAACCCGACGCTGTGTGCCGACGTGCACAAGGTCTTCCAGCAGCTCTCCGGCATGGGCCGGGCACGGCGTATCGAGACGCTGCTCCACGCCCCTTTCACGCTACACGAGCGGCTGGTGGCGATGATCGAGCGCGAAGCCGAGCACGCCCGCCAGGGGCGCGCGGCAAGGCTGATCATCAAGTGCAATGCGCTGACCGAGCCCAAACTGATCCAGGCCCTCTATCGGGCCTCCCGGGCCGGGGTCGAGTGCGAGCTGATCATTCGCGGCATGTGCTGCCTGCGTCCCGGCTTGCCCGGCGTCTCGGAGAATATTCGGGTACGCTCGATCATCGGACGCTTTCTCGAGCATACCCGGGTCTTCTACTTCCACAACCGCAACGCCCCGGAGGTGTGGTGCTCCAGCGCCGACGGCATGGCCCGCAACATGTTCCACCGCGTGGAGACCTGCTTTCCGCTGCTCAGCAAGAAGCTGGCCGCCCGGGTACGCAAGGACCTGGAGACCTACCTGGTGGATAACTGCCAGAGCTGGCTCTTGCAGAGCGACGGCAGCTACCGTCAGCAGCAGCCCGGCGACAGCGCACCGGTCAGCGCCCAGGAGACGCTCCTCTACGCCTACGCGGCCAGGGCCTGAGGCATCGCTTCCTTCAGCCGCGCTTGAAGGCGGCCAGGTCGTCGGGGTCGAAGCCGTCGACCCGCTCGGGGAGCCCCTTCTCCTGGCGCATCAGGCGCACCTTCAGCTTCTCGGCGAGCAGCTCAGAATCGTCGTCCAGGGTCCGGCCGTTGAGCTCGGCGAGCTGGAGCATCCCCTGGTGGTAGAAGGTCAGCAGGTCCAGGGCCAGGTGGTTGCCGTTCTCGATCTCGCGGCGCAGGGTCGGCAGGTAGCCGCTGACCCGGGAGAGGTGGTGCTTGAGCTGCCACACATAGCGCATCTCGGTCATCCAGGGGCGCTCGCGCAGGACCGCGAACACCAGGCTGGTGGCGATCAGGCCCAGCAGCACGCCCAGGGCATTGAGCCACAGGCTGGAGCCGAAGGTGGCGGTCAAAAGCTGGGAGAACACCAGGCCGAAGACGATCAGCTGGCCGGCCATGGCCACGCTGATCAGTCGCGCCTTACGGCGGTAGGTGTCCGGGTCGTGCTGCTCGAACTGGAATGTCATCGGGGCCTCCGGCGTGGCATATCGGGAATCGACGGCATTATCCCGACAACGCCCGTGGGGGTACAGGCCTTCTCCTTTCCCCTCACCCACCGGCACCGGCTGATCCGGCGATAGGCCTTCGGGGAGGCGCTGTGAATACCTCCCTGTACACTACCGATTCCTTCCCTGGAATCGGACCTCCCCTTCGGCCTATCCCCGGCGCCCCTCGCTACGAAAACGGCGATACTCCGGCCGGCGAACCACCTTAGGGAAACCTTAGCGCAGCCGCTCGGCGGCCTCACACAGCAGCGACTCGGTGGTCTCCCAGCCCAGGCAGGCGTCGGTGACCGAGACGCCGTGGCGCAGTCGCCCGGGGGTGAGCGGCTGCTTGCCCTCTTGCAGATGGCTCTCCAGCATCAGCCCCATCAGCGCCGTCTCGCCGGCCAGCCGCTGGTCGATCACGTCCCGCAGCACCTCGCCCTGGCGGCGGTGATCCTTGCAGGCGTTGGCATGGCTGCAGTCGACCATCAGCCGCGGGGCGAGGCCGGCGCCCTCGAGCGCTTCCCGACAGGCCGCCACCGACTCACGGTCGTGGTTGGGGCCGGCGTGGCCGCCGCGCAGCACCACGTGGCTGTAGGGGTTGCCGGCGGTTTCCCGCATCACCGGCCGGCCATCGGCACTGAGCGCCACGTGCTGATGCGGATGGGCGGCGGCCTGCATGGCATCCAGCGCCACCTTGATATCGCCACCGGTGCCGTTCTTGAAGCCCACGGCGGCCTCCAGGCCGCTGGCCAGCTCTCGATGCAGCTGGGACTCGGTGGTGCGGGCACCGATGGCCACCCAGGCCAGCAGGTCGTCCAGGTAGGGGGCAAGCATCGGCTGCAGCAGCTCGGTGGCCACCGGCAGCCCCAGCTCCACCACCTCGCGCATCAGCTCCCGGGAAAGGTGCAGGCCGCGCGCCATGTCGCCGCTGCCGTCGAGGTCCGGGTCGTAGGCGAGCCCCTTCCAGCCCACGGTGGTGCGCGGCTTCTCCACGTAGACGCGCATCACCGGCAGCAGCCGGTCGGATACCGCCGGGGTCAGCTCGGCCAGGCGCCGGGCATACTCCAGCGCGGCGGCGGGGTCGTGGATCGAGCAGGGGCCCACCACCACCAGCAGCCGGTCGTCGCGGCCGTCGAGGATATCGCGTACGGCCTGGCGCTGCGCGTGCAGGCGCTCGACCAGCGGGCGTGGCAGGGGCAGGCGCTGGCGCAGCTCGACAGGCGTGGGCAGCGGCGTCTCGGCGGCAGCGGGGGCAAGGCTGGTCGGGGTGTGGCCGGGCAGGCGTTCGGCGAGAGAAAGCGAGGCGTTCATGGTGTTCAGCTCCGTGAGGTCGGTCAACATCGTGTCGAGGTCATGCCACCGGTGGTCTCACGGTCGGAGGTGGCACACTGACCCGACCGCGCGGCGCTAAATCGCCAGCCATAGCCTCCGCCATAATAGTCCTGGCGAGCGGAGGCGTAGGCGGCAACGGCAGCGTGGCGGTCGATCATGGTGCAACTCCTCTTCGATTCATGGTGTCCTGGGGGGCAGAATGGCAAAACCCCCGATCGGGTTGCCGACCGGGGGTTTCAGGGTGGAGGCAACCCGGCTGGGTGTGCCTTCGCGGCGAGGTCCTCGTTCAGGACCCGGCCGCCGGCACACCGGTGCTAAACCAATACCAATACGGACCGGCAACGCGATCGGCGCTGCCGGCCAGTGCGACGCCACCCGCTGTACACGCCTGGATCATCGCCGGAAGGGGGCGATGCACAGGGCGCTGACAACAGGGGGTCGAGGTCATGGGTGTCTCCAATGTCATGAGCTTATCCTGCCGGCTCGGGCACAGCTTGGCAAGTCTCAGTTGCCCAGCACCTTGACGATACCCACGACCAGGGGCAGACAGGCCAGCCCCACGGTCACCACCAGCCCCAACACCAGTGACAGCAGGCCGCTGTCGTCGTGGTACGGCTTGTTGCTCTGTTCTGCCATGTCACTCTCCTCGCTGTCACGACACATCGGTGCCGCTCATTCTAAACGAGATGCCGCCCTCCATCGACCGGCAGGGTGACGCCGGTGACGTAGCGGTTGTCGAGCAGGTAGCGCAGGCTCTGGTAGATCACCCCGGGGCCGGGGATCATGCGCATCGCCGATTTGGCGCGGGCCTTCTCGGCGTAAGCCTCATCGTCACCCTCATTGAGCATGATCATGGCCGGGGCGATGGCGTTGACCTGGATGTCCGGCGCGTACATCGCCGCGAAGGAGAGGGTCAGGTTGTCCAGCCCCGCCTTGGTGGCAGCGTAGGCGGCATGCTTCCGGGAGCCCTTGCGCACCACGTAGTCGGTCAGGTGCACGATATCGCGCTGGGGCTCGCCGCAGGCGTCGAGCAGCTCGCGACACTGCAGGTTGATCAGGTAGGGCGCCAGCATATGGATGCGAAACAGCCGCTCGAAGTTGCTGCCGGCCTGGGGGCCGGTGACATCCGGCGCCCAGTCGCTGGCGTTATGCACGATCGCCCGAAGCGAGCCCGTCTCGGCCTTCAGACGCGCGATAAAGTCGAGGATCCCCGCCTCGGTGGAGAAATCCGCCGGCAGCGTCACGATGCCCCGCTCGCGCAGCGCGTCCAGTTCCGGCCGCTCGCGGCGATAGCTGATGATCACCGGATGATCATCATCGCGCAGGCGCTCGGCGCAGTGGCGCCCGAGCCGCTGGGCCCCACCGGTAATGAGGATCGGCGAGCCGCTCACGAGCGGCTCTCCCGGCGCAGGCTGCCCACGGTCGGCACCAGCGGGGTGCGTGGCGCATAGGCGAAGACGTCCGAGAACACCCGGGACGGCGAGAGCGCAAGCGACGCCAGCACGTCGACACAGGCGTAGACCATGCCCGGCGAGCCGGACAGGTAGACGTCGCAGCCGCTGACGTCCTCGAGCCCGGCGGCCAGCGCCTGATCGATGCGTCCGCGGTGGTAGCTGACCCGCTCGCCGGTGACCGGCGGCTCCGGCACCACTTCGGTGACCACATGGAAATGAAAGGCCGGGTGGGCCGCCGCCCACTCCCGGGGGAGACTTTCCAGATAGAGGTCGCGGCGTTCGCGGGCGGCCCACCACAGCGCGATGGGGCGCTCGGGCGCCTCGTGCAGGGAGGCCTCGATGATCGCCTTCATCTGGGCGAAACCGGTGCCCGCCGCGATCAACAGCAGCGGCCGCCGGCTGTCGCTGTCGAGCACGCAGTCGCCGCCGGGCAGGCGCAGCGTCAGGTGATGGGCCTCCTTGACCAGGTCGCGCATCCGCTCGGAATTTTCGCGCTGCGGCCAGTGCTGGATATGCAGCTCCAGGCTGCCGTCGCCGTCATAGGCGTTGGCGATGGAGAACGGCACCCAGGTGTCGTCGTCCAGGGCAAGCTCCAGATACTGGCCCGGGGCATGGACCATGGCTTCCGTGCGGCCCTCGAGCCTCACGCGGAACACATCGGGGGTCAGATCCTCCACTACCGTTACCTGGCAGGTCAGGGTCCTTGGCGTCATGCATGCCTCTTGTCGTCAGGGGGTGGGGGGCAAGTCGATACCCAGCTCGTTCCAGCGCTCGCTGACACGGGCCTTGACGGCCTCGTCCATGACGATGGGCGTGCCCCATTCTCGGTCAGTCTCGCCTTGCCACTTGGCGGTAGCGTCCAGGCCCATCTTGGACCCCAGCCCCGCCACCGGCGAGGCGAAGTCCAGATAGTCGATGGGCGTATTCTCGACCATCACAGTGTCCCGGGCCGGGTCCATGCGGGTGGTGATGGCCCAGATCACGTCCTTCCAGTCGCGGGCATCGACGTCGTCGTCGAGCACCACCACGAACTTGGTGTACATGAACTGGCGCAGGAAGCTCCATACGCCCATCATCACCCGCTTGGCGTGGCCCGGGTACTGCTTCTTCATGGTCACTACCGCCATGCGGTAGGAGCAGCCCTCCGGGGGCAGGTAGAAGTCGACGATCTCGGGAAACTGCTTGCGCAGGATCGGCACGAACACCTCGTTGAGCGCCACGCCGAGTATCGCCGGCTCATCGGGCGGCCGCCCGGTGTAGGTCGAGTGGTAGATGGCGTCGCGCCGCTGGGTCAGGCGTGTCACCGTGAACACCGGGAAGTGGTCGACCTCGTTATAGTAGCCGGTGTGGTCGCCGTAGGGGCCTTCCGGCGCCATGTCGTCCGGGTAGATAAAGCCTTCCAGAATGATCTCGGCCGAGGCCGGCACCTCGAGGTCGGCATGGCCGCACTTGACCAGCTCGGTGCGCGAGCCTCGCAAGAGTCCGGCGAAGGCGTACTCGGAGAGCGAGTCGGGCACCGGCGTCACCGCGCCAAGGATCGTCGCCGGATCGGCCCCCAGGGCCACTGCCACCGGGAAGGGTTCGCCGGGATTGGTCTGCTGCCACTCCTGGAAATCCAGCGCCCCGCCGCGGTGGGACAGCCAGCGCATGATCAGCCGGTTCTTGCCGAGCTTCTGCTGGCGGTAGATCCCCAGGTTCTGGCGCTTCTTGTGGGGGCCGCGGGTGACCACCAGCGGCCAGGTGACCAGCGGCGCGGCGTCGCCGGGCCAGCAGTGCTGGATCGGCAGCCGGTCCAGATCGACCTCGTCGCCCTCATAGACCAGCTGCTGCACCGGCGCCGAGCGCACCGTCTTGGGGCCCATGCTCATGACTTGCTTGAAGATCGGCAGCTTGTCCCAGGCGTCGCGAAAGCCCTTGGGCGGGTCGGGCTCCTTGAGGAAGGCGAGCAGCTTGCCCACCTCGCGCAGCGCCTCGACGCTGTCCTGGCCCATGCCCATGGCCACCCGCTTCGGGGTACCGAACAGGTTGCCGAGCAGCGGCATGTCGTGGCCCTTGACGTTCTCGAACAGCAGCGCCGGGCCGCCGGCCCGCAGGGTACGGTCGCAGATCTCGGTGATCTCGAGGTAGGGGTCCACCTCAGCCGTCACGCGTATCAGCTCGCCCTGGGCCTCCAGGGCCGCGATAAAATCACGCAGGTCCTTGTATTTCATGAACCAATCCTATCCCGTTTCCCGAACGACGAAAGGGGCAGCATAGCATGCCGCCCCTTTCTCTCGCTGCCGACCAAGCCGCAAGCTGGCCGGCTAGCTCATCCTGACCCGCGGCTACTCCGTCGACAGGCGCCGGACCGTCGAGGAGGCGCTGTGAACCCATCCCTGGGCGCTACTTTTGCCATCCATGGCAAAAGACCTCCTCTTCGACCTGTCCCCGGCGCCGCTCGCCTTGATCTAGCAACCAAAGCGTTGAGAGCTGGCCGTTGCGAGCGAAGACGAGACAAGGCGGAAAACAGCGAAAGCGCGGAGTTTACTTTAGTAAATGAGCAGCTTGACCGGGCTGGCGTACCAGCTGTTTTCCAACGCAGTATCGTCGAGCGCAGCAGGCCAGAATCAACGTCTTTTCATGGCCTCGAAGAACTCAAGGTTAGTCTTAGTGTCTTTCAGCCGGTCGATCAGGAACTCGGTGGCCGCGGTGTCATCCATGGGATTGAGCAGCTTGCGCAGGATCCACATGCGCTGCATCTCGTCCTCGGAGGCGATCAGGTCCTCGCGGCGGGTGCCGGAGCGGCGAATGTTGATCGCCGGGTAGACGCGGCGCTCGGCCAGCTTGCGGTCCAGGTGGGCCTCCATGTTGCCGGTGCCCTTGAACTCCTCGAAGATCACCTCGTCCATCTTGGAGCCGGTGTCCACCAGCGCCGTGGCGATGATGGTCAGGCTGCCGCCCTCCTCGATGTTGCGCGCCGCGCCGAAGAAGCGCTTGGGCTTCTCGAGGGCATGGGCGTCGACACCGCCGGTGAGCACCTTGCCAGAGCTCGGCACCACGGTGTTGTAGGCCCGCGCCAGGCGGGTGATGGAGTCGAGCAGGATCACCACGTCTTTCTTGTGCTCGACCAGGCGCTTGGCCTTCTCGATGACCATCTCGGCGACCTGCACGTGGCGGGCCGGCGGCTCGTCGAAGGTGGAGGCCACCACCTCGCCGCGCACCGTGCGCGACATCTCGGTCACTTCCTCCGGGCGCTCGTCGATCAGCAGCACGATCAGGTGGCACTCGGGGTTGTTGCGGGTGATGGAGGTCGCGATGTTCTGCAGCATCAGCGTCTTGCCCGCCTTGGGCGGGGAGACCAGCAGGCCGCGCTGGCCCTTGCCGATGGGCGCGGTCAGATCGATGATGCGCGCGGTGAGATCCTCGGTGGAGCCGTTACCGATCTCCATGCGCAGCCGCTCCTGGGGGAACAGCGGCGTGAGGTTCTCGAAGAGGATCTTGTGCTTGGCGTTTTCCGGCTTGTCGAAGTTGATCTGGCTGACCTTGAGCAGCGCGAAATAGCGCTCCCCTTCCTTCGGCGGGCGAATCTTGCCGGAAATGGTGTCGCCCTTGCGCAGGTTGAAGCGTCGGATCTGCGACGGCGAGACATAGATGTCATCGGGCCCGGCCAGGTAGGAGCTGTCGGCGCTGCGCAGGAAGCCGAAACCGTCCTGGAGGATCTCCAGCACCCCATCGCCATAGATATCCTCGCCGCTCTTGGCGTGCTTCTTGAGGATGGCGAAGATGATGTCCTGCTTCCGCGAGCGGGCCAGGTTGTCGATGCCCATCTCGCGGGCAGTCTCCAGAAGTTCCGGAACGGGCTTTTGCTTGAGTTCGGTAAGATTCATCGGTGTGTTCAGAAGTTGCTCATGGAAGCCGGGCGGCCAGGCGCCGTGACAAGACAGGAGGCGAAGCGATAACGCCGCGTGGATGCGTTCAGAGCCCGGACAGGCTGCCACTCGTCATGTTGTATCGTATGGCTATGGACTGGCTACCGCACCTTGAGGGTAGCCGGGCCGATATCGGAAGCGAGGGAGCAGGTTCGTTTTCGCCTGATCAGCGGGTCCGGGCCAACGGGCCGGGAGCGCAGGCTGATGCAGTGGGCTGTCTGACGACTTGGAACTGACCGCGACGGGGTCGCCGTAAAACGGTCGGAAAGCATTCGGAACAGGCGAACGCCTCGATACTAGTCAAGGGCGGCCCCGAACGCAACCCCATCGGCGCGCAATTGACACGACCGGGTCGGCATCGCACCCTTTGCCCATCGCCGCTCAGGACACCACGATGATGCCTCCCAAGGACCGGACCCCCTCCCCTGCGCCACCCCGTCGGCTGGCGGCCATCGATCTGGGGTCCAACAGTTTCCATCTGCTGGTGGCCAACTATCAGGACGACCGCCTGCAGGTGGTCGCTCGCCTCGGAGAGAAGGTCCAGCTGGCCGCCGGCCTCGATGACGATGGCAGGCTCAGCGAGGCCGCCATGCGCCGCGCGCTGGACTGCCTGGCCCGCTTCGCCCCCTTTCTCGACGACCTTCCCCCTGGCCAGCTACGGGTGGTGGGCACCAATGCCCTGCGCGACGCCGCCAACAGCCAGGCCTTCATCGAGCGTGCCGAGGCGCTGCTGGGCAGCCGCATCGAGGTCATCGCCGGACGCGAAGAGGCGCGCCTGATCTATCTGGGCGCGGCCCACTCGCTGGTCGAGAACGGCCGACGGCTGATCGTCGACATCGGCGGCGGCTCCACCGAGTTCATCATCGGCGAGCGCTTCGAGCCGCTGGCGCTGGAGAGCCTGCGCATGGGCTGCGTCACCTTCAGCCGCCGCTTCTTCGCAGACGGCGAGATCACCGAGAAACGCATGCGCAAGGCGGAGCTCGCCGCGCTCTCGGAGCTGGCCAATATCTGCAGGCCGTATCGCCGGCTGGGCTGGGACGACCCGGTCGGCGCCAGCGGCACCGTCAAGGCCGCCGCCGCGGTGATCCATGCCGCCGAGGCCTCCCCGGAGGGCGTCATCACCCGAGCGGGCCTCTTTGCACTGCGCCAGCGACTGATCGACTGCCAGCGACTCGACCGCATCGCCCTGGAGGGGCTCAAGGCCGATCGCGCGCGAGTCTTCCCCGCCGGCGTGGCGATCCTCTGCGCCGTCTTCGAAGCCTTCGAGCTCGACTCCATGCGCTATGCCGACGGCGCGCTGCGCGAAGGGGTGCTCTACGACCTGGTCGGTCGCAATAGCCCCGAGGATTCGCGACTCAAGACGCTGGCCGGGCTGGAGCGTCGCTACGCGGTGGATGGTCGCCAGGCCGATCATGTGGCCGCCACGGCCCTGGCCCTGCTGGAGCAGGTCCAGGGCAGCTGGGCGCTGGATGAGGAGCAGGCGCGCTTTCTGGAGTGGGCCGGCCGCCTCCATGAATGCGGCCTGGCCGTTTCCCACAGCCAGTTCCACCGTCACGGCGGCTATCTGCTGGAGCACTCGGACCTGGCCGGCTTCTCGCGCCCCGAGCAGCGCCTGCTGGCCTTCCTGGTTCGCGCCCACCGCCGCAAGTTCCCGCTCAAGGAGTGGCGCGCCCTCCCGGAAGCGGAGCAGCGCTCCCACGCCCGACTGGCCCGGCTGCTGCGCCTGGCGGTGCTTTTCAATCACGCCCGGTCGGAGAGTGTGCCCGCGGCACCCGCTATCGAGGCCGACGGCGAGACGCTGCGGCTGCGCCTTACCGCCGACCATGACCACCCGCTGCTGCTCAACGACCTGGAGCAGGAGGCCGACTATCAGCGCGCCGCCGGCTTCACCCTGACGCTGGGCTAGCCCGCCACCCCTCCGCCACCAGCAGCCAGGTCCCGCCTGCCGGCGCCAGCGCCGCCACCACGGTATCCCCCTCCCAGACCACCAGCAGCCGCTCGCGCTCCCAGGGCGGCACCCCGGCCTCCTGCAGCAGTCGCTTGAGGTCGCGGCGGCCGCGCCCGGGCAGTCGCAGCTGTTCCCCGCCGCGCCGTCGGGTGACACGCAGCCGGGGCGGGTCGACCCGCTCCCGCTCTGGCACCAGGGAGATGGCTACCTGCCCCGCGGGGGTGGCGAGGGGCGCCCGACCGCTCCACCCGCCATCCCACTCATCGGGCAGGGGGGGCGGCGGCGACAGCAGATAGAGCCGCCGGCGCCACACCCGCGCCTCGGCGCCAGGCCAGGCGACCCGCACCTGGGCGTCCGGCGGCGCGGCCAGCTGCGCCAGCAGCGTCTCCAGTCGCGCCCGGGGAGGCAGTGGCAGGCCGAGCCGCGCGCAGCAGCGGCGCACCAGCAGACGCTGACGGGCAAGCGACAGCTCGCCCAGCCGATCGGCGGGCAGCCGGCCTACCTCGCCGCCCAGCCGGTCCAGGTCCTGGTCGGCCAGTTCGGCCAGCAGGGTATCGGCGTCGCCGCACAGCGTCGCGGCGCTGGCCAGGGCCTCGCCGGCATGGGGCCAGCGGGTCTCGAGCAGCGGCAGCACCCGACGGCGCAGGAAGTTGCGATCGAGTGCCTCGTCGGCGTTGGAGGGGTCGTCGACCCAGACCAGCCCCTGCCGCGCGGCCGCGGCCTCCAGCTCGGCCCGGGACACGCCCAGCAGCGGTCGCGCCAGATGCCGAGCCTGCCAGGCCCGGGTCAGCGGCATGCCGGCGAGGCCCCGTACCCCGCTGCCACGCAGGGCGGCGAGCAGGAAGGTCTCGGCCTGATCGTTACGGTGCTGGGCCAGCCACAGAGTCTCGCCGGGGGCGACGCGGCGAGCGAAGGCGGCGTAGCGCGCCTCCCGGGCCGCGCCCTCCAGCCCCTGACCCGCGGCCAGCTCGACCGCGACCCGTTCGACGAACAGCGGCACGCCGAGCCGCGACGCCACGCGACGGCAGTGGGCCTCGAAATCGGCGGCGGCGGCCTGCAGGCCGTGGTGCACGTGCAGCGCATGCAGCGGACGCGGGTGGCGCCGGCAGGCCTCGGCGGCCAGGGTGAGCAGCAGCGTGGAGTCGAGCCCGCCGGAGAACGCCACCCAGACACAACGCCCCGGCGGGGTCTGGGCCAGGGCGCGATCAACTGATGATTGAAGGGACATTGAGAACCCTCCAGACTAGCGGGGCCGCTTCGAGCGAAGGTCAGACAAGGCAAAAATCGGCGAAAGAGCGGAGTTTACTTTAGTAAATGAGCATCTTAAGCCGATTTTTAACGCCGTATGGCCGAGCGCAGAAAGGCCCGTTAAACAGGGGCGCCGTAGCTCATCAGCCGCTCATACCGGCGTTCCAGCAGCGCCTCGGTATCCATGGCCTCGAGGCGCTCGAGGCTGCCCAGCAGGGCTTCCTTGACGCGCTCGGCGGTGGTTTCCGGATGGCGGTGGGCACCGCCCAGCGGCTCCTCGATCAGGGTATCGACGAAGCCCAGCTCCCGGAGGCGCTCGGCGGTGATGCCCATGGCCTGGGCGGCGTCGGCGGCCTTCTCGGCACTCTTCCAGAGGATCGAGGCGCAGCCCTCCGGGGAGATCACCGCATAGGTGGAGTACTGCAGCATGGCCAGCTCGTCGCAGACGCCGATGGCCAGCGCCCCGCCGGAGCCGCCCTCGCCCACCACGGTGGCGAGAATGGGGGTCTTGAGTCGCGACATGACGGCGAGGTTGTAGGCGATGGCCTCGGACTGGCCGCGCTCCTCGGCGTCGATGCCCGGATAGGCCCCCGGGGTGTCGATGAAGGTCAGCACCGGCATCTTGAAGCGCTCGGCCATCTCCATCAGCCGGCAGGCCTTGCGGTAGCCCTCGGGGCGGGGCATGCCGAAGTTGCGGCGCACCTTCTCCTTGACCTCGCGGCCCTTCTGATGGCCGATGACCATCACCGGCCTGTCGTCGAGGCGCGCCACGCCGCCGACGATGGCGGCATCGTCGGCAAAGCGCCGGTCGCCGTGCAGTTCGTCGAAGTCGGTGAAGATGTGCTCGAGGTAGTCGAGGGTGTAGGGGCGCTGCGGGTGACGCGAGAGCTGCGACACCTGCCAGGCGCTGAGGTCCTTGAAGATCGATTCGGTGAGCTTGCGGCTCTTCTCCTCGAGCCGGCTGATCTCGTCGCTGAGGTTGAGCTGGCTGTCGTTGCCGACCAGGCGCAGCTCCTCAATCTTGGCTTGGAGCTCGGCGATGGGCTGTTCGAAATCGAGATAGTTGGGATTCATTGGCTGGCGGCCTTGTGGTGTTTCACCGCCCGGCCCCTAACGGGCCAGCGGCACGAAGAATGGAAGTGGCAGGCATTATCGCACCCTCAACGTGGCGCGCAAGGCGGCGCACGGCAGGGGATAGGGCTATCGCAGATAGAAATATCGCTCGAGACTGTTCCGGCGACAGGCCTTCGAGGGGGCGCTATGAATACGTCCCTGTACGCTACCTCGGCCCTGCGGCGCTCTCGCGTCCTGCTCCGCTTGCAGGTCCAGTGCTGGCCGTCCATGGCCAGCCCGTTCGGAGGAATCCTCCTCACCCCTGGTCCTCGGACCCCCTCCCGACCTGTCGCCGGCGCCTCTCGCTGGTATGATGTCAGCGTCTCGATCAGCCCCAGCTCCAGCGTCATGCTCAGCGGTATTTCAAACGCACCCCGTCCTGCCCCTGCACCTCGCGCAGGCCGATCAGCAGCTCGTCGCTGGGCGAGACCTTCCACTCGCCGTCCAGCTCCAGCCAGCCGGCGGCCTCGGCGTTGCGGTAGCGCAGCCTCACCGGCAGCCCTTCACCGTTGCGGTGGGGGGCGAGACTCTCGCGCAGGCTCTCCACCAACCGGCCGTTGACCCGGGCGCCGTCGAGCGACAGCTCCACCGCCTCGCCGTAGCGGGTCCGAGCCGCCACCATGGGAGTGACCTCCTTGCCGCGCAGGCGCAGCCCGCCCGAGTAGTCGTCGCTGGAGACCTCACCCTCGACGATCAGCACCTGGTCGGTCTCCAGCTGGGTACGCACGCTATCGAACAGCTCGCCGAACAGCGACGCCTCGATGCGCCCGGTCCGGTCGTCCAGGGTGATGAAGGCCATGGTATCGCCGCGCTTGGACTTCATGGTGCGAAGCCCCACCACCAGACCGGCGATGCGCTGCGGCTCCCGGGATGGCTTGAGGTCGGCGATGCGCGTGGAGACGAAGCGTGAGAGCTCACCCTCGTACTCATCGATGGGGTGGCCGGTGAGATAGAGCCCCAGGGTCTCCTTCTCGCCGGCCAGGCGCTCCTTGTCGCTCCACTCGCGCCCCCCCAGGTACGCCGCGTAGGCGTCGCTCTCGTCCGCCTCGTCGGCGAAGGCCTCGCCGAACATGTCCATCATGCCCAGGTTCTGGTTGGTTTGAGTCTGGGCGGCGGCCTTGAGGGCGTCGTCCAGCGCCGCGGCCAGCACCGACCGGTTGGGGCCGAGGCTGTCCAGGGCCCCGGAGCGGATCAGCGCCTCGAGGGTGCGCTTGTTCATGCGCTTGGGATCGACCCGGCGGCAGAAGTCGAACAGGTCCTTGAACGGCCCCTCGGCCTCGCGCGCCTCAACGATGGCGCCGATGGGGCCCTCGCCCACCCCGCGGATGGCGCCGAGGCCGTAGACCACGCGCCCCTCGATATCCACGGTGAACTTGTAGCCGCCCACGTTGACGTCCGGCGGTGTCACGGTGAGCCCCAGGTTGCGACACTCCTCGATCAGCGGCACTACCTTGTCGAGGTTGTCCATCTCGGTGGAGATCACCGCCGCCATAAAGGGGCCGGGATAGTGCGCCTTGAGCCAGGCGGTCTGGTAGGAGACCAGGGCGTAGGCCGCCGAGTGGGACTTGTTGAAGCCGTAGCCGGCGAATTTCTCCACCAGGTCGAAGATGTTGCCCGCCAGATCCTTGTCGATGCCGTTGGCCGCGCACCCCTCCATGAAGCCGGCGCGCTGCTTGGCCATCTCCTCGGGTTTCTTCTTGCCCATGGCACGGCGCAGCATGTCGGCCTGGCCCAGGCTATAGCCCGCCATCACCTGGGCGATCTGCATCACCTGCTCCTGGTAGAGGATGATGCCGTAGGTGGGCTCGAGCACCGGCTTGAGCAGTTCGTGCTGGTAGTCCGGGTGCGGGTAGGAGATCTCGGCGCGGCCGTGCTTGCGGTTGATGAAGTCGTCCACCATGCCCGACTGCAGCGGCCCGGGGCGGAACAGCGCGACGAGGGCGATCATGTCGTCCAGGGAGTCGGGCAGCAGGCGCTTGATCAGCTCCTTCATGCCGCGGGATTCGAGCTGGAACACCGCGGTGGTCTCGGCACGCTTGAGCATCTCGAAGGTGGGCGCGTCGTCGAGCGGGATGGTGTCGATGTCCAGCGCCCCCTCGCCCGCCGCGGCGCGCACCTTGTCGACCATCTCCAGCGCCCAGTCGATGATGGTCAGGGTACGCAGGCCGAGGAAGTCGAACTTGACCAGGCCGGCCTCCTCGATGTCGTTCTTGTCGAACTGCACCACCAAGCCGTTGCCCTCTTCGTCGCAGAGCAGCGGCGAGAAGTCGGTAAGTTTGGTGGGGGCGATCACCACCCCGCCGGCGTGCTTGCCGGTGCCGCGGGTGATGCCTTCGAGCTTGACCGCCATCTCCCAGATCTCGGCGGCCTCGTCGTCGTTTTCGATGAACTCCTTGAGCGCCGGCTCCTGCTCGATGGCCTTGGCCAGCGTCATGCCCACCTCGAAGGGAATCAGCTTGGAGAGCTTGTCGCCCAGCGAGTAGGGGCGCCCCTGGGCGCGAGCCACGTCGCGCACCACCGCCTTGGCGGCCATGGTGCCGAAGGTAACGATCTGGGAGACGGCGTTGCGGCCATAGCGGTCGGCCACGTACTCGATGACCCGGTCGCGCTTCTCCATGCAGAAGTCGACGTCGAAGTCGGGCATCGAGACCCGCTCGGGATTCAGGAAGCGCTCGAACAGCAGATCGTAGCCGATGGGATCGAGGTCGGTGATCTTCTGGGCGTAGGCCACCAGCGAACCGGCGCCGGAGCCGCGTCCCGGCCCCACCGGGACGTCGTTGTCCTTGGCCCACTGGATGAAGTCCATCACGATCAGGAAGTAGCCGGGGAAGCCCATCTGAATGATGATGTCGAGCTCGAAGTCGAGCCGCTTGCGGTAGCGGGCGTCGATCTCGGCGTACTCACTGCCGTCGCGGGGGTAGCGCTCCGCCGGGAAGAGGAAGTCGAGGCGTTCGGTCAGGCCGTCGTGGGAGACCTTGCGGAAGAACTCGTCCTGGGTCATGCCCTCGGGGATCTCGAACTCCGGCAGGAAGATCTCGCCCAGGCGCACGTCGACGCTGCAGCGCGCGGCGATCATCACACTGTTCTCGAGCGCCTCGGGGATGTCGGCGAACAGCTCGGCCATCTCCTCGGGGCTCTTGAGATACTGCTCTTCGGTGTACTTGCGCTCGCGGCGTGGGTCGTCAAGCGCCTTGCCCTCGCCGATGGAAACCCGGGTCTCGTGGGCCCAGAAGTCGTCGCGCTCGAGAAAGCGCACGTCGTTGGTGGCCACCACCGGGGTCCCGGTCGCCACGGCCAGATCCACCGAGAGGTGCACGCACTCCTCCTCCAGCGGACGGCCGGTACGCGCCAGCTCCAGATAGAAGCGTCCCGGGAAGGCCGCGTTCCACTCCTCGAGCAGGGCGCGCGCCTCGTCGCGGTGGTCGCTGAGCAGGTGGCGGCCGACCTCGCCGTCGCGGCCGCCGGACAGCGCGATCAGCCCTTCGCTCTGGGCCAGCACCCAGGCGCGGTCGAGCACCGCCCGGCCCTGGCGCTGCCCCTCCACCCAGCCCCGCGAGATCAGCTCGGTGAGGTTGCGATAGCCGTCGCCGTTCATGGCCAGCAGGGTCAGCCGGTAGGGGTGCGCTTCGTCGTGGGGATTGGCGAGCCACAGGTCGCTGCCGATGATCGGCTTGAGCCCGGCTCCCTGGGCGGCCTTGTAGAACTTGACCAGGCCGAACAGGTTGGCCTCGTCGGTCACGGCCAGCGCCGGGGCGCCCTGCGCCACCGCCGTCTTGACCAGCGGCTTGAGGCGCACCAGGCCGTCGACCAGGGAGTATTCGGTGTGGACGCGAAGATGAACGAAGGGCGTGGTCATAGAGGGCTCGGGGGTTGGGTGATTCAGAACAGCGCCAGCTGGCGCTTGACCGGGCCGAAGGAGCGGCGATGCTCCGGCAGCGGCCCCAGGCGCTCCAGGGCGGCCAGGTGCTCGCGGGTCGGGTAGCCCTTGTGGCGGGCGAAGCCGTAGTCGGGATGGCGGGCGTCGAGCTCGACCATCTGGGCGTCCCGGGCCACCTTGGCCAGTATCGAGGCGGCGGCGATGGCCGGGTGGCGGGCATCCCCCTTGACCACCGCCTGCCCCGGGAGATGATGCCCGGGCAGGCGATTGCCGTCCACCAGCAAGTACTCGGCGGCGGGCGTCAAAGCGTCGATGGCGCGGCGCATGGCCAGGTGGGTGGCGTGGTAGATATTCAGTTCGTCGACCTCGGCGGCGCTCGCCTCGGCCACGGCGAAGGCCAGTGCCTGCTCGCGGATCGCCGCGTCCAGGCCCTCGCGGCGTTTCGCGGTCAGCGCCTTGGAGTCGCCGAGCCCTTCGATGGGGCGCGTCGGGTCGAGGATCACCGCCGCGGCCAGCACGCTGCCCACCAGCGGGCCGCGACCCACCTCGTCGACGCCGGCCAGTCGCTCGCCCGCGTAGTTCACCACCAGCGGCGGAAGCTCGCTTGCCGCTTTCGCGCCCCCCTTCATGGTGCCATCTCCCCGGCCCGCTCGGGGGCCACGCTGGCCGGCAGCGGCTGCCCCGTCACCAGGGCGTCGATGGCCTCCGCCGCACGGCGGCTGGCGTCGCGCTGTAGCCCCGCATGCATGCTGGCGAAACGGGCCTCCAGGGCGGCGCGCCCTTCGGCGTCGTCGAGCAGCGCACCGAGCCGGTCGGCGATGGCCTCGGGGGTGGCGGCATCCTGCACCAGCTCGGGCACCAGGGTCTCCCGGGCGATCAGGTTGGGCAGTGAGATCCACTCGGTCTTGACCAGCCGCTTGACCAGGGCGTGGCTCAAGGGGGCCATCTTGTACGCCACCAGCATCGGCCGATGGCAGAGCATGGCCTCCAGGGCGGCGGTGCCCGACGCGAGCAGCACGGCGTCGCTTGCCACCATCGCCTCGCGGGACTGTCCCTCGAGCAGGGTCACCCGCTCGGCCAGGGCGGGCCGGCGGGCCAGCAGCGCCTCGAGCTCACGGTGTCGGGCCGGGGTGGCGGCCGGGATGACGACCCGCAGCGCGGGACGCGCCGCGCACAGCCGCTCGGCCGCCGCGAGGAAGGTCTCGCCGAGAAAGCGGATCTCGTTGGCCCGGGAGCCGGGCAGCACGGCCAGCACCGTGGCCGGCCCCGGCAGGCCGAGGGCATCGCGGGCGGCGTTGCGCTCGCTCTGCAGCGGGAATTCGTCGGCGAGCGGGTGGCCGACGAAGGCCACCGGTACCCGATGGCGGGCGTAGAAGGCCGCCTCGAAGGGCAGGAAGGTGAGCATGGCATCCACGGACTTGGCGATGCCCTTGACCCGCCCCTGGCGCCAGGCCCAGACGGTGGGGCTGACGTAGTGGGCGGTGGTGATACCGGCCTGGCGCAGCTGCCGTTCAAGGCCGAGATTGAAGTCCGGGGCATCGATGCCGACCATGATGTGCGGCCGCCAGGCCAGCGCCTCGGCCTTGAGGGTGCGACGCACGCGGATCAGCTCGGGCAGGTGCTTGAGCACCTCCACCAGGCCCATGACCGAGAGGGTCTCCAGGGGAAAGCGGCTGTCGATGCCTTCGGCGATCATCTTGGGACCGCCGATGCCGCGAAAGACGGCGTCCGGGTAGCGCGCCTTGAGCGCGCGCATCAGGCCGGCGCCGAGGGTATCCCCGGACAGCTCGCCCGCGACCAGATAGACCCGCAGGGGCGTGTGGTTGTCGACCTTCTCGACGGCAGACATGGCCTAGCGCGTGATGCCGCGGGAGGAGACTTCGATGGAGGCGGCGAAGGCCTCGGTTTCCGCCAGGTCGAAGCGGGTACGGATCTCGCCCAGCGCCTGCTCCACGGTCAGCCCCTGTCGATAGACCAGCTTGTAGGACTCGCCCAGCGCCTTGATGGCGTCCTTGCTGAAGCCGCGCCGCTTCAGCCCCACCAAGTTGAGGCCGTGGGCACGGGCCGGGTTGCCATTGATCAGCACGTAGGCCGGGGTGTCCTTGGTGATGATGGAGCCGCCGCCGGCCATGGCATGCTCGCCGAAGTGGCAGAACTGATGGATGGCCGACAGCCCGCCGAGGATCACGAAATCGCCCAGCGTCACATGGCCGGCCAGGGTCACCTGGTTGGCCAGGATACAGTCGCTGCCGATGAGGCAATCGTGGCCCACGTGCACATAGGCCATGAAGAGGTTGCGCGAGCCGATGACCGTTTCGCCGCGGTCCTGGGCGGTGCCGCGATGCAGCGTCACCCCTTCGCGGATGACGTTGTCATCGCCCATCACCAGGCGGGTCGGCTCACCGGCATACTTCTTGTCCTGGCAGTCCTCGCCCACCGAGGCGAACTGAAAGATACGCGTGCGCGCCCCCAGTACGGTGGGTCCCTTGATCACTACGTGAGGGCCGATACGGCTACCGGGCCCGATCTCGACGTCGGGCCCGATCACCGTGAAGGGTCCAACCTCGACGTCATCGGCCAGGCGCGCCTTCGGGTCGACGATGGCAGTGGAGTGAATCAAGCGACCTTCCTCTCGGCACAGATGATGTCGGCCTCGCAGGCCAGCTCGCCGTCAACGGTAGCACGACAGGCGAATTTCCAGATGCCCCGCTTCTCACGCTCTACCCGCGCTTCCAGCTCGAGCCGATCGCCGGGCACCACCGGGCGCTTGAAGCGCACGTTATCGCTGCCCACCAGGTAGTAGACATAGCCGTCCGCCGGCAGCTTGTTGACGGTCTTGAAGCCCAGGATGCCGCAGACCTGGGCCAGCGCCTCGAGGACCAGCACGCCCGGCATGATCGGGTGGTGGGGAAAGTGCCCGTTAAAGAAGGGCTCATTGACGCTGACATTCTTGTAGCCAACGATGGCCTTGCCCAGCTCCAGCTCCGTGATCCGGTCCACCAGCAGGAAGGGGTAGCGGTGGGGCAGATAATCACGAATCTCGTTGATGTCCATTACCATCGTAGCGACCTCTGAAATATGGGGGGAACGCCTGCCACGGCGGTCGCACCGCGCGCACGGCTTCCCGAAGCTCCCGCCCGCGGCGGCCTCTGCGGCCGCTGATCAAACGGGAGGCGGGCCGGGGATTATAGCGCCCCCGGCGGGGGCCTCAACCCTGTGGGTCGCGCTTCTCGAGCCGCGCCAGGCGCCGGGCGATCTCGTCGAGCTGCTTGAAGCGCACGGCGTTCTTGCGCCACTGGGCGTTCTGCATGGCGCCGGTACCGGAGGAGTAGACGCCCGGTTCCTCGATCGAGTTGGTCACCAGGCTCATTCCGGTGACCTGCACCCGGTCGCAGATCGTCAGGTGGCCGGCCAGCCCCACACCGCCGCCGAGCATGCAGTAGCGCCCCACCCGGGTCGACCCGGCGATGCCGACGCAGCCGGCCAAGGCGCTGTGGTCGCCGATCTGCACGTTATGAGCGATCTGCACCTGGCTGTCGATCTTCACGTCGTTGCCGATCCGGGTATCCTCGAGGGCGCCGCGATCGATGCTGGAGCAGCTGCCGATCTCGACGTCATCCCCCATCACCACGCGCCCCAGCTGAGCGATCTTGTGCCAGCCGTCGCCATCATGGGCGAAGCCGAAGCCGTCCCCGCCGATCACGCAGCCGCTGTGCAGGATGGCCCGCTCGCCGATCACCACGCCGTGACAGACGGTGACGTTGGGATGCAGGCGCGACCCACGGCCAATGCGTGCGCCAGCCCCGATCACGCAGCCGGGGCCGACCACCACCCCATCGCCCAGCTCGACGCCCGCCTCGACCACCGCCAGCGGCCCCACCTCGACCGCCTCGCCCAGTCGCGCATCGTCGGCCACCACGGCCGAGGGGTGAATACCGCCCGGCGGCCGGCTGAGCAGCGGGTCGAACAGCCGCGACAGCTTGGCGTAGCCCAGGTAGGGGTTGTCGAGCTCAAGGCGGTCCACCGGGCACTGCGCCGCATGCTCGGGATGGAGCAGCACGGCGCCGGCGGCAGTCGCGGCGAGATCCTTGAGGTAGGTGGGATTGGTCAGAAAGGCGAGGCGATCCGGGCCGGCGTCTTTGAGCGTCGCCAGCCCGTTCAGGCGGCGACTCCCATCGCCGACCAGCCGGGCATCGAGGTGCTCGGCGAGCTCGGCGAGGGTGTAGGTCGGAGTGGATGGTTGGGTCATGGAAGCCTGGTCAAAGCGTTGGTGCGACGCCGCAGCGCCGCGCCGGATCAGTTGAGCGTGTTGAGGATCTCGGTCACTTCATCGGTCAGATCGGGGAGGTCGACGCTGGAGTGCAGTACTCCCTGGGGCTCGACCAGGACCTGGATACCGTGACGGGAGATGACCCGCTCCACGGCCTGTTCGAGCTTCGGCTCGGCCTCCTGCAGGAAGCCCTGCTCGGCGCGCATCTGCGCCTCCATGATCTGCTGGCGCAGCTGCTCGAAACGACTGCCCTTCTGCTGGAACTCCTGCATCAGCGCCTGCCGCTCGGCCTCGGGCAGGTCCCCCTGCTGCAGCCGCTGCTGCATCTGCGACAGCTCGCGGCCCAGCGACTCGGCCTCCTGCTGCTGGCCGCTGATCTGACTTTCCAGGCGGCTCATGGAGCGCTGGGCGGCATCCGAGGAGAGCAGCGCCTGGCGCCAGTCGAGTACCGCGACCTCGGCGGCCTGGGCCGTCAGCGTCACGGCCCCCAGTAGGGTGAAACACAATGCGGCGGTCAGCTTACGCATGATGGTGATTCCTCGTGGCGAGCGGGTCAGAAGGTCTGGCCCAGGGAGAACTGGAAGACCTGGGTATCGTCGCCGCTCTTGTCGTTGAGGGGCTCGGCGATGCTGAAGGTCAGCGGCCCCACCGGTGTCAGCCATGAGAGGCCTACCCCCATGCTGTAGCGCAGATTGCCCAGATCGACGCCGGACGAGCAGCGTGAGGGCGCATCCTCGGGCATGACGTCGTAGCAGCTGGTCAGGAAGGTGTTACCGGCATCCACGAAGAAGCCGGTCTGCAGTGAGCGCTGATCCTCGACGAAGGGCAGCGGGAAGAGCAGCTCGGCGCTGCCCTCGACCAGCACGTTGCCACCCAGGGTGCGATCACGACCCGCGCCACGGGGTGTGGTGCGCTGGCCCAGGGTGTTGGCGGTAAAGCCGCGCACCGACCCCAGCCCCCCGGCGAAGTAGTTTTCGTAGAACGGGTAGGGATCGCTGCCGATGCTGTCAGCATAGCCCAGGGTGGTGCCGAACTTCAGCGCCCAGGTCTGCTCCTCGTTGAGCGGGAAGAGCTGCTGGGCCCGCGCGCGCAGCTTGACGTAGTCGACGTCACTGCCTGGGACGGCCGTCTCCAGGGAGAGGCGCTGGTAGTTGCCGGCGGTGGGCATGATGCCGCGATTGAGGTTGTTGCGGGTCCAGCTGGCGGTGAGCTTGAGGCTCTGAGCGTCGCGTCCCTGGTCGTCGACATAGCGCACGATCTCGGAAGCCGTGTCTCGGAAGGTCTTGACCGTCAGGTCCTCGACAGTGGCGCCGAAG
Organism: Billgrantia campisalis; assembly: GCF_022341425.1. GTDB lineage: Bacteria > Pseudomonadota > Gammaproteobacteria > Pseudomonadales > Halomonadaceae > Halomonas > Halomonas campisalis. The sequence continues at coordinate 100,951 of NZ_JABFUC010000008.1, read as the reverse complement.
TTGAGTCGCGACAGCTCGCTGACCGGGTAGCCGAAGCTGATGCCCGCCCCGAAGGCATCGGTGGAGAAGGTCGAGATGTCGGAATCCTCGAAATCGGTCTCACGGTAGAAGAGGTTGTAGCCCCGCGAGATGCCGTCCAGGGTCCAGTAGGGGTCGGTGAAGCCGAAATTCAGGCTGGTGAAGGTGTCGCTGCGCTGGGCGCCGATATTGACCCGATTGCCGGTGCCCAGGAAGTTGTTCTGGGCCAGCGAGGCGCCGTAGATCACCCCGGCGCTCTGGGAGAAGCCGATGCTCGCCGAGATCGAGCCGGAGGGCTGCTCCTCGACGGTATAGGTGACGTCGAGCTTGTCCGGCTCGCCGGCCACCGGCTGGGTCTCCACGTCGACCTGGCGGAAGAAGCCCAGGCGATCCAGGCGCTGGCGCGACTGGCTGATCGCCTCGGTGGACGCCGGCGCCCCCTCCATCTGGATCATCTCGCGGCGCAGCACCTCGTCCTGAGTGGTGGTGTTGCCGACGAAATTGATGCGTCGTACATAAGCACGCTGCCCCGGATCGACCCGGAAGACCAGATCCACGGTGTCGGCGGAAGCGCCGGGCGACGGCACCCCCTCGACCCTGGCGAAGGCGAAGCCCTCCGCCCCCAACCGCCCACGCAGTGCCTCGGTGGAGGCGGTCACATCGCTACGCGAGAAGATCTGGCCGGACTCTACCTGCAGCAGCTCGCGGGCCTCCCGCGTGCCGATCTGCAGGTCGCCCTCGAAACGCACCTCGCCGAGGCGGAACTGCTCGCCCTCCTCGACGTTGATGGTGACGAAGATCTGCGACTTGTCGGGGCTGATCGAGACCTGGGTGGAGGTGATGGCAAAGTTGATATAGCCACGATCCAGATAGAAGGAGCGCAGCCGCTCGAGATCGCCAGCCAGCGCCTCGCGGGAGTACTCATCGCTGGAGAACCAGCCGAAGAAGCGTCCCGGGCGGTCGTTGAGCTCGAAGACATCGCGCAGCTCGTCGTCATCGAAGTGGCGGTTGCCGACCAGATTGATCTGGCGAATCTTGGCCACCTCCCCTTCGTTGATGTCGATCTCGACCTGCACCCGGCCCTCATCGATCTCGCGCACGCTGGTCTCGATGCGCGCACTGTAGCGCCCCTGAGCCTGGTAGACCCCCTCCAGCTCGCGCTGGATCTCCTCGAGGGTGGAGAGCTGCAGCACCTGGCCCTCGGCCAGGCCGGCCTCGCGCAGGCCCCGCCTGAGGTCGTCATCGGAGAGCTGGCGGTTGCCGCTGATGGTCAGCCGCGAGATGGTGGGGCGCTCGACCACCTGGATGATCAGCACATCGCCGTCACGGGCCAGCTGGATGTCATCGAACAGGCCGGTGGCGAAGAGGCTGCGCGCCGCCTCGGCCAGCTCGCGGTCGTCCACCCGGTCGCGGGTGCTGATTGGGAAGGCATTGAAGACCGAAGCAGGGGAAACCCGCTGCAGCCCCTCCACGCGAATGTCGGAAACTTCAAAGGGGTCGGCCAGCGCCGTCTGGGCACCGGCCAGCAGCAGTGCCGCCAATCCGAGGGTCTTGATATTCATGCAGTCGCTTCGCTCGCGTTGATACGCCCGCCTATCCAGACAGGCACCTTATACATTTGTGCGGGTGACTGACAAGGGCGGAGCCGGGCCCCACCTCCCTGTGTGCCCCCGGCCGGGGGAAGTCGCTCGCTACCAAAGCCGCATCAGATCGAAATACAGCGCCATCACCATCAGGGTGACGATCATCGCCAGGCCAATGCGCAGCCCTATCGCCTGGGTCCGCTCGGAGACCGGGCGGCCGCGGATCGCCTCGGCAAAGTAATAGAGCAGGTGGCCACCGTCGAGCACCGGGATCGGCAGCAGATTGAGCACCGCCAGGCTGATCGACAGGTAGGCCATGAAACTGACGAAGCTCTCCAGGCCGGTGCGCGCAGTATCGCCGGCCACCTGAGCGATGGTGATGGGTCCGGAGAGGTTGGACGGCGAGATAAGGCCGATCAGCATCTTGCGGATCGCGTCCAGCGTCAACACCGTCATCTCACCGGTGCGCGCCAGCGACTGCCCCACCGCGGCGACCGGGCCATAGCGGATCTCACGGCGATACTCTTCCGGCCACTCGACGGGCTCGACGCCCGCCCCCACGTAGCCGATGCTCACCCCCGTTTCCAGCGTCTGCTCGCCGGGCACCAGGGTCAGGTCGAGCCGTTCGTCACCGCGGGCCACCTCGAGGGCGAGGGTCTCGCCCGGACTCGCCCGCACCGCGCTGACGAAGCCCATCCAGTCGTCCACCGGCGAGCCGTTGACCGTCAGGATCTCGTCGCCCGGCTGCAGGCCCGCCCGAGCGGCAGCCTCGCCGTCCAGCACCTGCCCCAGCACGGCAGGGAAGGACGGCTGCCAGGGGGTGATGCCCAGGGTCTGCAGCGGCCGCGGCGGGTCCTGGCGCACCAGGTAGGCCTCCACCGGCAGCCGATATTCACGGGCGTCCGAGACGGCGTCGTCCCGGGCCCGCATGGTGAGTTCGCCGCTGGCGCCGATTGCGGCCACCAACTTGAGGTTGATGTCGTTCCAGGAGCGCACCGCATCGCCCTGAACGGCAACGATCTCCTGGCCGCTGCGCAGCCCGCTCTGCTCGGCCGGCGAACCCGAGGCGATATCGCCCACCACCGGCGCCACCGTGGTGGTGCCGACCACGAACAGCGCCCAGTAGGCGACGATGGCCAGCAGGAAGTTGGCCAGGGGGCCGGCGGCCACGATGGCGATGCGCTGCCAGACGCTCTTGCGATTGAAGGCCTGGTCCCGCAGCTCGGGGGGGACCGGCGCCTCGCGCTCGTCGAGCATCTTGACGTAGCCGCCCAGCGGGATGGCCGCCACGGCGAACTCGGTGCCGTGGCGGTCGACCCGCGACCACAGCGGCTTGCCGAAGCCCACCGAGAAGCGTAGCACCTTGACGCCGCAGCGCCGTGCCACCCAATAGTGGCCGTACTCGTGGAAGGTGATCAGCAGGCCCAGCACCACGATGACGGCCAGAATGTTCTGGATCAGGCCCAAGTCAGTCTCCTTGCAGATTGCGCACCAACGAAAATCGTTCGGCCGCCGTTCACTCTCGGCTCAGCCAGCGCCGGGCATCGCGCCGGGCCCGGACATCGAGCTCGAGTATCGACTCCAGGTCGTCGGCGGGCTCCACCGGCAGGGCCTCGCAGACCCTGGCCACCAGCTCGCCGATGCCGGTGAACCCCAGGCGCCCCTCGAGGAAAGCGTCCACCGCCACCTCGTTGGCCGCGTTGAGTACCGCCGGCGCCGTACCGCCGGCCGCCATGGCCTCGCGGGCCAGGCGCAGACAGGGAAAAGCGGTCTCGTCCGGCGCCTCGAAGTCCAGCCGCGCCACGGCAAACAGGTCGAGCGCCTCGACGCCGGCCTCGATCCGCTCCGGCCAGGCCAGCCCGTAGGCGATGGGGGTGCGCATGTCTGGGTTGCCCAGCTGAGCGATCACCGAGCCGTCGCTGTAGGCCGCCATGGAGTGGATCACGCTCTGCGGATGCACCACTACCTGCACCTGTTCGGGCCGGGCATCGAACAGCCAGCACGCCTCGATCAGCTCCAGTCCCTTGTTCATCAGGGTGGCACTATCCACTGAGATTTTTCGCCCCATGGACCAGTTGGGGTGGGCACAGGCCTGCTCGGGCGTGACCGCGGCCAGGTCGCCCAGCGTCCAGCCGCGAAAGGGGCCGCCGGAGGCAGTCAGCAGCAGTTGGGTGACCCCGTGGCGCGCCAATCCCCCGCGATGCTCGGGTGGTAGACACTGGTAGATGGCATTATGTTCGGAATCGATGGGCAGCAGCGTCGCCCCATGGCGCAGCACGGCGTCCATGAACAGGGCGCCGGACATCACCAGCGCCTCCTTGTTGGCCAGCAGTATCCGCTTGCCGGCGCGCACCGCGGCAAGCGTCGGCAGCAGCCCCGCGGCACCGACGATGGCCGCCATCACCACGTCGACCTCGGCGGCCTCGGCCACTTCGACCAGCGCCTCGCGGCCGGCACGCACTTCGGTGGTCAGGCCCGCCTCGCGAAGCTGGTCGCGCAGCCAGGCGGCATCCGCCTCGGCCGCCAGCACGGCCACCTCGGGACGATGGCGCCGGCACAGCGCCAGCAGCGAATCGCGGGAGCGATGCGCGGTCAGGGCGTGAACACGGTAGCGCTCGGGATGGCGAGCGATGACATCCAGGGTGCTGGTGCCGATGGAACCGGTGGCACCCAGCACGGTCACCGCCTGTCGCCCCCCGCGGCCATCGGCCTTGTCCGCCCTCCCGGTCTCCACTACAGCACCCCGAGGGAGAGCAGGGCAAACAGCGGCACGGCCGCGGTCAGGCTGTCGATGCGATCCAGCACCCCGCCATGCCCGGGCAGCAGGTTGCTGGAATCCTTGATGTCACGATAGCGCTTGAGCATGCTCTCGACCAGGTCACCGAGCACCGACACCAGGGTGACCGCTGCGGTCGCAATCACCAGTGCCAGGCCGCCGCCCAGGCCGAGCCCCTGCCAGGCGGCGAAGATCAGCGCCAGGCAGAAGGTGACCACCAGACCGCCGGCGACGCCCTCCCAGCTCTTGCCGGGACTGACCTTTGGGGCCAGCTTGCGCCTGCCGAAGGCGCGGCCGGCGAAATAGGCACCGATATCGGCCCCCCACACCAGCAGCAGCACGAACAGCAGCCAGACTGCCCCCGAGTCGCGCAGCACGTTGAACCCAACCCAGGCCGGCAGCAACACCCACAGGCCCATGGCCAGGCGACGCGTGGCCGACTGCCACTGCTCGCCCTTGTTCGGGTAGTGCACCACCCAGTAGAGATTGAGCAGCCAGCCCAGCGCACCCAGCCATAGCGGCCAGGCGGCCAGGACGGCGCCGCTCATCCACAGCATCAGCATGGCCATCCCCAGCACGGCCACCAGCATCAGGCGATTGTCGCGCCGGCGAATGCCCGCCAGGTTGGTCCACTCCCAGCCCGCCAGCAGCACGATGGCCGCGGTGAACAGGGCAAATGCGCCGCCGTGCAGGCCAAACAGGCCGGCCAGCATCAGCGGCGCCAGCCACGCCGCGGTGATGATCCGCTGTCTAAGCACCTTGCGCCTCAATCTGTTCGTCGGTCATGCCGAAACGGCGCTGCCGTCGGCGAAAGTCATCGATGGCGGCGTCGAACGCCTCGCCGTCGAAGTCGGGCCACAGCAGCGGCGTGAAGTAGAGCTCAGCATAGGCCATCTGCCACAGCAGGAAGTTGGAGAGTCGCTGCTCGCCGCTGGTGCGGATGCACAGGTCCACCGGCGCGTCTCCGGCCAGGCAGACCTCGCCATCCAGTGCCCGCTCATCGATCTCATCGGTCTCGAGTTCGCCGGCGGCCACCCGCTCGCCCAGTCGGCGCGCCGCCCGGGCGATGTCCCAGCGACCACCGTAGTTGGCGGCGATCACCAGGTGCATGCCGCCGTTATCCACCGTCAGCGCCTCGGCCCGCGCGATATGCTTCTGGATGGCGGAGGAAAAGGCGCGCTGGTCGCCGATGATCGACAGGCGAATATCGTGCTCGTGGAGTTTCTTGACCTCGCGCTTGAGCGCCATCAGGAAGAGCTCCATCAGCGCCCCCACCTCGGCTTCGGGGCGCTTCCAGTTCTCGCTGGAGAAGGCGAACAGGGTGAGGGTCTCGATGCCCCGCTCGGCGGCGCGCCGGATGACCGCGCGCACCGCCTCGACTCCGGCGCGGTGCCCGCGCACGCCAGAGAGCCCGCGTGCGCGGGCCCAGCGGTTGTTGCCATCCATGATAATGGCCACATGGCGTGGCAGGTCATCGCCGACAGTCGCCTGCGAATCCCCAAAGTCTGTAGACTGCGGTGACGTCATGATGTCTCGCGTTGCGATGGACCGGGTCGGGCAGCCGCCCGCCGTGATACCGCGCTTCGGCAGCTGCCGACCGGCGCATCCTCAGACCTGCATCAGGTCGCGCTCCTTGGCCTCGAGCAGCTTGTCGATCTCGCCGATGTACTTGTCGGTGAGCTTCTGGATGGCGTCCTCGGCCTGATGCTGCTCGTCCTCGGAGATCTCTTTCTCCTTGAGCAGCGCCTTGATGTCGCCGTTGGCGTCGCGGCGCACGTTGCGGATCGCCACGCGAGCGTGCTCGGCCTCGCTCCTGGCCTGCTTGATGTAGCCCTTGCGGGTCTCCTCGGTGAGCATCGGCATCGGCACCCGAATATTGGTACCGGCGGTCGAGGGGTTCAGGCCGAGATCCGAGGTCATGATCGCCTTCTCGATCTTGGGCACCATGCTCTGCTCCCAGGGCACCACGGACAGGGTCCGGGCATCCTCGGTGTTGATGTTCGCCACCTGGTTCAGGGGAACCTGGCTGCCATAGTACTCCACGGTCACCGAATCCAGGATGCTGGAGTGGGCGCGCCCGGTGCGGATCTTGTTGAAATTGCCGTGAAGGGCCTCGAGGCTCTTCTTCATGCGGCTTTCAGCATCTTTCTTGATGTCATCGATCACGGTATCAACCTCTGTCTATCAGCGTGCCTTCCTTGCCACCCACCACCAGGTTCAGCAGGGCGCCCGACTTGTTCATATTGAAGACGCGAACCGGCATGTCATGGTCCCGCACCAGGCAGATGGCGGTCAAATCCATGACCCCGAGCTTCTGGTTCAGGGCATCGTCATAGCTCAGCTGCTCGTACTTGACGGCATCGGCGTGCTTCACCGGGTCCTTGTCGTAGACCCCGTCGACCTTGGTGGCCTTGACCACCACGTCGGCGTCGATCTCGATGCCGCGCAGACAGGCCGCCGAATCGGTGGTGAAGAAGGGATTGCCGGTACCCGCGGAAAACAATACCACGTCTCCCGAGGTCAGGTAGCGGATGGCGGTACGTCGATCATAGTGTTCCACCACGCCGCTCATGGGGATGGCCGACATGACCCGCGAGCGGATGTTGGAGCGTTCCAGGGCGTCGCGCATGGCCAGGGCGTTCATCACCGTGGCCAGCATGCCCATATGGTCGCCGGTCACCCGGTCCATGCCGGCTTCGTGCAGCGCCGCGCCGCGGAACAGGTTACCGCCACCGACCACGATCCCCACCTGCACGCCGATCCCCACCAGCTGACCGATCTCCAGCGCCATGCGATCGAGCACCTTGGGGTCGATGCCGAACTCGGCTTCCCCGGTCAGCGCCTCACCGGAGAGCTTGAGCAGGATGCGCTTGTACTTCGATTTCTCGGAACGGGACTTCTCGGACCGGGGCTTCTCCCCGCTCGAGGCATCGGACTCAGTGTAGGCGTCGCGGTGGTCGGCACTGGACATGTCGGATCTCCTGGAGCACCAGCGGGATGGGGGGTAGCGGCCGAGCCGGCCGGATACAAGAAGGCGTGCGCTCGCGCGCACGCCATCCTCGAACATGGAACCTGTGACCTCAGCTACGGCCGGCCTGTTCCATCACTTCCTTGGCGAAGTCGACTTCTTCCTTCTCGATGCCTTCGCCCACCTCGAAGCGGGTGAAGCTCAGCACTTCGCCACCGGCGGCCTTGACGAATTCGGCCACGGTCTGGTTCGGATCCTTGACGAAGGGCTGCTCGGTCAGGCTGTTCTCGGCCAGGTACTTCTTCAGGCGGCCCTCGACCATCTTCTCGGCGATCTGCTCCGGCTTGCCGGCCATGTCGGGCTGGGCGAGGATGATCGCCTTTTCCTGGTCGAGCTGCTCCTGGGGCATGTCCTCGGGACGGGCCACGGCCGGGTTGATGGCGGCCACGTGCATGGCGACATCCTTGGCGACCTCGGCGTTGCCGCCCTGGATCACGGTCAGCACGCCGATGCGGCCGCCGTGGACGTATTCACCCACCAGCGCGCCCTCCGGCGCCTCGACCACGGCGCAGCGGCGCACGCTGATGTTCTCGCCGATCTTCTGCACCAGTTGCTCGCGGACGGTCTCGAGTTCGCCGGCCATCACCGCGGCCACGTCTTCGCTCTTGGCGGCGAAGAAGGCGTCGGCGATCTTGTCGGCGAAGGCCTTGAAGTTGTCGTCACGGGCGACGAAGTCGGTCTCGGAGTTGATCTCCACCACCACGCCGTAGCGGCCGTCTTCGGCCACACGCGTCACCACGGCGCCTTCGGCGGCGGTGCGGCCGGCCTTCTTGGCGGCCTTGAGACCGGAGCTCTTGCGCAGGTTCTCGATGGCGACGTCGATATCACCGCCGGCTTCGGTGAGTGCCTTCTTGCACTCCATCATGCCGAGCCCGGTACGCTCACGCAGTTCCTTGACCTGGGAGGCGCTGATCGCTGCCATGGTATTCACCTCTATGGTAGTTCGACCCGCAAAAGGGGGCGACCTGAAAAAACGGGACGCCAAACCCCTGGTTCGGCGAAATGCTGCCCCGCAACGGGCGGGGGCGTCGGCGGGCCGGCCGCTGGGTGCCGACCCGCCGGGCGCAGGCCATGCCTGCACGGACGCTCGTCGTTACTCGGCGGCGGCGCTGCTGCCTTCGTTCTCGGTGACTTCGACGAACTCGTCCGGACGACCTTCCTTGGCACGACCGCAGGCGTTGGCAATGGCCTGAACGTAGATCTGGATGGCGCGGATGGAGTCATCGTTGCCGGGGATCACGTAGTCGACGCCGTCCGGGTCGGAGTTGGTGTCCACCACGCCGATCACCGGGATGCCCAGCTTGTTGGCCTCGTTGATGGCGATGCGCTCGTGGTCGACGTCGATCACGAACAGCGCATCGGGCAGACCGCCCATCTCCTTGATACCGCCCACGGAGCGCTCGAGCTTCTCCTGCTCGCGGGTCGCCATCAGGACCTCTTTCTTGGTCAGCTTCTCGAAGGTGCCGTCTTCGTGCATGGCTTCGAGTTCGCGCAGACGCTTGATGGAGACGCGAATGGTCTTGTAGTTGGTCAGCATGCCGCCGAGCCAGCGGTGGTTGACGAACGGCTGACCGACGCGGTTGGCCTCTTCCTTGATGATCTTGCTGGCGCTGCGCTTGGTGCCAACGAACAGGATCTTGTTGTTGGCCGCCGCCATCTTCTCGACCACGTCGATCGCCTCGTTGAGGGCCGGCAGGGTGTGCTCGAGGTTGATGATGTGGATCTTGTTGCGGGCGCCGAAGATGAACTTGCTCATCTTCGGGTTCCAGTAACGGGTCTGGTGGCCGAAGTGAGCGCCTGCCTTGAGCAGGTCACGCATATTGACGTGTGCCATGGATGACTCCTGAAATATCGGGTTAGGCCTCCATGCACCCCATGGATCCGACCGCCGGGGAAGACCGCGGCAGCACCCGGGACCATGTGCCGGTGCATGTGTGTTTTCAAGGCTATAGTGTCGAAGCCGCGGTATGCGCTTCGCATGCCGCTCTCGCTGTTGCCGCGACTCGGCCGGGACAAGGGCCCTGACGGGGTCGACGATTGCAGGAAAGCGCGCGGCTTTATACCATAGATCGCCAGCGAGATGAAGTCGAACGCCGCCCGAACCGCCGCGCCCCGGGCGGCAAGCCCCTCTGAACCGAGATTACATGAACATTCCCATCAAGACGCCCGCCGAGATCGAGATGATGCGCGAAGCCGGCCGTCAGGCCGCCAGCGTGCTGGAGATGATTACCCCCCATGTGCAGGCCGGCGTGACCACCGGCGAGCTGGACCGGCTCTGCCACGACTATATCGTCGACGAACTGGGCTCCACTCCCGCGCCGCTCAACTACCACGGTTTCCCCAAATCGATCTGCACCTCGATCAACCACGTGGTCTGCCACGGCATTCCCGATGACGCCAAGAAGCTCAAGAAGGGCGACATCATGAACCTGGACGTCACGGTGAAGACCGCCGACGGCTATCACGGCGACTCCAGCGTGATGTTCATCGTTGGCGAGAGCATCCAGGGCGAGCGGCTCTGCCGCGTCACCCAGGAGTGCCTCTATCACAGCATCGCCCTGGTGCGCCCAGGCGTGCGCCTCTCGACGCTTGCCCGCGCGATCCAGAAGCACGCCGAGGCCAACGGCTACTCGGTGGTACGCGACTTCTGCGGCCACGGCATCGGCGCCAGCTTTCACGAGGACCCCCAGGTGCTGCACTACGACGGCTACGCCCCCGAGGCCGATGCCGTGCTCGAGGCCGGCATGTGCTTCACCATCGAGCCGATGATCAACGTGGGCGGCCACCAGACCAAGGTGCTGCGCGATGGCTGGACCGCGGTGACCCGCGACAAGAGCCTCTCCGCCCAGTGGGAGCACACCCTGCTGGTCACCGAGACAGGCGTCGAGGTGCTCACCGCCCGTGGCGAGGAAGACCTCGCCTTTCTCGACCGCTGACATGCTGCTTCACCACTATCGCTTCGCGCCCGACCCGACGCTGTTCGACGCCGAGACCTTTCGCACCGAACTGGCCGGCAGCCGCTCGCCCATCGCGCCCTTCAAGGCGGCGCTGGCCGAGATCCAGGCGAATCTCGACGAGCGCTTCCGCGCCGGCGCCGATATTCGCGACCTGGTCCACGGCCGCGCCTGGTGCCTCGACCAGCTGCTGGCCATCGCCTGGGCGCGTCACGCCTGGCCCGACGACGGGGTGGCGCTGCTTGCGGTGGGCGGCTACGGGCGCGGCGAGCTGCACCCCCACTCCGACGTCGACCTGCTGCTGCTGCTGGAAGACGATGACGATGCGCCCTACCGCGAACCGCTGACCGAGTTCATCACCTTCCTGTGGGACATCGGCCTGGATATCGGCCACAGCGTGCGCTCGCTGGCCGACTGCACGCGGGAGGCCGAAGCCGATATCACGGTGATCACCAATCTGCAGGAGTCGCGCACCCTGGCCGGCCCCGAGCGGCTGCGCGACGCCATGAAGGCGCGCATCGCCCCCGAGCGGCTGTGGCCCGCCGACCGCTTCTTCGAGGCCAAGTGGCAGGAGCAGATCGCCCGCCACCACCGCTTCAACAACTCCGAGTACCACCTCGAGCCCAACCTCAAGAGTTCGCCGGGCGGGCTGCGCGACATCCAGATGATCGGCTGGGTCGCCAAGCGCCACTTCGGCACCCAGCGCTACGAGGACATCGTCGCGGCCGGTTTCATGAACGACGCCGAGCTGCGCATCCTCAGCCAGGGCCAGGCCTTCCTGTGGCAGGTGCGCTACGCCCTGCACATGCTCACCGGCCGCGCCGAGGATCGCCTGCTGTTCGACCACCAGCGCACCATCGCCGAACTGTTCGGCTTTCACGACACCCCGGAGCGGCTGGCCGTCGAGCAGTTCATGAAGCGCTACTACCGGCATGTCACGGCCCTGGCGGGCCTCAACGACATGCTGCTGCAGCACTTCGACGAGGGCATCCTGCGCGCCGGCGAGGCACTCGAAACGGTGGCGCTGAATGAGCGCTTCGAGATCAAGGGCGGCTATATCCAGGCCCGCGCGCGCTCGGTGTTTCGCGATCACCCCTCGGCGCTGCTCGAGCTCTTCCTGCTGATGGCCGAGCACCCCGAGATCGAGGGGGTGCGCGCCGACACCATTCGCCTGATTCGCGACCATCGCCACCTGATGGATGATCTCTACCGCGACGACGCCCGCCACCAGCACCTGTTCATGGCCCTGCTTCGCTCCGGTGGCAACGTCGCCCGCCAGCTGCGGCGCATGAACCGCTACGGCGTGCTCGGCAAGTACCTGCCTGAGTTCGGCCAGGCAGTGGGCCTGATGCAGCACGACCTCTTCCACATCTACACCGTGGACGCCCATACTCTGCGCCTGCTGAAATTCATCCAGCGCTTCCGCGAACCCGAGGCCCGTGACGAGTTCCCGGTGGCGGCAGCCCTGATCCACCAGCTGCCCAAGCTGGAGCTGCTGTGGATCGCCGGGCTCTACCATGACATCGGCAAGGGCCGCGGCGGCGACCACTCGATCCTCGGCGCCCGGGACGTGGAGCGCTTCGCAGAGCGCCACGGCCTGACGCTACGCGACACCCGCCTGGTCAGCTGGCTGGTCGAGAACCACCTGCTGATGTCGATGGTGGCCCAGAAGCGCGACATCACCGACCCGGACGTGATCCGCGACTTCGCGCGCACCGTGCGTGACGAGACCCGGCTCGACTATCTCTACGTGCTCACGGTGGCCGACATCAACGCCACCAACCCCACCCTGTGGAACGGCTGGCGCGCCTCGCTGCTGCGCCAGCTCCACGCCGAGACCAAGCGCGCCCTGCGCCGCGGCCTGGAGAACCCGCCGGACCGCGACGACTGGGTGCGCGAGACCCGCACCGAGGCGCGCTCGCTGCTGGCCGCGGTGGGCGCCGACCTGACCAGGGTCGACCGCCTGTGGGAGTCCCTCGGCGAAGACTACTTCCTGCAGTACGCCCCCAGCGAGATCGTCTGGCAGACCCTGGGCATCCTCGCCCATGGCGGCTTTGACCTTCCGCTGATCCTGGTCAGCGCCCCCGCCGACGACATGAGCGACGGCGGTACCAAGGTGTTCATCCACACCCGCTCGGTGGACGATCTCTTCGCCGCCACCGCCGCCGCCATGGAACAACTGGGACTGTCGATCCACGACGCGCGCATCGCCACCTCGAGCAACGACTGGACGCTGAACACCTTTATCGTGCTGGACGCCCAGGGACAGTCGATTCGCGACGGCGAGCGCATCGAGGAGATCCGCCGCCACCTGGTGGAGGAGCTCGACGACCCCGACGACTACCCGCAGATCGTCACCCGCCACACACCGCGCCAGCTGCGCCACTTCCAGGTCCCCACCGAGGTGCTGATCGAGCAGGACCCCGCCAACGAGCGAACCGTGCTGGAGCTCACCGCCCCCGACCGCCCCGGCCTGCTGGCCCGGGTGGGCCGCATCTTCATGGAGCAGGACATCGCGCTGTCGGCGGCCAAGATCGCCACCCTGGGCGAGCGGGTCGAAGACGTCTTCTTCATCACCGACAAGGCCGGCGCCCCGCTCACCGACAAGGCGCGCCAACAGCGCCTGCGCGAGCGGCTGATCGAGGTGCTCAGCGTCGCCGGCTAGGTGGGTTTGAGGCCGGCCGGAGGCTTCCCTATAATCACCGGTCTGCCCGCACCCATGACAACGACGCCGCCCCGCGGCGCACCTGGACACCCATGAACCCGGATCTCGATGCCCTCAAGCCCTACCCCTTCGAGAAGCTCGCCGCGCTCAAGGCCGGCGTGACCCCTCCCGAAGGGCTGGCCCACGTGCCGCTGACCATCGGCGAACCGCAGCACGCCCCTTACCCTGCCGCGCTCGACGCCCTGGTCGCTCATCGACAGGCGTTCGCCCGCTACCCGGCCACCGCCGGCACGCCCGAGCTGCGCGAGGCGATCGCCGGCTGGGCCAGGCGCCGCTTCGGGCTCGCCGGCCTCGACCCCGAGCGCCAGGTGCTGCCGGTGAACGGCACCCGGGAGGCGATCTTCGCCTTCGTGCAGGCAGCGCTGGACCGCAGCCGCCCGGCGAAGGTGGCGGTGCCCAACCCCTTCTACCAGATCTACGAGGGGGCCACCCTGCTGGCCGGTGGAACGCCCCACTATCTGGACTGCACCGTCGAGAACGACTTTCGGCCCGATCTGGCCAGCGTGCCGGCAGAGGTCTGGCGCGACGTGCAGATCGTCTTTCTCTGCTCGCCGGGCAACCCCACCGGCGCGGTCACGCCGCTGGCCGAGTTCAGGACGCTGATCGAGCTGGCCGACGAGCACGACTTCCTGATCGCCTCGGACGAGTGCTACTCGGAGCTCTACCTGGACGAGGACGTCCCGCCCCCCGGGCTGCTGGAGGCCTGCGCCACCCTCGGCCGCCACGACTACCGGCGCTGCCTGGTGTTCCACTCGCTCTCCAAACGCTCCAACCTGCCGGGACTGCGCTCGGGGTTCGTCGCCGGCGACGCCGCGCTGATCGCCGCCTTCAAGCGCTATCGCACCTATCACGGCTGCGCCATGGCACTGCCGGTGCAGCACGCCTCGATCGCCGCCTGGAACGACGAAGTCCACGTGCACGCCAACCGCGACGCCTACCGCGAGACGTTCGCCGCCGTGACCGAGATCCTCGCACCGGTCATGGACTTCCCCACCCCCCGGGCAAGCTTCTACCTGTGGCCGGCGGTACCCGGCGGTGACGACGAGGCCTTCACCCGGGCGCTCTACGCCGAGGAGCATGTCAGCGTGCTGCCGGGCAGCTATATGGGTCGCCCAGGAGGCGACGGCCGCAACCCCGGCGCCGGCCGGGTGCGCCTGGCGCTGGTCGCCGACAAGGCGGCCACCGAGGAAGCGGCACGCCGCATTCGCCGTTTCATCGAAAGGAGCGCACCATGCTGACGCTGTACGCGATCAAGAGCTGCGACACCTGCCGCAAGGCGCGCAAGGTCCTGGACCACAAGGGCATCCCCTACAAGGTGCACGACCTTCGCGAGGACGGCCTCTCCGCGGCGCTGCTCGAGCATATCCTGCACCGTGTGCCGCTGATGAAGGTGCTCAACACGCGCAGCACCACCTGGCGCGAACTCCCCGAAGAGGACAAGCAGGATGTCGACGCCAACAAGGCTCGCCGACTGATACTCGCCAATCCGACCCTGCTCAAGCGCCCGCTGCTGGAGACCAACGAGGGCGAGATTCTCGTCGGCTATCGTGACGGCGACTACGACAAACTCCAGGGCTGAGCCGCGGCTCGCCCCCACCCTATCAAGAGGATATCCCATGCTGAGCTTTGCACTCGGAATCGGCACCCAGAACACCCAGGGCGACTGGCTGGAGATCTACTACCCGGCGCCGCTGCTCAATCCCGATGACAGCCTGGTCGAGGCCGCCGCCAAGGTGCTGGATGCCCCGGAGGGCAACGCCGCGGTAAGCTTTCTGCCCGAGCACTGCGCCGAGCTGGCCGCCGCCCTGCGCGAGGCCGGCCATCCCGACCAGGCCGAGCTGGCGGAAGCCTTCGCCGCCAGCCAGCGCCCGCTGGTGGCCATGTTCCTGACAAGCGACCTGCCGCCCCAGACGGCACCGGAGGTCTACCTCAAGCTGCACCTGCTCTCCCACCGCCTGGTCAAGCCCCACGACCTGGACCTGACCGGCATGTTCGGGCTGCTGCGCAATGTGGCCTGGACCAGCGAAGGCCCCATCGACATCGAGGAGCTACCGACCCGGCGCCTCAAGGCGCGCCTGGAGGGCCGCTCGATCTCGGTGGACTGCGTCGACAAGTTCCCCAAGATGACCGACTACGTGGTACCCGGCGGCGTGCGCATCGGCGACACCGCCCGGGTACGCCTGGGCGCCTACCTGGGCGAGGGCACCACGGTGATGCACGAAGGCTTCGTCAACTTCAACGCCGGCACCGAAGGGCCCGGCATGATCGAGGGCCGCATCTCCGCGGGGGTGATGGTGGGCAAGGGCTCCGACCTCGGCGGCGGCTGCTCCACCATGGGCACCCTCTCCGGTGGCGGCAATATCGTCATCAAGGTCGGCGAAGGCTGCTTGATCGGCGCCAACGCCGGCATCGGCATCCCCCTGGGCGACCGCTGCACCGTGGAGTCCGGACTCTATCTCACCGCTGGCGCCAAGGTCGCCCTGCTCGACGACCAGGGCCAGGAGGTCAAGACCGTGGCGGCCCGCGAGCTGGCCGGTCAGCACGACCTGCTGCTGCGCCGCAACTCACTCACCGGCCGCATCGAGTGCCTGACCAACAAGAGCGCCGTGGCGCTCAACGAAGCGCTGCATGCCAACCAGTGACCCTCACCCTCCTGCCCGCGGCGGCGCCCCTGGCGCCGCCCGGCAACTGCCGGAAGCCCGCATGTCCCAAGACGCCACCGACCTCTCTCCCACCCTCGAACTCGCCTGCGAGCTGATTCGCCGGCCCTCGGTGACCCCCGACGACCTCGGCTGTCAGGCGCTGATGATCGAGCGCCTCGAGCGCCTCGGCTTTCATGTCGAGCGCCTGCCGTTCGGCGACGTGGAGAACTTCTGGGCGACCCACGGCCACCACGGCCCGGTGCTGGCCTTCGCCGGCCACACCGACGTGGTGCCCAGCGGCCCCCACGTGCACTGGGACACGCCCCCCTTCGAACCGGTGATCGACGAAGAGGGCATGCTGCGCGGCCGCGGCGCCGCCGATATGAAGGGCAGCCTGGCGGCCATGATCACCGCGGTGGAGCGCTTCGTCACCGCCCATCCGGACCACCACGGCCGGATCGCCTTTCTGATCACCTCCGACGAGGAGGGCCCCGCCGTGGACGGCACCCGCGCCGTGGTCGAGCACCTGCGCGAGGCCCACGAGCGGCTGGATTACTGTGTCGTCGGCGAGCCCTCCTCCACCGAGGTGCTGGGCGACGTGATCAAGAACGGCCGGCGCGGCTCGCTGGGCGGCGTGCTGCACATCAAGGGCAAGCAGGGCCACGTGGCCTACCCGCACCTGGCGCGTAATCCCATTCATCAGGCCATGCCGGCCCTGGATGCGCTGGTGGGTGAGCACTGGGACGCGGGCAACACCTTCTTCCCCGCCACCAGCTTCCAGATCTCCAATATCCGCGCCGGCACCGGGGCCACCAACGTGATCCCCGGCGACGTGGAGGTGGTGTTCAACTTCCGCTTCTCCACCGAGGTGACCCACGAGCAGCTCAGGGCGCGTACCGCGGCGATCCTCGACGCCCACGGCCTCGAGTACCAGCTCGACTGGACGCTCAACGGCGAACCCTTCCTCACCGCCGAGGGCGAGCTGGTCGATGCCGCCCTCCACGGGGTCGAGGCGGTGCTGGGGCGTAAGCCGCAGCTCTCCACCAGCGGCGGCACCTCGGATGGCCGTTTCATCGCCACCCTGGGCAGCCAGGTGGTCGAGCTGGGCCCGCGCAACGCCACCATCCACCAGGTCAACGAGCGGGTGCGCGCCGCCGACCTCGACGATCTGAGCCGGATCTTCGAAGCGATCCTCGCCAAGCTGTTCATCAATGGCACCGCCCAGCCCTGAGAGAGCCACCATGCCAACCCAGCACGACAGCGAGACGCGCTACCCGGATATCGAGATCTACCTGGCCCAGGCCCCGCTGGAGGCCCTGAACGCCTGGCTGGGCGAGACTCTCGACGCTCCTCCGCTGCGCGCCGCCGGCCGCCGGAAATGGCAGACCCGCGGCGTCCACCTGGGCCGGCCCGTCCCGGTCCTGCTGGTGGAGAAGGCCGCCGACGGCTACGCCAGCCTGTGGTTCGACAGCGCCCACACCCCCTGGCCCCGCGATGCCGACTGCGCCCGGGAAGCCGCCGCCCGGCTGGGCTGCGAGGTGCGCTGCTCGCTGGGCGGCTGGCAGCCCGGCGACGACCCTGACCGCTTCTGGCAGGTGCTGCCCGACGGCAGCGAAGGCGCCATCGACTGGCCCGACTCCGGACAGTGACCCAAACGACATCGCCCCGCCTGTTTCCAAAACAGGCGGGGCGATGGTCTAGAAGACAAACCAGCTAGCTTGCTAATGCCGGCAAGCGATGCCTGGCGCTTCGGTTCACGTAATCACGGTGACGTCGTCGGCCTGCAGCCCTCTTTCATTTTCGATCACGTGATAGCGCACCTTCTGACCCTCGGCCAGGGTGCGGTGTCCACGGCCGCGAATGGCGCGAAAGTGCACGAAGACGTCTTCGCCGCTATCGCGCTTGATGAAGCCATAGCCCTTGTTGACGTTGAACCACTTGACCTCGCCGATCTCGCGATCGTCGTTCTCGACCTCCGCCAGGTTGACCAGCTGCGGTGTCAGGGCATTGACGGCCAGCGTAGCCAACATCAGCAGCACGAAGACCGCCGCCGCCGCCGCCACATAGCTCACGGCGACCCCGCCGACGTCGAGGCTGGCGAACAGCTGGCGTGACAGATCACCACCGGCAAGATAAACAAACAGCGCAATCAGCAGCGGAGCCGGCACGGCGAACAGCAGGCTGATCAGGCCGCAGCGAAAAAAGACCTTTTGATTCATGGACTTGAAATACTCTCTTGTAATGACGATAGAAGGTAATGACGCTGGCATGCGGCTGTCCCGAGCGGGCAGCGCACACACCACCGGGTGACGCGATGAACGGCAACACCCTACACGGGGGAATCTTATCATGAGCAATCAACGATCGCCTGACGAACTGGCGAGGCGCCTGGACGCCCTGGAGAGTCGCGTCGCCTACCAGGAGCACTGGCTGGATACGCTGGACGAAGCGGTGGCGACGCAGGAGCGCCGACTCGCCCAGTTGGAGCGGATCAACGAGCTGATGCAGCACAAGCTACGTGAACAGCATCAGGCGCTGCAGGAGGTGGAGGCCACGGCACCCCGCCCCGGGGACGAGGTGCCGCCGCACTATTAGGGGCGAGGGGCGAGGGGCGAGGGGCGAGGAACGAGCGTCAACAGCTTCCTTGTCCCTCGCCCCTCGTACCTTGCCCCTGTTTTACAGCTCATCCAGGTAGCGCTCGGCGTCAAGTGCCGCCATGCAGCCGGTGCCGGCGGAGGTCACCGCCTGGCGGTAGACATGGTCCATGACATCGCCCGCGGCGAAGACGCCGGGCACGCTGGTGGCGGTGGCGTTGCCGTCGAGGCCGGACTTGACCCTGATATAGCCGCCGGCCATGTCCAGCTGGCCCTCGAAGATGCCGGTATTGGGGCTGTGGCCGATGGCGATAAAGAGCCCGGGTGCGGTGATCTCCTTCGTCTCGCCGGTCTCGGTGGACTTGATCCGCACCCCGGTGACGCCGCTGTTGTCGCCCAGCACCTCGTCCAGGGTGTGGTTCCACTCCAGCACCACGTTGCCGTTCGCGGCCTTCTCGAACAGCTTGTCCTGGAGGATCTTCTCGGCGCGCAGGCTGTCGCGGCGATGCACCAGGGTGACCTTGGAGGCGATATTGGAGAGATAGAGCGCCTCCTCCACGGCGGTGTTGCCGCCCCCCACCACCACCACCTCCTGGTTGCGGTAGAAGAAGCCGTCGCAGGTGGCGCAGGCCGAGACCCCCTGGCCCATGAACTTCTGCTCCGACGGAAGGCCCAGATAGCGGGCGCTGGCGCCGGTGGCGATGATCAGCGCATCACAGGTGTAGGTGCCATTGTCGCCCTTGAGGGTAAAGGGCCGGGCACGCAGCTCCACCTCGTGGATATGATCGAACAGCACCTCGGTATCGAAACGCTCGGCATGACGCTTCATGCGCTCCATCAGCTCGGGGCCCTGGACACCGGCGTCATCGCCAGGCCAGTTGTCCACGTCGGTGGTGGTGGTCAGTTGGCCACCCGCCTGGATGCCGGTGATCAGCAGCGGCTTGAGATTGGCGCGGGCCGCATAGACGGCTGCGGTGTAGCCGGCCGGACCGGAACCGAGAATGATCAGGCGCTCGTGACGCGCGTCGCTCATGAAGAAACCTCGTCGCAATGGAGATGAAACACAATCCGGGCATTGTAGCAGCCGTGGCGGGGGCTACAGCACCTCATCGTCACGTCCCAGGGTCACACCCTCCAGTTCACCGTCGACGAGCGAGACCGCGATCCGCAGCTGGATGGGCGCGCAGCAGTGCGGGCAGTCTTCCCAGGTCTCCTGGCTGCCCTGGGAAGTGTCGACCATCAGTTCGAAGGGCGTGTCGCAGTAGGGACAGTGTACCTGGCGGGCATCGAGACGCTCCTCATGCATGGCGGGCTCCGAGTTATCGCCGAGGGATGGAGCATCGGGGCCGCCTTCACGGAGAGACGGCACCGAAACGACGGGCGGCGCTTGAAAGCGGCACCTATCATGACCATGTGATACCTATGGTACCAGGAAGGTTCGTTCACTCCCCCGCGTACGCGAGAAGGAGAACCGCATGAGCAACGCATCCCTATCGGATACCCTGCAGACGCTTCAGGCCGGTGGCGCCACCTATCACTACTATAGTCTGGCTGAGGCCGCGAAGACGCTGGGCGACATCGATCGGCTCCCGATGACGCTGAAGATCCTGCTCGAAAACCAGCTGCGCTTCGCCGAAGAGGAAAACGTCTCCCGCAAGGACATGCAGGCCCTGGTCGACTGGCAGCAGGATGCCCGCTCCGACCGCGAGATCGGCTACCGCCCGGCACGGGTGCTGATGCAGGACTTCACCGGGGTGCCCGGCGTGGTGGACCTGGCCTCCATGCGCGCGGCGGTGGAATCCCTCGGCGAGGATCCCTCACGCATCAACCCGCTCACCCCGGTGGACCTGGTCATCGACCACTCGGTGATGGTCGACAAGTTCGGCAACCCCGCGGCCTTCAAGGACAACGTGGCCATCGAGATGGAGCGCAACCGCGAGCGCTACGAATTCCTGCGCTGGGGCCAGCAGGCCTTCGACAACTTCCGGGTGGTGCCGCCGGGCACCGGCATCTGCCACCAGGTCAACCTGGAGTACCTGGGCCGGACGGTCTGGACCAAGGAGCAGGACGGCCAGACCCTCGCCTATCCCGACACCCTGGTGGGCACCGACTCCCACACCACCATGATCAACGGGCTGGGCGTGCTCGGCTGGGGCGTCGGCGGCATCGAGGCCGAGGCCGCCATGCTCGGCCAGCCGGTCTCGATGCTGATTCCCGAGGTGGTCGGCTTCAAGCTCACCGGAAAGCTGCGCGAGGGCATCACCGCCACCGATCTGGTGCTCACGGTCACCGAGATGTTGCGCAATAAGGGCGTGGTGGGCAAGTTCGTCGAGTTCTACGGCGACGGCCTCCAGGACCTGCCCCTGGCCGACCGCGCCACCATCGCCAATATGGCGCCAGAGTACGGCGCCACCTGCGGCTTCTTCCCGGTGGATGACGAGACTCTCACCTATATGCGTCTCACCGGTCGCGACGAGGATCAGGTGGCGCTGGTGGAAGCCTACTGCAAGGCTCAGGGACTGTGGCGCGAGCCCGGCGCCGAGCCGATCTTCAGCGACACCCTGGCGCTGGACATGAACGAGGTCGAGGCCAGCCTGGCCGGCCCCAAGCGGCCCCAGGACCGGGTCGCCCTCAAGGACATGAAGGCCGCCTTCCAGAAGGTGATGGACGATGACGGCAAGCCGGTCACCTCCTCCGAGGAGAAGGGGCGGCTGTTCTCCGAGGGCGGGCAGACCGCCGTCGGCGTCGAGGAGAGCTACGAGCATCATGACAGCCAGGAAGTGGACCTCGACGGCGAGGCCTTCCGCCTCGACCCCGGCGCGGTGGTGATCGCCGCCATCACCTCCTGCACCAACACCTCCAACCCCAGCGTGATGATGGCCGCCGGCCTGCTGGCCAAAAAGGCCCGCGAGAAGGGGCTGGCCACCAAGCCGTGGGTGAAGACCTCGCTGGCACCCGGCTCCAAGGTGGTGACCGACTACCTGAACGCCAGCGGCGTCCAGGAGGACCTCGACGCCCTGGGCTTCCACCTGGTGGGCTATGGCTGCACCACCTGCATCGGCAACTCCGGCCCCCTGGCCGCGCCCATCGAGCAGGCCATCGAGGATGGTGACCTGGCGGTGGCCTCGGTGCTCTCGGGCAACCGCAACTTCGAGGGCCGCGTACACCCGCTGGTCAAGACCAACTGGCTGGCCTCGCCGCCACTGGTCGTCGCCTATGCCCTGGCCGGCAACGTGCAGCGCGACCTGACCCGGGAGTCGCTAGGCGTGGATCGCCACGGCAAGCCGGTCTATCTGCAGGATATCTGGCCCACCCAGGCGGAGATCGCCGAGGCCGTGGAGACGGTCAAGACCGCGATGTTCCGCAAGCAATACGCCGAGGTATTCGACGGCGACGAGGTCTGGAAGGCCATCGACGTGCCCGACAGCAAGGTCTATCAGTGGTCGGAGGACTCCACCTACATCCAGCATCCGCCCTTCTTCGAGGGCATGGGCCGCGAACCCGACGCCATCACGGACGTCAAAGAGGCCCATATCCTGGCCCTGCTGGGCGACTCGGTGACCACCGACCATATCTCGCCGGCCGGCGCGATCAAGCCCGACAGCCCCGCCGGGCGCTACCTGCAGGAGCGCGGGGTCAAGCCGGTGGACTTCAATTCCTACGGCTCGCGGCGCGGCAACCACGAGATCATGATGCGCGGCACCTTCGCCAACGTGCGCATCAGAAACGAGATGCTCGACGGCGTGGTCGGCGGCGAAACCCGCCACGTGCCCTCCGGCGAACAGATGGCGATCTATGACGCCGCCATGCGCTACCAGCAAGAAGGCACCCCGCTGGTGGTGATCGCCGGCAAGGAGTACGGCACCGGCTCCTCCCGCGACTGGGCCGCCAAGGGCACCCGGCTGCTCGGCGTGCGCGCGGTGCTCGCCGAGTCCTACGAGCGCATCCACCGCTCCAACCTGATCGGCATGGGCGTGGTGCCGCTGCAGTTCCTCGAGGGCGACAGCCGCAAGACCCTGGACCTGACCGGCGACGAGCGGGTCTCCATCGAAGGGCTCGATGCGCTCAGCCCCGGCGGCAAGGTGAAGGTCACCATCAAAAGCGACAAGGGCGAGAAGACATTCGAGGCGCTCTGCCGCATCGATACCGCCAACGAGCTGGCGTATTACCGCCACGGCGGCATCCTCCACTATGTGCTGCGCAATATGATTGGGGCGGCCTAGAGGCCCCACCTGAGAAAGGTATCGGGAAATCAAAGGCCCCGCCGGGACACCGTCGGGGCCTTTGTTTTCAAGTGGGCGTAGTGCTTCTGATTCATGTCACGAGCGAAGATAGGCTGGCCGCCGCCGGAGCAGAGCAACCGGAGTTGACTGGCGGCTCAATGAGGATTGCGACGGTCCGACGCTTCGGCACCGCCGGTGGCCAGAGTATCGAGCGCAGTAATGAATCAGTGCACTATCAGAAAGAGCGGCGGCGATAACGCCTATACTCCGGCGTCCAGCAGTTGCGCTCGATCGACTCACGCAGCTTGATGCCATCGGTCTTCAGCGCCACGCCCTCCTGCTGGGCCTGGGCGGCGACCTCGAAGGCGATCGCCTTGGAGAGCTCACGGATCTTCGCCAGCGGCGGCAGCAGCGCCCCCTTGCCCTCCTTGACCAGCGGGGCCTCCCGGGCCAGCGCTCGGGAGGCGGTCATCAGCATGGCATCGGTGACGCGCTTCGCCCCGCAGGCCACCACCCCCAGGCCGATGCCCGGGAAGATGTAGGCGTTGTTGCACTGGGCGATGGGATAGGTCGTGCCGTCATAGACCACCGGCTGGAAGGGGCTGCCCGTGGCCACCAGCGCTTGGCCATCGGTCCAGTTGAGCACGTCCCAGGGGGTCGCCTCGGCCCGCGAGGTGGGGTTGGACAGCGGCATGATCAGCGGCCGCTCGCAGCCGGCGTGCATGGCCCGCACCACCTCCTCGGTGAAGATCCCCTTCTGCCCGCAGACCCCGATCATCACCGTGGGCTTCACCTGGCGAGCCACCTCCAGCAGCGACTGGCCGTCCCAGCCCTCGGTGAGGGCGGGGTCGTGGGCCAGGCGACGCTGGAAGTCCATCAGCCACGTCTGGTCCGAGGTCACCAGGCCTTCCCGGTCGACCATGAAGATACGACTGCGTGCTTCCTTCTCGGAGAGACCTTCGGCCTGCATGGCCACCACGACCTGTTCGGCAATACCGCAGCCGGCCGAGCCCGCCCCCACGAACACCACCCGCTGCTGGGCGATTCGTTCACTGCGTGCCTGGCAAGCCGCCATCAGGGTGCCCACACAGACCGAGGCAGTGCCCTGGACATCGT
Organism: Billgrantia campisalis; assembly: GCF_022341425.1. Classification (GTDB taxonomy): domain Bacteria; phylum Pseudomonadota; class Gammaproteobacteria; order Pseudomonadales; family Halomonadaceae; genus Halomonas; species Halomonas campisalis. The sequence continues at coordinate 77,292 of NZ_JABFUC010000008.1, read as the reverse complement.
CGTTGAAGCAGCACAGCGCGTCGCGGTAGCGCTCCAGCAGCGGCAGGGCGTTGGCCTGGGCGAAGTCTTCGAACTGCAGCAGTACGTTGGGCCAGCGCCGCTTCACCGCGTCGATGAAGGTCTCGATGAAGGCGTCGTATTCGTCCTGGGAGATACGCGGATGGCGCCAGCCCATGTACATGGGATCGTCCAGCAGCGCCTGGTTGTTGGTGCCCACGTCGAGCATGATCGGCAGCGTATAGGCCGGGCTGATGCCACCGCAGGCGGTGTAGAGCGCCAGCTTGCCGATGGGAATGCCCATGCCGCCGATGCCCTGGTCGCCCAGGCCGAGGATACGCTCGCCGTCGGTGACCACGATGACCTTGACCCTGTCCTTGGTGGCGCTGCGCAGGATGTCGTCCATCCGGTCCCGGTCATTGTACGAGATGAACAGCCCGCGATGGTTGCGATAGATATTGGAGAACTCTTCGCAGGCCTTGCCTACCGTCGGGGTATAGATGATCGGCAGCATCTCCTCGAGATGCTCCGAGACCAGCCGGTAATAGAGCGTCTCGTTGTCGTCCTGGATGGCGCGCAGGTGAATGTGCCGATCCAGATCGCTATGACACTGCCGGTACTGGAGGTAGGCTCGCTCGACCTGCTCCTCGATGGTTTCCACGGCCTGGGGCAGTAAACCGATGAGGTTGAACTCGAGCCGCTCTTCCTGGGTGAAGGCGCTGCCCTTGTTGAGCAGCGGCATCTCGAGCAGCGGTGGGCCAGCATAGGGAATGTAGAGTGGGCGTTTGGGTTCGATGGTCATCTCTGATCTCGATGCAGTGACTGGAAACCGGGCCGTAGGCGCTCTAACGGCGCCTTACCGCTCAACTCTATCACGCCCGTAACGACAGCGCCCCGGACGAGCCGGGGCGCGTCGCAGTCAAGTAGGGTCCTCAGCTGCCCTTGGCGACCGGCTGACGACTCACCTCGCCCTCGAAGAACAGCGGCCGCAGTTTCACGCCAACCATATTGCCGGCAAAGCCGGCCACCAGCCACACCCAGCCGTGCAGGCTACCCGAGGCGATGCCGCTGAAGTAGGCGCCGATATTGCAGCCAAAGGCCAGACGCGCCCCATAGCCGAGCATCACCCCCCCGATCACCGCCGCCAGCACCGACTTCGCCGGAATGCGGAAGTTGGGCGCGAAGCGCCCCGCCAGGGAGGCGGCCATCAGCGCTCCCAGCATGATGCCGACGTTCATCACCGTGGTGATATCGCTCCATACGCTGGCCTGCAGCGCCGCGGCGTTGCCGGGCGACTGCCAGTAGCCCCAGGCCGAGACGTCCCCCCCCAAGAACTCGAAGCCCTTGGCGCCCCACAGGGCAAAGGCCGATGTGATGCCCCAGGGCCGACCGGCCAGGGCCAGGGTGACGAAATTGAGCAGCGCCAGCGCCACCGCACCGGCCAACAGCGGCCACGGGCCGGTCAGCCAGCGCCGGTTGCCGACGTCGACCCTCGGCGCCTGCTCCAGCTGGCCATGGCGGCGGCGCTCCATCACCACCGTGAGGGCGGCGATGGCCGCAAACAGCGCCAGGCTCACGGCAATCCCGCCTCCGGCACCGAGTTCGGTGACCAGCGAGGTCGGCCGGAAGGCCGGCAGGCTCTGCCACCAGGCGAAATGGGCGCTGCCGATCAGCGAGCCGACGATGAAGAACAGCAGGGTGATCAGCATGCGGGCATTGCCGCCGCCGGCAGTAAACAGGGTGCCCGAGGCACAGCCACCGCCCAGCTGCATGCCGAGGCCGAATATGAAGGCCCCCACCACCACCGATACGCCGATGGGGGCCACGAAACCGAAGACGCTCAGGCCAAACAGGCTGCCGGCCGAGAGCGCCGGGAAGAACAGCACCACGGCGATGGCCAGCATCACCATCTGGGCACGCAGCCCGCGGCCACGGCGCTCGCTGATAAATACCCGCCAGGCCGCCGTGAAGCCAAAGGCGGCATGATAGAGCACCATGCCCAGCAGCCCCCCGACCACCATCAGCAAGCCGCTACGCAGGCCATAGGCAAGGCCCACCACCAGGGCACCCAGCAGCAACAGGCCGACGGCGATGCTAGACAGGGAGAGCCGGAAACGCGGAGACAGTGCGAGGCCATTCATTAGAGTCTCTCCGGATAGCGCCAGGGAAGGCGGATCGCAATGATACGAAGCATGCTAATTACCTAAACACAGAACGCAAAAGAATTTCGCGAACGGTCATCAGGTCGAAAGAGAATAGATCGATATGCGCTATCACTCGGATAGACAATAGCGAAGACACCAGAGCGGCGAAGGGGCCCTCAGGCCCCTTCTATCAGACAGGAATACCCTGCTAGACGAAGCGCCCCAGCCCCGCGGCCACGCGCAGACGATCCATGAAGGGCGCCGCCTCGGCCCGGGCACGGTCGGCGCCCTTCTGCAGCACCCGCTCGATATGGCCCGGGTCCTCCATCAGCCCCTGATAACGCTCACGCGGCTCGCGCAGGTGCTCGTTAAGGTAGTCGAAGACCCGGTTCTTGGCCTCGCCCCAGCCGATGCCGGCTGCGTATTCACGGCGCAGGTCGGCGGTCTGTTCCGAGGTAGCGAAGGCCGCATAGATCTGGAACAGCGTGCAGGTGTCGGGATCCTTGGGCTCGCCCGGCTCCAGGGAGTTGGTCTTGATCTTGCGCACCAGCTTCTGCAGCTTCTTCTCGGAGACGAACAGCGGAATGGTGTTGTTATAGCTCTTGGACATCTTGCGTCCGTCGAGGCCGTTGAGCGTCGCCACCTTGTCATCGACCACCGCCTCGGGCTGGGTAAAGTACGCCCCCTTGTAGAGGTGATTGAAGCGACCGGCGATATCGCGGGCCATCTCGATATGCTGGATCTGGTCGCGTCCCACGGGCACCTTGTGGGCATTGAACATCAGGATGTCGGCGGCCATCAGCACCGGGTAGCCGAACAGCCCCATGGTGATGCCCTTGTCGGGGTCCTGGTTGCCGGCGGCTTCGTTCTCCGCCACCGCCGCCTTGTAGGCGTGGGCGCGGTTCATCAGCCCCTTGGCACAGACGCAGGAGAGCATCCAGGTAAGCTCGGGGATCTCGGGAATGTCCGACTGGCGATAGAAGATGGCGTTGTCGGTATCCAGCCCCAGGGCCAGCCAGGTGGCGGCGATCTCCAGGCGCGACTCCTGGACGCGCTTGGGGTCCTGGCACTTGATCAGCGCATGCAGGTCGGCGAGGAAGTAGTAGGACTGCACCGTCGGATCCTGGCTGGCGGCGATGGCGGGCTTGATGGCGCCGACATAGTTGCCCAGGTGGGGGGTACCGGTGGTGGTGATGCCGGTGAGAACGCGGGTCTTCTCGGAAGCTGCACTCATGGAAAGCGGACTCTGCTGTCGGAAATGCCCGCTATGGTAACGCGAGGCCCCGATCAAGGCGACCAGGCTCCGGTGACGATTCGTCCGGAGGCGGCGTCAGGAATGGCTTCACAAGCTGCGCTCGCGATCCCGGGAACGAAACCCTGACACCTCATTCGCCGCTTCACGTCGGGGCACAACATAATCCCTCACGGGTGCCCCTCGCCCGACATCCCTGTCGGGCGACGTGCGCGGCTTCATTCGTGTCAGCGTTCCCGGGTATATATCGCTTCACTGCAGCGTGTGAAGCCTCAGCCGTCTTACCTGATTAACCGATCAGCGACGCCGGATCAGCGCATGAGAGATCGAAGGCCTCGGCCACCGCGGCGTAGGCCACCTGGCCGTCGTGGACATTGAGGCCGGCCAGGAAGTGCGGATCCTCGGCCAGCGCCCGCTTCCAGCCCTTGTCGGCCAGGGCGATGACGAAGGGCATGGTGGCGTTGGTCAGCGCCTGGGTGGAGGTACGCGCCACCGCGCCCGGCATGTTGGCTACGCAGTAGTGCACGATGCCGTCGACGATGTAGGTCGGCTCGGCGTGGGTCGTGGGCCTGCTGGTCTCGAAGCAGCCGCCCTGGTCGATGGCCACGTCCACCAGCACGCTGCCGGGCTTCATCTCGGCCAGCATGGCGCGGGTGATCAGCTTGGGCGCGGCGGCCCCGGGAATCAGCACGGCGCCGACGATCAGGTCGCTCTCACGCACCGCCTCGTCGATGGCATCGGCGGTAGAGAAGACGGTCTTCATGCGGCCCTGGTAGCGGTCGTCGAGCACCTCGAGGCGTGGAATCGACTTGTCCAGCACGGTGACCTCGGCGCCCAGGCCCAGCGCCATGCGCGCGGCATTCTCACCCACCACGCCGCCGCCGATCACCGCCACCCTGGCCGGTGCCACACCGGGCACGCCGGGCAGCAGCACGCCGGCGCCGCCCTGGGCCTTCTCCAGGCTGTGGGCACCGGCCTGCACCGCCATGCGGCCGGCCACGGTGCTCATGGGCGCCAGCAGCGGCAACCCGCCCTGGCGGTCGGTGATGGTCTCGTAGGCGATGCAGGTGGCGCCGCTTTGCATCAGACCGCGAGTGAGTGTCTCCTCGGCGGCCAGGTGCAGGTAGGTGAACAGCGTCTGCCCCCTGGTGAGACGCGCCACTTCCTCGGGCTGGGGTTCCTTGACCTTGAGGATCAGCTCGGCATCTCGCCACAGCGCCTCAACGTCGGCATTCAGCGTCGCCCCGGCAGCCTGGTAGTCGCCGTCGGCGAAACCGGCTCCCTCGCCGGCGCCGGCCTGAACGGCCACGGCATGGCCACGGGCGACCAGTTCCCGGGCACCGGTGGGGGTCAGGGCGACGCGATACTCATGGTTCTTGATTTCCTTGGGGACGGCAATCTTCATGGCACCTCCGCTGATGTCAGGGCTGATAACAAGGGGAAAACGCTGTACTGCCCCGTCATTACAGCACAAACAGATCATCCACGAAGGTTACACGGAACAAAACAGTAATAATTTATATAAAGCCGACTAACAGCCGACGATCATTTCAGTGGCCAGGAAGAAAACAACAATATTTTCGATCGACTACTCGGCCACGAGGGCCTCACCGTAGATCGCCAGGTACTCTGCCGGCAGCCGCCGTGGCCGACCGCTGGTGAGCTCGATGCAGGCGAAGCGGGTCCGCGCCCGCAGCAGGGTACTGCCATCGGCGGGACGCACCAGCTGGAAGCGACGGGTGAGGGTGAGGCGGCCGTCGCAGTCGACGATCCAGGTGGCCAGCCGCAGCCGGTCGCCCTCGAAGGCCGGCGCCTGATAGTCCAGTTCATGGCGGTGCACGGCCATGGCCCGGTCGAGCGCTCGATAGCGGGCCAGGTCCAGCCCCAGGGACTCGGAGTGGGCCCAGCTGACCCGCTCGACCCAGCGCAGGTACTCGGCGTTGTTGGCATGGCCGTACTCGTCGATGGCCGAGGCGTCCACGGCGATATCGATCACGAAGGGGTCGGACAGGTCCCAGCTCATCTCAGCGCCCTCTTGCGTCTCACCTCTCGTCTCACCCGTCTGTCTCACCGCCGCTGCGTGCCACAGTTCCAGCAGGCATCGAAGACGCCCTCCAGACGCTCGCCGCAGCCCGGGCAGGTCCACTCGGGGCGCTCGCTGGCCCCTTCCAGGGCATCCTGGATCAGCGCCTCGGCCCGCTCGCGATTGTGGGGGGCCACCCACACCTCGGGCTCGCACTCGCCCAGCGGCAGCTCACCGGCACCGCCACCGAGCGTCATGTTGCGCAGCTCGGCGGGGATACCGGCCGCCGTCAGCACGTTGTGCACATGGCTGACCAGCAGCGCATTGGAGTGGGCGAAGACACGCCGGTACTCGAGAGGCATAGGGGTCAATCCCGGAAGACACGCACGCCCAGCGCCTTCAGGTAGGCGGTCTCGGGGATCGCCGGGTGCACCGGATGATCCGCCGCCTGGTGGCCCTGATAGATCACCTGGCCGTGCCGGTCCTGATGACGCACGGCACCACGCACTACCTCCACCAGCCGCTCCGGCGCCAGGTGCATGGAGCAGGAGGCGGAGAGCAGCAGCCCATCCCGGCCCAGCAGGCGCATCGCCTCGCGGTTGAGCCTGGCATAGGCACGCTCGCCGTTGGGGATGTCCTTGCGTTTGCGGATGAATGCCGGCGGGTCGAGGATCACCACGTCGAACTGCTCGCCGTCCGCCTTGAGGGCCGCCAGGGCCTCGAAGGCATCGCCCTCGCCCACCGCCACCTGCTCGTGCAGGCCGTTGAGGGCGGCGTTCTCGGCCACCCGCTCCAGGGCCTGGGCGCTGGCATCCACGCAGAGTACCTCGCTGGCGCCGTGGGCCGCGGCCTGGACGCCCCAGCCCCCCACGTAGCTGAAGACGTCCAGCACCCGCTTGCCCGCCACCAGGCCGTTGAGCCAGGCGCGATTGGCGCGATGGTCGTAGAACCAGCCGGTCTTCTGGCCATCGAGCACCGGTACCTCGAAACGCACGCCGTTCTCCTCCAGCAACACCGGGCCGGTGAGTTCGCCCTTGACCACCGCCACCTGAGGCTCGAGCTGCTCCTGGCGGCGCCCGGCGGTGTCGTTCTTGAACACGATAACCCGCGGCGAGAGCACCTTGTCCAGGGCGGCGATCACTTCCTCGCCGAGGCGCTCCATGCCCAGGGTGTTGAGCTGAACCACCAGCACGTCGTCGAAGCGGTCGACGACCAAGCCGGGCAGCAGGTCGCCCTCGCCGTGCACCAGCCGGTAGAAGGGCTTGTCGTACAGGCGCTCGCGCAGCGCCAGGGCCTGGTTGAAGCGGTGCACCAGCAGCGAGCGGTCGAGGCGCATCCCGGGGTCGCGGGAGACCACCCGGGCGCAGATCAGCGAGTGCGGGTTGACGTAGGCCACCCCCATGGCCTTGCCGTTGGCGGCCTCCACCACCGCCTGCCCCCCGGCCTCGAAGCCCTGGAGCGGCGTGGCCTGGGTATCGACCTCGTTGGAGTAGAGCCACAGGTGGCCGGCCTTGAGGCGGCGGTCGGCGTTCTTCTTGAGGCGCAGGCGCTGGGTCACGGGCATCGTCGTCATAGGATCGTCTCGGCTAGGGCGGGCGATGCGCGCATCGGCCCGGTAAATCAACGGAAGTGGCGACTCATCAGTGCTGGCAGCTGGCGCAGAAGACGCTGGCCCGCTGCCCCAGGATCACCCGGCGCAGCTCGGCGCCACAGCGGCGGCAGGGCTCCCCGTCGCGGCCGTAGACGTTGAGCCGCTGCTTGAAGTAGCCGGGCTCGCCGGTGCCGCCGACGAAGTCGCGCAGGGTGGTGCCCCCCTGGCGGATGGCGGCGGCCAGCACCTCCTTGGCGGCCGCGGCCAGGCGGTCGTAGCGCGCGCGGCTGATGCGCCCGGCGGCACGGCGCGGGTCGATCCCGGCCAGAAACAGCGCCTCGGCGGCATAGATGTTGCCCACCCCCACCACCACGGCGTTGTCCATCAGGAAGGGTTTCACGCCGAGGCGACGCCCGCGTGACAGCGTATAGAGGCGCTTGCCATCGAAGGCCTCGGAGAGCGGCTCCGGTCCCAACCGCGCCAGGCGCGGGTCCTGCTCCCGGCTCCCCGCCAGCCAGTCGACGAAGCCGAAGCGGCGCGGGTCGTGATAGCGCAGCAGGGCGCCGTCATCGAGCACCAGGTCGAGATGGTCGTGCTTTCTGGGCAGCTCTCCCAGCCGGGCGATGCGCAGGCTACCGGACATGCCCAGATGCCAGATCAGCGCCAGCGAATCGACGCTCCCCTCGGCCACCGGCATCAGCAGGTACTTGGCCCGCCGCTCCAGGCGGCCGATGCGAGCGCCCACCAGCCGATCCACGAGGTTGTCGGGCACCGGCAGGCGCAGCCGCGGCTGGCGCACCACCACCTCGACGATCTCGCGCCCCTCCACGTGGGGGGCGATACCGCGGCGGGTGGTCTCGACTTCGGGCAGTTCGGGCATGGCGGCGCTCAACGGGTGGGCGAGCGGGGCTCAGATACGCCTGAACCCGACCTCGGGGCCGGGTTCAGGTGGACAGGCTGGTACGACCTGCGGTGGAAGCGATCAAGGCTTACTTGATCTTGGCTTCCTTGTACATCACATGCTGGCGGACCACCGGATCGTACTTCTTGAACTCGAGCTTGTCCGGAGTGTTCCGCTTGTTCTTGTCGGTGGTGTAGAAGTGGCCGGTACCGGCGCTGGACACCAACTTGATCTTGTCACGCATGACTGCTGTCTCCCTGGAGTGATTCGCTTAGACGGCTTCGCCGCGCTTACGCAGGTCGCTGAGCACCGCGTCGATGCCCTTCTTGTCGATGATGCGCATGCCCTTGGAGGAGACGCGCAGCTTGACGAAGCGACCCTCTGACTCCACCCAGAAGCGGTGGCTGTGCAGATTCGGCAGGAAACGCCGGCGAGTCTTGCGCTGGGAGTGTGAAACGTTGTTACCAGTCACCGGGCGCTTGCCGGTAACCTGACATACTTTGGACATTGGAGCCTCCAACCGCTTGGCCAGGTGTCAGTACCTGAGTGTTCAAAACCTGTCGGGCAAACCGGGAGATCCCGCGAAAGTTAACCCCAGGGAATTCAAAGGCTGCACTTTATACCAGAGCGCCACGCAACTGGCAACATCAACTACCCAATGCGCGAACCGCGCGAGCGAAGGCCAGACAAGGCGAACCTCGCTGAGCACGCGGAGTTTAGCCCGCAAAATGAGCATTGCGAAGCGAGGTTCAACGCAGTATGGCCGAGCGCAGCCGGTTCCTCATCACCCAATCATAGCCAGCCCCGTTCGGCGAAAGACACCACCTCCCCATCGCCCACCACGAAGTGGTCCAGCACGCGGATCTCGAACAGCCCCAGGGCCTCGCGCAGGCGCTCGGTGATGCGCCGGTCGGCGTCTGAGGGCTCGGCCACGCCGGAGGGGTGGTTATGGGCGAAGATGATCGCCCCGGCCCCGATCTCGAGGGCGCGCTTGGCCACCTCCCGCGGGTAGACCGAGGCGCTGTCCAGGGTGCCGCGGAACAGCGACTCGAAGCGGATCACCCGGTGCTGGCTGTCGAGAAACAGCGCGGCGAACTCTTCGTGCCCAAGATGGCGCAGCTGCGAGGCGAGATAGGCCCGCACCAGCGTCGGCGATGTCAGGGCGTTGCCGCGGGCCAGCTGGCTGGCCAGGTGGCGCCGCGAGAGCTCCAGGGTCGCCTGCAGCTGGACGAACTTGGCCGTGCCCAGGCCGCGCTCGGCACAGAAGCGCTCCCGCTCGGCCTCGAGCAGCGGGCGCAGCCCGCCGAACGCCGTGAGCAGGTCCCGGGCCAGGTCCACCGCCGAGCGCCCCTGGACCCCCACGCGCAGGAAGATCGCCAACAGCTCGGCGTCGGACAGCGCCTCGGCGCCCAGCGCCAGCAGCTTCTCCCGGGGGCGCTCGCCCTCGGGCCAGTCACGAATCGACATCCCTGTCTCCTCCTTGAATTCCTCTCCAATACCCCGCCAGCCGAGGCCCGCCCGACCATGGCGGGGCGGCGCTGGCTACCAGTGTAGCCAACCGGAGGCGGATTGCCGCGGCTGCGCAGCCCCCCCGGCAATGGTAAGGTAGGCGGTCGGATTTCACCGCGGGAATCAGCCATGTCTACGCCGTCGGGTCGCCAGATCGCCGGCCGCCGGATCGCCGGCCGTCACATACTGCTCGGCATCAGTGCCGGCATCGCCGCCTACAAGAGCGCCCAGCTGGCGCGCCTGCTCAAGCAGGCGGGTGGCGAGGTACGGGTGGTCATGACCGAGGGCGCCCAGGCCTTCATTACGCCGCTGACGCTGCAGGCGCTCTCCGGCGAGCCGGTGCGCACCTCGCTGCTCGACCCCGAAGCCGAGGCCGGCATGGGCCATATCGAGCTGGCCCGCTGGGCCGACCTGATCCTGATCGCACCGGGCACCGCCGACCTGATGGCGCGCCTGGCCGCCGGCATGGCGGACGACCTGCTGACCACCCTGTGCCTGGCAAGCGATGCCGAGAAGGTCATGGCCCCGGCCATGAACCAGGCCATGTGGCGCCATGTGGCCACCCAGCGCAATGCTCGCCAGCTGGTCGACGATGGCTGGCGTCTGCTTGGTCCGGACAGCGGCGACCAGGCCTGCGGCGACGTCGGCCCGGGGCGCATGCTCGAGCCCGAGGCGATCCTCGCCGCGCTCCCTGCCTCCCCCGCGCCCACGCCCGCCGTGACGCCCGCCGTGACGCCTGTCGAAGCCGCCGGCGACGCCCCGGCCCGGGGCCTGCATCTGGTGATCACCGCCGGCCCGACCCGCGAGCCGCTGGACCCGGTGCGCTACCTCTCCAACCACAGCTCCGGCAAGATGGGCTACGCCCTGGCCGAGGCCGCCGTCGCCCTGGGGGCCCGGGTCACCCTGATCAGCGGCCCGGTGTCCCTGGCGCCCCCCGCCGGGGTCGAGCGCCTCGAGGTGGAGACCGCCCAGCAGATGCACGAGGCCGCCCAGCGGCTCGTCGAGCAGTGCGACATCTTCATCGGCTGCGCGGCGGTGGCCGACTACCGGGCACAGACCCTGGCCGAGCACAAGATCAAGAAGACCGAGGGCGAGGATGGCCTGACCCTGAAGCTGGTCAAGAATCCCGATATCATTGCCGGCGTCGCCGCCCGCCGCGACGCCGCGACCCGCCGCCCCCTGGTGGTGGGGTTCGCCGCCGAGACCCGCGACCTGGAGCGCTACGCCCGGGACAAGCTGACCCGCAAGGGCCTCGACATGATCGTCGCCAACGACGTCTCCCAGGCGGGGCTCGGCTTCGGCGCCGACGACAACGCCGCCCTGCTGATGTGGCGCGACGGCGAGGGCGAAGGCGGCGAGGCGCTGCCCCCCCAGCCCAAGGCACGGCTGGCCAGGGCCGTCATCGAGCGGGCACTCAGCTGCCTGCCCGAGCGCCCGGCCCACTGATCCCTAGACTGACTTCGACGCTACGGAAGCCCCGATGACCGACACGACTCGCCCCTCTCCCCCCAGCCGGCCGCGGCTCGCCGTCAAGCTGCTCGATGAGCGCCTGCGCGACTACCTGCCCCGCTACGCCACCGACGGCTCCGCCGGCATGGACCTACGCGCCCTGCTCGATGCGCCCCTGACCCTGGCCCCCGGCCAGTGCGAGCTGGTGCGCACCGGGCTTGCCATCCATATCGCCGACCCGGGGCTTGCCGGCATGATCCTGCCCCGCTCGGGGCTCGGCCACAAGCACGGCATCGTGCTCGGCAACCTGGTGGGCCTGATCGACTCCGACTACCAGGGCGAGCTGATGATCTCCACCTGGAACCGCGGCAGCGCCCCCTTCGTACTGGAGCCCTTCGAGCGCCTGGCCCAGTACGTGCTGGTGCCGGTGGTGCAGGCCGAGCTCGAGCTGGTCGACGACTTCGACGCCAGCCTTCGCGGCAGCGGCCAGCGTGGCACCGGCGGCTTCGGCAGTTCCGGCCGCCACTGACGCCTCTCAGGAAAGGACACTCCATGACAGCCGACACCTCCGTTTCCGCCTCGATCTTCCGCGCCTACGATATCCGCGGCATCGTCGACGACACCCTCACCGAGGAAGCCGTCGAGCTGATCGGCCGCGCCATCGGCAGCGAGGCCGCCGCCCGCCAGGAGTCCACCGTGGTCGTCGCCCGCGATGGGCGGCTTTCCGGCCCGCGCCTGAGCGAGGCGCTGATGCGCGGCCTCACCGCCGCCGGCCGCGACGTCATCGATATCGGCATGGTGCCCACCCCGGTGCTCTACTTCGCCACCCATGTCCTGGACGGCACCGCCTCCGGGGTGATGGTCACCGGCAGCCACAACCCGCCGGACTACAACGGCTTCAAGATCGTGCTCGGGGGCGAGACCCTCTCCGGCGCGGCGATCACCGCGCTCTACCGGCGCATCGTCGATGGCGACCTGGCCGAGGGTCGGGGCGGCGTGCGTCAGGCCGACGTTCGCCAGGCCTACCTCGACCGCATCCTCGGCGATGTCCGGCTGGCCCGCCCGCTGAAGGCGGTGGTGGACTGCGGCAACGGCGTGGCCGGTGAGCTCGGCCCGCAGCTCATCGAACGCCTCGGCGCCGAGACGATCCCGCTGTTCGCCGAGATCGACGGCACCTTCCCCAACCATCACCCGGACCCGGGCAAGCCCGAGAACCTCCAGGACCTGATCCGTACCGTGCAGGAGACCGGCGCCGACATCGGCCTGGCCTTCGACGGCGACGGCGACCGCCTGGGGGTGATCACGCCCTCCGGCCAGCTGATCTACCCCGACCACCTGATGATGGCCTTCGCCGAGGACATGCTCTCCCGCAACCCCGGCGCCAAGGTGATCTTCGACGTCAAGTGCACCGGCAACCTGGCCCGGGTGATCGAGGAGGCTGGCGGCGAGCCCGAGATGTGGCGCACCGGCCACTCGCTGATCAAGGCGCGCATGAAGGAGACCGGCGCTCAGCTTGCCGGCGAGATGAGCGGCCATATCTTCTTCAAGGAGCGCTGGTACGGCTTCGACGACAGCCTCTACGGCGCCGCCCGGCTGCTGGAGATCCTCTCCCGGCAGGGCGACGACGCCGACGCCTTCTTCGCCCGCTACCCCCAGGATATCGGCACGCCGGAGATCAACATCACCGTCACCGACGCGACCAAGTTCGAGCTGGTGGCAAAGCTGGCGCGGGAAGGCGACTTCGGCGACGACGGCGTCAAGACGACGCTGGACGGCATCCGCGTCGACTATCCCGACGGCTGGGGCCTGTGCCGCGCCTCCAACACCACCCCGGTGCTGGTGCTGCGCTTCGAGGGCAAGAGCGAGGCCGCGCTCGAACGCATCCGCGCCCGCTTCGCCGATGCCCTGCAGCAGGTCGACCCGACCCTGTCGCTGCCGCACTGAGCGGCCGCGCCACCGCATTCGAAAGGAATCCGCTGATGACCGAACAGACCCGCGATCCCCGCCTGGTAGTCGAGGTACTCTCCGAGGCGCTACCCTACATCCAGCGCTTCTCCGGCAAGACGGTGGTGGTCAAGTACGGCGGCAACGCCATGACCGAGGACACCCTGATCGACTCCTTCGCCCGCAACATGGTGCTGATGAAGGAGGTGGGCATCAATCCGGTGGTGGTCCACGGCGGCGGCCCGCAGATCGGTGACCTGCTGAAAAAGCTCAACATCGAGTCGCGCTTCGTCAACGGCATGCGGGTCACCGACGCCGAGACCATGGACGTGGTGGAGATGGTGCTGGGCGGGCTGGTCAACAAGGGCATCGTCAACCTGATCAACCAGTGCGGCGGCAAAGCCATCGGCCTGACCGGCAAGGATGGCAGCCAGATCCGCGCCCGCCAGCTCAAGGTCGAGCACCAGTCACCGGAGATGACGGTGCCGGAGATCATCGACATCGGCCACGTCGGCGAGGTCGAGCATATCTCCACCGACCTGATCGAGATGCTCGCCGAGCGGGATTTCATTCCGGTGATCGCGCCCATCGGCGTCGACGCCGAGGGCCACAGCTACAACATCAACGCCGACCTGGTGGCCGGCAAGGTGGCCGAGGCGCTGGGCGCCGAGAAGCTGATGCTGCTGACCAACGTAGCCGGCCTGATGAACGCCGAGGGCGAGGTGCTCACCGGGCTCACCACCGCCCAGGTGGACGCCCTGATCGCCGACGGCACCATCCACGGCGGCATGTTGCCCAAGATCCGCTGCGCCCTGGAGGCGGTGAAGGGTGGCGTGGCCAGCGCCCATATCATCGACGGCCGGGTGCCTCACGCGACCCTGCTGGAGATATTCACCAACGCCGGGGTCGGCACCCTGATCACCGATGCCGCGCAGCAGGGCAACGACGCGGACTGACCTCCCTGCGTCGAGTATCGGCGCAGGGAAAGCCACCATCGCCATTCGATAACCAAAAAGAACCGACCAACATGACGCAGGCAACTCCCCCACCCAGCCGGCGCGAGCAGATCCTGCAGGCGCTCGCCCTGATGCTGGAGGAAGACAGTGGAAAACGCATCACCATCGCCGCCCTGGCCCGGCAAGTGGGTGTTTCCGAGGCGGCGCTCTATCGCCACTTCCCCAGCAAGGCGCGGATGTTCGAAGGGCTGATCGGCTTCATCGAGGAGACGCTGTTCGAGCGCATCACCCGGATCCTCGAGGAGGTCCCCGAGGCGCTGCCGCGCTGCGGCCAGATCCTCACCCTGCTGCTTGCCTTCGCCGAGAAGAATCCGGGGCTCTCGCGGCTGCTCGACGGCGGCGTGCTCACCGGCGAGACGGCGCGGCTGCGGCTGCGCATCCACCAGCTGTTCGAGCGCCTGGAGACCCAGCTCAAGCAGGTCCTGCGGGAAGCCGAGCTACGCGAGGGACGCCGCCCCAGCTTACCGGTCTCCGCCGCGGCCAATCTGCTGCTGGCCCACGCCGAGGGGCGCATCAGCCAGTACGTGCGCAGCGACTTCCAGCGCCGCCCCACCGAGCACTGGGAGGACCAGTGGGCGCTGCTCTCCGCCCAGCTGCTGCGCGAGGCGTCGCAGCCGGCCTAGCCGTCCAGCCGCCGAAACGACGAAGCCTCGGCCGTGGCCGAGGCTTCGTCGCTGTGCAGCGGTACCGTTGGCTTATGCCGCCAGGGTATCGCCCAGCTGCTGCTTGATCTTCTTCATGGCGTTCTTCTCGAGCTGGCGGATGCGCTCGGCGGAGACGCCGTAGACGTCGGCCAGCTCATGCAGGGTCGCCTTGTTCTCCCCCAGCCAGCGCTGCTGCAGGATGTCGCGGGAGCGCTCGTCCAGGGCCGCCAGCGCCGTCTGCAGCCGGCGACTGGCGTCATTTTCCCAGTCGCTGTCCTCCAGCTGCGAGGCCGGATCCGCCTCGGCGTCGTCCAGGAAGTGGACCGGCGCCTGGTAGGCCGACTCCTCGTCGTCGCCGGGCGAGGCGTCGAAGCCGGCATCGTGGGCCGACAGCCGCCCCTCCATCTCGCGCACCACTTCCGGCTTGACGTCGAGGTCCTTGGCAATGGCGTCGACCTCGTCGTTGTTGAGCCAGGCCAGGCGCTTCTTGGCGCTGCGCAGGTTGAAGAACAGCTTGCGCTGGGCCTTGGTGGTGGCGATCTTGACGATGCGCCAGTTGCGCAGCACGAACTCGTGGATCTCGGCCTTGATCCAGTGCACGGCGAAGGAGACCAGGCGTACGCCCTGATTCGGGTCGAAGCGCTTGACGGCCTTCATCAGGCCCACGTTGCCTTCCTGGATGAGGTCGGCCTGGGGAAGCCCGTAGCCGGAGTAGCTGCGCGCGATGTGCACGACGAAGCGCAGATGCGACAGCACCAGGCGGCGCGCCGCCTCCAGGTCGCCCTCGTCGTGCAGACGAAAGGCCAGCTCGCGCTCTTCCTCGGCGGTCAACATCGGAATGGTGTTGACCGCCTGGATATACCCGTTCAGGTCATGCCCTGGGGATAGTTGACCCACCGGCAGAAGACTGGTGCTCATGTGCAGGGTGTCTCCCTTTGGACCGTACATGCATGGTATTCGGTGTCGCCGCCTTTGACGGCAACTGACGAAGATTGTTCCGTGTCGACTGACGAGCCTGGCAGACTCGACGGTAACGCGCTATCGCGCCCGAGCCTTGCCTCCCGAATCCAGACCAACCGCTGCGACCGCAGCGTGGCACGCTACCGGGGCCGCACCTGTGAGAGGTGCCGGCTCACGGCGATCCAGGCGCCCAGCCAGCCTAACAGTGTACTGCACAACAGCAGGATTGCCGAGCCCTCGCCGCCCAGCCGGGGCAGCTGGTAGGCGGCACCGTAGCTTGCCCCCAGGGCGCTGACCGGCGCTGCCAGCCACTCGCTGCCCAGGGCGAGCAGCCCCCAGGCGAACAGGCCGCCGCCCAGGCCATACCAGGCGCCGCTGTAGAGGAAGGGGCGCCGCACGAAGGCGTGGGTGGCGCCAATCAGCATCACCACCTCGATCTCCTGGCGGCGGCTCTCCACCGCCAGGCGAATGGTATTGCCCACCACCAGCAGCACCCCCAGGCCGAACAGCACGCCCAGCGCCAGGGCCACGCGATGGCCCAGCTCGGCCAGATGGCGCAGCCGCTCGAGCCAGGCCAGGTCGAGGCGAACCTCCTCGACGCCGGCCAGCCCCTCGAGCTCGCCGGCCAGCTCGCGCACCGCCTCGGGGGCCGGGTCGAGGGGCATCACCACCACGCTGGCCGGCAGCGGGTTGTCATCGAGCCGCCCCAGGGCATCGGCCAGGCCCAGCGCCTGCTGGAACTCGGCCATGCCCTCGGCGGCGGTGATCAGCCGGGTTCGCGCCACCGCCTGCTGGGCGGCGATGGCCTCCTCGATGCGCGTGGCCTGGGCATCGCCGACGTGGGGCTCCAGGTAGGCGGTCAGGGTGGCGCTCTCGCCCAGCTCGGCGTCCAGTAGCCGGGCGCTGTCCAGGGCCAGCCAGAGGGCGGCCGGCAACACCAGGGCGATGGCGATGGCCAGCATGGTCAACAGGCTGCCGACGGGGAAGCGGATCAGCCGGCGGGCGCTGTCGAGGCACATGGCCCGATGGTGGCGTCCCCAGGCGCGCAGGCGGCTGCCGGAGCGCGAACGCTGAGTGTGCGCGCCACGCGGGGCCGGGCGGGTGGCCTCTCGGCTCATGCGGCCTCCTCGTCGGCCACCAGGCGGCCATCGCGCAGCCGCAGGATGCGGTGGCGCAGGCGGGCGATCAGCGCCAGGTCATGGCTGGCGATCATCACCGTGGTGCCGATGCGGTTGAAGTCCTCGAACAGCGCCATGATGTCGGCGGAGAGCTGGGGGTCGAGGTTGCCGGTGGGCTCGTCGGCGAGCAGCAGGGCCGGCTTGTTGACCACCGCCCGGGCGATGCCCACCCGCTGCTGCTCCCCGCCGGAGAGCTCGATGGGCAGCGCACGCTCACGGTGCAGCAGGCCCACCTTGTCCAGGGCCGCTCGCACGCGGCGCGCCGCCTCCCGGGGCTCGACGCCACGAATCTCCAGGGGCAGGGCCACGTTGTGGTAGATCGAGCGGTCGAAGAGCAGCTGGTGGTCCTGGAAGACCACGCCGATCTGGCGCCGGTAGAACGGCACCTGGCTAGGGTGCAGGCGGGCGATATCGTGGCCGGCCACCAGCACCCGGCCGCGGCTGGGCCGCTCCAGGCGCATGACCAGGCGCAGCAGCGAGCTCTTGCCCGCTCCCGAGTGGCCGGTCAGGAACACCATCTCGCCGCGGCGCACGCGAAAATCGAGGTTGGCCAGCGCCTCGAAGCGCCCGCCATAGCGCTTGCCCACGTGCTCGAAGACGATCATGCCGAGTCGGCATCACGCTCGTCGCCCCGGTCGAACAGGGCATCGACGAAGTCGCGGGCCGCAAAGGGCCGCAGGTCATCCAGCGACTCGCCCACGCCGATGAAGCGGATCGGCGTGCCGAGCTGCTTGGCCAGGGCGAAGATGATGCCGCCCTTGGCGGTGCCGTCGAGCTTGGTCAGGGTGATGCCGGTCACGGGCACCGCCTCGTTGAAGGTAGTGGCCTGGGACAGCGCGTTCTGGCCGGTGCCGGCGTCGAGCACCAGCATCACCTCGTGGGGCGCCGCGGCATCCACCTTGGCCATCACCCGATGCACCTTCTTAAGCTCCTCCATGAGGTGCGACTTGTTGTGCAGCCGGCCAGCGGTATCGGCGATCAGCACGTCGATGCCCCGCGCCTTGGCGGCCGACACCGCGTCGAAGATCACCGAGGCGCTGTCGGCACCGGTATGCTGGGCGATCACCGGCACCTCGTTGCGCTCGCCCCACACCTTGAGCTGCTCCACCGCGGCGGCGCGGAAGGTGTCGCCGGCGGCCAGCATCACACTGCGCCCCTCACGCTGGAAGCGCTGGGTCAGCTTGCCGATGGTGGTGGTCTTACCCACGCCGTTGACCCCCACCACCAGGATCACGAAGGGGCCCTCGCCCTTGGGCGGCAGCGCAAGCGGCAGGGCCACCGGGTCGAGCATGGCGCCAAGCTCCTCCTGCAGGGCGTCATAGAGGGCCTGAGGCTCCTTGAGCTCCTTGCGCGACACCCGTTCGGTGAGGCGGTCGATGATCTCGGTGGTGGCCTCGATGCCCACGTCGGCCATCAGCAGCTGGGTCTCGAGGTCCTCGAGCAGCTCATCGTCGATCTGCTTCTTGCCGAGGAAGAGCCCGGCGATGCCGTCGGTCAGGTTGGCGCGGGTCTTGCCGAGCCCGGCGCGAATCCGGGAAAACCAGCCGCGCTTTTCGGTCGTGGGCTTTTCCTGCAACGGGGTACGTACCGGCTCGGGCTCGGGTTCGGGTTCGGGTTCGGGTTCGGGTTCGGGTTCGGGTTCGGATTCGTCCACGAGGCTCGGCTCGCCATCGGCCGGCGCCTCATCCGGCGCGACGGTTACCGCCTTGGCCCGCTGCGCCGCGCTTTCCTCCTCCGGGGTGACCGGCGCAGCGGCGTCGGCCGCCGGGGCGGCACTGCTCTCCTCCGCCGGCGCCTCCGCCGGAGGGCTCTGCTCAACGACCTCTGCTTCCGCTTCCTGCTCCACGGCCTCGTCATGGGCCTGCGGCTCCGAGGACCGCTGCTCCTCTTCCTGTTTCTTGCGCTTGAAAAAACCGAACATGGGGGGATTCAGCCTCGCGGGTGAATGATCGCTACATCCTACCACCGTGCCCCATGACTGTGGACAAGCCGGCGGGTACAATTCGGCCTTATGACACGCCGCCGTACCTCACGCCCCGCATCCCGCCAGCGCCAGACGCCGCCCCGCCGCAGCGGCCGCCTGCGCATCATCGGCGGCGAGTTCCGCCGCCGGCTGCTGCCGGTGCTGGACAGCCCCGGGCTGCGTCCGACTCCCGACCGGGTGCGCGAGACCCTGTTCAACTGGCTGGCCGCGGCCACGCCCGGCGCCCGGGTGCTGGATCTCTTCGCCGGCACCGGCGCGCTGGGCCTGGAGGCACTCTCGCGTGGCGCCCGGGAGGCGCTGTTCGTGGAGCGCGACCCCCGCGTCGCCGCGGCGCTTTCCGACAACCTGGCTACCCTGGGCGTCGCGTCCCGCGCCCGCGTGGCCAGCGCCGACGCCCTGGCCTTCCTCGACCAGCCTCCCACGCCCTTCAGCCTGGTGCTGCTCGACCCGCCCTTCCGCCAGGGCCTCGCCGCGCCCTGCTGCGCGGCCCTAGAGCGGGGCTGGCTCACCGAGGACGCCCTGATCTACCTGGAAGCCGAGGCGGACGAGGCGCCATCGGTGCCGGCCAGCTGGCAGCTGCATCGCGAAGTGCGGGCCGGCGACAGCCACGGGCGACTCTACCGCCGCCACGCCATCCCGACGGCCGCTGACCCAGGCTGATCATTTTGGCTTGCCCCCAGCGTCCCTCGATGGGTCAGTGCGATAGCCCTGGACACCGCCAAGGGATGCTTGCCGAGCCGCAGCCGGCGGCGTTACGCTGCGCCTCGGGATATTCGCGGCGGGCAGGGGCTCGCCCCGCAGGCATTGTCAGGAGAACAGGATGAGCACCGAACTCTTCAACCGGCTCGAACAGAAGGTCACCAGCGCCGTCGAGGCCCTGGAACTGCTGAAGATGGAAGCCGAGGAGCTGCGCGAGGAAAACAGCCGCCTCAAGCAGGAGCGCGAGGAGTGGCATCGCCGCATCGAGGCCCTGCTGGGCAAGTTCGAGGAGGCGGAGGTGGAAACCAGCCGCTGAGGCCTGCGCCGCCGGACCTTCGCGGCCCGCCCCGTCGCGCCCCGCCTAACCCGCCAGCGGGCGCGACATCAGCACGGCGTCCTCCCGGGGCGCGCCCGCCGAGGGCGGCGGGTAATAGCCGCGCCGCCGGCCGTCCTCGATGAATCCCGCCCCGCGATAGAGCGCGATGGCGGCGCGGTTGCCCGCCCTGACCTCCAGCAGCAGCCGTTCGCTACGCCAGTCGCGCGCCTGCTCGATCACCGCCTTCAGCAGCCGCACCGCCACTCCGCGCCTGCGCCAGGCGGGCCGCACCAGGATCGCCTCGAGCTCGGCCTCGAAGGGCAGCCTGGCGATCACCGCATGGCCCACCAGCTCGCCGTCCGCCGCCTCGATGGCGACCACGCAGCGCGTCTCGTCGTGCAGGGCCTCGCCTAGCTGCGCCGACGACCTGGGGCGAGACTGGGCCTCCCGCTCCAGCGCCGTCAGGCGCTGCAGATCGCACGGCTCGAGCCGGCGCAGCAGGGGCTCAGTCATCGCCGTTGCGGCCCAGCCAGGCCTGGCGCCAGCCGGCCAGGACGGGCCACAGGGCACGCTTGGCCTCGGCGCTGCCGGCCAGCTCCTGCAGGTCGGGGCCCTGCCAGCCGGGCAGTGCCAACAGCTCACAGCGGCCGTTCTCGAGACGCAGCAGCCGATCCAGGGTCTCATCCCGGCCGAACACCAGCACCCGCTCCGGCGCCCAGCCGCGACGGCTGGCCCCCTCGATAAAGGCACCGAGCCCCTCGCGGGCCTCCTCCAGCGGCGCCTCCACCGGCAGCCCCTCCACCTGCGGCCAGTGGAACGCCTGAAAGGCGGGTGGCTGCTCGGGCACCACCCCGGCGGCCCGCAGCAGGTTGCCCAGCAGGCGCAGCGCCACGGCATCCGGCGGCTTCGCGCCGGGCCGCAGCAGCAGCCAGCGACCGTCGAGACAGGCCACCTGGAGGTCGAAGCGCAGCGGCTCGAGGGCGGGGCGCGCCGTCTCGGAGGCGCTGTCCGGTTCGGCGGCCTGCGACGGCGCTTGGTCCGCCGCGTCGCCAACCAGCAGCCGGCGAGCACGGCCCGGGGCGGCGGCACGCGGTTCGCGCGGGGGCGACGGAGCGGGCGCCGGCTGGCGGGCGACATCACGTTCGGCTTCGTCGAGCAGCGCATGCAGCCGCTCGCCGGGCGGCGTCGGCTCCGGGCGGGCCGGCGGCTCCCAGCCGCAGGCCTCACTGGGCCGGGCATTGGGCAGCCGATAGCGGGCCACCCAGGCCGTCAGGCCCATGGCCTCCAGGTACTGCAGGCGTTGCGGCTCGGCTGTCACGCGCCGGCGCCGCTGCAGTTGGGCGACTCCGGCCGGTCTTCGCCGCGGGCCGCCCACTCGACCGGCGTGTAGAGGTGCAGCGCCAGGGCGTGCACCGGCCCGGCGAGTTCGTCGGCCAGCTTCGCATAGACCTGCTGATGACGCTTGACCGGCATCAGCCCCTCGAAGCGGGGAGACACCAGGGTGACCTTGAAGTGGGTCTCGGAGTTGGGCGGCACGGCATGCCGGTGGCTCTCGTTCTCCACCACCAGGTGGGTGGGCTCGAGGGCCTGTAGCTTCTGTTCAATCTCGGCCTGAATGCTCATGGGGGCTCCTCGATGATGACTGTGGGGCCATTGTACTCTCTTGCCGGTCGCCCGACGACGCCCGCCACCGCGCACGGGCCTGGGCGGCGCCGGCCAGCGGCACCCGGGCCAGGCTGGCCGCCAGCGCCAGCCCACAGGCCGCGCAGCCCACCCAGAGCGTGGCCTGTACCGGGGCATTCATGGCCAGGAAGGCGCCCACCAGCGCCACGCCCAGGGACTGCCCCACGGTACGCGAGGTGCTCATGATGCCGGAGGCGTTGGCGCTGCGCTCGCGGGGCACGCAGCCCATCAGCTCACGGTTGTTGGGGGGCTGGAAGAGCCCGAAGCCGACCCCGCACAGCCCCATGCGCCACAGCACCTCGGTCACGCCCGCCTCGGCATCGAGCCGCGCCAGCAGCACCAGCCCCACCAGCAGGACCAGCAGCCCGGCGCTGGCGAGCAGGCTGGGGTTCACGCAGTCGGCCAGGCGCCCGGCCCGGGGGCCCACCAGCATGATCGCCAGCGGCCAGGGGGTGAACAGCCAGGCGGTCTGCAGCGGGGTGAAGCCCATGTCGCGCTGGAACAGGAAGGAGAGCGCCACGAAGGCCAGTCCCTGGCCCACGAAGGCGGTGCCCTGGGCGGCCAGCGCCAGGCTGAAGCGCCGCTCGGCGAAGATCGCCAGCGGCATCAGCGGGTAAGCGGCCCGGCGCTGGCGGCGCAGGAAGAGCAGCGCCGCCGCGACGCTCATCCCCAGCCAGGCCGCCAGCTCTCCGGCGGGCATGCCGTGGCCGGCACCGTCCATGGCCAGGAAGAAACCACATAGCATCGCCACCGAGAGCAGCGCCCCGACCAGGTCGAAGCCACCGCGCCGCCCCGGCTCGCGGGGCAGGGCCTTCCAGGCGAGCACCACCGCCGCCGCGCCCAGCGGCAGGTGCAGGGCGAACAGCCAGGGCCAGTCGGCCACCGAGAGCAGCACCCCGCCGATGGCCGGGCCCGCCGCATAGCCGCCGGCCACCACCATGGCCGAGAGCCCCAGGGCGCTGCCCAGCAGCCGCGAGGGAAAGATCGAACGGTAGAGCGACGGCCCGATGGAGAGCGTCGCCGCGGCACCCAGCCCCTGCAGGGCGCGAAAGACCAGCAGCGTCTCCAGGCTGGTGGCGAGCGCGGCCCCCAGCGAGGCCAGGGTGAAGACGCCCACCCCGGCCACGTAGATCCGGCGGCGGCTGACCAGTTCGCTGAGCGCCGCGAACACCAGCAGGAAAGCCGCGCAGCTGATCTGGAAGAGGTTGGTGACCCAGACCGCCCGGGAGGCGGGCACCTCGAGGTCGGCGGCGATGGAAGGCAGGGCGATATTGACCATGGTGGTGTCCACCACCGCCATCAGGGTGCCCAGTATCAGCGCCAGCACGGCCAGGCGCCGCTCGGCGCCCGGCAGCCCATCGTCACCGGGCCGGGTCTCGAAGAGTCGTCTCATCCAGTTTCCATCACGGCGTCCATCACGGCGGGGGCCATAACGAGGAAACCGGCCGAAGCCGGTTTCACCATGCGCTAGTCACAGGGGCAGGGCTCAATCCTGATCGGTTTCCAGCAGCAAGGAGTCGTCCACCTCGGAGATTTCCAGCGCCGCTTCGTTGTCCAGATCGATGGCCAGGTAGCTGTGCTCGATCTGCAGGAAGCGCTGGAACAGCGACCAGTCGATGGTCTCGGGCCACTGCCGTTCGTCCTCTTCCCAGGCACGCAGCTCGGTCTCGAGGATCTCCAGGTAGCGCTCGCGCACGAACCCCTCCAGGGCCTCGGGCGTGTCCATCTCGGGGATCAGGTAGACGGTGCTTTCGCGTTCGACGTCGGACAGCGTCAAATCGTCGTCCCCCATGGTGGGTTCGAGCGCATTGATCCAATCCACGAAGTGCCGGGTCGGCCTAACGCTCAGGGCGGAGCGGTTGAGCAGTTTCATCACGGTCTCCTCGACGTCGAAACGGTGATCATTATGGGCGCTAGCGCTGCTGCTTACCAATACTTCCGCTTTAGAGGCAAGGCTGCTGAGGCAAGGCCGCTCGGGGCTGATCTGGCAACGGGTCTTTGGGGAGGCATGGCGCAGGGGGAATACCTTCGAGGAGGCGCACCGAGCCCATCCCTGGGAGCTACCGGCGCCATCCATGGCGCCGGACCTCCACTGCGGTATTCCCCCTGTGCTTACTACGGCCACAACGCCTGGCCGAAGCGCAGCCCCCTCACTCCACCTCAGGCCGCATGGCGGGGAACAGCAGCACATCGCGGATCGAGGCGCTGTCGGTGAACAGCATCACCAGGCGGTCGATGCCGATGCCCTCGCCGGCGGTGGGCGGCATGCCGTACTCCAGTGCCCGGACGTAGTCGGCGTCGTAGTACATCGCCTCCAGGTCGCCGGCCTCCTTCTCGGCCGCCTGGGCGCGGAAGCGCTCGGCCTGGTCCTCGGCGTCGTTGAGCTCCGAGAAGCCGTTGGCGATCTCGCGGCCGCCGACGAAGAACTCGAAGCGCTCGGTGACGAAGGGATTGCTGTCCTTGCGCCGCGCCAGGGGGCTCACCTCGGTGGGGTACTCGGTGATGAAGGTCGGCTGCTTGAGGCGGTGCTCCACGGTCTTCTCGAAGATCTCGATCTGGACCTTGCCCAGGCCCCAGCCGTCCTTGACCTCGATGTCCAGGCGCTCAGCGATCTGGCGGGCGGCGGCCTCGTCGGCCAGCGCCTCGGCATGGATATCGGAGTTGTACTCGAGGATGGCATCGAACACCGTGATCCGCTTCAGCGGGCTGCCGAAGTCGTACTCGAAGGTCTCGAGCACTTCGCCCTCGCTGTTGCGCACGGTGTTGACCACGGTGGTGGTGCCCAGTACCTGCAGGGCCACGCTGCGCAGCATCTCCTCGGTGAGGTCCATCAGGTCATTGTGATTCGCATGGGCCTGGTAGAACTCGATCATGGTGAACTCGGGGTTGTGCCGCGTGGAGAGCCCCTCGTTACGGAAGTTGCGGTTGATCTCGAAGACCTTCTCGAAGCCGCCCACCACCAGTCGCTTGAGGTAGAGCTCAGGCGCGATGCGCAGGTACATGTCGATGTCCAGCGCATTGTGGTGAGTGACGAAGGGACGCGCCGTGGCGCCGCCGGGAATCGGCTGCAGCATGGGGGTTTCCACCTCCATGAAGCCGCGCTCCTCGAAGAAGCGACGCATGGCGCTGATCACCCCGGCGCGGGTCTCGAACACCTGGCGCGAATCGGGGTTCATGATCAGGTCCACGTAGCGCTGGCGGTAGCGCGCCTCCATGTCGGTGAGGCCGTGGAACTTGTCGGGGAGCGGGCGCAGGCTCTTGGTCAGCAGCGTGGCCTCTTCCATCATCACGTAGAGGTCGCCCTTGCCCGACTTGTGCACCGGGCCGCGGGCGGCGACGATATCGCCGATGTCCCAGCCCTTGATGTCCTCCAGCACCTCGGCCGGCAGCCCCTTCTTGTCGACGTAGAGCTGGATCAGCCCAGAGGGGTCCTGGATCACCAGAAAGGGCCCCCGCTTGCGCATGATGCGCCCGGAGACCGCCGCCCGGCGATTCAGCGCCTCCAGCTCAGCCTTGTCCTTGTCGCCCAACTCATCGACCAGCGCCGCGGCCAGGCTGTCACGGCGAAAGTCATTGGGAAAGGCGCTCGCGCCGCGCGCGGCGGCCTGCTCCCGGCGCGCCGCCAGCTTGGCGCGGCGCTCGGCGATCAGGCGGTTCTCGTCGTTCTGCGGGCTATCCTGGGAGGGGCTCTCGTTGGCCATTTCGTTACAGTCCTTGCTTGAGGCTGGCGACAATAAACTGGTCCAGATCACCATCCAGCACCTTGTCGCAGTTGCTGGTCTGCACGCCGGTGCGCAGGTCCTTGATACGCTGGTCGTCCAGCACATAGGAGCGGATCTGGCTGCCCCAGCCGATATCGGCCTTGGAGTCCTCGGCCTCCTGCTTGGCGGCGTTGCGCTTCTGCATCTCGTGTTCCCACAGCTTCGCCTTGAGCTGCTTCATGGCGAAGTCGCGGTTGGCGTGCTGGCTGCGCTGGCTCTGGCAGGCCACTACGATGCCGGTGGGCTCGTGGGTGATACGCACCGCGGAGTCGGTGGTGTTGACGTGCTGGCCGCCGGCGCCGCTGGAGCGGTAGGTATCGACGCGCAGGTCCGACGGGTTGATCTCCACTTCGAAGCTGTCGTCGATCTCCGGCGAGAGAAACACCGAGGCAAAAGACGTGTGCCGACGACCGCCGGAGTCGAAGGGACTCTTGCGCACCAAGCGGTGCACGCCGGTCTCGGTACGCAGCCAGCCGAAGGCGTAGTCGCCCTGGATATGCAGCGACGCCGACTTGATGCCCGCCACCTCGCCAGCGGAGGCCTCGATGATCTCAGCCTTGAAGCCGTGATGCTCGCACCAGCGCAGGTACATGCGCAACAGCATGTTGGCCCAGTCCTGGGCCTCGGTGCCGCCGGAGCCGGCCTGGATATCCAGGTAGGCGTTGTTCTGGTCCATCTCGCCGGCGAACATGCGCCGGAACTCGAGGGCCTCCAGGCTGGCGGCCAGCCCGTCGAGCTCCTTCTGGACCTCGGCGACGGTGGCCTCGTCCTCCTCCATCTCGGCCAGCTCCAGCAGGTCGCGACTATCGCCAAGCCCCTGATCGAGCTCGTCGATGGTGGCCACGATCTGCTCCAGGGAGGCGCGCTCCTTGCCGAGTTTCTGGGCGTAGTCCGGGTCGCTCCAGATGTCGGGATCCTCGAGCTCGCGGGTGACTTCCTCTAGCCGATCCTTGCGTTCGGCATAGTCAAAGATACCCCCTCAGGACATCTGTCCGCTCAGACAGGTCCTTGATGAGGTTGTGAATCGGGTTGGTTTCCAGCATGGGGCGTCTCGCCTTGATCTGCAGTGGAAAAGCGGCCGGCGCGGCGCGGCCTCTGGCCAGCGCCCCGACGGCACGGAAAAGGCGCCTATTGTAGCGAAACTGGCGCCCCCCCGCATCCGCCGCGGCCGCAGTGCCTGAACGCAGACGACCCGGCCGAAGCCGGGTCGTCTGCATCGCGATCAACGGACCCGCCGTCAGAAGCGGTAGGTCAGCTGGGCGCCGAAGCCGTGGGCCTCGTTCTTGTAGTCGGCGGAATAGGTGGCACCGCCAACCCCTTGGAGCAGGTCGTCACGCTCCTGGCTGACGAAGGTGCTGCGCTCGGAGAGATAAGAGTAGGCGAAGTCCAGGGTCAGGTCGTCAGTGGGACTCCAGCCGGCGCCGATGGAGAAGATCCGGCGATCATCGGACGGAATCCGCACGCTGCGGAACTCGTCATCGGTCGGCGTGGTGTCGATGGTCACACCAGCACGCAGGGCCAGCTGGGGATTCAACTGGTACTCGCCCCCGACGGAGTAGGCCCAGGCATTGGAGTAGTTCTGGGTTTCCTGGGTGATAGTGTCGCCCTGGCTGCCGGTGACCAGGATCTGGTCGAAGCGACTCCAGCGCGCCCAGGAGGCCCCGAACATCAGCTTGAGGTTATCGCTCATCTGCTGGGTGACCGAGAGGTTGACGGTTTCCGGGGTGGTCAGATCCAGGTTGGCATCGTCCGCGCGAACCACGTTGCCCATGGGATCGAAGGCGCGAAAATCCCCGGTGAGCGTATAGGAGACCTTGGAGCGGTAGGTCAGGCCCAGAGTGGTTTCCGGCACCGGCTGGAAGATCACCCCCAGGTTGTAGCCCCAGCCATCGTCATCACCGTCCACCCGTGAATCGATATCGGCCGACGAATTGAAGCTCGGCTCCGACGGCAGCTGGCGGCGCAGTTCGCCATTGATCCGGTTGTAGGTCACGCCGGCCCCGACGGCCCACTGGTCATTGAAGCGGTAGGAGACGGTGGGCTGGGCGCTGATGACGCGCACCTCGGTGTAGTCGCCAAAGTAACGGCCCTGGAAGTCGTTCTCGTAATCGGTCTTGGCGCCGAAGGGCGCATAGACACCAAAACCGAAGGCCAGACGCTCATTCACGGGCTGAGCGTAGAACGCAAAAGGCACCAGTGTACCGGGCACCATATCCCCTTCGTTTCCGCCCGGAATCTCGCTCACCGGCACCTGCATGCCGACGGGAGCCCCGCCCTGGGCCACTCCCGCATCCAGGGTCCGCTGGGCCTGGACGTTTTTGATATCGCTGTTGACGTTCAGATAGGTCCCGCCAGCGGTGACCTGGGCGCGATCCAGAAACGACATCCCCGCCGGGTTGCCGAACACGATGGTAGCGTCGTTGACATTGGAGCTGCGCCCGGCGTGGCCGTAGCCCTGGCCGCTGACGCTCTGCTCATTGATCTGGTAGCCGCCGGCGCTGGCCTGGCTGGCGAAGGCAGCGGCGGCGATGGCCACCGCCCAGGTGAGCTTGTTGAACTTGTTATGCATGATTCTCGACGTCCTCTTGCTGAAGCGTGCTGAAGCGCGTTTGTAATGCACCCTCCCCGGGGCGCTGGCCTGCTGCTCCCCGTTTTCGCCTATCGCCGCGCCAGGTTCAAGGGCAAACGTTCGTTTTAATGCGCAATCCTCTAATACTTTGGTAGCACGGTCGTTTGAATGCATGAACTTTCATGATCTTAGCCAACACCTCCGCAAATTACTCATGCGCCCGATTGTCGCCCTTGACCTTTGGGTAACCCAAAGGTTTTACACTACCCCCCCCAGACACTCAAAGCCATTGAGGCCCTCCCCATGAAGGTCAGTGAACTGGCAAGGCAGGCCGGCGTCACCGCCGAGACGGTACGCCACTACACCCGCGAGGGGCTGCTGCATTCCGAACGCCACTCGGGCAACGGCTACCACCTCTACACCCAGGCCGACCTGGAGCGGCTGCGCTTTATCCAGCGCGCCCGCACTCTGGGCTTCGGCGTGGCGGAGATCCGCGACATTCTCGACCACGCCGACCAGGGCGACTCCCCCTGCCCCATGGTCCGCGACCTGTTGGCCAGCCGGCTCCCCGAGATTCACCAGCGCATCGCCGAGCTGCAGGCCCTGGCCGAGCGCATGGAGCAGGCCCTGGACGCCTGGGCCGAGATGCCCGACGGCACGCCCGACGGCCACAGCCTGTGCCGACTGATCGAAAGCCTCCCCGAACCGCTGAGCCGCGACCGCGTGGCCAAGGAGACTCAATGACGACGTCCCAGCCCCAGGTACGCACCGTGCCGGGAATGAACTGCCAGGGCTGCGTCAAGCGCATGCGCGAGGCGATCCAGGCCGCTGACCCAAGCGCCGAGGTAGTCGGCACCCCCGCGGAGAAGCACCTGGCCGTTACCACAACGCTGGATGCCAACACCCTGGACCAGGCCCTGGCCGATGCCGGCTATCCGCCCGGCGAGCTTGAAGAGGCAACAAGCGAAGCCGCGAGCGTCGGCACCGGGCCACAACGAGCGGCAGAGGCGAAGCCCACAGCGGCCCTGGAGGCCACCGCCGACGAGCGCGCCGTCACGCGGCGACTCTCGATCAGCGGCATGACCTGCGCCAGCTGCGTCAGCAGCGTAGAGCAGGCCCTCACACGCGTGCCGGGCGTGGTCGGCGTGGAGGTCAACTTCGGCACGCGCAGCGCCCAGGTGCGTGGCAGCGCCTCCGAGGCCGAGCTGGTCGCCGCGGTGGATGCCGCCGGTTATGACGCCGAGCCGATCCACGACCTGCGCCAGGCCGAGCAGGCCCGCGCCGAGAAGGACGCCCGGGAATACCGTCGCCGCCTGCGGGGAAGCGCCTGGTCGCTGGCCCTGGCGGTGCCACTGATGGCCAGCATGTTCGTCTACCATCCCCACCCGGTGGGCATGGGGCGGCTGTTCTGGCTGGTGGTGGGGCTGCTCACCCTGGCGGTACTGGTCGGCCCCGGTCGCCACTTCTTCGTCAACGCCTGGAAGAACCTCAAGCATCACCAGGCCAACATGGACACCCTGATCGCCATGGGTACCGGCACCGCCTGGGTCTACTCCATGGGCGTGGTGGCCTTCGCGCCCTGGCTGCCCGAGGTGGCCCACGGCATCTACTTCGAGGCCTCGGCGATGATCATCGGCCTGGTGCTGCTGGGCAACGCCCTGGAGCTGCGCGCCCGGGGCCGCACCAGCGAGGCGCTCAAGCGCCTGCTCGACCTGCAGAGCCGCACCGCCCGGGTGATCCGCAACGGTGAGGAACGCGAACTCGACATCGACGAGGTGCGCCAGGGCGACCATATCCGCGTGCGCCCCGGCGAACGGCTGCCGGTAGACGGCGTGGTCACCGAAGGCCAGAGCCATATCGACGAATCGATGCTGACCGGCGAGCCGCTGCCGGTGGCCAAGGGTGAGGGCGAGGAGGTCAGCGCCGGCACCGTCAACGGCAAGGGCTCGCTGGTCTATCGTGCCACCCGGGTGGGCGCCGACACCCGCCTGGGGCAGATCACCGAGCAGGTGGCCAGCGCCCAGAACTCGCGCCCACCCATCGGCCAGCTGGCCGATAAGGTATCGAGCATCTTCGTGCCGGCGGTGATGATCATCGCCGTGCTCACGGCGCTCGCCTGGTTCAACTTCGGCGCCGAACCGAGGGTGATCCATATGCTGGTGACCGCCACCACGGTGCTGATCATCGCCTGCCCCTGCGCCCTGGGCCTGGCCACGCCGATCTCCACCATGATCGGGGTCGGCAAGGCCGCCGAGCACGGGGTGCTGGTGCGCAGCGGCGATGCCCTGCAGACCGCCAGCAAGCTCACCACCCTAGTAGTGGACAAGACCGGCACCCTCACCGAGGGCAAGCCCAGCGTGACCGAAGCCGAGGTGCTCGACGGCGACGAGCGGGCCATCCTGGGGCTGGTCACGGCCCTGGAGCGCGGCTCCGAGCACCCCCTGGCGGCGGCGCTGATGGCGCACGCCGAGGAGGCCGGCGCCGAACCCGCCGAGATCCGAAACTTCGATAGCGTCACCGGCGGCGGCGTGAAGGCCGAGACCGCCGACGGCAGGCCGCTGCTGCTGGGCAACGCCCGCCTGCTCGAGGAGGCCGGCATCGACCTGGCCGCCGGCGCCGAGCGGGCCGACGACTGGGAGAGACAGGCGCGCACCGTGGTGTACCTGGCCATGGACGGCCGACTTGCCGCGCTGTTCGGCATCAGCGACCCGCTGCGCCACGATACCATCGAGGCAGTGAAGCGCCTGCAGGCCGACGGCCTCAGGGTGGTGATGCTGACCGGGGACAACGTCCACACTGCCGCGGCCATCGCCCGGGAGGTGGGCATCGACGACTTCCGGGCGGGGCTGTTGCCCGAGGACAAGCACGCCGAGATCGAGCGGCTGCAACAAGCCGGCGAGGTGGTCGGCATGGTCGGCGACGGCATAAACGATGCCCCGGCCCTGGCCCGCGCCGACGTGGGCTTCGCCATCGGCCAGGGTACCGACGTGGCCATCGAGAGCGCCGGCATCACCCTGATGCGCGGCTCGCTGCACGGCATTGCCGACGCCATCGAGATCAGCCGGGCGACACTGACCAATATCAAGCAGAACCTGGTCGGTGCCTTCGGCTACAACACCCTGTGCATTCCCATCGCCGCCGGGGTGCTCTACCCCATCACCGGCATGCTGCTCTCGCCGATGATCGCCGGGGCGGCCATGTCGCTGTCGTCGATCACCGTGGTCAGCAACGCCAATCGCCTGCGCCTGATGAAGACCCGGGGCGGCGGCAAGCGCGCCGCCCCGGACCCCGCGGGCACGCAAGAGGAGGCCGTCGCATGAGCTGGATCGTCAATCTCACCGGGCTGATCCTGATCGCCGCCATCGTCTGGTGGTTTTGGGCGGCCGGCTAGGTGGGCCCGCCTAGGGGCGGCCCGACGCTGACAGCTGCTAGGCTAATAACAGATGGCAAGACAGGGAGGAATGCATGCCCAGGCTCAACGGCGTACTGGAGACCGCGCTCTACGTGGAGGACATGGACCGGGCGCGGGCCTTCTTCGAAGGCGTGATGGGCCTTGCGCCCTTCAACGCCGACCACCGCTTCACCGCCTATGACGCGGGCGCCGGCACGGTGCTGCTGCTGTTCGCCCAGGGGGAGACGCTGGAGACGGTGATACTGCCCGATGACATGGGCACCATCCCGCCCCACGACGGCAAGGGTCGCGTGCACATGGCCCTTGCCATCTCCGCGCGGGAGCTGGCCGCCTGGGAGCGCCAGCTCGAGGATCACGGCATCGCCATCGAGGGCCGCACTCACTGGCCCCGCGGCGGCGAAAGCCTCTATTTCCGCGACCCCGACGGCCACCTGCTGGAATTGGCGACGCCCGGCGTCTGGCCTACCTATTGAGCGCGGCCCCGTTTCAGCTCACGCCCATATAGCGGCCGGGCTTATGGTTCAAGGCAATGATCAGGTTGAGGGCCACGGCCCCCAGCACCGATAGCCCGACCCGCTCGGCCGGCAGCACCAGAAAGGCGGCCAGCATGATCAGGCCGTCGATGCCGAGCTGCACATAGCCGGCGCGTAGCCCATAGCGGTCCTGCAGGTAGAGCGAGAGGATATTGATACCGCCCAGGCTGGTGCGGTGGCGAAACAGCACCAGCATGCCGATGCCGATCAGGCTGCCGCCCATCAGCGAGGCGTAGAGCGGGTTGAGGCTCTCGATCGTGATCCACTTGCCGGTCAGCTCGGAAAACAGCGACACCAGGCCGATGGCCACGAAGGTGCGCAGCGTGAACGACCAGCCCATGCGCTTGATCGCCAGGTAGTAGAACGGCAGGTTGATCAGAAAGAACCATACCCCGAAGCGCCAACCGGTGGCGTACTGCAGCAGGAAGGCCATCCCCGCGGTGCTGCCGGTGAGCAGCAGGGCCTGGGTGTAGAGGGTCACGCCGAGGGCCACGAACAGCGTGCCCACCAACATGGCCATGATGTCTTCGTAGTGACGGTGGGGGTCGGTGGGCAGGTCCTGGGGGTCCATGCGGAATCCTTGTGAGTCGATGCCTGGCCGGCGTGCGGGGCCTCGAGGGGCCAGCCGACGCCTGCCTGGGGAGCGGAGCAGGGCGCAGTTTACACCCTTGCGGAGCACGATGAGTTGACCGACCTCACAGCGCCTCGGCGTGCTCCACCATCAGCTGCAGCGATACCTGGCCGCGCCAGCGGTTGCGATTGAGCCGGTAGGCGCAGCGCAGCCGGTCGCCCTGCCCGAACGCCGGCAGCTCGCCCGGCGTCAGCGCCCGGAACCAGATCGCCCGCAGCATGGCCCGCCCCGCCGACAGAGACAGCATCAGATGGGTGCCGTCGGCGCCCACCGGACGCAGGCTTTCCACCAGGAAGTCGCCCATGAACAGCGGTGCCTCGAACTCGCGCCCGAAGGGTCCCAGCGCCTCCAGCTCTTCCAGGGTGTCGAGGTCTAGCTGCTCGGGAGTCAGCTCCCCATC
This sequence comes from Billgrantia campisalis, assembly GCF_022341425.1. GTDB lineage: Bacteria > Pseudomonadota > Gammaproteobacteria > Pseudomonadales > Halomonadaceae > Halomonas > Halomonas campisalis. The sequence goes on along the minus strand of NZ_JABFUC010000008.1, from coordinate 44,696 downwards.
GGTCAGGACCCTGGGGTAGAGCTCGGCCCCGCCCAGCTGCTCGCCTACCGCCCGCAGGAAGGCCGCCCGGAACGCCTCCAGCCGCTCGACCGGCACGCCGACCCCGGCGGCCCCGCGGTGGCCACCGAAGCGCGGCAGCGCCTCGGGCGCCAGTTCGAAGGTGCGCTGCAGGGCATCGCGCAGGTGCAGCGCCTCGATGGAGCGCCCGGAGCCGGTGAGCATGCCCGGCGCGGCGGCCGGGGTCAGCACCAGGGTCGGCCGCCCATAGGCCTGAACCAGCCGCGAGGCCACGATGCCCTGCACCCCGGGGTGGCCGCTCTCGAGAAAGACCACGATGGCCGGCTCGTCCGCGGCCAGGGCCGACATGGCCAGGGCTTTCGCCTCCTCGACCATGTCGGCTTCGATCGCCTTGCGCGACTGGTTGTCCTGATCCAGCACGTCCAGATAGCGGCTTGCCACATGATCCTGCTCGGCGAGCATAAAGTGCAGCGCCGCATAGGGGTCATCGAGCCGCGAGCGCGCGTTGATCCGCGGCCCCATCTGAAAACCCAGGGTCTCGGCGTTGAAAGGCACGCTGTCGGCGCCCAGGCGCGCCGCCATGGCCCGCCAGCAGGCGGCCTCCATGCGGTTGATCAGGGTCAGGCCATGGCTGACCACGGCGCGATTGGCGGGGCTGCCACCCAGCGACACACAGTCCGCCACCGTGCCCAGCGCCACATAGGAGAGCCAGGGCGAGAGTTTGGGTGTGGCCGCGGACAGCGCCCCCCACTCGATCAGCACGCTGCGGGCGAGCGACATCGTCAGCCAGGCCACCATGCAGCCGGCGATGGTCGGGTCGGGGTAGTCGCAGTCGTCGCGGGTGGGGTTGACCACGGCAAAGGCCGAGGGCGGCGGGCCCTCCACCGGCAGGGCGTGGTGGTCGCTGACCACCACGTCGATGCCCTCCCGCGCCAGGCGAGCGATGCGCGGCTCGTCGGAGCTGCCGCAGTCGGCGGTGATCACCAGGGCGGGACGCGGCGAGAGCGCCAGGGTGCGCTCCACCAGCGGCAGGCTGATGCCGTAGCCGTCATGGATACGGTGGCCGATCAGGCTATGCAGCTTCGCCTCCGGCACCCCAAACAGCTCCACCAGGGTGCGCCGGATCACCACGTGGGAGGTGATGCCGTCCACGTCATAGTCGGTGAGGATGCCGATATGCTCGCCCTCGACCACCGCCTGGGCGATGCGCTCGGCGGCGCAACGGCCGTCGGCCAGTCGCTCGGGGTGCTCGAGGTAACGCAGGCTGGGCGAGACCAGGGGGGTGAGCTCTCCCTGATAGCCGGCCAGGCGCCCGGCCAGCACCCGCGCCTGAAGCTCGGAGAGCCCCTCGCGCTGGGCGCGGGCGTAGAGGGCAGCGTCCCGGGGCCGCGGCAGGATGCGCGGCCTTAGGCGCTGATGAAGATCGATAGGGTCGCTAACAGCGTCCAAGCCAGGCTCCTCAAGAATTCAGCTTTGCACCCATGTGGCAAGAGACTACCACCGGGCAGAGCGAGGGGCGCCGGAGACAGGCCGAAAGGGAGGTCCGAGGACCAGGGATGGCCGAGGTAGCGCCCAGGGAGGGGTTCATAGCGCCTCCCTGAAGGCCTGTCGCCGGATCAGCCCCGAGCGGGCATCAGGCGACAGGCCTGTTCGGAGACGCTGTAAATACCTCCCTGTACGCTACTTTTTCCTTCCCTGGAAAAAGCCCCCCTCCAAACCTGCCCACGGCGCCCCTCGTTACCTCGCGCTTCCGGCTTCCGGCTTCCGGCTTCCGGCTTCCGGCTTTAGCGACGATTCTCGGCCACGAACCGCTGCACCGCGGCAAGCTCCGCCGGGAGCACGGTATAGCGCTCCTCGCGCTCCAGCAGGTCGTCCATATGCGGCGGCAGCGGCACGCCGGGGAAGCCCGCCTTGACCACCGCCTCGGCGAACTTGGCGGGGTGGGCGGTGGCCAGGGTGATCATCGGCACGGCCGCGTCGCCCCGCTCGCGCTCGGCGGCGCGGTAGCCGGTGGCGGTGTGCGGGTCGAGGATCTCCTGGGTGCGGTGGTGCGCCTCGCGGATCACCTCGAGGATGGTGGCGTCATCGACGCTGTGGCTGGCGAACTGCTCGCGCAGCCGGGCCAAGGGCGCATCCGCCAGGGCGGTCGGCTCGGCCTGGAAGCGCTCGAGCAGCGCGCTCACCGCCTCGCCGTCACGTTCGTAGGCCTCGAACAGCAGCCGCTCGAAGTTGGACGACACCACGATATCCATGGAGGGGGCGAGCGTCGCCACCAGCTCCTGCTTGGAGAAGTCGTTGGCGGCCAGGGTGCGGTGCAGGATGTCGTTGGCGTTGGTGGCGATCACGAAGCGCTCCACCGGCAGCCCCATGCGATAGGCCATGTAGCCGGCGAAGACGTTGCCGAAGTTGGCCGAGGGCACGCAGAAGCTCACCTTGCGCTGGGGCGCGCCCAGCGCCACGGCGGATGCCACGTAGTAGACGATCTGGGCCATGATGCGCGCCCAGTTAATCGAGTTCACCGCCACCAGCCGGGTGCCGTTGAGGAACGACTGGTCGGCGAAGCTCGCCTTGACCATGGCCTGGGCGTCATCGAAGTTGCCCTCGATGGCGACGTTGAAGACGTTGTCGGCCAGCACCGAGGTCATCTGGCGGCGCTGCACCTCCGAGACCCGCTGGTGGGGGTGGAGGATGAAGATGTCGAGATTGTCGCAGTGGCGACAGCCCTCGATGGCCGCCGAGCCGGTGTCGCCGGAGGTAGCGCCCATGATCACCGCCCGCTCGCCGCGCTTGGCCAGGAAGTGGTCGAGAATGCGGCCGAGCAGTTGCAGGGCCACGTCCTTGAAGGCGAGCGTCGGGCCGTGGAACAGCTCGAGCAGGAAGTGGTTGGCGTCGAGCTGATTCAGCGGCACCACGGCGTCGTGGCTGAAGGTGGCGTAGGCGTCGCGCACGATCTCGCGGAACGTCTCGTCGTCGATCTCGCCGTTGACGTAGGGCTTCATGACGCGAAAGGCGATCTCGGCGTAGGAGAGCCCCGCCATGGCGGACAGATCCTCGTGGGAGAGCCTGGGCACTTCCTCCGGCACGTAGAGGCCGCCGTCGCTGGCCATGCCGGTGAGCACGACCTCCTCGAAGGAGAGGGCGGGCGCTCGCCCGCGGGTGCTGATATAGCGCATCATTCGGTTCCTTTGCTCGCTCGGAGCTGACCCGGCAACAAGCCGTCGAAGAGGCGCTGTGAACCCATCCCTGGGCGCTACCGATGCCATCCCTGGCATAGGACCTCCTCTCCGGCCTGTTCCCGGCGTTCCTCTAGCAGCTTTTCAGTGTCCGCCGGTTTTCTCTTCTAGCTTCAAGCTTATGGCTTACAGCTTCGGGCGCAGCCCGGCTCATTCCTGCTCGTCAAGCGACTCGACGCGAATCCGCGTGACCGGCCCGGCGATATCGGCCAGCGACTCGATGTGGCGGATCGCCTCGTTCATGTGCTTCTCGCGGGTACGGTGGGTCAGCAGGATGATCGGCACCAGTTCGCCTTCGGTGGCCTCCTTCTGGATCAGCGCCTCGATGGAGATGCCCTGCTCGGAGAGGATGGTCGCCACGCGGGCCAGCACCCCGGGCCGGTCCACCGCCAGCAGCCGCAGGTAGTAGGCGGTGACGATATCCTCCATGGGCATGATCGGCATGCCGCCATCATCGTCGCCGATGCCGCTGAAGGCCAGGTAGGGGACCCGGTAGTGGTGGTCGGTGGTGATATCCCGCGCGACATCGAGCAGGTCCGCCACCACCGCCGAGGCGGTGGGCTCGGCGCCAGCACCGGCGCCGTAGTAGAGGGTCGGGCCCACGGCATCGCCCATGATGGCAATGGCGTTCTTCACGCCGTGCACATTGGCCAGCAGCCGCTCCTTGGGGATCAGCGTCGGGTGCACGCGCAGCTCGAGGCCGGCGTCGGTGCGCTTGGAGATGCCCAGGTGCTTGATGGTGTAGCCCAGGTTGTCGGCCTGCTCGACGTCCTCGGCGGTGACCCGGGAGATCCCCTCGGTGAACGCCTTTTCGAACTGCAGCGGCACGCCGTAGGCGATGGAAGCCAGGATGGTCAACTTGTGGGCGGCATCGATGCCTTCGACGTCGAAGGTGGGGTCGGCCTCGGCGTAGCCCAGCGCCTGGGCCTCGGCGAGGACGTCCTCGAAGGCGCGGCCTTCGCTGCGCATATGGGTGAGGATGTAGTTGCCGGTGCCGTTGATGATGCCGGCCACCCACTCGATGCGGTTGGCGCCGAGCCCCTCGCGCAGCGACTTGATCACCGGAATGCCGCCGGCCACGGCAGCCTCGAAGGCGACAATCACACCCTGCTCGTGGGCCGCCTGGAAGATCTCGTTGCCGTGCACGGCGATCAGCGCCTTGTTGGCGGTGACCACGTGCTTGCCGTTGGCGATGGCGGTCAACACCAGCTCTCGGGCCAGCTCATAGCCGCCGACCAGCTCCACCAGCACGTCCACGTCGGGATTGCGGGCCACCTCGAAGACATCGGTGGTAGTCTGGATGCCGGTGAGGTCGCACTCCGGGTTCAGGCTACGATGCGCCACCTGCTCGATGACGATCGGGCGGCCGGCCCGACGCGCGATCTCGTCGGCATTGCGCGTCAGCACGTTGAAGGTCCCGCCACCGACGGTCCCCAGCCCACAGATTCCCACTCTCACCGGTTTCAATGTCTTTCCCCTTTCAGTGTCGTGCAAAGTGTCTCAGCGTTGGTCAGCGGCCCATCGCGGGGCCGCTTGTCGTATCTACTCGGCCAGGCCCAGCATGCCGGCCAGGCGTTCGGCCGGCACGTAGCCGGGCACCATGCGGCCGTCGGGCAGCACGATGGCCGGGGTGCCCTGCACGCCGATTTCCATGCCCAGATGATACTGCGACTCGACCGGATTGTCGCAGTCCGTGCTGTTGTTCAGCGACTGCTGGCGCTTGGCCGTGGTCATCGCCTCGCTGGGGTTGTCGGCACACCAGATCTGCTCCAGCACCCGTGCCCCTTCGGCATTCATGCCGGTACGCGGGAAGGCGAGATAGTGCACCTCGATGCCCAACTCATTGAGCCGCGGGACCTCCTCATGGAGCTGGCGGCAGTAGGGACAGGTGGTATCGGTGAATACTACCAGTTCGGCGCGACTCTCGTCGGTGCCGCGGAAGATCACCCGCTCGGCGTCGGGGATCTTCGCCAAGCGCTCGGCACGCTCGGCGTTGCCGGCCTGCTCGGTAAGGTTGACCAGCCCCTCGGGGCCGTTCTCGTAGAGATCGCCGACCAGGAAATAGCGCCCCTCGGCATCGCTGTAGAAGGATTCACCGGTTTCCAGGCGCACTTCGAAAAAGCCCTCCACGGGCGTGGCCTGCACGCTGGACACGGGCATCGGCTGGCCACGCACTTCCAGGCGTTCGGCCAGCCGCTCGGCGGCGTCGGCCTGGGCGGTGAGCGGCAGGCCCAGGGCCATCAGCGGCAGGGTCAGGGCACCGACAAGACGAAGAGACGATAGGGTCATAGATCAACCTCGAGGATGATGTTCGGCATGCAGGGCTTCGAGTCGCGCCTGCGCCACATGGGTATAGATCTGGGTGGTCGATAGGTCTCGGTGACCCAGCAGCAGCTGTACGACACGCAGATTGGCTCCATGATTCAACAAATGGGTGGCGAAGGCATGGCGCAGCGTGTGCGGCGACAGCGGCCGCGTGATACCGGCGGTCCGCGCATGGGCCTTGATCCGGTACCAGAAGGTCTGTCGCGTCATGGCCCGGTCGCTCCGGCCGGGGAACAGCGCCGGCCGCGTCGCATCGGCCATCAGGGCGACGCGCGACGTGCGCTGATAGCGCGACAGCCAGTGTACGGCCTCTTCCCCCAGGGGCACCAGGCGATCCTTGTCGCCCTTGCCGCGCACCCGGACCACCCCCTGGCGCAGGTTCACCGCGTCCACGGAGAGCCCCACCAGCTCCGAGACCCGCAGGCCGCAGCCGTAGAGCACCTCGAGCATGGCCCGGTCGCGCAGCCCCAGGTCGGTGGCAAGGTCCGGGGCCGCCAGCAGCCGCTCTACCTCGGCTTCGTCGAGGGTGTCCGGCAGTGCCGGGCGCACCCGGGGCAGGCGCACCTCGGTGAGGGGGTCTCGGTCGATGAGGCCTTGCCCCAGCGCCCAGCGATAGAAGCCGCGCAGGCTCGACAGCAGCCGCGCATTGCTGCGCAGCCGATAGCCCTGCTCGCGGCGCTCCTCGAGCCAGGCCGGCAGCGCTGCCTCACCGGGCGCCAGCAGGGCACCGCCCGCCGCGTCGAGGCGCGCCGACCAGGCCTCCAGGTCGTGCCGGTAGGCGGCCAGGGTATTGGCGCTCGCCCCCAGTTCCAGCCAGCGCGCATCGAGGAAGGCGTCGATCAGGGCAAGGGAGCTGTCGGCCGTCATCCTGAAACCTCTCCGGCGCCGTCCGTGGCCCTGGCGCCAATGCAACGAAACCCCGCCCCGCGCAAGCGGTGACGGGGTTTCGCGGGGGGCGCACCCGCGGACGCGCCCTCGGCCGGCCCTGCTATCAGGACAGCTTTTCCTTGATGCGGGCGGACTTGCCGCTGCGCTCGCGGAGGTAGTAGAGCTTGGCCTGACGGACGTCGCCGCGACGCTTGACGGCGATGGAGTCCACCAGCGGGCTGTAGGTCTGGAAGGTCCGCTCGACGCCCACGCCGTGGGAGATCTTGCGCACGGTGAAGGCGGAGTTCAGGCCGCGGTTGCGCTTGCCGATCACCACGCCTTCGAAGGCCTGCAGGCGCTCGCGGCTGCCTTCCTTGACCTTGACCTGGACGACGACGGTGTCACCCGGCGCGAATTCCGGCACGGCCTTGCTCATCTGCTCGGCTTCGAGCGCCTGGATCACCTTGTTCTTGCTGCTCATGACAATGACTCCTTGATAACCTGACTGGCCGGTCCGCTTCGTTGCCGGCGAGTCGTGATCCCGGCGCTCGAGCGCGCGGGAGATGATGGGTGACGCAGGTCCGCCGCATGGGTGGCCCGAAGGCGCGGCCCTTAGCGTCTGGCGTCCTGCACCTCCGCCCTGGCCTAGCCGCTAGACAGGGCGTATTCCTCGATGAACTCGGCCAGCAGCTCGCGCTGCTCCTTGTCCAGCGTCCTGCCTTCCAGCAGGTCGGGGCGCCTGAGCCAGGTCCGCCCCAGCGACTGCTTCAGGCGCCAGCGCCGAATGGCGCCGTGGTTGCCGCTGAGCAGGACCTCCGGCACCCGACGCCCGTCGATCACCTCGGGGCGCGTATAGTGCGGGCAGTCCAGCAGCCCCTCGTTGAAGGAGTCCTCCACGGCGGAGTCCTGATGCCCCAGCACGCCGGGCACCAGCCTGGCCGCGGCGTCGATCAGCACCATGGCCGGCAGCTCGCCGCCGCTGAGCACATAGTCGCCGATCGACCACTCCTCGTCGATGTCGCTCTCCACCACGCGCTCATCGATGCCTTCGTAGCGCCCCGCCACCACCACCAGCGGGGGGCCCGAGGCGAGCTCCTGCACCCCACGCTGATCCAGCCGCCGCCCCTGGGGCGAGAGATAGATCACCCTGGGGCGTTGCCCCGTGGCCTGCTCGGCCCGCTCGCGGGCAGTGTGGATCGCCGCGCGCAGGGTATCGACCTTCATCAGCATGCCGGGGCCGCCCCCGTAGGGGCGGTCGTCCACGGTGCGATGCCGATCGGTGGCGTAGTCGCGAGGATTCCAGAACTCCAGCGCGATTCGCCCCCTGTCCACTGCCCTTCCGGTCACGCCGTGGCGAGTGATCGCCTCGAACATCTCGGGAAACAGCGACACCACCCCGATCCACAGGCTCGGCCCGGGCGATGACTGCGCTGCCGGCTCGCTCAAAAGTCGGGATCCCAGTCGACGGTCATGACCGCGGCGTCCAGGTCCACGTCGAGCACGACCTCATCGGGCAGGAACGGCAGCAGCCGTTCACGGGCGTCGATGGCCGCCGGCTCCCCCTCGGGGTCACCCTTGACCACCATGACATCGTTGGCCCCGGTCTCGAACAGGTAGCGAATGCGCCCCAGCGTCTCGCCCTGGCGGGTCACGACGGTCAGCCCTTCCAGCTGATGCCAGTAGTATTCGCCGCGCGGCAGTTCGGGCAGTGCCGCCTTGGGCAGCAGCACCTCGGCACCCGCCAGGCGCTCCGCGCCCTCGCGACCCTCGACGCCTTCCAGCAGGGCCACCAGGCCCTTGCCGTGTCGACGGCCCTGCAGCAGCCGATGGCGACTCAGCACTTGGCCCTGGCGCAGCACCCACTCGGGGTAGTCGAGAATGCCGTCCATCGGGCTGGTGTGGGAGTAGACCTTGAGCCACCCCTTGACGCCGTAGGGGCTGGTCAACTTGCCCAGCACCACATGCCCCGCCAACTCGATGTCTTCGGCTTGCTCGCTCATGTCGTCACCGCAAAGCGACCGGTTCAGGCCTGCTTGCGGGCTTCCTTGACCAGCTCGGCCACGCGGTCGGACATCTGGGCGCCCTGGCTCTGCCAGTGGGTGATGCGGTCCAGGTCGACGCGCAGACGCTCTTCACCGCCACGGGCGATGGGGTTGAAGAAACCCAGGCGCTCGATGAAGCGGCCATCGCGCGCATTGCGCGAGTCGGTCACGGTCAGGTGATAGAAGGGACGCTTCTTGGCGCCACCACGTGCCAGACGAATGGTAACCATGGCGTTAACTGTCCTTCGGTTGAGGTTACGTTTAATACCGATCTGTGCCGAGCCCGGCAAATGGCCGGAGTCTCGGCATCCTGCTCGGAAAGCGGGCCGAGAGGCCCGCCTTCGCGTCATTCGGTCACTGTTGCAGTCAAGCGGGCAGCCGCGTCGTTGCCACGGTCCTGCCATGAAGACGCAGCATTCTACGGAAAACCGCTCAACTTGGAAAGCCCGGCGCGATATTCCTTTTCCAGGCGCGCTCCAGGGCGCCGGCTCAGCGCCTGGGAAAGCCGCCGGGGCCGCCCATGCCGCCAGGGCCACCCATCCCGCCGGGGCCGCCCGGACCGCCCGGACCGCCGCCGCCCATCATGCCGGACATCCCGCGCATCATCTTCTGCATGCCGCCCTTCTTGCCGGCCTTCTTCATCATCTTCTGCATCTGCTTGTGCTGCTTGAGCAGGCGGTTCAGGTCCGGCACCTGCAGGCCGGCCCCGGCCGCGATGCGCCGCTTGCGCGAGCCGTTGATGATCTCCGGGCGGCGCCGCTCCTTGGGCGTCATGGAGTTGATCAGTGCCTCGAGCTTACCCAGTTCCTTCTCGGGGCCGGGGCCCTGGGCCATCTCGGCCATCTGCCCCATGCCCGGCAGCTTGCCGAGCAGGCCGCCCATGCCGCCCATCTTCTTGAGCTGCTGCAGCTGGTCGCGGAAATCCTCCAGGTCGAACCCCTCGCCCTTCTTGACCTTCTTGGCGAGCTGCTCGGCCTTCCTCTTGTCGACGGTGCGCTCGGCCTCCTCGATCAGCGACAGCATGTCGCCCATGCCGAGGATGCGCGAGGCCACGCGATCGGGGTGGAAGGGCTCCAGGGCGTCGACCTTCTCGCCCACCCCCATGAACTTGATCGGCTTGCCGGTGATATGGCGCACCGACAGCGCCGCGCCACCGCGGGCGTCGCCGTCGGCCTTGGTGAGGATCACCCCGGTTAGCGGCAGGGCCTCGTGAAAGGCCTTGGCGGTATTCGCCGCGTCCTGGCCGGTCATGGCGTCGACCACGAACAGCGTCTCCTGCGGCTCGCAGACACGGTGCAGCTCGGCGATCTCGGCCATCATCGCCTCGTCGATGGCCAGGCGGCCGGCGGTATCGACCAGCAGGACGTCGTGGAACTGGATCTTGGCGTGCTTCAGCGCCGCCTTGGCGATGGCCACCGGCTTCTCGTCGGAGCGCGACGGGAAGAAGTCGACCCCCACCTCGGCCGCCAGGGTTTCGAGCTGGTCGATGGCCGCCGGGCGATAGACGTCGGCCGAGACCACCAGCACCTTCTTCTTCTCGCGCTCGCGCAGATAGCGGGCCAGCTTGGCCACCGAGGTGGTCTTGCCCGCCCCTTGCAGGCCGGCCATCAGCACCACCGCGGGCGAACCCTTGAGCGACAGCCCCTCGTTGGCCTCGCCCATGATCGCTTCCAGCTCCTGCTGGACGATCTTGACGAACTGCTGCCCCGGCGAGAGGCTCTTGGAGACCTCCTGCCCCACGGCGCGCTCGCGCACGCGCTCGATAAAGGCCTTGACCACCGGCAGGGCGACGTCGGCCTCGAGCAGCGCGCGTCGCACCTCGCGCAGGGTGTCCTTGATATTGTCCTCGGTCAGACGCGCCTGACCCTTGATGGACTTGAGCGTCTGCGACAGGCGCTCACTGAGATTCTGGAACATGGGCCACTCCGGCTGCGATCCTGGCAGTACCTGACGTCCCGCCGTGCGGGGGCGCTTGCAAGACAGGGTCTGTGACGATTCGCCACACGCGACAGGCGTCCTGCGTTACCCGCAATACTGTAAAACAGGCATGGCCGACCGTCATTGTCGAACGTCGCATGGCGGTGATTGGGTGGGAATTATACGCCTTGTGGCCGGCAGTCTCCATGCGGCCGTCCGCCGCCGCGGCAACCGCCCCCCGCTGTGCGAGTCTGCACGAATTGGGTATAGTGGCGACGACAACCGCGCTACACCTGTCAACACTCGATACGCTTAGACGCCGGCAACGGCGCACGGATGACAACTGATGCAGGCGCTTTCACTGGCCGTCATGGCCCTGATTTTCTATATGGGTGCCGCCTCCTGGCAGGCGATGACGCTACTGCGCCGCGCCCCGGCGCGGCCCGCCCTGGTGCGCACGCTGGGTCTGCTGGGCCTGCTCTGCCACCTGCCCCTGGTCGCCAAGCTGATCAGCCTGAGCCCCGGCATCCTGCCCGGCCTGTCGACCAGCGCCGTGCTGCTGACCGCGATCATGGTCGCCATGCTGCTCATCGTGAGCCTCGCCAAGCCGGTACTCAGCGTGGCGGTCGCGCTATTCCCCATCTCCGGCCTGGCTCTGCTGCTGGCCGTGGGACTGCCCAGCCCCGAGCGCACCGGCGGCATGACCCCGGGCATTGCCCTGCACGCCATCAGCTCGGCGCTGGCATTCGCGGTGCTGGCCATCGCCGCCATCCAGGCGGTGCTGCTGGGGCTCCAGAACCAGGCCCTGCGCCACCACCACACCCGCGGCATCGTCCAGTCGCTGCCACCGCTGACCACCATGGAGCGGGTGCTGTTCGAGCTGATCTGGGCCGGCATGATCCTGCTGACCCTGTCGATCATCAGCGGCTTCGTGTTCCTCGACAGCATGTTCGCCCAGCACCTGGCCCACAAGACAATCCTGTCGCTGGCCGCCTGGGTGATCTTCGCCGTGCTGCTGATCAGCCACCACATCCTGGGCTGGCGCGGCATGCGGGCCGTGCGCTGGACGCTTGGCGGCTGCGCCGTGCTGCTGCTGGCCTACTTCGGCAGCAAGTTCATGCTCGAGGTGGTCCTGCAGCGCGGCTGAGGCACAAGTCGCCTTGACACTGTCAGGCCGAAACCCTACAACACGTGGCTGATACGCCAGTGAGGAACCTTCGACTTGAGCGACGACTTCCCTGTGGGATTGCTGTTCGGCCTGCTTCTCCTGCTCGTCTGCCTTTCTGCTTTCTTCTCCAGTTCCGAGACCGGCATGATGTCGATCAACCGCTACCGCCTGAGCCACCAGGCCGGCAGCGGCGACAGTCGCGCCAAGCGGGTCGTCCGCCTGCTGGCCCGCCCCGACCGCCTGATCGGCGTGATTCTGATCGGCAACAACCTGGTCAACAACCTGGCGGCCGCGATCGCCACGGTGCTGGCCATCCACTTCTTCGGTGAAGTCACCGGCCCCGCCATCGCCCCGCTGCTGCTAACCATCGTGATCCTGATTTTCGCCGAGGTAACACCCAAGACCTATGCGGCGGTGAAGCCGGAGCGGATCGCCTTCCCGGCATCGCTGGTGCTGGAGCCGCTGCTCAAGCTGCTCTACCCGCTGGTATGGCTGGTCAACGTCATCTCCAACGGCCTGCTCAAGCTGCTCGGGGTCAAGAGCATCGAAGGCGGCGGCGACAACCTGACCCGCGACGAACTGCGCACCGTGGTGCACGAAGCGGGCACCCTGATCCCCCACCGCCACCAGGCGATGCTGCTGTCGATTCTCGACCTCGAAAACGTCACGGTGAACGATATCATGGTGCCCCGCCACGAGGTGGTCGGCATCGACCTGGACGATGAACTCGAGGATATCCTGACCCAGGTTCGCACCAGCCAACACACGCGCATTCCCGTCTACAAGGGCGACATCAACAACATCATCGGCATGCTGCATCTGCGCAACGCGGCACGCTTCCTGTCGCGCGACGAGGTCACCAAGGCCTCGATCGTCCAGGAGGCCCGCGAGCCCTACTTCATCCCCGAGTCGACGCCGCTGCACACCCAGCTGGTCAATTTCCAGAAGCAGAAACGGCGCATCGGCATCGTGGTGGACGAATACGGCGACGTGGAGGGGCTGGTGACGCTGGAGGACATCCTCGAGGAGATCGTCGGCGAGTTCACCACCGACGTGGCCGGCCAGGACCAGGACATTCATCGCCAGGACGACGGCAGCCACCTGATCGACGGCACCGCCAACATTCGCGACATCAATCGCCTGCTGGGGTGGCAGCTGCCCACCGACGGCCCCAAGACGCTCAACGGCCTGATCCTCGAGCACCTGGAGTCCTTTCCCGACGGCCCCGCCTGCCTGCAGATCGGCACCACACGCATGGAGATCCTCGAGGTGCGCGACAACCTGATCACCGCGGCGCGCTGCTGGCAGGCGCCGCGTCGGCCGTCTCGCGCCCGCGGCAAGCCGAACTAAGGAAACACTGCACAAATGCCTGCGCGAGCGAATCGCTGCGTTGCGCGGTGCGCGGAAGCCTCACATATACCCCATATGCTCCGGTTCCTGTGCTCCGTGCGCCTTGCGCTTCATCTCGCTCGGCGATTTGTTCAGCGCTTCCCTAAGCGGCGCCGTCAGCGACGCTGAAGCGGCGGCGCGGCCGTGCGCGCGCAGGTCCAGGGCTCGGCATCGGCCTTGAGCGCCCTCACCCTTGCCTCCAGCCGATCCCGCCGCGCCAGCCGCGGCGGGATCGGCTCGCCGAAGTGGAGCGCCACCCGGGGGCGCAGGCGACGCGGCCACTTGGTCAGCGCCGGACCGCCATGATGAGAGGCCCAGGAGCCCCACAGCCCGGCCAGGCCGGCCGGAATCACCGGCACCGGATCCCTGGCCAGGATCAGCTCGATGCCGCGCCGGAAAGCATGGATCTCGCCATCCGGGGTCAGCCGCCCCTCGGGAAACAGCATCACCACTTCCCCGTTGCGCAGCGCATGGCTGATCTCATCCAGGGCGCGGCGCACGCTGCCGGGGTCCCGGCGGTCGGCGTCGACCGGAATGGCCCCGACCAGGCGAAACAGCCAGTTGAGCCAGGGCGACTCGTAGATGGGACGATCCATCAGAAAACGCAGCGGACGCGGGCTGGCCCCGCCGAGGACCAGCGCATCCATGAAGCTGACGTGGTTGCAGACCACCAGCGCCGCGCCGCGTACCGGAATGACCTGGCGGCCGCGTAGGCGCAGCCGATAGACACAGTGGATCAGCAGAAACACCAGCCGGCGAATGATCGGGCGCGGGCGACGGGAACAGCGCCACCCGCCCACGGCGGCCAGCAGGCCGAGCAGCCCCAGAAGCGAGAGGTTCACGTCATATCGGGCCGGTACTTGAGCCCGGCAAGCGTGGTGGTCAACAGCTGGTCGAGCAGCTCGCCCACCTCGAGCTGCTGACCCTGCCAGTAGCCCAGGCGCTCGTTGAGCCCCAGCAGCACCAGGCCGTGCACGCTGCCCCACAGGGTGCGGCCCAGGCGGCGCGCCTCCAGGTCGCCCAGCGCCGGCTGGTACTCCTTGAGGGTAGCCTCGACGCGCAGAAACAGCGCCTCGATCATGTCGGACTGACGCTGATCGAGCTCGCCTTCCTGGGCCAGCGGATAGTCGAAGAGCAGCTGCCAGCGGTAGGGTTCGCGCTGGGCGAACTGCCAGTAGGCCAGGGCCAGGGCCTTCAGCCGCGGCTCCGGCGCCATCTCCTGCTCCAGCGGCTCGATGACGCTACGCAGCAGGCTCAGGGTGTTAATGTTCACATGCTGCAGCAGATTGCCGAAGCTGCCGTAGAGCTTGAGCAGGGTGCTGGGGGCACAGCCCACCTCGCGCGCCAGGGCACGCAGCGACAGCGTATGGACAGGATTGTCCTGCAGCCAGGCATCACAGGCCGCCATGACCTGGGCATGGAGCGCTTCGGGCGCATGCTGTCGGGGACGGGCCATCGGGCTCCTCGCGCGGACGTTAATTTCAGGCCCCATCATAGCGCAGATCGAACACTGTTTTCGAGCATCCGCAAGCGGCCTCTTTTCAGCCCCCTTCGACTTGGCTACTCTGGGTCCCCCCGATACCCGGAGACTCCATGGCCGGCCGCCTGTTCATCCCCCCCCTTGATGCTGCCCGACTGCTGCCGGATCTGCGCCTCGACGCCCCCCTGGTGACCGCCACCAACCTGGCACCGCGACGCCCGCTGTCGATCATTCGCCTGGATGCCGGCACCGCCTGCCTGACCCGCGCCTTCTGGGGGCTGACACCACCCTGGCTGACGGTACTCGACCATGCCCCACACTGCGCCCGGGCCGAATCGCTGCAGGCGCGCCCCATGTTCCGCGACGCCTTCGCCGCCCGCCGCTGCCTGGTGCCGGCCGGCGGCGTCTACGTGTGGAAGCCCCAGCCACGCTTCAAGCAACCGTTCCTGGTCACCCGCACCGACCGCCGCCCGCTGCTGCTCGCCGGGGTTTGGTGCCGCTACCACACCACCCTGACCGACCACACCGACTCGATGGCCCTGATCACCGTGCCCACCAGCCCGCTGCTGGCGCCGCTCAGCGACCGCCTGCCGGCGGTGATCGACGCGGCCGACGCCCCGCGCTGGCTCGATCCACAGACCTCTGCCGAGGCAGCCCGCGCACTGCTGATTCCCGCCCCTCGGGAACTGTTGGGGGCTTTTCCGGTATCAAGACGAGTGAACAACCCCGCGAATCAGGAACCGAGCTGCGCGCACCCCACGGGGCCCATGCTGCGCTGGACGCCCGAACAGGAGAGATGATGCCTACCCTTGCTGCAACGCTGCCGGACCGCCTTGCCCCCCGCCGAGCCCTGCCGCTGGCGCTGGCGCTCCCCCTGCTGCTCATCGGCACGCTGCTCGGGTCCGCCGACGCCAGCCAGTCGGATGCGGCGGCCACCGAGGCGGCCATCGCCGAGGCCATCACGCCCCGCGTCAGCCCCCACGACACCCGCGACTATCGGGTGCTGACCCTGGACAACGGCCTGACCGCCCTGCTGGTCAGCGACCCCGAGGCCGACCGCGCCGCCGCCTCGATGAACGTGGCGGTGGGCAGCGCCCAGGACCCCGACGACCTGGCCGGCCTGGCGCACTTCCTCGAACACATGCTGTTCCTGGGCACCGAGCCCTATCCCGAAGCGGATGGCTACCAGCGCTATATCCGCCGCCACGGCGGCAACTTCAACGCCTTCACCGCGCCCCAGGACACCAACTACTTCTTCGATATCGAGCCCGATGCCTTCCCCGGGGCACTCGACCGCTTCAGCGAATTCTTCCTGACCCCGCTGTTCAACGCCGACCAGCTGGAGAGCGAGCGCAACATCGTGCACTCGGAGTATATGGCGCGGATCCGCGACGACGGCCGACGCGAGAATGACGTGCTCAACCAGGTGCTCAATCCCGACAACCCCACCACCGGCTTCTCGGTGGGCAGCCGCGAGACCCTGGCCGACCCGGCCGACGGCGAACCGACGCTGCGCGAGCGGGTGATCGACTTCTACGAACGCCACTACGACGCCAACGTCATGCAGCTGGCGCTGGTCGGCCCACAGTCCCTCGACGAGCTGGAAGGCCTGGTCACCGAGCGTTTCGCCGATATCGCCGACCGCGGCCTGTCGCGGCCCGAGATCGAAACGCCCCTGGCCCGGGAGGATGAGCTGCCACGCTATCTCGAGGTGCAGTCGGTCAGCGACCGGCGCCAGCTGCGCTTCCTGTTCCCGGTCCCCGACCCGATTCAGCACTACCAATACAAGCCGGCCGACTACCTGGCCAATCTGCTCGGCCATGAGGGCGAGGGCAGCCTGCTGGCGGTGCTGCGCGAGGCGGGGCTGGCCGATGGCCTGGCCGCCGGGGTCACCCGCGGCGACGGCCACCACGCACTTTTTGCGGTCAGCATCAGCCTGACTCCGGCCGGGGCCGAGCGCCTCGACGACATCCAGGCCTCGCTGCTCGAGGCCATCGAGCTGATTCGTGACGAGGGGCTGGACGAATGGCGCTACGACGAACAGGCCCGGCTCGCCGAGCAGGAGTTCCGCTTCCAGCAGCACGGCTCACCGCTGCAGGGGTCCATGCGCCTGGCCATGAACCTGGCGCGCTTCCCGGTGGAGGACGTGCAGTATGCCGCCTACCGCATGGACGGCTTCGACCGCGAACTCATCGAGGACTATCTGGACAAGCTGCGCCCCGAGCGGCTGCTGCGCCTCTACAGCGCCCCGGACGTGGAGGGCGAGCGGGTCTCGCCGTGGTTCAACGCCCCCTGGCGGGACATCACCGACTCGCTCGACGTCGAGGGTGAGCCGCTGGCCGGCCTGGCCCTGCCCGAGCCCAACCCCTTCATCGCCGAGGACCTGACGCTGCTCGAGGAGCAGCACGAGCGCCCCTCGGCGCTGGTCGACGAGGAGAGCTTTTCCCTCTGGCACATGAGCGATGCCAGCTTCAACACCCCCAAGGTGGAGTGGCGCTTCAGCCTACAGCACCCCGAGGCCAGCGCCGACCCGCGCCGGGCCGTGCTGTCACAGCTGCTGGCCGGCTGGCTCGACGACAGCCTCAACGAGGACTTCTATCCGGCGCGGCTGGCCGGCCAGCGCGCCGAGGCCTACGCCCACGCCCGCGGCATCACGCTGGCCTTCTCGGGCTGGCGGGATCGTCAGGAGCAGCTCATCGAGCGCACCCTGGCCCAGCTCAAGGAAGCCGAGATCGACGCGGCCAGCTTCGAGCGCGTGCGCTATCGCCTGCAGCGGGAATGGCGCAACGCCCCCCAGGCCGCACTGTTTCGCCAGGGCCACCGCACCCTGACCGAGGCGCTGATGCGCCCCCAGTGGCCGACCGAGCAGCTACTGGAGGCGAGCCAGACACTCGACGCGAACGACCTGCGCGACTACCGCGAGGCCTTCCTTGACGCGCTGCGCCTGGAGGCCATGGCGGTGGGCAACCTCGACGCCGAGCTGGCCATCCGGGTGGGTCAGGCCGTCGCCGAGACCCTGGAGCCCAACCTGACCCAAGAGGCCATCCCCGACCTCACCCCGCTGCGCATCGAGGGTGAGCTGCCGCCGCTGCACCCGGTGACCAGCCGCGAGGAGTCGCTGGTGCTGCGCTACCTGCAGGGCGCCGACCGATCGCTGGCGACCCAGGCCCGCCTGGCGGTGCTCGGCCAGGTGCTCGATACCCCCTTCTACCACCGCCTGCGTACCGAGGAGCAGCTGGGCTATGTGGTCAACGCCGGCTACCGCCCGCTGCTGGACGCCCCGGGCCTGAGCCTGCTGGTGCAGTCGCCGGACACCCCGAGCGCGGAGATCCAGACGCATATCGATGCCTTCCTCGACGACTTCAGCGAGCAGTTGGCGGCGATGAGCGACGCAGACCTGGCCACCTACCGCCAGGCGGTCCACGATGAGCTGCTCAAGCGCGACACCAGCCTCTCCGGCCGCACCAATCGGCTATGGCGGGCGCTCTCCTTCGGCGATACCGACTTCGACCGCCGCGAGCGGCTGGCCGCCCGGGTGCTCGAGGTCGGCGTCGAGGAGCTGCAAGAACTGTGGCCCGAGCTGCGCGAGACCGCCGTGGCCAGCGTCACCTTCGACCCCGGCACCGAGCCCAGCGACGTGGCCGCCCTGACGCACCACCTGGAGCCGCTGCCCGAGGCGGAGGAGTGAGGTGTGAGGTGCGAGGTGCGAGGTGTGAGGTGTGAACGCAGCGCCCGGCCAGATGGCCGGGCGGGAAACGTCAGCCGAAGGCCTGAGGCGGCATGATCGCCTCCACGTGCATCACCAGCTCCTCGAGCAGCTGGCGGTCGCGGTCGCCAAGCGCCACTTGGTTGAGCCGCTCGATCTCGCGGGCGAAGTCCTTGAGCGTAAAACCGGCCAGCGCCGCGTCGTTCATTCGCTCCCAGCGGAAGGCCTCCCAGCGAGACTGCTCCTCGCTGGTGAGGGTGTCCGGATAGCTGCGGGCCCGATAGCGAAACAGCATCTCCTCGAGACGCGGGTCCTGAAAGGCGAAGCGCGCCTCCACCAGATCCCAGGGATCAGTATCGCGTACCCGCTGCATCTGCTGGCGATCCGCGGGGGAGAAGAAGCCCCCGGCGTAGAGCATCAGGTCCGGGTCGGCCGGCCCGGCCGGGGGCGGCTCGGCGAACACCGCGGCCGCCTTGGCCGAAGCCTCGGGGCTTTCCGCCAGATGCTTCCAGTGGCGACGACAGGCCTCCAGGTCCAGGCCCAGGCGCTCGACGATATCGCCATATTCCCCCTGGCGCGGCCCCTCCACGTCCTTCAGCGCCGCGGCGGGCAGGATCACCGGACTCTTGTTGATATGGATCACCTTGAGCGGAATCCGCTCCTCCCCCTCCGCCAGGTCATCGCTGCTGATGAAGACCCGCTGACGAATCTGCTCGGCTTCGAGGGCCAGCAGCGGGGCGGGGTCCACCGAGAGGTCGTAGACGATCACCCCGTTGGGGTTGGTGGGATGCTCCGCCAGCGGCATCACCAGGGCGCTGCAGCCACGGCTGGCGGGATAGCGGCGCGACACGTGCAGCACCGGCTTGCGCTGGATGACATCGAGGCGGCGGGCCGCCTCGCGCTTGCGACGCAGCGACAGCAGGTAGTCGAAGAGCTTGGCGTTGCGCTCCTTGAGCAGGCGCGCCAGGGCAATGGTCGCGCGCACATCGGCCAGGGCGTCGTGGGCGCCGGCATGCTCGATGCCGTTGGCGGCGGTGAGGTCCTCGAGGCGAAAGCTCGGCGCGCCGTCCTCCCGGGTCGGCCATTGGATCCCCGCCGGACGCAGGGCATGAAAGGCCCGCACCGCGTCGATCAGGTCCCAGCGGGAGTTGCCGTTCTGCCACTCACGAGAGTAGGGGTCGAGCAGGTTGCGATAGAAGAGGTGCCGGCTGACCTCGTCGTCGAAGCGCAGGCTGTTGTAGCCCAGCGCACAGGTGCCGGGCTCGCTCATCAGGGCGTGGATGCGCCCGGCGAACTCGGCCTCCGGCAGCCCACGGCGCCGCGCCTGCTGCGGCGTGATGCCGGTGATCAGGCAGGCCTGGGGGTGGGGCAGGAAATCGTCGGCCGGCTGGCAGAACCACTCCACCGGCTCGCCCACTTCGTTGAAGTCGGCATCGGTGCGAATCGCGGCGAACTGCGCGGGGCGGTCGCGACGCGGGTCGGCGCCGAAGGTCTCGTAGTCGTGCCACAGGAAGGTCATCGGGGCGGCATCGGGCTTCGCCATGGGCGCGGGATCTCCTGACTCTGCGTCGCTGAAGGCCACAGCCTAGCACAGCACCGCAGGCGTCTCAGCCCAGCCCGTCCCGCTCAGGCCCGCGGCAGGGTGACGTTGAGCTCCAGCACCGAGCAGTTGTCCTCGCTGTCCAGGCTGATGTTGATGGCATCGTCGTCCACCTGGACATAGCGGCGGATCACCTCCAGCAGCTCCTTCTCCAGCATCGGCATGTAGTCGGGCTGGCCGCGCTGGCTGCGCTGATGCGCCACGATGATCTGCAGCCGCTCCTTGGCGACCGACGCGGACTTCTTGCGTTCGCGCTTGAGGAATTCGAGCAACTTCACCGGCGACCTCCTCCGAACATACGGCTCAGCAGACCCTTCTTCTGGAATTCATGGAAGCGTAGCGGCACTTCCTCGCCGAGCAGGCGCGACACGGTATCGACATAGGCCTGTCCGGCATCGCTCTTCTCGTCATGGGTGACCGGCACCCCCTGGTTGGAGGCCCGCAGCACCGCCTCGGACTCCGGAATCAGGCCGATCAGGTCGATGGCCAGTATCTCGCGGATGTCATCGAGGTTGAGCATGTCGCCGCCGTCGACACGCGCCGCATTGTAGCGGGTAATCAGCAGGTGCTCCTTGATCGGGTCCTCGCCCTGTTCGGCCCGCCGGGTCTTGGACGCCAGCAGGCCAAGGATGCGATCCGAGTCGCGCACCGACGACACCTCGGGATTGGTCACCACGATCGCCTCGTCGGCGAAGTACATGGCCAGTTGGGCGCCGCGCTCGATGCCCGCCGGCGAATCGCAGAGGATATAGTCGAAATCGCTGCTCAGGGTCTTGAGCACCTTCTCGACGCCCTCGAGGGTCAGCGCATCCTTATCGCGGGTCTGGGAGGCCGGCAGGATATGCAGGTTGTCGACCCGCTTGTCGCGGATCAGCGCCTGGTTGAGCCCCGCCTCGCCCTGGATGACATTGACCAGGTCATAGACCACGCGGCGTTCACAGCCCATGATCAGGTCGAGGTTGCGCAGTCCCACGTCGAAATCGATCACGGCGGTCTTGTTGCCGCGCAGCGCCAGCCCGGTGGCGATGGCCGCTGCGCTGGTTGTCTTGCCGACCCCACCCTTGCCGGAGGTCACTACGATGATCTTGGCCAAGTTGTGCGTCCTTTCGATAACGATAAAAAAGTGAAAATTCAGTCGCTGCCGGAGCGCACCTAGGAGTCTGTCGGGCTTGACCAATCGTAGCGAGAGATTCGGGTTTCGAGACAAGTTGATCGATCTGTTGAGGCGAATAGCGAGCTCTTTAACGAAACAGATCGAATGAAATTGGCCGAAAATCCGGATTTCGCAGTAGATTAGAGTTAAGTCCGACAGGCTCCTAGCGCTAGAGCGGCATGATCTCGAGCTGGGCATCGCGCAGCGCGACCTGCACCGCCGAGCCCAACAGCTGCGGGTCGATGTCCTCGAGACGTTTGTAGTTGCCGGCCACCGACAGCAGCTCGCCGCGCAGCTCGCGACAGAAGATGCCCGAGTGGGTGTCACCGTGAATGCCGGCCAGCGCCCGGCCACGCAGCGCCCCGTAGACGTGCACGCTGCCGGCGGCCAGCACCTCGGCACCGGCGTTCACCGAACCGATGACCACCAGATCGCCCTCGGGGGCGGTGACCTGCTGCCCGGAGCGAACGGTGCCGCGGTAGATGCGCCCGCCGCTGGCCACGCTGATGGCCTTCTCGGCCTCCTCGGCTTCGCCTTCGGCCGGCGCCACGCTCTCCAGCGGCCTGGCGCGAACGCCGTCGCTGGGCGGGAACCAGCCCAGGCCCAGCGCCCAGGCCGACTGCTTGACGGGATCGGGCCCGCCACGCACCGCGACCGGCAGCAGCTTATGGGCCCGGCATGCGGCGCAGATCCGCTCCAGCGCCAGGTGAGGCTCATCGAGCTTCTCCACCGCCAGCACCACCGGGGTGTTCTGGAAGAACGCCGGCGACTGGCTGAGCTTGCCGGAAAGCTGCTCGCGAATGCGCTCGGGATCGGCGCTGGCCAACTCCATGACCGTCATCGGCAGCATGCCCCCCTTGAAGGTGAATGCCATGCTTGCCCTGTCCAGGTTGAGACTCATTGCCGGGCTCCACTCGGTGATGTCGGGTCGTAGGACTAAAGCTAAGCGAGTCCCCCCAACCCTGCAACCAATGATACGGCCAGCGAGCCGGTAATAATATTGTCGCCATCTGGCCACACTCGACCGGCCGAGCAGACTTTTCTGCCGCTGCGGCGCATGCTTAGATAGCAAGGAAACAACGATTGCCGACCATGGTAGCGACAATCGCGGCTCGCGCAGGCACTTTTCCGACAGCGCCTCGCCACGCGCCCAACGCTCAGGATACCCAATGCACGGATTTCTTCGACGCTTTCTTGCCCCGCGCTGGCAACATGCCGACGCCCAGGTACGCTGCCAGGCCGCCGGCCGGCTCGACCCTGCACGCCCCGACCAGCGCCAGGCGCTGGAGCGGCTCTGCCTGGACGATGACCCCCGGGTCCGGCGGGCTGCGCTGGGGCGGCTCGATGACCCCGAGGCCCTGCTGCGCCTGCTCGCGCAGCGCCCCGACAATCCTGAGCTGCATGGCTATCTGACCGAACTGCTGTGCGGCCAGACGGGTGGCCTGGAGCTCCCCCGCCGACAGGCGCTGGTCGAGCAGCTGGACGACGCCACCCTCCTCGCCGCTATCGCCCTGCAGGGCGACAACCAGCAGCTGCGCCTCGCCGCCCTGGCGCGCCTGGACGAGGAGGAGGCGCTCATTCGCCAGGCCTGCGACAACGGGATCGCCGCCGTGCGCCATGCCGCCGCCGCCCGGGTCACCAGCGAAGCCGGCCTGCAACGCCTGGCCCAGCAGGCACGTCGCGACCGTCAGGTCATGCGCCAGGCCCGCGAGCGGCTCAACCGGCTGCGCGCCGACGCCGCCTCGCTGAAGGCCGCCCGCCAGCGGCGCGAGACCCTGCTCGCCTCGCTGGAAGCCCATGCCCGCGCCCCCTGGGAGCCGCTCTATGCCGGTCGCTACCGACACCTGGTACGCGAGTGGGAGGCGCTGGAGGATTTGCCCGACGCCAGTCAGGAGCAGCGCTTCCAGGATGCCAGCCTGCGCTGTCGCAAGGTGATCACCGACCACGAGGCTCGCGAACATGCCCATGCCGCGGCGAACCGCCGCCACGAGCAAGCGACCGAGGCGCGCGAGGCGCTGCTCGAAGCGCTGGAGGAGAGCCTCGCCGGCCTACCCCGGGGCGACACCCTCAATGAGCAGGACATCGCCAGCCTGCGCTCCCAGAGGCTGCTGCTGGCCAACCGCTGGCAGGCCCTCTCCGACCTCCACGTCACCGACGAGGCCCTGCGCCAGCGCTACGACGCCGTGATGGCCGACTACGACAGGGTCATCGCCGCCTGGGAACGCCTCGTCGCCCGTCGCGAGGAGCTCGAAGCGGCCCTGGCCGACCACGACCACCAGCGACTCACCGCCTGCCTAAAGGCGTGCGACTGGCCTGGCGACCTGCCCGACACACCGCTGCTGAAGCGGGCCCGAGACGAGCTGGCCGGCGCCTCCGCCCGCCAGAGCGAAGACCTGGACGCCCAGCTGGCGCGCTTCGGCGAGGACCTTGCCCTGCTCGAGCAGCTGCTCGACCGCGGGGCCTTCAAGGGCGCCAGCCGCCTGCACCAGAGTCTGAAGCATCGCGCCGAGACGCTGCCGGCGGCGCAGCTGCGCCCGCACCAGGCCAGCCTGAAGCGGCTGGGCGCACGCCTCGCCGAGCTGCGCGACTGGCGCGGCTTCGTTGCCGGCCCCAAGCGCGAACAGCTGTGCCAGGCCATCGACGAGCTGGCCAACGACGGCGGCCTGGCCGATGCCGAACTCGACCGCCGCCACCGGCAGCTGGTGCGCGACTGGAAAGGGCTGGGCGATGCCGCCGCCAAGCGCGAGCTGTCTGAACGCTTTCGCGCCGCCTCCGATCGCATTCATGAGCGCCTGGGACCCTGGCGCGACCGCCTGGCCGCCGAGCGCACCCGCAACCTGGAGGCCCGCGAGGCGCTGTGCGAACAGCTCGAGGCCCTGCTCGCCTCACCCGCCGACAACGCCGACCCGGATGCGCTGCGCCAGATCCGCGACCAGGCCCGACAGGAGTGGCGCCGCCATTCGCCGGTGCCTCGCGAACAGGCGGAAGCCGTCGGCCGCCGCTTCGGGCGTATCCGCCATGCCCTGCAGGGGCTCATCGACCAGCGGGCCGAGGAGGTCGCCGAGGCCAAGCGTCAGCTGATCGACCAGGCCCGCACTCTGCTGGAACAGCGGATGCCCCCCGCCGCCCGCGCCGAGGAGGCCAAGGCCCTGCAGCAGCGCTGGCGCCAGCTGGGGCGCGCGCCCCGCGGCGAGGAACAGGCGCTGTGGCGCACCTTCCGCGAGCTATGCGATCAGATCTTCGCCGCCCGGGAGGCCCAGCGCGAGGACCATGTGCAGCGCGCCCGCCAACGCCTGGATGAGATGCAGGCGCTGATCGACCGCCTGGATGCCTGGCATCCGACCCGCCATGCCGACGGCGAAGTCCTGGAACAGGCCATCGACCAGGCCGCCGCCCTGGAACCGCTGCCTTCCGGTCGCCGCACCGAAGGCATGCGGCGCCGCTGGAGCGGCATCGTGCGGGCCCGTCGGGAGCGTCTGACCCGCCTCGCCGTGGTCGAGGAAATTCAGCGCTGGCAGGCCTGTCGGCCGCTGCTGGACGCCCATCTTCAGGCCGACGCGACGCTGCTAGAAGGGGGCGAGGCGGAGAGCATTCCGCTCGACGACGGCCTGGCGCTACCCGCGGACATGATCGCCGCCCACGAGCAGCGCAATGCCTCTCGCCGCCAGCCCGCCGAGCCCGAGGCGATCACCGAGCAGCTGGCCCGACTGCGCGTTCACCTCTCGCTGCTGGCCATGGGCCGGGTCCACCAGCACGACGAGCCCCTGCGCCTGGCCATCCAGGTCGAGCGGCTCAACGAAGGGCTCGGTCGCGAGCTCACTCGCGCCGAAGAGGTCCGCGCCGTGCTGCGCAGCCTGCTGGCCACCGGCCCGGTCTCGCCCGAACAGTGGCAGCGCGAAGTGGGTGAGTTCGACGCCCTGCTGACGCGCCTGACCCAGCTCCCCCCGCCCTGAGACGCCCCTGCCGCAGGCAACAGCCGGGATTCCCGCGACGGCGCACGACCCGGCAGGCACCGCGCCAGTGCCGAAGCACCACCCACGAACGCAAGCGGGAGGCCGAAGCCTCCCGCACACTGAATCGACAAGATCGCGGTCGACGGTTCAGCCCATGAACTGGCCTCCGTTGATATCGATGTTGGCCCCAGTGATGAAGCCGGACTCCTTGTCGGCCAGGAATACCACGAGTCGCGCGATCTCCTCCGGCGTGCCATAGCGCTTGACCGGAATGGCCTCGCGAATCGCCTCGCGCACCTTCTCCGGAATCTTCATGATCATGTCGGTGGCGATATAGCCCGGCGACACGGTGTTCACGGTAATACCCTTGGTGGCGGTCTCCTGCGCCAGCGCCATGGTCAGGCCGTGCATGCCCGCCTTGGCGGCGGAGTAGTTGACCTGGCCGAACTGGCCCTTGCGGCCATTGATCGAGGAGATATTGATGATGCGTCCGTAGCTATGCTCCAGCATGCCCTCGATGACGCCCCGGCATGTGTTGAAGACGCTGTTGAGGTTGGTATCGATGACTTCATGCCACTGCTCGGGCGTCATCTTCTTCAGGGTGCCGTCCCGCGTGATACCGGCGCAATTGACCAGTACGCTGATGGGACCGTGGGCCTCTTCTATCTCCTTGACGCCGGCCACACAGGCGTCGTAGCTGGTCAGATCCACCCCGGACAGGGCGATATTGTCGAAACCGTCGGCCTTCTGGGTTTCGAGCCAGGCCTTGGCCTTCTCGGGATTGTTATAGCCCGCCACGACCTGATAACCCGCTGCGGCAAGCGCACGGCAGATCGCCGATCCGATGCCGCCGGTTCCGCCGGTTACCCAGGCAACGGGTGCTGATTGAGCCATATTCCACCTCCCTGATAATGACATGTCGACAAGATTGCTTGATGCAAATCAAAAGTCCATATACAACAGGATGCTGCCTGACGGGGTCTCCTTCAAGGCATCCTTTATGATTATGGACCCTTTGGCTCCAAGTGCACGAGCGTTGAATGATTACTTGACACACCGCCCCCAATGCGTAGAATACGCACCACGTCGATGCGGGGTGGAGCAGTCTGGTAGCTCGTCGGGCTCATAACCCGAAGGTCGTCGGTTCAAATCCGGCCCCCGCTACCAAATTTAGAAGAGGCAGGTCAGTTTTCCACTGGCCTGCCTTTTTCGTTGCCTGTACGTTCGTTGCCGGCGCGAACCGAACCGACGACCGTCGGTTCGCTGTTCATTTCAACGTCAGCGGCCCCCGCTACCAAATTCAGAAGAGGCAGGTCAGTTTCCTACTGGCCTGTCTTTTTCGTTGCGAGCGCGAACTGAACCGACGACCGTCGGTTCGCTATTCATTTCAACGTCGGCGGCCCCCGCTACCAAATTTTAGAGAGGCGGATCAGTCACTTACTGATCCGCCTCTTTTTCGTTGCCTACGCGAACGCCAGCTTGTGACACCACTGTGACATCCCAGTGCCCAGTCCACGGATTAGTGCTTACCGGCCGCTCAGGCGCGACGACCTTCAGCCAAACACTGTTGCATGCTCCCGTACCGCTTCTGGTCAAGGTACGACAGTAACAGAGCCTCGACATTTCTGCCACGTGACTCTATGATAATGCCAGATGACAGAACCAAGAGGGTAACGCAATGGCTGTTGCCGAGATCCAACCCGAACATGCTCCTGACATCCTTCAGCGCACTCTGCAGCGCCTGATCGGCAGCCGTGCTGACAAGGCGCGCTCGGCATTCGAGATCCACGAGCTGATCGAGCAGGGGCTCCCCTCCCAGGACATCATCAGCTTCGTGGAATCCATCGACCTCTTCCATGACAAGATGGTCGTGGCCAAGGTGATCGGCATGTCCGAGCGCACGCTCTACCGCCGGGTCAAGAATCCAGAGCCGCTGAGTGCCGAGCAGAGCAGCCGCGCCTGGCGCTTTGCCGAGATCCTCACCCGGGCGGAAGACGTGTTCGGCGACCCCGAAGAGGCACAGCGCTGGATGAACACCCCCGCCATGGGGCTGGAGGGACGTAAACCGATCGACTTGATTACCACCCAGGTGGGGTATGAGCTGGTCGACGACTTCCTTACCAGGATGGACTACGGGGTCTACAGCTGATGGCGGAGCGCCCTGACGCCGGTGATCTCTGCCTTTGGCGGCTGGAGCGCAAGCGCCATCTGGCCGGCTGGGATAGCGGCATCGGCGCGGAGCTTGCCGGCGGCCGCTGGAACTCCAAGGGGCGAGCCGCCGTCTATGGCTCCCTCGACCCCTCCACCGCTATCCTCGAGGTCGCCGCCCACAAGGGCTTCAAGGCCCTGGACACCCTACCCCACGTGCTGCTCTGCGCCCGCATCCTGGCACCCGAGCGTGCTTACCGGGTTACCGCTGACTCGCTTCCCAACCCCAACTGGCTGATACCCGGCTCGCCCGGACAGGGTCAGCAGTCCTATGGCGACTGGCTCCTGAACCAACACCCCTTCCTCATCGTCCCCTCCACAGTATCCCGATACAGCTGGAACATCGTCATGAACCCGGTGACGGCCGAGGGGCTTTACGACGTTGTGCTCGAGGAGCCCTTTGCGCTGGATACCAGGCTGAATCCACCGCGCTCTTGAGGTTGCCTGCACGGTTAACCAGCTGCTTACTGAATCGAAATACCATCAATCAAGACCAAGGGACTTCATCACTTCACCCTCGGAGACAACATCAGTGGTAACAACCGCATCTTTCAAAAGAAGCTTGCCACTGAGAAGTCTGTCGAGATGGACATCAAATGAGTCAAAATCAGGGTGCAGGGCCGTTGGAATATAGATGAAGACATCTCTTTCCTGTCCAATTCGGTAAACCCTGTCAGTAGCCTGAGCCTCCTTGGCCGGATTCCAATGACGCTCCAGATGAATGACATGGTTGGCGCTCACGACGGTCCCCCACTGTCAAGCCTACACCAGCAGCCACCGGGCCTCCAAGAAAGCCGGGACGGTTCACTATGTCGCATTACGTCGCATTAAGTCCACTTGCTGCCCTGGGCAATCACCCAATCGACTTAGGTTATCACCACCACAGACAGGCTCACAGCCATCAAAGCGGCATGTGTGACCTTTTGTTGAGGCGAGCATGGTCAATTCCTTGAAGCGGTGCTTGTGATCATCGAGATGCTGGAAAGGGCGCATGTAGGGGCTGAGCCGGATCACTCCTTCGGTTCACTGAAAAGCGAGTGGCTGGCTGGTCAGCGATACTGGAGCCGACAGGCAGCACGACGTGACGTGATCGAATACATCGAGATGGAGTACAACAGCTGCCGGCTCCACTCGACCTTGGGCTACCAGACGCCGAGGGAGATTGAACTGGCAGCAGCGGCTTGAAAATGTGTCTGCTCTAACTTGACCAGGTCAACTCTGCATGATAAGCCAACAGCAGACGTTGACATCCTATGGCTTCCCCGGCTACCTTGCAGTCAGCGCCGATTTGAGTCTCAGCTTGCGGGCGCTCTACAAATTCAGCTAAAGCGACGCCGACAGGCCCGCTTTAGCACATGCAAAGCGGGTTTTTTGTTGCCTGGCCAACAGGCTGCCGCCGATTTAAGCACCAACTTGCGGGCGGGATACAAGTACAGCTAAAGCGGCGCACGACTCCTCTCCCCGAGTCGGCGCTTGCCGACCACGACAGGGGATTCAGGAGTCCGACATGACCGATCTCGCACTGCCCACCAAGGACCGCCCTCGCCTACCCTCCGCCACAGCGGCCCGACCGCACAACACCGCACCGATCAACCCCGTCTTGCTCCATGACGACATCGTGCGTCCGGCGCTATGCAACGACGCCATCCTGGCCGGCAAGCGATTGCCGCACAGCGAGCACGATACTCATGGCCGGCACCGGACCAGTTGAGAGGGGGCGATGACGATGGATTTACTTCAGGAACTGCAGCTCAGAACCCACCACCTGACGCCGACGGACGTGCTGCGCGTCATGGGCTACTCCCAGCCAACGCCCTCGGCGAAGACACATTACCTGGGCGTCCGGCAGAGTCCCTATCTCGGCCTGGAGGGCGAGTATCGCGACGAGCGCTTCGGCGAACGAGGCTTCCTTGAGGCACTGTGCCGCAGCGTCGGCATTGACGAGACCGACAGCCGGCCAGCCATCGACTCCGTGCTCGAACGCCTCGCGGAGGACCGGGCCGCCTACCGACACTGGCTGTTCGCCGACACGGACTTCGTGCGGCGATCCAACCCGACCACCCCGATCTTCGCCATGGCCTTCACCGAGCACTTGCGCCGCTTGAAGTTTCCCCTCGGCTTCTGGCGCCTGTCCTGGGAGGAGCGCCTGGCAGCGGCGTGCCAGAAAGCGCGGGAGCATATGCACGAGAGCGGAGGGCATCTCGTGACCTGGGGCGAGATCCAGCGCTACCACTACGTCTTCGCGGAGGGGCGAAGCATCGTCATATCCCCCCTGGGGGAGGTGCTCGACGAGCGGACCGATTTCGATCCGCCCAAGGCCACCTTCGGGGTGGAAGGCAGTGACCAGAACCTTGGCAGCCTCTTCACCGACGAGAACGACTGAGAACTGTGATCGTGCCCAGTAATCGTGGACACCGGTCCACGATTACTGGGCAAGATCAGGGATCACGACTCGGCCAGCAGCGCCTCGAGCGAGCGTGAGGCCAGGGCGATGCCGCGGTCGTCGCCGGTGGTGCCGCGGCAGAAGGCCTCGCCGTAGAAGAGGCGCACCAGGTCGCGCTGCCGCAGTCGGCCGCCGCGCAGGTCGTCGAACCAGTGGCTGAGCTGGCCGGAGACCCGGCCGCCGTCGCTGGCGACGAGCTTCTCGGCCGCGCCGTCGCTCATCACCGCCGCCCCGGTCACCCGGTCGAGCGCCTGGCTGCCGCTCTGCACCTGCTCGGGGGAGAGCCCTTCGTCGATGAACAGCGTCTGGTTGGCGAACTCCCCCTTGCCGGGCTTCCCCAGGGTCGTCAGCTGCGGCGCGAGCTGGGGGCCGGCCGGTTCGTCGGCTGTCGAGTCGACCGTCACCGCCCGCTCCACCACGATGGCGCCATCCCCCACCTTGAGCCACAGCAGCCGCTCACGCCCCAGGATCAGCACCGAGAGCGTACAGCGCAGGTCGCGCACCGGCCGGCAGTGTTCGCCGGCCAGGTCGTGCAGCACCCCCTTGGCGTGCTTGACCAGCAGCAGCGCAAACTGGCGCAGCGCCTCGCCGGCCGGCTCGGCCGCCGTATCCAGCAGTTCGACTAGCTGGCCGTCCAGGGTCTCCACCAGCCGCAGGGTCGCACCGACGACCGCTCGAGCCCCCCGGTCGGAGGCCGGCGAGCTGCCGGCACCGTCGGCCACCGCCAGGACCGTGCGCGGCCCGTCGACGGCGCCGGCGGCGTCCTGGCAGGGCACCGGCGGCTTCGCCTCCAGGTGCCCCAGGCCGGCCACCGCGGCAGCCAGGACCTGCCAGCGAGAGGGCATCTCGTGCTCACCGCCGGTTGCCTCCGGGCCCGGCAGGGCCTGGCGCCATTCATCCAACATGTCGCCCTCCCGAGGACGGTGGGCCGCCCGGCTTGACCAGCCGACGGGCACACTCCCCCTGGTCCATCTGCTGTCGATACGTCTCAAGGGCGGCGTGCCACTGGGCCAGGGTGGCGCGCCGGCTCGGCACGTTGGCGCCCTCGGTGAAGGTGGTGACGAACATGTCGCGAATCGCCTCGGGCAGCTCGCTCCACAGTTCGTACCAGGCGCCCTCCGGCACGTCGCGCTGGCCGCGGCCGTAAGCGAAGTTGCCGCGCCGCAGGTTCCTGACCGGATCGTCGCCGCCGACGATGTCGTAGGGGTGGCGCCCCAGCATCAGGCACTTGAAGAGCACGATGGCCAGCGAAAACGCCTCGCTCTGGGGGTTGCGCACGATATCGCGAAAGGCGACCCCCTGGTGCTCCTTGGGGGTCATGTCCGGGCTACCCACCGGGCAGGGGTAGAAGGTGCCGGCCACGCGCAGCTGGTAGCTGTCGCAGTCGATCAGCGTGACCTGCCCGCTGCCCGGCACGCAGTAGACGTTGTTGAGGTTGTAGTCGCCGATGCAGATGCCCGCCCGGTGCAGCTGCTGAACGATCTCGATGAAGCGGATCAGGTAGCCGACGATCTGCCGGCGATCGAGGTTGGGGAAATAGCGCTCGTAGAGCAGCGCATGGGCCAGAAAGCCCATCTTCACGCCCCGCGCCCGGTACATGGCGAAGCCGATCCAGCGATGCCGGTCATCGAAGACGCGAATCAGCGGCCAGCACACGTCCTGGGTCATGTCGCTGTCGCGCAGCTCGCGCATGGCCTCCACCTTGCGGTGCAGCTCGTCGCCGCGCTTGTCCAGCACCTCGGGGTAGTACCACTTGACGATCACGTCGGGCCGTCCCTGCAGGGCGAAGATCTCGCCCTCGCCCCCGCGCGCCAGGCGCTTGCCGAGTTTGCGCTGCTTGCCCAGCGCATCCGTTACCACCCGTCCCCACAGTGCCACGCGTCCTCCTTACCGGTCAGATACTGTCCCAACCGTCCGTGGGGGGAAGCTTGATCTGGGCGGTGGTCGAGGCCGACGCCGAGACCCGGCTCATGCTGGCCGACAGCCACAGGAAGAACTCGCGGAACTTCAGGCCGTCCAGGCGCTTGGCCGGGCGCGTGGAGAAGGCCCCCAGCGCATCGAGATCGGCCTCCTCGACGCCCACCGGCATCACCACCATCTTGCGCTGCTGCGCCAGCGACCGGGCGCGCGCCGCCACCGCCTGCCAGTCATCGGTGGGCACGCCGTCGCTGATCACCACCAGCCACGGCTGGTAGTAGGCCACGCCGGCCTTGCGATAGGCGGCGGTGCGCTCCTCCAGGCGGTCCAGCGCCAGCTTCATCGCCGAGCCCAGCGGCGTCAGCCCGGTGGCGTTGAACTGCCGGCACTGGGAGATGTTCATGGCCGTGGTGAACGGCAGCTGCTCGGTGACCCGACCGCCGGCGGTGATGACGCCGAGCTCGACGGAGCAGGCGGCCATCTCGTCCTCCTTGATCGAGGCGATGAACTCCTGCACGCCGGCGTTCAGTTCCCGGATCGGCTGGCCGAACATCGAGGCGGAGGTATCGAGCACCAGCATGCAGGCACAGCGAGGGGAAGGGTTCTCGATCAGGTCGCTACTGGTGTTCAGCTGATATGTCGCCATCGACGGTTCCTCGTATCTGAATGCCTGGCCATGTGACTGCCAGGCGACCACGAGCCTACCATAGGGCTTGCCCCGGCGGCAGGTCGGGGAGCGGGCAAGCCCCCCGATCAGTGCCTCGCCCCTTGAATCCGCGCCCCGCCACCCGCATCTATCTGCCAAATTCACTCTTGCGCAAGGCCATAGCCCATGTCCATCGTCGACCCTCGCAGCGGCGCTCCCCTGACCGCCAATGAATCCGCCGACGCCCCGACCCAGGCCGCGCCGACGGATGAGCAGCTGATCATCGACGTCGATCGCGACAACATCCAGCAGCTGCTGGAGGTCTCCATGCAGGTGCCGGTCCTGCTCGACTGCTGGGCCCCCTGGTGTCAGCCCTGCAAGACGCTGACGCCCATGCTGGAGAAGCTCACCCGGGAGTACGCCGGCACCTTCATTCTCGCCAAACTCAATATCGATGAAAACCAGGACATCGCCGCCCAGCTGGGGGTGCGCTCGGTGCCCGACGTCAAGCTGATCAGCCAGGGCGGGCTGGTCGACCAGTTCCAGGGCGCGCTGCCCGAGAAGGAGATTCGCGAGTGGCTGGGGCGCTATTTCCCGGCCCCGGAAGCAGCGCCGGCGAGCCCCGAGGAGCAGGCCGCCGAAGCGCTCGAGCGGGGCGACACCGCCACCGCCCGCGCGCTCTATGAGCAGCTGATGCAGGCCCACCCCGAGCACTACCCCTACCAGGTGGCCCTGGCCCGCACCCTGGTCGCCGAGGGCCGCGGCGAGGACGCCCGCGCCCTGCTCGACAACCTGCCCCCCGAGGAGCGCGACGCCCCCGCGGCCCGCGGCGTGCGTGCCAGCATCGAGTTCACCGAGGAAGCCCCCGACGACGACGAGCTGGCCGCCCTGGCCGGCCGCGACGACAGCGAGGCCCGCTACAAGCGTGCCCTTCGCCAGGTCGCCGACGGCGACTACGAGGCGGGCCTGGAGGGGCTGCTCGAGCTCATGAAGCGCGACCGCGCCTACGGCGACGATGCCGCCCGCCTGACCCTGCTGCGGGTCTTCGACGCCCTCGGCGCCGACCACCCGCTGACCGTGACCTACCGGCGCCGTCTCTTCACCCTGCTCTACTGACGCCCCCGGCGAGGGCCCGCCCCGGGCGGCAGGGGGCGGGCCTCGCGCCACCCGCTACGATGGCCACGGCACGAGAGCGTCAGACCCGAAGCACGCCGTCCAGGCGGGTCAAGGCAGCCTCGAGCTGGGTGGCGGTGGTGCCGAAGTTGAGCCGCGCAAAGCCCGGCCAGCCGAAATCGGCGCCGTCGGAGAGCGCCACCCCGGCACGCCCCAGCAGCACGCGCTGGGGCGACACTGCCCCGCCTTCGCCGCAGCGCCCGGCCAGCCCTTGCGCCCGGCGCAGGTCCAGCCAGGCCAGGTAGGTGGACTGCGGGGGGCTCATGGCCACCCCGGGCCAGGCGTCGACGCGGCGCACCAGGGTACGGCGATGGTCGCGCAGCACCGCCAGCAGCGCTTGCCGCCAGGGCTCCCCTTCGGCATAGGCGGCCTCGGCCGCCACCAGCCCCAGCACGTTGGCGTCCGGCGTCAGGCCCCGGATGCCCGTCGCGAAGCGCCGGCGCAGCGCGGCATCGGCGATCACCGCACAGGCGGTGGTGAGACCGGCCAGGTTGAAGGTCTTGGACGGCGCCCACAGCGTCACGGTGCGCGCCGCCAGCTCGGGAAAGGCCGCCGCCAGCGGACGATGGCGGGCCCCCTCGTCGAGCAGCAGGTCGCAGTGCAGTTCGTCGGAGACCACCAGCAGGTCGTGGCGCTCGACCAGCGCGGCGAGGCCCGCCAGCTCCTCGTGGCGCCACACCCGCCCGGTGGGGTTGTGGGGCTGGCACCACAGCAGCAGCCGGGTGTCGGCGGTGATCGCCGCCTCCAGGGCGTCGAGGTCGAGCTCCCACTGGCCATCCGGCGCCGCGGGCTCGGCCAGGGGCGCCCGCTGGGGCAGGCGGCCGGTGCGCTCGGCGACCCGCAGGAAGGGGGGGTAGATCGGCGTGACGGTGAGCACGCCGTCGCCCGGCTCGGTCAGCGCCAGGCTCGCCAGATGCAGCGCGGGCACCACGCCGG
This sequence comes from Billgrantia campisalis, assembly GCF_022341425.1. Taxonomy (GTDB): domain Bacteria; phylum Pseudomonadota; class Gammaproteobacteria; order Pseudomonadales; family Halomonadaceae; genus Halomonas; species Halomonas campisalis. The sequence goes on along the minus strand of NZ_JABFUC010000008.1, from coordinate 10,522 downwards.
GCAGCCACAGCTGCCAGTCGGGCTCGATGGCCCAGTCGTACTCCCGGGCGCTCCACTCGCAGAGGGTGCGGCGCAGGCTGTCGGGCACCAGGCCGTAGCCGTAGACGCCATGCTCGACCCGGGCGCACAGCGCCTCGATCACCGCCGGCGGCGAGCGGAAGTCCATGTCGGCCACCCACAGCGGCAGCACGCTATCGTCGTGGCGATGCCATTTCTGGGAGGGCCAGTCGCCCCCCGAGGGATGGCGGCGCTCGACAGGCGTGGCAAAATCGTACTCCATGTACCTTCCTCGAATCAGGGAAGCAGCGAAATGATCACCGAAACCATGCCGCAAAGCGGCTTCTATGCCAAGGTGCGCCAGGGCATGCCGGCGCTGATCGACCAGTGGCGTCACCTGGGACGGGGCGAGCCCGACCGGCTGGCGCTGATCCTGGCCGAGACCGCCCGCGTGGCCAAACTGGGCGAGCCCGAGGCGACCCCGGATGGCGCCACCCTGGCCGCCTGGAGCCGCCCCGAGGCGAGCGATACGATTCCGCTCTGGGCGGCACGCACCGCCGCCTTCCTGGTGATGCAGATGCCCGCGCGCCCGCAGCCCCACAGCGACGAGGAAGCCAGCGCCTGGGCCTACTGCTGGCTGCTCAACCGCGACTTCCACGACGTCGAGGCCGCCCGGGCGGCGCTGCCCGACCACCTGCGCGACACCCTGACCCACGCCGTGGGCGCCGCCTGGGCCGACCGCCAGGGGCTGCGCCTGGTCTGAGCCCCGCTCTCCCATCAACCAAGGATGACGGATGGACGTTCCCCTGAGCTGGCAGCTGGCCAAGCTGCTGGTCTCGATCGGCATCGTGCTGGGTCTCTCGGCGGTCGCCGAGCGGGTCAGCACCCGCCTCGCCGGGCTGCTGGCCGGCTATCCGCTGGGCACCGCCATCGCCCTGTTCTTCATCGGCCTGGAGATATCGCCGGGCTTTGCCGCCGAGAGCGCCGTCTACAGCCTGGCTGGCTTCACCGCCACCATGGCGCTTGGCGGCGGCTACCTGCTGTGCGGCCGCCGCGACGGCCTGAAGGGGGTGCTGGCCGGCAGCGCCGGGGGGCTGGCCGCCTGGCTGATCGCCGGCCTGATCCTGACCCGCTTCGACTTCACCCGCCTGGGCGGCACCCTGACCACCCTGGCGGCCATCGTCGTCTTCACCTGGCTCTACCGGCACCTGCCCGACACCCGCGCCGCGGTGAGGGGTGGGTTTCGCTGGCCGGCGCTGGGCATGCGCGCCGTCCTGGCCACCGCCATCGTCTTTCTGATCACCGGGCTTGCCCATGTGCTGCCGGCCGCCTGGGCCGGCATGCTGGCCGCCTTCCCGATCTCCATGTACCCGCTGCTGGTGATCCTGCACCTCACCCACGGCGCGGCGCCGGCGGCCACGGTAATCAAGCACTACCCGGCCGGGCTCGGGGCGCTGCTCTGCTACACCCTGTGTGTGTCGCTGACCTACGCCACCCTGGGACTGGCCGTGGGCACCCTGGCCGGCTTCGGCGTCGCCACCCTGTGGCTGCTGGCCTGGATGCGATTCCAGGCCTGGCATGCCAGGCGCCGTAGGCCGCCGGTGGACGAGCCGGGCGCTTGACCTAGCGTTTGCTCGGGGCAATGCTGTAGTTCTCCTGACCGGCGGCGGCTACCCGCGCAGCACCAGCCGCCGACCCGCCATTCATAACAAGGACACGCCCATGTTCGTACGCACCATCGAGCCCGCCTTCTACGACACCGATGCGCTGGGGCATATCAACAACACTCGGCTGCCGGCCTGGTTCGAGTTGGCACGCAACGACCTCTTCAAGCTCTTCACTCCCGACCTGGACCCGCGCAAGTGGCGGCTGATCATGGCCCGCATGGAGATCGACTACCGCGCCGAGCTGCTGTACGGCAGCGATATCGAGCTGCGCACCTACCTCTCCCGGCTCGGCACCAGCTCCTTCACCGTGACCCAGGAGGCCTGGCAGAATGGCGTGATGGCTAACCTCGGCCATACTGTGTTGGTCCAGTTCGACCACGTCGAGAAGCGCGCCATGCCCATCGAAGGCGAGCTGCGCGCGGCGCTGGAGGCCCACGTAAAGCCGGTGACGGAGCCCGCCGACGCATGACCCCGGCGATCAGACAGCTCGAGCGGGAGGGGGTGGACTTCACCCTGCTCAGCTACGAACACGACCCCCGCACCCCGGCCTACGGCGAGGAAGCCGCCCAGGCGCTGGGGCTCGACCCCCAGGGCGTGTTCAAGACCCTGGTCGCGCGGCTCGACGACGGCCGCCTCGTGGTCGCCATGGTGCCGGTCCGGGCACGGCTCGACCTGAAGGCCCTGGCCAGGGCCGCCGGGGCGCGCAAGGCCGTCCTGGCCGAAGCCGCCGAGGCCGAGCGCGCCACCGGCTACGTGGTCGGCGGCATCAGCCCGCTGGGCCAGAAGCGGCGCCTGGCCGCCTACCTCGACGCCAGCGCCCAGGCCCTCGCGGCGATCCATGTCAGCGGCGGCCGGCGCGGCCTGGAGATTCGCCTGGCGCCCGGCGAGCTAATGCGCCTGAGCGGCGCCCGAACGGCGGAGCTGGCGCGGCCCTGAGGGTCGCGAGCCGAATCCCTCCGCACACTGTCTCATTACACAGGCTCACCCACAGGCCGTGCCCCTCTCCCCGACCAGGAGCCACCCATGTCCATCCGCTACAACCTGTGGCTCGACCCCGACAACACCGCCCAGCACCGCGCGGTCGAGGCCGACCTGGAGCGCTACTTCATGGAGCGCTTCGCCGACTACCCCCACATCCGCTTGTTCGGAGCCGACCCCTACGATTATGATGCGCCGTTCAATCGCCTCTACGACGTGCTGATGGCACGGGCCAACGAGTACTGCGAGCGGCGCTGGGCCGGCTATGTGCCGACGCCCGAGCAGCTCAACCGGACCTTCTTCCGGGCCGTGGGGCGCTCCACCAAGTTCGTACGGGACCCAAGCGATGGTGCTCCAAACCGATCAGACGCCTGACCCCCGCCAGCTGGCGATCATCGCCGAGCAGCTCGGCCGGGCGCCGCGCGGTATCGAGGCCGTGGCGGCGGTCGACGGCGAAGGCACCCCCCTGGTGCTGCGCATGGCCCCCATCGTCGACGGCAAGCCCTTTCCCACCCTCTACTGGCTCAGCTGCACGCGGCTCAAGGTGGTGATCTCCCGCCTCGAGGCCAGCGGCGTGATCAAGCAGCTGGAGACCCGGCTGCAGGAAGACCCCGACTTCCTGGCCGCCTATCACGCCAGCCACCACGACTACGTCGACGCCCGCTGGCACCATATGCGCGACGCCCAACGCCGTGAGGTCGCCCACCTGGGCTACGAAGAGGTGCTGACGCGCCGCGGCATCGGCGGGATCGCCAACTGGGATCAGGTGCGCTGCCTGCACACCCAGTACGCCCACCACCTGTGCGGCGACAACGTCATCGGTCAGTGGATGGACGCAGAACACGGCGTGGTCGACTGCCTACCCTGAGACTCCCCCTCCGTGCAGCCGGGCTGCTAGGATGACAGCCTTGCCAAGGAGATGAGCATGTCGAGATTCTGTGTCTATCTGGGCTCCCGCGATGGCCGGGACCCCGCCTTCCTCGAGGCGACCCGAGCGCTGGGCCAGGAACTGGCCAAGCGCGGCCATGGCCTGGTCTACGGCGGCGCGCGCATCGGCCTGATGGGGGAGCTGGCCAATGCCGTGCTGGCCGCCGGCGGCGAGGTGATCGGCGTGATGCCGGACCACCTGGTCGAGCGCGAGCAGGCCCATGAAGGGCTGCCGACGCTGATTCGCGTCAACAACATGCATGAGCGCAAGGCCAGCATGGCCGCCCATGCCGACGCCTTCATCGCGCTGCCCGGCGGCATCGGCACCCTGGAGGAGCTGTTCGAGGCCTGGACCTGGCAGTATCTGGGGCTGCACGACAAGCCCATCGGCGTGCTCGACACCGCCGGCTTCTACTCGCCGCTGCTGAGCTTTCTGGATAGCACGGTGGCCCACGGCTTTCTCAACGCGCGCACCCGCGACTGCCTGCTCGACGCCGAGGAGCCCGGCGCCCTGCTGGACGCCCTGGAGGCCCGCCTGGCCACCCGCTGAGCCCCCGCTTCGCCACCCAAGGAGACACTGCCCATGCATGCCATCCATATCGAAGCGCAGCGCCTGGACTGGCGCGAGACTCCCGCGCCAGACGGCCCGGCAGCGGGCGAGGTGCGCATCCGGGTCGCCTGGGCCGGCGTCAACCGCGCCGACCTGATGCAGCGCGCCGGGCACTATCCGCCGCCGCCGGGGGTCACCGAGATCCTCGGCCTGGAGGTCAGCGGCGCGGTGAGCGAGACGGGGCCGGGCGTCGAGCGCTTCCGCGCCGGCGACCGGGTCTGCGCCCTGCTCGCCGGGGGCGGCTATGCCGAGGAGGTGGTGGTGGACGCCCGCCAGGTGCTGCCGCTGCCCGACGGGGTCGGCCTGCGCGAGGCCGCTGCCCTGCCCGAGGTGTTCGCCACCGCCTGGCTCAACCTGTTCATCGAGGGGCGGCTGGCCCCCGGGGAGCGGGTGCTGCTGCATGCCGGCGCCAGCGGCGTGGGCACCGCCGCCGTGCAGCTCTGCCGCGCCTTCGACCACCCCTGCTTCGTCACCGTCGGCAGCGATGACAAGCTCGCGGCCTGCCGCGAGCTGGGCGCCGCGGCCGGCTGGAACCGGCACCAGGGCAGCTTCGTGGAGGCGGTCAAGGCCTGGGGCGGTGCCGATGTGATTCTCGACCCGGTGGGGGGCGCCTACCTGGCCGACAACCAGCGGGTGCTGAATGCCGACGGCCGGCTGGTGCTGATCGGCCTGATGGGCGGACGCAGCGCCGAGCTGGATCTGGGCAGGATGCTGATGAAGCGCCAACGGCTGATCGGCTCGACGCTGCGCGCCAAGGCGCCTGCCGCCAAGGGGGCCATCCTCGACGCCCTGCTGGCCCATGTCTGGCCGCGCCTGGCCAGCGGCGAGATCCGAGCGCTGATCGATCAAAGCTGGCCGATCGACGAGGCCGAGGCGGCCCATGCCCATCTGCAGCGCGATGCCAATATCGGCAAGGTGCTGCTGTCGATCAGCGGCGAGGGGTAGCGAAACCGGCGGCGGCGCGGCGGGCCGAGCGGTCGTCAGGGGCCAGCGGCGAGCTCGCGGGTACGCAGGTAGGTCAGCTGAAGCAGGCGGGCGTCCTCGCCGGCGCGATGACGGTGGATGCCGAGCTCCTGTACCAGCGCCTCCCGCGTGGCATGCCACAGCGCGAGCTGGCGCTCGTCGAGCAGAATCCTGAGCGCCTCGAGGCGAAAAGCCGGCAGCATCCCGGCGTGATGGAAGAGCAGCGACAGCCAGGTATTGTCATAGCCCCAGCTATCGCTGTAGGCAACGCCGACGCTGGCCAGCTCGTCGTTGAGCCAGCGCGCCACCTGGACCACGGGCAGCCCTTCGCGCTTGAGGCGCGCACGCGAGATGCCGTGCAGGAGTTCGGCCTTGGGGTCCCAGTGGGTCCACTCCGCCAGCGGCTGCACCAGGAAGGCACAGTGGCTGCCGTCGGCCCGTGCCAGGCCGACTTCGATGGGGTAGCTACCGCGCCCGAATCCGGACGCCTCGATATCCAGCAGTGTCGGCAGCGTCACGGATGGGTCCGTCCTCGTGATCTGGGCCCAGGGGGGCGGGTGGCGTAAGAGGGGTCAGTGTCGCGTCTGAGCGCCTTGGCTGTCCAGCTCCGCGCCTTCCAGGCGAGCATGACGATCCGCCAGGGCCTGCCAGTGGGCGGCATGGGCGGCGTCCACCGGCAGCCCGAGCTCACCGTTCGCGTAGGCCTTGGCCAGGCGGCCGGCCGCCAGCGGATGGCCCGCCTCGCCGGCCCGGGCATACCAGGTCACCGCACGATCCTCGCGGCGGGGATACTGCACGCAGCCGTGTTCATGGATCCGCCCGGCCTGATACTGGGCCTTGAGATCGCCGGCCTGGGCGGCCTCCAGCACGTAGCGGGCGCCGCGCGCCTTGTCCTGAGGGCTGGCACCGCGGTGGAACAGCATATGACCGTAGAGCGACAGGGCCGCGGGATGCCCCGCATCGGCACAGCGCTGGAAGAGATGCATGGTCAACCGCTGAGTGCGCGGCGAACGCGGCAGCCAGCGGGTATGGAACAGCTGCTCCGCGAGACGATACTCGAGTCGGGTGAACAGTGACGATGCCTGCGTCATGGCAAACAACCTTGCATCCGTGTTTTTCCGCATGACGAAGCGCACCGTCCCGTGGTCGCCGTCATGGCCTGAAAGAGCTCGCCGTCCAGCCTCCGCCGGGGCCGCTGAGGGTCGCCAGCATACGCCCGCCCTGTCGGCGACTCAACCCCTGCCATTTGCTGCCCAGAATGCCCCCGGCTACCATGGCGGGCAACACCGGCAACCCCCACTGACAGGAGCGACGGATGCAGACGCGAGCGCTTGGCAACACCGGCATCGAGGTCAGCCGCCTGTGCCTGGGCACCATGACCTTCGGCGAGCAGAACAGCGAGGCCGATGCCCATGAACAGCTCGACCGCGCCGTGGCCTTCGGCGTCAACTTCATCGACACCGCCGAGATGTACCCGGTGCCCCCCAACGCCGAGACCCAGGGGCGCACCGAAACCTATATCGGCCGCTGGCTCAAGGCCCGCGGCAGTCGTGACGATGTGATCATCGCCAGCAAGGTCAGCGGCCCCGGGCTCGACTATCTGCGCGGCGGCTCGCGGCTGACCCGCAAGCAGATCCACAGCGCCATCGACACCAGCCTGTCACGACTGCAGACCGACTACCTTGATCTCTATCAGCTTCACTGGCCGGACCGGAAGACCAACTTCTTCGGCAGGCTCGGCTATACCCACGATGAGGACGAGGACGCCACCGCCCTGGAAGAGAGCCTCGCCGCGCTCAAGGAACTGGTGGAGGCCGGCAAGGTGCGCGCCATCGGGCTCTCCAACGAGACCCCCTGGGGCGTGATGCAAGCCCTGCGGCTGGCCGAACGGCTCGACCTGCCGCGCATCGTCAGCGTGCAGAACCCCTACAACCTGCTCAACCGCAGCTTCGAGGTGGGCCTGGCAGAGATCGCCCACCGCGAGGACGTGGGCCTGCTGGCCTACTCGCCGCTGGGCTTTGGCGTGCTCTCCGGCAAGTATCTGGACGGCGCGCGCCCGGCGAATGCCCGCCTGACCCTGTTCGAGCATTTTCAGCGCTACACCACCCCCCTGGCCGAGGAGGCGACCCGCGCCTATGTGGAGCTGGCTCGCGAGCACGATCTGGACCCGGCCCAGATGGCGCTGGCCTTCGTCAACTCACGCAGCTTCCTGACCAGCAACATCATCGGCGCCACCACCATGGAGCAGCTCGAGGACAACCTGGAGAGCGAGTCGCTCAAGCTCGAGCAGAGCGTGCTCGACGGTATCGAAGCGATTCATCAGCGCTGTCCCAATCCCTGCCCCTGACAGTCGCGGGGCTATCGCGGCGATAGCCCCGCCTGTTGTCTGCCCTTGATATACTTGGGGTTCTGATTCGCCAGGCCACAGGAGCGCCCCGATGCTGAGCGTCATCTCCCCCGCCAAGTCGCTGGACTTCGAGTCCCCGGCCACCACGTCACGGTACTCCCAGCCGGATTTTCTCGACCGCAGCCGGGAGCTGATCGATATCCTCGTCGACTACTCACCCCAGCGGCTGAGCGAATTGATGGGCATCAGCGACAAACTGGCGGGGCTCAATGCGGCACGCTTCGCCGAGTGGCACACCCCCTTCACGCCGGAGAACGCCAAGCCCGCCGCCCAGGCCTTCCAGGGGGACGTCTACCTCGGCCTTGAAGCCGGGAGCTTCAGCGACGAGGACAACGCCTTCGCCCAGCAGCACCTGCGGATTCTGTCGGGGCTCTACGGCCTGCTGCGCCCGCTGGACCTGATCCAGCCCTACCGCCTGGAGATGGGGACCAAGCTGGCCAATCCCGCCGGCAAGGATCTCTACGCCTTCTGGAAGGACACCCTGACCGAGGCGCTGGACAGGGCCGTGGCGGAGAGCGGCTCGCCCGTGCTAGTCAACCTGGCCTCCAACGAGTACTTCAAGGCCATCGACGCCAGGCGCCTCAAGGCCCGGGTCATCACACCGGTCTTCAAGGACGAGAAGAACGGGCAGCTCAAGATCATCAGCTTCTATGCCAAGAAGGCCCGCGGACTGATGAGCGCCTGGATGATTCGCCAGCGGCTGGATGATCCCGAGGGGCTGAAAGACTTCGATGTGGCGGGCTACCGCTTCAATGCCACCCTGTCGGAGGGCGACAGCCTGGTCTTCACCCGCCGTGAAGACCAGCGCTGAGAGCTCAGCCCGACGCCTGAAGCTCGCGACTAGAAGAAGCGCAGCGGCCGTGCCGAGCGCGGCTTGAGAAAGCGGCGATGGACGTCCTTGAAGCGCTCGCTGTCGCAGCGGTGCAGCCACTCGTAGGCCACCATGTCAGCACTCACCGGCACCGCCCCCGAGCGCGTCATGCGCTCGCGGGCCAAGCTCGCCTCCTCGGCGCGCCGGCTCACCGCCGCATCGGATAGCCAGTAGACCTCGTAGCCCGCCTCGAGCAGCCCGAGCCCGGTTTGCATCACGCAGATGTGCGCTTCGCTGCCACACAGCACGATCTGGCGCCTGCCGCTGTCGGCCAGGGCGCCGGCGAAGTCCGGCTCCTCGTGGGCGTTGAAATGCACCTTCTGCCACAGGCGGTGTCCGGGCAGGGCCTCGAGCAGGCGCGGCTCGCTGCCGCCCATGCCCTTTGGGTACTGCTCGGTCACCCACACCGGCACTTCCAGGGCCTGGGCGACGCCGCCCAGCCAGGCCGCCTCGCTGACCGCCTGATCGCCTCCCTCGATGACCGGCAGCAGGCCGGCCTGAAGGTCGACGATCAACAGTAGGCTCTTGTCATCTTGTATGCGCATGCGAGGTCCTCTTGGGTTGTCGTATGCCGTTGTATCCACCGATCACATCACGGCTCCCTCTGGCCAGCATACCCGCTAGAATGGACGGTCTGAACACTTACCGAACAATCCCACCACACGGAGTCTTCTCGATGCGTCACTTCCTCGTCATGCTGGTCGTCGGACTGCTGACCCTTGGCCCGGCCATGGACTATGCCGAAGCCCGCCGCATGGGCGGCGGCGGCAACGTCGGCAGCTTCTCGCGCTCGGCCGACCGGCCGGCCGCGGCCCCCAACCAGGCAGCACCGGCTCGCCAGGGCCAGTCCCAGGCCGCCGGCGGCTCCCGCATGCCGGGCATGCTGGGTGGCCTGCTCGCCGGCGGCCTGCTCGCCGCCCTGTTCTTCGGCGGGGCCTTCGATGAGCTGCGGATGATGGATATCCTGCTGGTCGCCGGCCTGGCTTTCCTGCTGTTCCGGCTCTTCGCCCGCCGCCGCCCGGCCCTGGCCAGCCAGGCCCCGGCACAGCGGGTCGAAGCGGAGACTCAGGAACAGCCCCAGGCGTTCCAGGCCGATACCGCCCCTCTGGGAGCGGGCAGCCGCTTTGGCGGCGACCCCGAATGGTTCGACCGGGAACGCTTCCTGGGTGGCGCCAAGGAGCATTTCATGACCCTGCAGCGCGCCTGGGACAACAATGACTTCGCCGGCATTCAGGAGTACGTGACGCCGGCACTGTATAACCAGCTGCGCCAGGAGCGCGCCAACCATCCCGCCAACAACCGCACCGAGATCGTGCGCTTATTCGCCGAGCTTGGCGATGTCCGCGAGGTCGGCAGCCAGGCCGAGGCCACGGTAATCTTCCACGGGATCCTCGAGGAGAACGGCGAGCAGACCGAGTTCAACGAGACCTGGCATTTGATTCGTGAGCTACGGGACGACGCTCCCTGGTACCTGCAGGGCATCGAGCAGAACCCGGCAACCTAGGGACCAAAAGGCCGGGCATTGGCCCGGCCTTGCAAGACACTGTCAGGATGACATCAGTCGCCCTCCGCGGCATCCTGGATCTCTTCTCCCATCTCCTCGATGCTCTCACCGGCCTCCTCCATGGCCTCATCGATCTTCTGACCCGCCTCCTCGGCCGGCCCGGGATCATCCTGGCAGGCCGCCACCCCTACCGCCATCATCGTCACCAGCAGCAACAGGCCCAGCTTGCGCATCACATCTCGGTTCATGGGTGTCTCCTCCTGAGCACGCTCCGTTATGGATAGCGACCTGATTTACCCTAGTGGTCACCGGGAGAAAGTGCCACCAACACCGGAAACCCCATGTAGCGAATTGTCACAACTCTCCTTTCACCGACACCAAAACGACGAAACCCAGCCTCTTTCGAAGCTGGGTTTCTGAATATTGGGAAGCCACATACGACAAAACCCCGACCAATGGCCGGGGTTTTGTCGAAATAAGTGCCTGACGATGACCTACTCTCGCATGGGGAAGCCCCACACTACCATCGGCGCTGAGCGGTTTCACTGCTGAGTTCGGCATGGGATCAGGTGGTTCCCACTCGCTATGGTCGTCAGGC
>NZ_JABFUC010000007.1 GCF_022341425.1 Billgrantia campisalis | reverse complement strand
CACATAGCCCCATCGCCCAGCGGCGCATGGCACTCTACCGCGGGGTGGTGTCGCTGCCCTTCGACACCAGCGAGATGGCCCCCACCGAGCTCAACGCCCGCGCCCTGGCCCTGCTGGTGGAGCAGGGGGTGGCCGAGCCGGGGGATCACGTGATTCTCACCCGCGGGGATCACATGAACGCCCACGGCGGCACCAATACGCTGAAGATCCTCGAGGTGTGAGTCCATGCACGCCACCCGCCCCCGCAACCGGCGGGCGGGTCACCATTTCAGCGATTCAGAGTGCGCCGGATTGTCGGCCAGGGCGGCAGGGCTCAGTGCCTCGGGCGTACGGTCGGGCACGTCGGCAAAGTACTCGTCGTAACGCGCCTGAGCCTGGTCGCCGAACAGGATCTCGCACGCCTCCAGCAGGCCGGGGGAGTGACGAATCTGCTCGTTGCTGGCCACCAGTGAGATCTTCGAGCGACGACGCAGGAAGTCCTCGAGCCGGGTGATCATCTCGCGGCGCTGGGCCTGGCGCAGTTCGCAGCGGATGTACTCGGTGCCTTCGATCAACAGTTCGCCCTGGCGCGGGTCCTCACGGATCTCCTCGAGCATATCCAGGGCGTGGGTCCCGTAGCGCCGCCACAGGCGAGTCGTCAGCGGCTCGGACGCCTCCGGTGAGGTCATGGCATCCAGGTCCATCAGCCTGGCCTGGTGCAGGAACTCCTGCCTGACCGACTCGGGAGGCTCGCCGTACCAGCGATAGTCCGGATACGGCACCGTCACGCCCAGGCGCTTCACCTCGGCGACAATCTCCTCGCCCACGTTCAGGCAGTCGGTCAGCTTGCCGCCGAAGATGCTGAGGTGAGCCTCGGTCTCGTCGGTGTCGATGGCGTGCTTGCGCGAGAGCTGCAGGAAGTCACGGTCGCCGCCGGCGCTGGCCTTGACCGCCAGCGGGCGTACACCGCAGCGGGTGGCGATGATGTCCTCCCGCCCCAGCGGCTTGGCCAGGTTGAGACGCCTGTTGATGTTATCCAGCACGAAGGCGACATCCTCGTCGGTGACATGCACCTCGGGGCTCTCCATGCGCGTGTCAGTGGTGCCGATGCAGGTGCGCTGCCCCATGGGAATGACGAAGAACAGTCGGCCATCATCGGCGAAGAAGGCCAGCACGCGCCGGCTGTCGGTGAGGCGCGGCACGATCAGGTGAACGCCTTTGGAGTAGGCATGATGGTGCTGCGTCTGCTGCCCGGTCAGTTCATTGTGCTGGTCGACCCAGGGGCCGGCGGCGTTGATCAGCACCTTGGCGCGGATCTCGAAACGGCTGTCGTCCATGACGTTGCGCGCCCGGGTGATCCAGCTGCCGTTTTCCCGGCGCGCCCCGAGCGATTCCACGTAGTTGGCCGCCACGGCGCCATAGTTCAGCGCGTTGCGCACGAAGTTGAAGACGAAGCGTGCGTCATTGTCATGCAGATAGGCATCGGAATACTCGAAGCCCCCCACGGCCTCGCGGGTGTCGATGATCGCCTCTCTGGCCTTGATGGCCGCGGGCGCCAGGAACGTCGGCAGCCGTGTCGCGCCGTTGCCCATCAGCCAGTAGAGCCAGGTGCCCGCCCACAGGTAGCGTGGGTGGTAGCGAAAGCCCCGGGTAATGGTGGTCAGGAAGCGAATTTCCTGGACCGTGGAGGGGTAGCTCTTGATCAAGTGGTTACGGCTCTTGCAGAGCTTGCGCACCAGGGAAAAGTCATAGCTCTCCATGTACTTGATGCCGCCCCACACCAGGTTGGAGGAGTGCATGCTGGTGCTGCCGGCGAAGTCGCCACGGTCAATCAGCGCCACCTTGACGCCCTTGCCGGCCAGCGCCGCGGCGGCGGAGGCGCCATTGATGCCGCCGCCGATGACCAGCACGTCGAACGTCTCGTCGGCCAGCTTAGCGATATTGCTGTTGCGCAGTTGCATAAAGGTATCCCGTCAAAGCAGGGGGCAGGCCAGCAAGCTCGGCCTGCCCGGGAGTCGGCCAGGGCGCCGGGCCTGCGTCCCTGGCGGCCTGGCCACGACGTGTCGAGCGCCAGGCCGGCTATTCCATGTCGTCCCGCTCCCAGTGCATGGTGCGCCGGACGGCCTTCTTCCAGCCCTTGTAGCTGCGCTCGCGGCACTCGGCGTCCATCTTCGGCTCGAAGGTGTGCTCCAGCTCGACCTTGCCGGCCACTTCCTGCTGGGTCCACAACCCCACGCCGATGCCGGCCAGGTAGGCCGCCCCCAGGGCGGTGGACTCGGTGACCCTGGGGCGCTCCACGTTGACGCCCAGCATGTCGGCCTGAAACTGCATCATGACGTTGTTGGCCACGGCGCCGCCGTCCACCCGCAGGGACTTGAGGGTGATGCCGGAGTCGGCCTGCATGGCGTCGATGACGTCGCGGGTCTGGTAAGCCAGCGAGTCCAGGGTGGCCCGGGTGATGTGCTCCTTGCGCGTGCCCCGGGTGATGCCGAAGATCGCCCCGCGGGCGTACATGTCCCAGTAGGGCGCCCCCAGCCCGGCAAAGGCCGGCACCACATAGACGCCACCGGCGTCCTCCACCTTGCCGGCGTAGTACTCCGAGTCCTCGGCCGAGTCGATCAGCTTGAGCTCGTCGCGCAGCCACTGCACGGCCGCCCCGGCGATGAAGATGGCCCCCTCGAGGGCGTATTCCACCTTGCCGTTCAGCCCCCAGGCGATGGTGGTGAGCAGGCCGGACTTGGACGGCACGGGCGTGTCGCCGGTGTTCATCAGCAGGAAGCAGCCGGTGCCGTAGGTGTTCTTGACCATGCCTTTCTCGAAGCAGGCCTGGCCGAACAGCGCCGCCTGCTGGTCGCCGGCAATGCCGGCGATGGGGACCCGGGCGCCGCCGAACATCTCGGCGCCGGTGGTGCCGTAGACTTCGCTGGAGGGACGGACCTCCGGCAGCATGGCGGCCGGAATGCCCAGCTCGTCGAGCATGCGTGCATCCCACTCCAGGGTGCGGATGTTGTAGAGCAGGGTGCGCGAGGCGTTGCTGTAATCCGTGACGTGGCGCTCGCCGCGGGTCAGGTTCCAGACCAGCCAGGTATCCATGGTGCCGAACAGCAGGTCGCCGCGCTCCGCCCGCTCCTGTGCCCCCTCGACGTTGTCGAGGATCCAGCGAATCTTGGTTCCCGAAAAGTAGGCATCGGCCACCAGGCCGGTGGTCTCGCGGATATAGTCTTCCAGCCCCCGCTCCTTGAGCTCGTCGCACAGCGGCGCGGTGCGCCGGTCCTGCCAGACGATGGCAGGGTGGATGGGCTTGCCGGTATGGCGATCCCAGACCACCGTGGTCTCGCGCTGGTTGGTGATGCCGATCGCGGCCACCTGGGAGGGCTTGATGCCCTGGGTTTCCAGCACCTCGCGGGCCACCCCCATCTGGCTGCCCCAAATCTCCATGGCGTCATGCTCGACCCAGCCGGGGGTCGGGTAGTGCTGGGTGAACTCCTTCTGGGCGATGCCGACGATTCGGGCATCCCGGTCGAAGAGGATGGCGCGGCAGCTGGTGGTGCCCTGATCGAACGACAGGATGTATTGTTTTTCCATGGGGTGTCTCCTCGAGTATCGGGTAACGAGCGGTTTTTTGTTGTTCGGCACTGCGGTGATCACTCTTGGTCAGGGACCGAATGCCGGCTTGACCAGCGTTTCTCGACGACAAAGTCGACGCCCAGTGCCACCACGATCACCGCCAGGGCGATCGTCAGGGCGACGGCACTGCCTTCGATAAACACATGCCGGTAGAAGAGCGCACCGGCCACCCCGCCGATCAATGGCCCCACGACGGGGATCCAGGCGTACTTCCAGTTCGAACCGCCCTTGCCGGCGATGGGCAGGAGGCAGTGCGCCAGGCGCGGGCCCAGGTCACGTGCCGGGTTGATGGCATAGCCGGTGGTGCCACCCAGCGACAACCCGATGGCGAGAATGAACAGCCCGATGATCAGTGGGTTGAGCCCCTCGGTGAACTCATTGGCGCCGATGGCCAGGATCCCCAGCACCAGGACGAAGGTGCCGATGATCTCGCTCATCAGGTTGGAAGGCGTGTGGTCGATGGCCGGGTCGGTGCAGAAGACGGCCAGCTTGGCACCCTGGCTCGCGGTCTTTTCCCAATGCGGGTAATAGTGCAGCCAGACCACCACCGCACCGAGGAAGGCGCCGATCAGCTGGCCCAGCACATAGAGCGGCACCTTGGCCCAGGGAAACTCGCCGATCACGGCGAGGCCAAGGGTGACCGCGGGATTGATATGGGCCCCGCTGATGGCCCCGACGGCGTAGATGGCCATTGCCACCCCCAGCCCCCAGCCGAAGGTGATGACGATCCAGCCGCTTGCCTCGGCTTTGGAGTGCTTGAGTAGCACACCGGCAACGACGCCGCCGCCGAAGATGATCAGGATCATCGTGCCGAAGATCTCGCCCAGGAAAGGTGTCATTGGTGTCTCCTCTGTTTTGTCATTGTGTGGAGTGCTTCTGGTTCGAAAACGAACATTGATGCTTTTTGGCGAACATGGCAATACCCGCTGCCCTGAAATTGCGGAATAAGGTGTATTTATTTGATATTTATGGAGTTTCTAAGGGTTATACTTTTGTAGTAGAGGCGGTGTGGCTGTGGAGAATGTGCCTTGTGTGAGCGGTTTTGGCTCATTCAACGAGTTATAATGTTTTATATCGAACTTTCCGAAAGTCATGTGGGCGCCGGGCGCCGCTCCGACTCGCTGGCGGGGAGCTGTCGCTGATTCGGGGCTTTATCGGGTGAGAGGCCGGATAGAAAGAGAGCGCCGACCGGCGGCGCTCATGCAGTGGGGAGGGGCTCCCGGGTAGCGTTCAAAGGGTGATGCGGGTACCCAGCACCTTCAGGAAGGCCGCCAGCCAGGCCGGATGCGCCGGCCAGGCCGGCGCCGTGACCAGGTTGCCATCGGTCTCGGCGGCATCGATGGCGATGTCGGCGTACTCCCCGCCGGCCAGCCGAACCTCCGGTGCGCAGGCCGGATAGGCAGACACTCGCCGGCCCTCGATCACTTCCGCCCCGGCCAACAGTTGGGCGCCGTGGCAGATGGCGGCGAGGGGCTTGTTCGCTTCCGCAAAGTGGCGGACCACCGCGAGCACCTCGGGGTCGAGACGCAGATACTCGGGGGCGCGGCCGCCGGCGACCACCAGGGCGTCGTAATCCGACGCCTTCACCTCCTGGAAGGTGGCGTTGAGGGTGAAGTCATGCCCGCGTTTCTCGGTATACGTCTGGTCGCCCTCGAAGTCATGGATGGCGGTTTTCACCTTTTCTCCCTTCTCCTTGCCGGGACAAACGGCGTCCACCTGATGGCCCACCATGAGCAGGGCCTGGAAAGGAACCATTACCTCGTAGTCCTCGGCGAAGTCGCCAACCAGCATCAGGATGCGTTTCGCAGCCATGGTGTTGTCTCCTCATTGTCATTGTAGGGGCGTGATGCCCGAGGTGCTCCTGGCACGCTGTGCGTGCGAGGAAATGCCCGGATATGTTCTATATCGAGCATTTGGACGGATGTTGCGATATCTGATTTCTAAACACAACATATTTTGCCGATGAGAGTTCGTATTAGAACATTGCGGGCGGGTATGCAGATCCTGCGCGTCGCCTGACGACCGGCATCTCAGTACGCAAGGCGGCCCCCCTGGCCTACGCTGTAGGCGAGGGGGGGCGCCTGGCGTTGACCGCGGCGTTGGGGCCCGCCCAGGAGGCACTGACCAGGGTCGGCCCATTGCGAGGAGAGCCGCCATGCCCGAACAGCCGATTCGTTTGCTGCTGATCGAGGACAACCCGCTGCACAGCCGGCTGGTCCAGCAGTTGATCAAGGCCGACACTCAGCTGAACTGCGAGGTGGAGACGGCGGAGCGCCTCGATCAGGGGCTCACCCGGCTGGCCCGGGGCAAGATCGATCTGGTTCTGCTCGATCTGGTGCTGCCCGACAGCCAGGAGCTGGAGACCCTGTGGCGGGTGCGCCTGGTGGCGCCGCAGGTGCCGGTGATCATTCTCACCGGCCTCGATGACGTCAAGCTGGCCGCTCGGGCCGTGGAGTCCGGCGCCTACGACTACCTGGTCAAGTCGCACCTCAAGGGGGCTTCCCTGGGGCGGGCGGTGCGCTACACCCTGGGGCGTGCCCGGGCCCGCGGCGGCGAGTGGGACTCGCCGATGTTCCGCCTGGCCCAGCAGCAGTTCCTCAAGGCCGCCCAGTACATGAACCTGGACGACAACATCCGCCAGCGCCTGCTCTTTCCCCAGCGGGCCCAACTGGTCTCCTTCCCCTTCTTCCGCGACGATCGTCGTCAGGTGGAGACGGTGTTCGGCTACCGGGTGCAGCACGTGCTCTCCATGGGACCCACCAAGGGCGGCATCCGCTACCACCAGGGGGTGAACCTGGGCGAGGTGGCGGCGCTGGCCATGTGGATGACCTGGAAGTGTGCCCTGATGCGGCTGCCCTTTGGCGGCGCCAAGGGCGGGGTGCGGGTCGATCCCACCGCCCTGAGCAAGTCGGAACTACAGCGCCTGACCCGCCGCTATACCACCGAGATCATCGACATGATCGGCCCGGACAAGGACATCCCCGCCCCGGACCTGGGCACCGACGAGCAGGTCATGGCCTGGCTGATGGATACCTACAGCCAGCAGGTCGGGCACGCGGTACCGACGGTGGTCACCGGCAAGCCGGTAGTGCTGGGCGGTTCGCTGGGGCGCCGCGAGGCCACCGGCCGCGGCCTGGTCTACCTGATTGAGGCCTCGGCGGCGCATCTGGGTCTCGACCTCGCCAAGGCAACCGCGGTGGTGCAGGGTTTCGGCAATGTGGGCAGCCATGCCGCGCGTTTTCTCGATGAACTCGGCGTGCGGGTCATCGCGGTCGGCGATGTCTCCACCGGGCTCTACCACCCCGACGGGCTGCCGGTGGAGGCGCTTCAGGCCCATGTCGCCGAACATCGGGTGTTGGCCGGCTACCCGGATGCCGAGCCAATCGACAATGCCGAGCTGCTGGAGCTCGATTGCGACATCCTGGTGCTGGCGGCCCTGCAGAACCAGGTCACGGTGGAGAACGCCGCTCAGATCAACTGCCGGCTGCTGGCCGAGGGTGCCAACGGGCCGACGATGCTCGAGGCCGATGATATCCTCCAAGAGCGGGGCATCTTCGTGCTGCCCGATATCCTCGGCAACGCCGGCGGCGTCACGGTGTCTTATTTCGAGTGGGTGCAGGGCATGCAGAACCTGACCTGGGGTCTGGACGAGATCAACAGCCGGCTCAAGTCGATCCTGCTGGACGCCTTCCAGCGCACCCTGCACCGCGCCCGACAGGACAAGCTGGATATGCGCACCGCGGCGTTGATCGAGGGCGTCTCGCGGGTCACCGAAGCCAAGTTGCTGCGTGGCGTCTTTCCCTAGCGAGCAGTGCCATGAGCGAGTCCAAGCGCGAACGGGAGCTCAGCCAGTGCCTGGCGGTCGAGACCGCCGCCCGCCAGCGCGTCGAGTGTGCCTACCAGAAACTGCTTGAGGCCCTGGAGGCGATCTCTGAGGGCTTTACCCTCTATGATGCCAACGGTGTGCTGGTGGTCAGCAATTCCCGGTTCCGGGACGAGTACTCGGGCGTGCCTGAGCTGGTCAAGCCGGGCATGCGTTTCGAGGAGCTGATTAACACGGTGGTCTACCAGAAGATCATCTCCACCGGCGACCTGGCCCCGGAGGAGTGGATCGGCTGGCGACTCGCCCTGCGCCGCAATCCTGGCCCGCCCTTTACGGTCAAGACCGCCTCGGGCCGGCAGCTGCGTATCAGCGAGCGGCGCACCCGCGACGGCGGCGTGGTGGCCATCTATACCGATATCACCGAGCTGGAGACGCAGCGCGAACATCTGGAGGCCCAGGTGCGACTCACCGAGGAGGCCCAGGCCCGTGCCGAGGCGGCCCGCCTCCAGCTCACCGAGGCCCTGGAGTCGATCGCCGAGGGCTTCGCCCTGTTCGATGCCGATGACCGCCTGGTGCTCTACAATTCGCGCTTCAAGGAGCACTTCATCACCCCCGGCGATGTGATCGAGATCGGGCTGCATTTCGAGGACCTGCTGCAGACCGTGGTCGAACGCGGCCTGACGCCGCCCGGCCATGCCTCCGGCGAGGCCTGGATCGCCGAGCGTCTTGCGGCGCATCACAATCCCACCGGTCCCTATCAGTTCGTGCGCAGCGATGGCCTGTGTATCCAGATCAGCGAGCACCGCACCCGCGATGGCGGCTATGTGGCCGTCTACTCGGACATCACAGAACTCGAGCAGCATCGGCATCGCCTCGAGGAGCTAGTCGACGAACGCACCGCAGAACTGCAGGCCACCACCGAAAAGCTGCGCCGCTCTCAGCATGCGCTGCGCCAGGCGCGGGACCTGGCCGAGCAGGCCAGCCTGGCCAAGAGCGAGTTTTTGGCCAACATGAGCCACGAGATCCGCACGCCGATGAACGGCGTGATCGGGGTGGCCGAACTGCTCGAGCGTACCGAGCTCACCGAGCAGCAGGCCGAGTACGTCGCTATCATCCAGAAGTCTGCCGACACCCTAATGGGGCTGATCAACGATATCCTCGACTTCTCCAAGATCGAGGCCGGGCGGCTGGAGCTCGACACCCGAGCCTTCCACCTGCGTGACACCCTTAGCGATACCCTGCAGACCCTGGCATTGCGTGCCGACGAAAAGGGGCTGGAGTTGGCAGTGCATATCCCTCCCGAGATCCCAGACTGGCTGCTGGGCGACCCGGTTCGGTTGCGTCAGGTGGTGGTCAACCTGGTCGGCAACGCCATCAAGTTCACCGAGAATGGCGAGGTGGTGGTGGATGTCACCCTCGAGGCGCTCGACGATGAGAAGGCCAGGATCGCCTTCGAGGTGTGCGACACGGGGGTGGGCATTGCGCCGGCGCAGCGCCAACGGATCTTCGAGGCCTTCGGCCAGGGGGACAGCTCACCGACCCGCCGCGACGGCGGAACCGGACTGGGGCTCTCCATTGCCGCTCAGCTGGTGGCGATGATGGGGGGAGAGATCGCCCTGGCCGAAGGCCCCGAGGGACGCGGCAGCTGCTTCTCCTTCAGCGCCGACTTCGGCCTGCCCTCCGAGCAGGATGAGCGCGCCCGTGAGCCGCACGGCCTGCAGGGGCGTCGTGTGTTGGTGGTGGACGACAACCGTACCAACCGCATGATCCTCGACGAGATCCTGCTCAGCTGGGGCATGCGGCCCACCGCGGTGGCCAATGCGGATCACGCCCTCGAGGCGCTTGAGCAGGCCGCTGACGATCCCTTCCCGCTGGCCCTGCTCGATGTGGTGATGCCCGGCATGGATGGCTATACGCTGGCTGAGCGCATTCGCCAGCGGCCGGAGTGGGCCGGCCTGCAGATCCTGATGCTCTCCTCGGGGATGCGCGCCGGCGATGCGGCGCGACGTCAGCGGCTGCGGATCTCGCGGCTGCTGATGAAGCCGGTCAAGCAGTCGGAGCTGCTCAATGCGGTCAGCGAGGCGCTGGGGGTGACGGCCGGCAACGGCAAGCGGCCCTCCGCTCCCCATGCGCTGTCCAGCGCTGGCCCCTCTCGGCGGGTGCTGCTGGTCGAGGATGGGGTGACCAACCAGAAGGTGGCGACCGACCTGCTCACCCAGCGAGGCCATGAGGTCGAACTGGCCGAAAACGGTGCCGAGGCCTTGGACGCCCTGGAGCGTCGCGATGTCGATGTGATCCTGATGGATATCCAGATGCCGGTCATGGATGGCTTGGCGGCCGCCCGGGCGATCCGGGAACGGGAGCGGGAACTGGGCGGCCATGTCCCCATCGTGGCGATGACCGCCAGCGCCACCAAGGAGGATCGTGAGCGCTGCCTGGCCGCAGGCATGGATGGCTACGTGACCAAGCCGTTTCGCGCCGCGGAACTGTTTCAGGCCGTGGAGTCGCAGGGCATCGGGGCCCCGGCGAGCGTCGCCGAACCAGGCGCTTCTGCCGGGCCGACGGCGAGTCCGGCAACGTTCCCCTGTCTGAACTGGGACGCCGCCCTGGCCAACCTGGAAGGCAACCGGGAGCTGCTCAACGACATGGTCAGGCTGTTCCTCTCCGAGTATCCGGGGTTGCTGCGCGAGATCGACGAGGCCATTGTACGCCAGGAGGCGGCGACGTTGCGCCGTGCCGCCCATACCCTCAAGGGGGCGGCGCAGGTGATAGGAGGGGAGGCGTTGGGGGAGACGGCAAAGCGCCTCGAGGCACTGGCCAAGTGCGGTGAGCTGGAAAGCGCCGGCGACGTGCGGGAGACCCTGGTGGGCCAGGCGGATGCACTGCGGCTGGCGCTCGAGGCGAGGTTCACCGAGGCCGGCGGTGAGGGAAGATAAGCGCGATAGCGTGTTGTATACAATGCATCTCCCAGTTGTGGCCATCCTGCGCAAAACATGCGATGGTGTCTCGAGTAAAGGCTGCTAGGCTCTGCCTGAAAAGTCGGCGAGCGAAGGCCAGACAAGGCAAAAATCGGCGAGAAGACGGACCGGGCTCGCGTGCGAGTTTACGGGGTGTAAATGAGTACTTTGAGCCGTTTTTTAACGCCGTTTGGCCGAGCGCAGCCAGTTTTCAGACAGGGCCTTGTGAAGGGGACAGCATGAGCCATACCTGGCAGGACGACGTGCAGGCCGTCGTGAGGGCGGGGGGGCGCATCAACGATCGCTTCATCGTCGACAAGGTGCGCAAGGCGGTATTGATGCAGCGCCTGCCGCCGGGGACCCGGCTGCCGGAGGTGGCGCTGGGCGAGATCTTCGGCGTCAGCCGCTCGGTGATCCGCAAGGCGCTGACCCGGCTGGCCGCCGACCACGTGGTCACCCAGCAGCCCAATCAGGTGGCGCGGGTGCGCGCGCCGAGCATCGACGAGACCCGCGAGACCTTCGACGCCCGCCGGCTGGTGGAGGGCGAGGTCGCCGCGCTGCTGGCCGGTCGCCTCGACGCCGATCAGCTGGCGGCCATCGAGACGCTGGTGGAGCGCGAGGCCGCCGCCTACGCCGCCGGTGACGAGCCGGCGCGCATCGAGCACTCCCTGGCGCTTCACCATCTGCTGGCCGAGCTGTCGCCCAACCGGGTGCTGGGCGCCATGCTCACCGACCTGATCCTGCGCACCTCCATCGTCATCGCCCTCTACAAGCGCTCCGGGCTGACCAGCTGCTACCTGGCGCCGGACCACCCGGCGCTGCTGACGCATCTGCGCAGCGGCGACGGCGAGGCGGCCCGTGCGTGCATCCATGACCATCTTCAGGCGCTGGAGAACCTGCTCGACCTGAGCGTGCGCGATGCCAGCATCGACCTGATGGCGATTCTGGGCCAGCGGGAGGGCGTGACCTCCTGAGAGGGCGTTTACAAAAGGGCCGCAGGGCGCCCATGCCGGGGGAGGTACCCCCTTGGTCCGCTTTACCCGCCGGGGGCGCTGCATGACAATGCCGGACGTCATCTCTCTGGTCGATAGGTAGTCCTGCGATGAACTCACTTGCGCGATGGGTGCTGGCCGTCTGTCTGGTGCTGGGGCTCGGCCCCGCCATGGCGTCACCCCCCACCGTGGCCGCCGCTTCGGATCTGCAGTTCGCCCTGGCCGAGGCCGCCGAGCGTTTCGCGGCCGAGACCGGCAGGTCGCTGCGCCTGAACTTCGGCTCCTCCGGCAACTTCCGCCGCCAGATTGCCCAGGGGGCACCCTTCGAGCTCTACCTCTCCGCCGACGAGGCCTATGTGCTGGCCCTGCACGAAGAGGGACACACCGAGGACGCGGGCGTGGTCTATGCGATCGGGCGGCTGGCCTGGCTGCAGCGGGCCGATCGTGACGATCTGCCCGGTGACGAGGCCCCCTTGGCCGCCGTGCGCGAGGCGCTTGAGGCCCATGCCGCCGGCGAGGGCCGGCCGCGCATCGCCCTGGCCAACCCCGAGCACGCCCCTTACGGCGTGGCGGCCAGGCAGGCCCTCGAGCACGCCGGCCTGTGGGACGACAGCGCTGCGCTGCGGGTGCTCGGCGAGAACGTCTCCCAGGCCGCCCAATTCGCCCTGTCCGACGACGCCCGCGGCGGGCTGGTGGCCTGGTCGCTGGCGCTGGCCCCGCAGCTGGCCCAGCGCAGCGACTTCGTGCTGATACCCGAGGCGTGGCACGAACCGCTGGTGCAGCGCATGGCGCTGGTCAAGGGGGCCGGGGAGACCGCGCGCGCCTTCTACGCCTGGCTGCAGCAGCCGCCGGCCCGGGAAATCTTCGCCGGCTACGGTTTCCGCTTGCCCGATGAGGCCGAGCCGGCCGGGGAGCACTGATGGATTGGACGGCGCTGAGCGTCTCGCTGCGCCTGGCGGCCCTGACCTGCCTGTTCCTGCTGCCGGTGGGGCTGTGGCTGGGCCGTGGCCTGGCCCGGGCGCGCTTTCGCGGCAAGTCGCTGTGCGAGGCGCTGGTGGCGCTGCCGCTGGTGATGCCGCCCACCGTGCTGGGCTTCTACCTGATGATGAGCTTCGGCCGTGAGGCACCCTTCGGCGCCTTCTGGCAGCGGCTCACCGGGGAGGGGCTGAACTTCACCTTCACCGGCATCTTGCTCGCCTCCCTGGTGGCCAACCTGCCCTTCGCGGTGCAGCCGATCCAGCGCGCCTTCGAGGCTATTCCCGCCAACCTCTGCGAGGCTGCCTGGTGCAGCGGCCTCTCGCCCTGGCAGACCTTCCTGCGCATCGAGCTGCCGCTGGTCTGGCCGGGGGTGGTCTCGGCGCTGGCGTTGACCTTCGCCCATACCCTGGGCGAGTTCGGCGTGATCCTGATGGTGGGCGGCGCCATCGACGGTGAGACGCGCACCCTGGCCATCGCCATCTACGACCGGGTGCAGGCCTTCGATGAAGCGGGGGCGGGCATCATGTCGGCCATGCTGCTGCTGGTCTCCTTCCTGACCATCGGGGTGGTTTACGGCTTGGCGGGCCGTAGGCGGTGGCGGCGTGTCTGAGCCACGCAGCCCCGTGTCGCCGGCCGTGGCATCGACTGCCGCTGGCGGGTCGCTGACGGTGTCCATCCACCAGGCCGGCCCCATTCCGCTGGCTGCCGACTTCCACTGCGCGGCCGGCGAGTTGCTGGCCCTGGTGGGGCCTTCCGGCAGCGGTAAGACCACCCTGCTGCGGGCCATCGCCGGCCTCTACCGGCCGGCCGGGGGGCGCATCGACTGCGGCGACGAGTCCTGGCTGGACCGGGACCGTGGCGTCGCCCTGGGCCCCCAGCGTCGCCGGGTCGGCATCGTCTTTCAGGACTATGCGCTGTTTCCCCATTTGACCGCCCGCGACAACGTCAAGGTGGCGCTGGGCCATCTCGACGCTGCCAGGCGCAACGGCTGCGCCGAGCGCTGGCTCGACCGAGTGCGCCTGGAGGGGCTCGGCGGGCGCTATCCGTCCGAGCTTTCCGGCGGCCAGCGCCAGCGGGTGGCACTGGCTAGGGCGCTGGCCCGGGAGCCCCGGGTACTGCTGCTCGACGAGCCCTTCTCGGCGGTGGATCAGGTGACCCGGCGGCGCCTGCAGCGCGAGCTGGCGCTGCTGCGCGAGGAGATTCATATCCCCATCGTGCTGGTGACACACGACCTGGACGAGGCGGTGGCCCTGGCCGACCGCCTCTGCGTGCTGCACGGCGGGCGCAGTCTGCAGAGCGGTTCGGCGGAGACGCTGTTTCGCCATCCGACCAGCGCCGAGGTGGCGCGGCTACTGGATCGCCACAACGTCTTCGAGGGTGAAGTGGTGGAGGAAGACGGCCGGCGGCGGCTGCAGTGGGGGCCCTGGCGGCTGGAGGTAGCCGCGGGGCTTGCGGCCCTCACGCCGGGTCAGCGGGTCGCCTGGTACCTGCCCGACTCCGACGTGGTGCTGCATCGCCGCGACCGGCCCTCCCGCGGCGAGCGGGAGAACCCGGTGACCGGGCGGGTGGCCGAGATGGTGGTGCTGGGGGGCATGACCTCGATCACCCTGGCCTTCGACCACGCCCGCGAGTCCCTGCGTTTCGATATCGCCACCCATGCGGCGCGGCGCAACGGCCTGGTGCGCGGTGCCAAGGCCCAGGTCTCGCTGCTGGCCAGCGGCATTCATCTGATGCCGGAGGAGTTTTCGCGATGACCCCGCCCCCCTGGCGCCTGCCGGGCTCGCCGGTTCAGCGGCTTGGCCTGCTGCTGCTGGCGCTGCTGGCCGTCATGCTACTGGGCGGCCGCTGGCCGGCGGGGGCCGCTGCGCCGGCCAGCTTCGAGAAGGCGCCCTTGGCCATCGACACCGGCCAACAGACTCACCACCTCGAGGTAGAGCTGGCCCGCAGCCCGGCGCAGCGTCAGTTCGGACTGATGGAGCGCGACCGGCTGGGCGAGCGGGCGGGAATGCTGTTTCTCTACGATCGGCCGCAGCCGCCCCGCAGCGGCTTCTGGATGTACCGCACCCGGATCCCGCTGGATATCGCCTTCATCGATGCCGGCGGGCGCATCGCCGCCATTCACACTATGCAGCCCTGCGGCTCCGACGACCCGGGGGACTGTCCGGTCACCCTGGCCGGTGTTACCTACGTGGCTGCACTGGAGGTCAACGCCGGCTTCTTCGCCACCAATGGCATCGGGCTTGGCGACTGCGTCACCTGGCCGGGGCGCCCACCTGGCTGTCGCCCTGCCGATTAGGCGTGGTCTGACAGGTCGGCGACGTCGCGGGAGCGGCGCAACGGCAGCCGCAGCACGATCAGCGCCACGCCGGCGATCACCAGGCCGCCGCCCACCAGGGTGTGGGCGCTGAGCCGCTCGCCCAGTAGCAGCACCCCCAGCAGTACCGCTCCCACCGGCACCAACAGGCTCAGCGGTGCCAGGCGGTTGACCGGATGGCGGCGCAGCAGCCCATACCACAGGCCATAGGCGACGATGGACGACATCACCGCGGTATAGAAGATCGCCCCGACGCCCTGCCAGCTCGCCTGGCGCAGCGCCTCCCACTGGCCGTTCTCGAACCATAGCGAGGCCAGTGCCACCTGGGGGATGGCGAAGAGTGCCACCCAGCCGGCCAGTGCCATGGGCGCCACGCCGGGGCCGCGCTTGATCAGCAGCTGGGAGATCGCCCAGCCCAGCGCGCTGAGCAGCAGCAGGGCCATGGGCAGCGGCGAGGGGAGGCTGGGGCCGCCGGCCAGTACCACCACCCCGCCGAAGGAGAGCGCCAGTCCCGCCAGGCGGCGCCCATCCAGCCGCTCGCCGAGAAAGATCACTGCCAGCAGGGTGGCGAAGGGCGTGCCCATCTGCACCAGCAGCGCCCCGGTGCCGGCCTCCGCCTGCCCCAGGCCGATGAACAGCAGCGCGAAGTGCAGGCTGCCGAAAGTCAGCGAGAGCAGCAGCAGGAAGGGCAGCTGCTGGCGCGCCACCGGGTGGAAGGGCACCAGCAGCGCTGCAACCAGCATGAAGCGCAGCGTGGTCAGCAGCAGCGGCGGCAGCTCCGCCACCCCCAGCTTGATGACGATGATGTTCAGGGCCCAGATGGCGACCACCAACAGGCCCAGCAGCAGGTCGCGTAGCGGCACCTGGCGTCTCCTTGCAAGGCAGGGGCTTGGAGGGTATCAGTCCGCAGCCGTGACGTCGCCTGGGCGGTGGCTGCCGCCCTTCCATTCAACGCCCGACTTCGGAGATGATCCCGGGGTGGCATGATGGACCACCCCTCAAAATGATAAACGCGGCCGGCCCCTCGCGTCGGCCCCCTGCTGCAAAGGACACGTCATGACAGCTGCTAGTCGACTGACCCGTGCTGCCGCGGCCCTGGCCGGTGTCGCGGTGCTCACCGCTTCGCTCTCGGCCCAGGCCCGCGAACTCTCCGTTTCCACCGTGCTCTCCGACGCCTTCCCCTGGGGCCAGGCCGCTGAAAAATGGGCGGAACTGGTCGAGGAGCGCACCGAGGGGGAGCTGACCCTGCGGGTCTATCCCAACTCCCAGCTGGTGGCCGGCGATCAGACCCGCGAGTTCTCCGCCATGCGCTCGGGGCTGATCGACATGGCCATCGGCTCGACCATCAACTGGTCGCCCCAGGTGCCGGAGCTCAACCTCTTCTCACTGCCGTTCTTCATGCCCGACGAGGCGGCGGTGGACGCGGTGACCGGCGGTGAGGCCGGTGAGAGGATCTTCGAGGCCATCGAGTCACGGGGCGTGGTGCCCCTGGCCTGGGGCGAGAACGGCTTTCGCCAGCTCTCCAACTCCCGCGGCCCGATCAGTGCCCCGGCGGACCTTGACGGCCTGAAGATCCGGGTGGTGGGCTCGCCGCTGTTCCAGGACACCTTCAACGCCCTGGGCGCCGACCCCACCCAGATGAGCTGGACCGACGCCCAGCCAGCGCTGACCACCGGAGCGGTGGATGGCCAGGAGAACCCGCTGTCGGTGTTCGACGTGGCGCGGATCGACCAGGTGGGGCAGGAGTACCTGACCCTGTGGAACTACATGAACGACCCGCTGATCTTCGCCGTCAATCAGCGGGTCTGGGACTCGCTCACTGAAGAGCAGCAGCAGATCCTGCGCGAGACCGCCGTCGAGGCTGGCCAGTGGGAGATTGCCATGACCCGCGAGGAAGAGAGCGAGCGGCTGGCCGATATCCAGGAGCGTGGCGTGCAGGTCACCGAGCTCACCGAGGCGCAGCACCAGGCCTTCGTCAATGCTACCGCCAGCGTCCATGACAAGTGGATTCCGCGTATCGGCCAGGAGCTTGTCGAGGTGGCACGCCAGGCCATCGAGTCGCGCTGAGTCTCTCCACCCGCCGCCGGTCCCGGCCGGGGCCGGCGGGCTTATCGTGAGGTATCGATGAAACCGTCACCCGACGCCCGGCCGGAGCGCTGGCTGGGGGCCCTGGCGCTGGCGATCATCTCGCTGATCAGCCTGGGCAACGTCATTACGCGCTACGTCACCGGCGGCTCGCTGGCCTTCACCGAGGAGTTCTCAGTGTTCCTGCTGGTGGTGGTGACCTTCGCCGGCGCCTCGGTAGCCGCGCGGCGCAACGGCCATATCCGCATCGGCCTGCTGGAGCGGGCCTTGCCGTTGGCGCCCAGAAAGGCGCTGATCCTCTTTCAGTGGCTGTGCGGCGCCACCGTGCTGGGGCTGATCACTTGGTTCGGCGCCAAGCTGACCTGGGAGGAGTACCAGTGGGAGTCGCTCTCGCCGGGCCTGGGCCTGCCGCAGTGGTGGTACCTGATCTGGCTGCCGCTGCTCGCCGCGGCGATGCTGGTGCGGCTGACTCAGCAGACCCGGGACCGCCTGGCCGGGAGGCTCGACGATGAGCCCTGACCTGTGGATGATTCTGGCCTTCGCCGGGCTGCTGATCGCCGGGGTGCCGGTGGCCTTTTCGCTGGCCCTGGCCGGTGCCGTTGGTATCATGGCCGGGCTGTCGCCTGCGATGCTGGCGACGCTCGGCACCAACACCTACAACAGCATCGCCAAGTACCCGCTGATCGCCATTCCGCTGTTCATCATGACCGGGCTGATCTTCGAGCGCGCCGGGGTGGCGCTGCGGCTGGTGCGCTTCGCCCAGGCGCTGATCGGCCCGCGTCACGGCGGTCTGGCGCTGGTGGCGGTGCTGGTCTGCATGATCATGGGCGGGATGAGCGGCTCGGGCCCGGCGGACGCCGCGGCGGTGGCCATGGTGATGCTGCCGAGCATGACCAAGGCCGGCTATCCCAAGCCCTTTTCGGCGACGCTGATCGCCGCCTCGGCCTCCACGGCGATCCTGATTCCGCCCTCGGTGGCACTGATCCTCTACTCCATCGTGGTACCGGGGGTCGACCTGCGGGCGCTGTTCGCCGCCGGGCTCTTCCCCGGCATCCTCGCCGGGCTGGCGCTGCTGGTCCCGGCGCTGATCGTCTCGAAGCGCTACGGCTGGGAAGGCGGCGCCCCGGTGTCGGGCGCCAAGCGTCTCAAGGTGGGCGAGACCTTCAAGCAGGCGCTGCCGGCGCTGTTTGCACCGGTATTGATCCTGGGCGGGCTGCGCTCAGGGCTCTTCACCCCCACCGAGGCCGCCGTCGTCGCGGTGGCCTACGGGGCGCTGGTGGGACTTTTCCTGACCCGCGAAATCGGGTTCAAGGACCTCTGGGGGCTGTTCGGTGAGGCGGCGGTGATTTCCGGGGTGGTGATGCTGATCATCGCCCTGGCCGGCATCTTCGCCTGGGCCGGCACCATGCTCGGCACCTTCCGCCACCTGGCCGAATGGATCATCGGGCTCTCCGACAGCGGGGTGCTGCTGCTGATCCTGATCATGCTGGCGGTGCTGCTGGCCGGCATGCTGCTCGACGCCATCTCGATCTACCTGATCATGATGCCGATCCTGATCCCGGTGATGCAGCACTTCGGCTGGAATCCGGTGTGGTTCGGTATCCTGCTGGCCATGAACATCGCCATCGGCCAGTTCACCCCACCGGTGGCGGTCAACCTGATGGTCACCACCGAGATCGCCAAGATTCGCCTGGAGCAGACCGTCGGCTGGGCACTGCTGTTCGTGCTGGCCATGGCCAGCGCCCTGGCGCTGGTGGCGATCTTTCCCGAGATCGCGCTGTGGCTGCCGCGAACGCTGGGCTACAACGTCTAGGACCGATTTTCAGACCCCGCTCGACTCGCTCCCCGGGGCACTCCCCGCCCACCATGGCCTGGCGGCTGACACCGCCAGGCCAGCGTCCCTTTGGCCCGCTGCTGGCGGGTGTCACCACAGCTGACAACCTGTGCCGGAACGGCTGAGGTGCCGCTACCTCCTGTATCGATTGATGCGTACGGATGTGAGGGGTGAAGGGGTGGCTTTCCGACAAAATAGCATACGTATTCAGTGTCTTATACTAAAGTATAATACCTTTAAAAACATAGGGTTATTCTGTTGTCGAGCTAAATTCATTTCGATGGTTTGCATACGTATGCTCTGGTGATCTACAACTGTCTTCGGAAGCCCGGCCGAGTTCGGCAGGGGCATTAGGCCATCGGCCTGCATGACGACAATGACAATCGAGAGGAGTGCACCATGAACCGCACCAACCGTTCCCTCTTCACCAAGACCGCCTTGGCATCCGCGCTGTCGCTTGCCATGGTGACCGGCGCCCAGGCGGGCACCGAGCGAACGATCGACGTCAGCCTGCCGCTGGGTCCCGACTCCCAGCAGGGCATCGGCATCCTCAAGTTTGGGGAAGAACTGGAAAGGCTCTCCGAGGGGCGCCTGAGCATCGAGCCGCACTACGACAATGCCCTGGGTGCCGAGCGCGAGGTGGTCGAGGGCATGGGCTTCGGCATCGTCGATGCGGGTATCTCCTCGACAGGGCCCATGGGCGGTTTTGTCGACGAGTTCCTGCTCTTCGATCTGCCCTATATCTTCGACAATCACGCCCACGCCTACGCCTTCCTCGACAGTGAGCATGGGGAGCGCCTGGCGCAGCTGGCCGAAGAGCAGATGAACGTCAAGGTACTGGCGTGGATGGAGAACGGCTTTCGCCACAACACCAACTCGGTGCGACCGCTCAACCATCCTGAGGATCTCGACGGCATCAACCATCGTACTCAGGAGAGTCGGGTCCAG
Organism: Billgrantia campisalis; assembly: GCF_022341425.1. Classification (GTDB taxonomy): domain Bacteria; phylum Pseudomonadota; class Gammaproteobacteria; order Pseudomonadales; family Halomonadaceae; genus Halomonas; species Halomonas campisalis. Next base: position 233,063 of record NZ_JABFUC010000007.1, on the reverse strand, counting down.
GTGGATACCTGGCAGGCGCTGGGTGCCAATGCCACGCCGATGGCCTGGACCGAGGTCTTCACGGCGCTGCAGCAGGGGGTCATGGACAGCCAGGAAAATCCGCTGCCGACCATCTACGACGTTAATTTCTATGAAGTTCAGGACTACCTGAACATGACCCAGCATGTCTATTCTCCGGCGCCGCTGATGATGGGCCTGGACCTCTTCAGCTCATTCAGCGAGGAAGACCAGAGCATCATCCTCGAGGCGGCACAGATCGCGCTACCTGTGCAGCGAGAAGCCAGCCAGGAGCTGGAGGAGCGATACCTGGTACAGCTCGAAGAGCTGGGCATGACGGTCACCCATCCCGACCTCGACCCCTTCCGCGAGGCGGTGCGTCCGGTGATCGAGCAGTGGGCGCCCACCGTCGGCGAGGATCTCGTCGAGGCTGCCATCAACTTCGACTACTGAGCCAGGTTCTTCCGAAGGCGGCGTCCGCCGCCTTCGGGAGCTGCTCGTATCTGTGACGAGAGGCAGTCATGAAAAAGTTTCTGCTGCTGACCCATGAGGGGATCGGGTTGTTCAACCGGATGATCGGCTGGGCGCTCGCCGCTCTGCTGCTGGTCATGACCGTACTGATTTTCTGGCAGGTCTTTGCCCGCTTCGTGGTGGGTAGTCCCCTGTACTTCTCGGATGAAATTGCCCGGTTCGCCATGATCTGGTTGACCTTCATCGGCGCGGGTTATGCCTACCGCAAGGGATTGCTGATCTCGGTGGATATCGTGCTCGAATTTACCGGTCCCAGGATCTCCCGTCTGTTGCGGGTCCTGATTATTCTCGCCTCGGCGCTCTTCGCCTTCATCCTGGTCAAGTATGGCTTCGAGCTGGTAGGGCGAGTGGCCAACCAGACGGCGCCCAGTACCCGGGTATCGATGATGTGGCCCTATCTGGCCGTACCGGCGGGTGGCATCGTCATTCTGATCAACTCCGTGGCGCTGCTGATCGATGAAATCCTTGGCATCGAGAAGAAGGAGTCCTGACCATGGCGCTGCTGCTGTTTCTATTGCTGATCGCACTCTTCATCATCGGTGTACCCATCGCCTTTTCGCTGGGGCTGGCCTCTGCCGTTACCGTCTGGCAGGGCGACCTGATGCCCATGCTGATCGTGGCGCAACAGTTCATCGCCTCGGTCAACTCCTTTCCGCTGATGGCGATTCCCTTCTTCATCCTGGCCGGCTATATCATGCAGAGCGGGGGGATCTCGCGCCGGCTCGTCGACTTCTCCAACACCCTGGTGGGCAGCATGACCGGTGGTCTGGCCATGGTGGCCATCGTCACCTCGCTGTTCTTTGCCGCCATCTCCGGTTCCGGTGCCGCCACCACCGCGGCCATCGGTTCGATTCTGATCCCGGCGATGATCGCCAAGGGCTATTCAGCCAGCTATGCGTCGGTCAATCAGGCGGCATCCGGGGCGCTGGGTGTGATCATTCCGCCCAGCATTCCGCTGATTCTCTACGCCATCGCCGCCAATGTCTCGGTGGGTGATATGTTTGTGGCGGGTGTGTTGCCGGGGCTGATGATTACCCTGAGCCTGCTGCTCTTCGCCTATTGCTACGCCCGCTATTACGGTCATGGGGGAGGGGAGAAGAGCTCCCTCGCCGAGATCTTTGCAGCGGGGAAGAAGGCGATCCTCGCGATCTTCATGCCGGTGATCATCCTTGGCGGCATCTACGGCGGTATCTTTACTCCCACCGAGGCCGCAGTGATCGCGGTGGCTTACTCCTTTCTCGTCGGCTTCGTCATCTACCGAGAAATAAAGCTCAAGGATATCGTCCGTATCCTCCAGGACGCAGCGGTGACCAGTGCGGTAGTGCTGAGCATCATCGGGGCCGCCGGCCTCTACGGACGAATCCTACAGCGTCTTCGGGTACCCTCGACGATCTCCGATTTCGTGGTCGGTGCCATCGACAGCCCGCTGCTGTTCATCATACTGGCTAATGTGTTGCTACTGATGGCGGGCATGTTCATCGAGGCGGCCGCCGCCATCCTGATCTTTGTGCCGATCCTGCTGCCCATAGCCGTGAGCTTCGGGTTCGATCCGGTGCATTTCGGCATCATCATGGTCGTCAATCTGGCCATGGGAATGTTCACGCCGCCGGTGGGGCTCAATCTGTTCGTTGCGTCCCAGATTTCCAAGGTAGGCGTGGCCCGACTCTCCTACGCCGTCCTGCCGTTCGTCGCCATCGTACTGGTCAATATCCTGATCATTAGCGTGGTGCCTTTCCTCTCTACCTGGCTGCCGTCATTGCGCTAGGCGGCGAGTGTCGGACAACCACTGCAAGGAGTTTCACTATGCGAGTCATCGAAAGCCTGGTGCCGCGCCGCGGCCTCAAGGTCCTGGTCACTGCGGGCGCCAATGGTATCGGCCTGGCCATCGCCACGGCCTTTCACGAGGCGGGAGCGCAAGTTCACGTCGGCGACATCGATGCCGAGGCCGCCAGCGGGTTGCCGGCGGGGGTTGGCTTCACCCAGGCCGACATCGGCGACGAGGCCCAGGTGGCACGGCTCTTCGAGGAGGCCGCTGGCCTTGGCGGTCTCGACGTGGTGGTCAACAACGCCGGTATCGCCGGCCCCACCGCCGGTATCGACGAGATCGACTCCAACGCCTGGCGTCAGACCATCGACATCAATCTCAACGGCCAGTACTACGTCGCCAAGCACGCGGCCCCGGCCCTGCGCGAGAGCGAAGGGCTGCTGATCAACATGGCCTCGGTCGCCGGCCGGCTGGGGTTTGCCTTTCGCACGCCCTACGCCGCCAGCAAATGGGGCGTGGTCGGCCTCACCAAGAGCCTGGCCTGTGAGCTGGGCCCTTCCGGGGTGCGGGTCAATGCGATTCTGCCCGGCATCGTCCGCGGGCCGCGGATCGAGAAGGTCATCGAGGAGCGTGCCGCCAAGCGAGGCATCGACTTTGCTGAGATGGAGCGGGAGAACCTCGCCAAGATCTCCATGCGCAAGATGGTGGAGCCCACCGACATTGCAGCCATGGCGTTGTTCCTGGCGGCTCCAGGAGGCGCCAACATTTCCGGTCAGGCGCTCAGCGTCTGCGCCAACGTGGAGACTCTGTGATGCATCCAACCAATGAGGGAGGAGCAATGCAGACCCGAGTAGGGGTGGTGGGGGCCGGCCTGATCGGCCGTGCCTGGGCCATCGTCTTTGCCAGGGCAGGCGTTCCCGTCCGACTCTATGATGTCGACGAGCAGGCGCTGGCAGCGGCCCGAGACGCCTTGCGGCACTCGCTCGACGATCTGGCGGCCTCTGGGCTGATCGGTGCACCGCAGGAGGTACTGTCGCGGATTCGCTTCGAGGCAGATCTGACCCAGGCCATGGCCGACGTCGACTATGTGCAGGAGTGCGGTCCCGAGAATCTCGAGGCCAAGCGGCAGATCTATGTGCAGTTGGAGGCGGCGGTCGCATCGACCACCATCCTGGCCAGCTCCACCTCCGGCATCGCTGCTTCCCGCTTCACCGATCATTTGCAGCACCCCGAGCGCTGCCTGGTCGCCCATCCGGTCAATCCTCCCTACCTGATTCCCCTGGTTGAGGTGGTGCCGACCCCGGACACCACCGAGGCGGTGGTGGAACGCACCCTGCGGCTGATGGAGGCGGTGGATCAGGCGCCGATCCTGGTGCGCAGGGAGGTTCAGGGTTTCATCCTCAATCGGCTGCAGGGGGCGCTGCTCAACGAAGCGTTACGCCTGTTCCGGGACGGCTATGTCTCGGCCGCCGATCTCGACAAGACCGTCAAGCATGGCCTGGGGCTTCGCTGGTCCTTCATGGGCCCCTTCGAAACCATCGACCTCAACGCCCCCCGGGGGGTGGTCGATTACGGGCGCCGCTACGGCCCGCTGTATCAGGCGGTCGACGGGGAGCGTGGCGGCGACGATCCCTGGGAAGCCAACACGCTCACCCGGCTCGATGCCGAGCGACGCCACGAGCTGCCCGCCGCGCAGCTTGCCGAGCGCCAGGCCTGGCGTGACCGTCGCCTGATGGCACTGATCGCCCATCAGCGCGCTCTGGGTAACGACTGATCCCCCCCACGACAATCAAGAGGTTTTCACATGGCAACGCAACGCAAAGTCATCATCACCTGCGCCGTTACCGGTGCCATTCACACGCCCTCGATGTCACCGCACCTGCCGGTGACGCCAGAGGAGATCGCCGAGGCCGCCATCTCCGCCGCCGAGGCCGGTGCCTCCATTCTGCACCTGCATGCGCGCGACCCCGAGACCGGCAAGCCGACCCAGGATCCCGCAGTCTTCGAGAAATTTCTGCCGCGCATCAAGGAGGCGACCGACGCGGTGATCAATCTGACCACCGGCGGAAGCCCCCATATGACCGTCGAAGAGCGTATGCGCCCGGCCATCGAGTTCAAGCCGGAGCTCGCCTCGATGAACATGGGCTCGATGAACTTCGGGCTCTTCCCCATGCTCGATCGCTTTGCGACATTCGAGCACGACTGGGAGCGGGCGCACCTCGAAAACAGCCGCGACCTGGTGTTCAAGAACACCTTCGCCGATATCGAGAAGACCATGACCCTGGGGGGGCAGAACGGTACCCGCTTCGAGTGCGAGTGCTATGACATCGGCCACCTCTACAGCCTGCGCCACCTGATGGATCGCGGCATTATCAGTGGCCGTGTCTTCGTACAGAGCGTGTTCGGCATTCTCGGCGGTATCGGCCCCCATCCCGAGGATGTGCTGCATATGCGCCGCACCGCCGACCGCCTGTTCGGTGACGACTATGCCTGGTCGGTACTGGGTGCCGGCAGCAGCCAGATGCGGCTTGCCGCACAGTCGGCCGCCATGGGCGGGCATGTGCGGGTCGGGCTCGAGGACTCCCTGTGGCTCGGTCCGGGACGGCTCGCCGAGAGCAATGCCAGCCAGGTACGCAAGGTGCGCGAGATCCTCGAAGGGCTATCGTTCGCCGTGGCCACCCCCGACGAGGCTCGGGATATGCTGCAGCTCAAGGGGGCCGATAAGGTAGGCTTCTGAATCCCCGGGTCGGCCGTCAACGGTTGGCCCGAGTTCTCGACAATCATCCGTTGGAGTGGAGGAGGCCATATGCCGTGCTATCGACTGGAGGGCCATGCCCCCGATATCGATGCGAGTGCGCTGGTGCTGAAGGAGGCCGTGCTGATCGGCCGTGTCCAGCTGGGGCGGGAGGTCAGCGTGTGGCCGGGTGCCGTCCTGCGGGGCGATAATGAGCCGATCACCGTCGGCGAAGGCAGCAACCTGCAGGATGGTTGCGTGATCCACACCGACCCTGGCTATCCGGTCAGCGTGGGCCGACAGACGACCGTCGGCCACTTGGCGATGCTGCACGGTTGTCGCATCGGCGACGGAGTCCTGGTGGGCATGCAGGCGACCGTCCTTAACGGTGCCGAGATCGGTGATCACTGCATCATCGGTGCCGGTGCGCTCATCACCGGCAATAAGCGATTTCCCCCGCGTTCACTGATCGTTGGTTCCCCGGCCAAGGTGCTCCGGGAGTTGACCGACGAGGAGGTGCAGGGCGTACTGGACAACAGTCGTACCTATGTGGCGAAAATCGCCACCTACCAATCCTTGGAGCCTGTCTGAACGCCAGGCCGCAGAGTGGAGCTGGAGGCAGGCACTGGGAATCACCGCGAAGTGAACCCGGACTGCCTGCCGTAGCGTGTTAGATGAAAAGGAAATCAATTACATCCCGTGACGTCGCCAAACTTGCCGGTGTGTCGCAGTCGGCGGTGAGTCGCTGCTTCTCGCCGCATGCCAAGGTCTCGCAGCGCACACGCGAGAAGGTGATGGCGGCCGCGCGCGAGCTGGGCTACCGGCCCAATACGATCGCGCGTTCGCTGATCACCCGATCCAGCCGGACCATCGCCGTGGTGACCTATAGCCTCGAAAACCCCTTTTACTCCTTTGTGTTGGAGAGAGCGTCGCGCTTCTTCCAGCAGCAGGGTTACCACCTGCTGCTGTTCTTCGCGCCGCCGAATGGGGGATTCGATGCGGTGCTCGATGAGATCATTCAGAGCCAGGTGGAAGGCGTGCTGATGCTGGCCATTACCCTCGACGGTGAGCAGGCCAGCGTGGTGGCCGATTTCGGCATTCCGGTGGTGATCATCAATCGCACCGTCAACTACACCGGCATCAGCCAGGTGGGGAGCGACAACTATGCCGGCGGCTTCTGGGCGGGCAGCTATCTGGCGTCACTTGGCCATCGGCGCATTGCCTTCCTGGCGGGTCTGCCGGACTCCTCCACCAATCGTCAGCGCCATGATGGGTTCGTGGAGGGGCTTAAATCTCAGGGCTTGACGTGTCACTCCCTCGAGGTCGGCAATTACCGTTACGAGGATGCCTGCCACGCCACGCGACGGTTCTTTGCCGCCCCATCGCCGCCGGACGCCATCTTTTCGGCCAACGACCTGATGGCCATTGCGTCGATGGAGACCCTGCGTCATGAGCTGGGGCTGACGGTGCCGGACGATGTGTCGGTGATCGGCTTCGACGATATGCCCATGGCCGCCTGGCCGAGCCACTCCCTGACCACCCTCAAGCAGCCCGTGGATCTGATGATCATGAAGGCAACTGAGCTGTTGCTCGAACAGATCAATGAGACCGAGAGTACGCCACAGCAGTTGACCTTGCCGGTGACCCCCATGCTGCGTAACAGCACGCGGCGTCCCGGCAGGGGAGGGGCGAGCGGTCAAACCTCAAATTAGGATTCGAAGAAAGGAGGTCTCCATGAACGTCATCCTCGCCCCCGATAGCTACAAGGATGCGCTCCCGGCTCGTGACGCGGCCCGGGCGATGGCCGAGGGTATCCGCCGGGCAGGCCCGAAAATGCAGCTTGACGAGTGCCCCATGGGGGACGGCGGCGAGGGTACCCTGGACGCGCTGCTTGCCGCCACCGGCGCGGAGCGGCTGGATCAGGAGGTGCACGACGCCTTGGGACGGTCCTGCCGGGCGGCATGGGGCTGGCAGCCGGAAACGCGCACCGCCTACATCGAGCTGGCCGAGGCCAGCGGGCTGCAGCGACTTGCGCCGGCGGAGCGCACCGCGCTGCACAGCACCACCCGCGGCGTCGGCGAGCTGATCCTCGCGGCGCTGGAGCGTGGGGCGCAGCGCTTGCTGCTGATGCTCGGGGGCAGCGCCACCAATGATGCCGGTGCCGGCATGCTGCAGGCCCTGGGGGCGCGGCTGCTGGACGCCGCAGGACAGCCGCTGCCGCCGGGAGGGGCGGCGCTGGCGCGCCTGGCGCGGCTCGAGCTCGATGGGTTGGACCCACGCCTGGCGTCGCTGGCCGTCGAGACCGCGGTGGACGTGGACAACCCGCTGCTGGGTCCCCGCGGTGCCAGTGCCGTCTTCGGGCCCCAGAAGGGGGCCATGCCGGACGAGGTGGCCACGCTGGACGCGGCACTGGGCCGTTTCGCCGACTGCACGGCGGCGGCGCTGGGCGAAGACCATCGCGAGCTCCCCGGTGCGGGTGCCGCCGGCGGCATGGGCTTTGCGGCTCGCACCTTCCTCGGCGCCGAACTGCGTCCCGGCATTGAGCTGGTGATGGATCAGGTGGGCTTCGAGGCGCGCTTGGCGGCGGCCGATCTGGTGATCACCGGGGAAGGGCAGCTCGACGGCCAGAGCCTGGCCGGCAAGACGCCGATCGGCATCGCGCGGTGTGCCCGGGCCCATGGTGTGCCGGTGGTGGTGTTGGCCGGCCGCCTGGGCGAGGGGTGGCAGGTGGCCCATGCGGAGGGTGTCACCGCGGCCTTCGCCCTGGCCGATGGCCCGATGGGGCTGGAGGAGGCCCTGGAGCGCTGCGCCGAGCTGCTGACGGCGCGCGCAGAGAACATTGCCCGGCTGTTCTTGGTCGCTGGATCGGTTAAGGCCGCAGCCCCACTCGTGGGGGACTGAAGCGGCGTTAACCTCCGTTCAGGGATGCCAGGGTACGCTGATGCAGCCGGGTGCTTTCGCCATCGAACAGTACGAAACGTACCCGTTCGACGTGGGGGCAGTCGGGCAGCGTCTTGAGTACCGTGGAGAGCGCCACGCGTGCGGCCTCCGCCGCCGGATAGCCGAAGGCGCCGGAGGAGAGCGCCGGAAAGGCCACCGAGGCGATGCTGTGCTCCTCGGCCAGCTGCAGGGCGCGGCGATAGCAGCTGGCCAACAGTTCGTCGGAGGGTTCGTCGCTGCCGTAGACCGGCCCCAGGCAGTGGATCACGTAGCGGTTGGGCAGCGCGAAGGCCTCGGTGATCACCGCCTGGCCGGGCTGGATAGGGGCAAGGGAGCGACAGGCCCGGTCGAGTTCGGGGCCGGCGGCGCGGTGCAGCGCACCGGCCACACCGCCGCCTGGGCGCAGTTCGGCGTTGGCGGCATTGACCACGGCCTCCATGTCATTCTGGCGGGCGATATCGCCCTGTCGGCATTCGATGCGGGAGAAAGCGTCCATCGTCATCTCCTTGATGAGGGCTAGTGGAGAGGCATGCCCAGTCTGACCGGTGTCCCGCCGTGAGTTCCCTGCCAGCCACGGCTGCATGGTGTTGTTGATATAGTTATAAGATAATTCCTGTTCCGTTTGTTCCTGTTTTCCGATCGAGGAGTGCCCATGCTGTTTCCGGCCCGCTACGCCCCGCTGCTGTTTTCGGTCCTGATGTCGATCTACATGGTGACCCTGATGACCTTCGTCATCACCTGGGTCAACACTGGGCTGGGCGACGGTTTTGGCGGCCGCTGGTGGCGTGCTTTCTATATCGCCTGGCCGATCGCCTTCGTGCTGATCCTGATCGGTGCACCGCGTCTGCAGCGCCTGGTGGGCGGGCTGGTGCGCAAGCCCTGAAGGGCCTTGGGGAAATGATCAAAGTGTTGCGCTTAATGCCTGATGGCGCGACATTCGTTGCAAATCGCTGCAAAAGCTTGCAAGTTGCCCCTTGAGTCGGTACCAATAGCCACCCCGAAGAGACCACGGCATAGCGGTCGCCGCGCCAGCGGCTCGGTCGCGGCCACCGGCCTGATCCCGGTGCGCCTAGCATGCCGTGCCAGACCAGAGGAGGTGGCATGAACCAGCGTGTGAACATCGATCTCGGCGATCCGCGAGCCGAGGCCTTCGAGGCCCGTCAGTTCAAGGTCTACACTCATCGCCAGCTCGACAAGATCGAGGCGATCCAGAATCTGCCTGACGACCTGCGCTTCGACATGCGGGTGGTGAGCCAGGTGCTGCCGTTTCGCGTCAACGAGTACGTGATCGACGAGCTGATCGACTGGCAGAACGTTCCCGCCGACCCGGTCTTCCAGCTCACCTTTCCCCAGCGCGGCATGCTCAAGCCCGAGCACTTCGAGGAGGTGGCCGAGCTGATGCGCCAGGATGCCAGCGCGGCCGAGATGAAGCCGGTGATCGAGCGTATCCGCTCCGAGCTCAACCCCCACCCGGCGGGGCAGATGGACCTCAATCTGCCGCTGCTCGACGGCGAGCCGCTGCCGGGCATGCAGCACAAGTACCGCGAGACGGTGCTGTTCTTCCCCAGCCAGGGGCAGGTGTGCCACAGCTACTGCACCTTCTGCTTCCGCTGGGCGCAGTTCGTCGGTGACAAGGACCTGAAGTTCGCTTCCAGCGAGGCTGACTCCCTGCATCGCTACCTGGCCGAGCATACCGAGGTCACCGACCTGCTGATGACCGGCGGTGATCCCATGGTGATGAAGGCCAAGCACCTGCGCATGTACCTGGAGGGCTTGATGAAGCCCGAGCTGGACCACGTCCAGGACATCCGCATCGGCTCCAAGAGCCTGACCTTCTGGCCCTACCGCTTCGTCACCGACCCGGACGCCGAGGATATCCTGGCGCTGTTCCGTGAGTTGACGGCCGCCGGCAAGCACGTGGCCTTCATGGCGCACTTCAACCACTGGAAGGAGATGGATACTCCCATCTGCCGCGAGGCGATCCGCCGCATCCGCGCCACCGGGGCCGAGATCCGCACCCAGGCGCCGCTGCTCAAGCATATCAACGACGACGCCGACCAGTGGGCACGCATGTGGACCACCCAGGTGCGCTTGGGGATGATTCCCTACTACATGTTCGTCGAACGCGATACCGGCGCCCGCCACTACTTCGAGGTGCCGCTGGTCCGTGCCTGGGAGATCTACCGCGAGGCCATCAAGCAGGTGCCGGGCCTGGCGCGTACCGCCCGTGGTCCGTCGATGTCGGCAGATCCGGGCAAGGTGGAGATCCAGGGCGTTACCGAGATCCACGGCGAGAAGGTCTTCGTGCTGCGCTTTATCCAGGGCCGCGACAACGACTGGGTGCAGCGTCCCTTCTTCGCCAAATTCAATGAGGAGGCGACCTGGCTCAACCACCTCGAGCCGGCGCTCGGTGAGCGGGAGTTCTTCTTCGAACCTGAGTTCGCCGCCATGAAAGACGCGAAGCAGGCGCTGATCATGAAGGCCTCCTAGCCCCGGCACAGGCCGACCCCGCATGGGGTATGCCGTTTCCGCTTGCAGGCTCCCCGCTCGGTCATCCGGGCGGGGAGCCTGGTGGTTCTGGGGCCTGTGCGCGGTGGGTGACACCCCAATCCCGAGGAGAGGTGCAAGTTAGGTGGCGCCAAAAATTAACGCACACTAAACGGTATTCGTGACTAAAATTAGGCTGTTGAAAAAGAGCTCATCAGGCAGGCGTATTTTTCGCTAAAGTAGGGGGGAGCGGTAAGGACCGCCGGTAGCCGACTGTTCCGGCTGCCAATCAGACCCAGCTGTCAGCAACGTCAGCTTGCTCACAATATCAAGAGGTGTGTTCATGAAACGCCATGCATTCTCGGCTGCTGCCTTCTCCGGCGCCCTGCTCGGTGCCGCGCTGTTCTCGACGCCCGCGGTGGCGGATAGCCGCTTTATCACCATCGGTACCGGCGGGCAGGTCGGTGTCTACTACGTCGTTGGCCAGTCCGTCTGCCGCATGATCAATCGCGGCAGCGACGAGCACAACATCCGCTGCAACGCCCCCTCCACCGGCGGCTCTGTCGCCAACGTCAACGGCATGAAGGCTGGCGAGCTCGACATGGGCGTGGTGCAGTCCGACGTCCAGTATCGCGCCTATCACGGTGAGGCCAACTTCGCATCCGACGGCCCCTGGGAGGAGATGCGCGCCGTCTTCACCATGCACGGCGAGCCGCTGACCGTGGTGGCACGGGCCGACTCCGGCATCGAGCACTTCAGTGACTTCCCCGGCAAGCGCGTCAATGTCGGTAACCCCGGCTCCGGTCAGCGCAACACCATGAACGTGGTGATGGACGCCATGGGCTGGGACATGGACACCTTCTCGCTGGCCTCCCAGCTGGATGCCGCCGAGCAGGCCGCGGCCCTGTCCGACAACAACATCGATGCCATGATCTACGTGGTGGGCCACCCCAACGGCTCCATCCAGGAAGCCACCACCACCATCGATGCCCGTCTCATCCCGGTAACCGGCCCGGAGATCGATGCACTCGTCGAGGAGTATCCCTACTACACCCGTTCGGTGATTCCCGGTGGGCTCTATCGCGGCAACGATCAGGACACCGAGACCTTCGGTGTGGCGGCGACCTTCGTCAGCTCCACCGCGGTGGACGAGGATGTCATCTACGAGACCGTCAAGGCGGTGTTCGAGAACTTCGAACGTTTCAAGCGGCTGCATCCGGCCTTCGAGAACCTCAACGAGGAGGACATGATCTCCGACGGCCTGACGGCACCGCTGCATGACGGTGCGGCTCGCTACTATCGCGAGCGTGGCTGGATCGAGTGACAGATAAGTCGAGGGTCCCGACCCTCCGGTGAAGAATGCGCGGACGCCACTGGGGTCCGCGCATCTGTTTCAAGGCTGGCGGAAGAAGGCCGGCTGCAGTGAGGGAATACCGTACCGCAATGACGTTTCATCAGCAGGGAACTGCACGTCAATCAACACTGGGCAGGGTGACGTATGACTGACGAAAAGAACACCTCCCGAGCGCCCGATGTCGACCTGGAGGATATGGTCGCCTCCAGCGACTCGGGCGCCCGAAAGCCGCTGGGGGCGCCGGGCAAGCTGCTGGTCGGCATCGCCGCTGCCTGGTCACTGTTCCAGCTGTGGATCGCCTCGCCTCTGCCCTACATGTTTCGTTTCGGGGTCTTCAACGCTACCGAGGCGCGCTCGATTCACCTGGCCTTCGCCATGCTGCTGGCCTTCATGGCCTATCCGGCGCTGAAGCGCTCGCCCCGTGACCGCATCCCCATCCAGGACTGGGTGCTGGCCCTGGTGGGGGCCTTCTGTGCCGCCTATATCTTTCTTTTCTATGCTGAGCTCTCCGAGCGCCCCGGGGCGCCGATTACCCAGGATGTGATCATCGGCGCGGTGGGGGTCGTGGTGCTGCTCGAGGCGGCGCGCCGGGCGCTGGGGCCGCCGCTGATGATCGTGGCCTCGGTCTTTATCATCTATTCGCTGTTCGGCCCTCAGATGCCGGGCCTGCTGGCCCACCGCGGCGTCAGCCTCAACGGCCTGATCAACCACCAGTGGCTGACCACCCAGGGGGTGTTCGGCATCGCGCTGGGGGTCTCGACCAGCTTCGTGTTCCTGTTCGTGCTGTTTGGGGCGCTGCTCGACAAGGCCGGCGCCGGCAACTACTTCATCAAGGTCGCCTTCTCGCTGCTCGGCCACTACAAGGGCGGCCCCGCCAAGGCGGCGGTGGTGGCGTCCGGCATGACCGGGCTGATCTCCGGCTCGTCGATCGCCAATACCGTGACCACCGGTACCTTCACCATTCCGATGATGAAGCGCGTCGGCTTTTCCGCCGAGAAGGCCGGGGCGGTCGAAGTCTCCTCCTCGGTGAACGGCCAGATCATGCCGCCGGTGATGGGGGCCGCGGCCTTCCTGATGGTGGAGTATGTCGGCATCCCCTACGTGGATGTGATCAAGCACGCCTTCCTGCCGGCGCTGATCTCCTATATCGCGCTGATCTACATCGTCCACCTGGAGGCGCTCAAGGCCAACATGGCCGGCCTGCCGACGAGCAATCCGGCGCGGCCTTTGCTCAATAAGGTGATCGGCTTTCTCACTGGCCTGCTGCTGCTGATGGCGCTCTCCTTTGGTGTTTACTATGGCCTCGGCTGGCTCAAGCCGGTGCTGGGCGATTCCACCCCCTGGGTGGTGGCCGTGGCGCTGACGGTGGTCTATGTGGGGCTGCTCAAGGTGGGGTCCAACTACCCGGAGCTGGAGCTCGACGATCCCAACTCTCCTGTGGTCAAGCTGCCGCAGACGCGACCCACGGTGATGGTGGGGCTGCACTTTATCCTGCCGGTGATCGTGCTGGTGTGGTGCCTGATGGTGGAGCGCCTCTCACCCGGGCTCTCGGCCTTCTGGGCCACGGTGTTCATGATCTTCATCATGATCACCCAGCGGCCGATCACCGCGCTGTTCCGTGGGCGCAGCCGACTGGCGGCCGACATCTTCGAAGGTTTCAAGGACCTGTGGGACGGCCTGGTGGCCGGTGCCCGCAACATGATCGGCATCGGCATCGCCACCGCCACTGCCGGCATCGTGGTGGGGGCGGTCTCCCAGACCGGCGTCGGCCTGGTGCTGGCCGACGTGGTGGAGATTCTCTCCATGGGCAACCTGATGCTGATCCTGCTGCTCACCGCGGTGCTCAGTCTGGTACTCGGCATGGGCCTGCCCACCACCGCCAACTATATCGTGGTCTCGGCGCTGATGGCGCCGGTGATCGTGACGCTGGGCCAGCAGAGCGGCCTGATCGTGCCGCTGATCGCCGTGCACCTGTTCGTCTTCTACTTCGGCATCATGGCCGATGTGACCCCGCCGGTGGGGCTGGCGTCGTTCGCCGCGGCGGCGGTGTCCGGGGGCGATCCGCTGCGCACCGGCTTCCAGGCGTTCTACTACAGCCTGCGCACCGCGGCGCTGCCGTTTCTGTTCATCTTCAACACCGACCTGCTGCTGATCGATGTCGGCTTCTTGCAGGGAATCGTGATATTCATCATATCGACGATCGCCATGCTGATCTTCGCCGCCGGCACCCAGGGCTTCATGGTGGTGCGTAACCGCTGGTACGAGTCGATCCTGCTGCTGCTGGTGGCCTTCACCCTGTTCCGCCCCGGCTACTGGATGGACAGGATCCACGACCCCTACCAGTCGGTGCCGCCGAGCGAGTTTGTCCAGGCGCTGGGCGAGGTGGAGGATGGCAGCAACCTGCGGGTGCAAATCGCCGGTGAGGATCCCTTCGGTGACCCCATGACCACCTACATCCTGGTGCCGGTGCCCCGGGGGGATACGCCCGAAGAGCGCATGGAGCGCCTCGGTATGGAGCTGTGGGTCGACGGCGACCAGACCCTGGTGGATTTCGTCGAGTTCGGCGGCCTGGCCCAGGACCTCGGTTTCGATTTCGACCAGGAGATCATCGAGGTGATGGCGCCGGTGGATCGCTGGGCCAAGGAGTGGATGTGGATTCCCGGCTTCCTGGTGTTTGGCCTGGTGGTACTGCTGCAGCGTCGTCGACGCAACGTCCAGTCGCCTAGTGAGGCGACTGCCTGAGGAGGTAATGAGCCATGTATAGCAAGATACTGCTGCCGGTGGACCTCAACGAGGAGAGCTCTTGGGAGAAGGCGCTGCCCACGGCGGTGACCCTGTGCCGGACCTTCAACGCCTCGCTGCACGTGGTGACGGTGCTGCCGGACTACCGCATGCCGCTGGTGGGCTCCTACTTTCCCAAGGACTTCGCCAACAAGGCGCATCAGGCTGTCACCGACGCCCAGCACAAGTTCATCGAGGAACATGTGCCCGATGACCTCCAGGTCCAGACGGTGATCGTCGATGGCTCGCCCTGGGAGGCGATCGTCAAGGCGGCCAAGAAGCTCGAGGTCGACCTGATCGTCATGGCCTCCCACAACAAGCGCAAATTCGCCGACTATGTGCTCGGTCCCAACGCCGAGCACGTGGTGCACCATGCGAAGATGTCGGTGATGATCGTGCGCTGAGATCGCCTTGCGTAGGTGGCCCGACCAAGGCAACCGCGACAGACGCCCCAGTCAGCTCTCAGCTGGCCGGGGCGTCTTTTCGTCGATCCACCGAATCGGGCGTGCCGTTAGCCCAGCTCGAAGCTTGCCTCATGCCTGGCCGACTCGCCGCGGTCGTCCCGCCATTCGAAGACCGCCTCGCCGCCGGCCTCGGGGCTGAGGTGGAAGCGCAGGTAAGGATTGGCGGAAATCGACTGGTGCAGCTCGGCCTCGAAGGCGGTTTCGCCGTTGAGGCTGACCCGGAAGCGCTCGACGATATGGCGCGGCAGCGTCTCGCCGTTGGCTCCCTCGCGCAGGCCGGTCTCCATGGGGTGGTTGATCAGGGTGCGCACCTCTTCGGGCTGGCCGGCGGTGAAGCGGGAGGGCACGCTGACGCGGGCGTTGCTCAGCGGTTCGGGCGGGGCGTCGTCGCCGCGCATCAGGCAGCCGCTGACGGTGACGCGCACCTCGCGGGCGGTGGCGAACTGCTCGCCCTGACGGCTGGTGGCGATGGCGATCACCCGCTGCGTCTCGTTGAGCCGCACCCGGGTGGAGATCTCGGGCTTTCCGCTCATGGGGGTGAGATGGAAGCTGGCGATCTCGGGGGAAGGGTTGTCGCTGGCGAAAAGGTCGATGCGCTCGATGTAGTCGCCTTCCGCGAGTCGACCCTCGAAGCCCACCGTCAGCGCCACGGCCGAGCCGTCCTCGGAGACAAGCGGTAGATCGAGCACCAGGCCCTCGGTGTGCGGCGGGGTGTCGCCCAGCACGCTGCGGGCGGCGTCCAGGCGCTGCCAGGGGCCGTCGGCCAGGGCCGGCAGGCTCAGGCCCAGCAGGCCGACGCCGAGGATCGCCGTGGCCAGGCCGCGCAGCAGGCGGCGACGCAGGGCGTCGGGGGGTGACGCAGGGGTCGAACGCATGGTTTCCTCCAGATGAGAATCATTGCTTGGACAGTGCCAAGGGGCTCGAAATTCCCAGCCGGGCACCGGCCAGAATGCCCGCCAGGGCGGCGAAGGTGGCCAGCGACAGCGTCGAGAATCCCGACAGCCCCTGGCCGATGGAGCAGCCCAGCGCCATCACCCCACCGATGCCCATCAGGGTGCCGCCGGCCATGCTGCGCAGCATGTGTTGCGGGCCGTCGAAGCCCCGCAGGCGCAAGTCACGACGCGCGAGCGCCGTGATCAGCGCGCCGGCCACCACCCCGGCCACCACGCTGACACCGAAGCCGAGCCGCGTGCCGGTGGCCAGCATCAGGTACTGCAGCGTCTCCCCGATAGGGGCGATGAAGGTCAGGGTGGCCAGGCGTACCGGCTCGAAGTCGTCGAACCCCACCACGCCGGTGACGTACCAGCCGGCGGGCACCAGGGCGCCGATGATCGATCCGCCCAGCCAGTCCCGCGGCGAGGCGCGAAAGGCGCTGCCGGCCAGCGCCCAGCCGGCCAGTGCGCCGCCGATTACCAGCGCCGGCAGCCAGGCGGGCAGGCCGAGCAGGCGCGGCAGGTCCCGGGCGGGCAGCGGCAGCGTCGTGATGCCCTCCAGCCAGACCCGAAGCGGCGCCAGTACCCCGGAGAGCGTCATGTAGGCCGCCAGGCCCAGGCACACCAGCACCACGAAGCTGCGCAGGTTGCCGCCGGCCAGCAGCACCAGCGAGCGGGCGCCGCAGCCGTTGGCCAGCACCATGCCGTAGCCGAACAGCACTCCGCCCAGCGGCACCGCTAGCCACGAGGGGGATGGCGTCAGGTAGAGGGCATCGCCCAGCGATAGCACGCCCAACGCCACCAGCGCCTGGCTGCCGAGCAGCGCCACCGCCATGGCCAGGGCAAAGCCTCGCAGCTTGCGGGTGTCCGCGTCGCGCCAGGCGTTGACCAGCCCGCGGGTGAGACAGAAGCCGGTGGCCTGCCCGGTGGCCCCGAAGAGCAGACCGATGGCCAGGCCCGACCAGACGACCAGCTCGGTATGGCTCATGGCGATGAGCTCCTTTCATGACGTCGGTGCATAACTACGCGTTGGGTGAGTGCAAGCGGGGCCACCCGAAGGTGGCCCGCGCGCAGTATACCGGGGAAGCGGACGGCGCGTCTTAGCAGGCTTTCGGCCCGGGGCGCCCGAGAGCCGCTAAGCGCCGCGCTCAGGCCGTGCCGGGCGTGGTGCCCCAGGTGTCCTGGCAGATGGCGTTGTACCAGCCCACGGCGTACTGGGCCTCCAGGGCCCGGGTGCTGTCCGGGGCATCGGCCGGGCTCAGCCCGCCAGCGCCTTCCACCTCGGCGATATGGCCGTCCTGGATCCGATAGACCCCGGCCACCGAGATGCCGTATTCCGGCCCGATCAGGCTGTAGCAGGTGTTGCTCCAGTAGGCGTCCGGCGCCGGGCGCGACTCCAGGGAGGCGGCAATGGCGGCGGCCACCACCTTGGCCTGGGCGTTGGCGCAGAAGCCGGACTTGGGCATCGGCGCGGCCACGCTGGCGTCGCCCACCACATAGATATCCTCGACCCGCTGCGACTCGAAGGTTTCGGGCTTCACCGGCACCCAGCCGGAGTCGTCGGTGACCCCGGCGCGGTCGGCGATCCAGCCGGCCTTCTGGGGCGGGATGACGTTGAGCACGTCGGCTTGGTGGCGGGTGCCGAACTCGGTTTCCACCTCCAGGCGGTCGGCATCGACGCGGGTCACCCGGCCGTCGTTGGAGAGGCCCACCCACTCGATGCGATCGCCATAGAGTCGCTCCCAGCCGGCGGTGAACAGGCCCTGCTTGGAGAAGTTGTCCTTGGCGTCGAGGATCAGCACCTTGGATCTGGGCTTGTGCTGGGACAGGTAGTGGGCGATCAGGCTGGCGCGCTCGTAGGGCCCCGGGGGGCAGCGGAAGGGGTTTTCGGGCGCCACCATGACCACGGTGCCGCCATCCTCCATGGCCTCCAGCTGGCCGCGCAGCAGCTCGGTCTGGGGGCCGGCCTTCCAGGCGTGGGGGGCCTTGCGGGCGGCGGCCTCGTCGTAGCCTTCCAGGGCGTTCCAGCGGATATCGATCCCCGGCGACAGCACCAGGCGGTCGTAGTCCAGCGACTCGCCGCTGGACAGCGTCACCCGATGGGCCTCGGCGTCCACGTCCTCGGCCATGGCATGGACCACGCGAACGCCGTAGCGGTCGCGCAGCTCGTCGTAGCCGTGGGCGATCTTGTCCAGGCCGCGCAGGCCGCCCAGATAGAGGTTGCTGAACGGGCAGGTATAGAAGGTCTCGGCGGGCTCGACCAGGGTCACTTCTATGGCCGGGTTGGCGCGCTTGAGGTACTTGGCGGCGGTGGCGCCACCGAAGCCTCCCCCCACGACCACCACCCGGCCGGCGTGCTGGCCGCCGATGGCAAAGCTGCCGACGCCACCCGCCAGGGGCAGCAGGGAGGCGGCTCCCAGCGCCTTCATCAGCTGACGGCGGGTCAGGCCGCTGTGGTTGTGCTGCTGGCTCATATCGCGCTCCCTCATTTCGGATAGATGTCGGCGAAGTGCTGGGCCAGAGCAGTAAGCTCCTCGTCAGTGAAGCCCCTGGCGATCCGGTCCATGATGGTGGTGTCCGGCACCGACTCGTGCTTGAAGGCGAGCAGGCGTGAGGCCAGCAGCTCGGCGGGGCGCCCGGCAATGGCGGGCACGTTGCCGCTCAGTCGACCGTCGGTACCGTGACAGTTGGCACAGCCGCCGGCCATTACCTCGAGCTGGGCGGGGGAAAAGGCGTCATCGGCGAGTGCTGGCGTCACCCCGGCCAGCAGCAGGGCGCCCATCAGCCCTGCGGACATGCGGTGAAAGACCCGTTTCATCATCAGGCTCCCTTGCGATGGGGGTGTCCTTGGAAGGTGTTATTAACTTTGCATGCTAATGTGCCCGCTCGGCCGCCGGAAGGAACGCTTTTGCATTCCGTTATGCCAATATGACCTCTCTGGTTTGTCTTTTATGCACTTTTGTCTATGCCTGCACGCCGGGTTGCATGAGCTTCCGAGAGGCTCAGCGTTGAGAGGCCCGCCCGGCAGTCTTGTGCCAGGTCAACTACATTGTTAAACGTGAACCAAGACAACAAGACGTCACCCGGGCTCAGCCGGAATGGCGCTCACCTTTGTCCCTTCCCACGGCGACTAGACGGGGTAACAAGATGAACGCAACCACCAAATCTACAGGCCAGTCCTCGGTCCCCACGGTGAAGATCACTATCAATCCGGTCGGCATGGACAGGCCGCGCGCCTGGCTGGCGGCCGGCCTGGAGGACTTTCGACAGGCCACGGTGGTCAGCCTGGCCTACGGCATGTTCTGGGTGGGGCTGAGCATTGCCGTCACCGTGGGTGCCATCATGCTGGATCTCTGGCACTGGCTGCTGCCCATGGCCGCCGGCTTCATGTTCATCGGCCCCCTGGTCACGGTGGGCTCCTACGGCATCAGTCGCGCCCTGGAGGCGGGCCGGGCCCCGCATCTTGGCGATGCGTTCAGCGCCTGGCGGCCCCACGCCGGCCAGCTGGCGATGATGGGCGTGATGCTGATGATCTTCTTCCTTGCCTGGATTCGCCTGGCGACCCTGCTGTTCGCGCTCTTCTACGGTTTCGAGGCGCCGGGGCCGGCGGCCCTCTACGCCTCGCTGCTCACCACGCCCCAGGGGCTTGGCATGATCGTGGTCGGCTCGGCGGTGGGTGCGGTGTTGGCCTTCGGCGCCTTTACCATCAGTGTGGTGGCGATCCCGACTCTGATGGACCAGGACCTGACCTTCATGGAAGGCATCGAAGCCAGCGTGCGCTCGGTGGCGCGCAACTTCCGCCCCATGCTGCTGTGGGCGGTCATCCTCACCGGCTGTGTGCTGGTCGGCATCCTGACTTTCTACATCGGCCTGGCGCTGATCCTGCCGGTCCTCGGCCATGCCAGCTGGCACGCCTATGAGGACCTGGTGCGCTGCGAGCCGCTGGAGCCGGACAACGACAAGCAAAGCGCTTGATCGCCCGTCAAGGGGGGCAAGTCCCCCCTTGCGGCCATTTGACGCCTGACCGAAAGCGTGAGATCGCGTAACCTTGATGGCTGTTCCCGCGACCTGCCGGATGGTCATGATGCTTCGAGAAAGGCGACTCCCCTTTGCGTTGTTCCTGTGGTTCCTGCTGCTTGGCGCCCTGCCCGTCAAGGCGCTGGCCGAGCCCCTGCCGCCGCCCGAGGGCGAGGTCATCCTGCGTCTCAGCGGCGACCTGGCCCGCCCCAACGTGGGCGATGAGCTGCACCTGGACCGTGCCATGCTGATGACCCTGCCCTCCACGGTGGTCGAGACCCGCACCCCCTGGACCGAGGGCGTGGGGCGTTTCGAAGGCCCCCTGGCGCGGGCGGTGCTCGATGCCGCCGGCGCTCGCGGCGAGTGGGTTCAGGTGCGCGCCCTCAACGGCTTCGAGGCGGAGATTCCCGTCTCGGATTTTCGTGACTACGATGTCATCCTGGCCATCCAGCGTGACGGCGAGCCCATCGCCGTGCGTGATTTCGGGCCGGTGTTCGTGCTCTACCCCTTCGATGACCACCCGGAGCTGCTCAACGAGACCATCCGCTTTCGCTCGGTGTGGCACGTGGGCAGCATCCATGTGCGCTGAGTCATTGCCCGGCTTGCTCGACAGGCGGCTGGTCTGACCGCTGTTCTGGAGGTCTAACGTGCTGCGCTACCCGCTCCGGCTGAAGCTGGGCGCTATCGCCGCCCTGCTGTTCTTCACTGCCGCCCTGGTGGTGGTGGGGCTGGTGGCCTGGCGCCAGGAGGGGCTGCACAGCAGCGTGGGCGGCGACGCGGCCTGGCACGCCTACAAGCTCGACCGGGATATCGTCCAGCTGCGCAGCGACCTGGCGCTGGCCGGCGGAGAGGCGCTGTCTCAGTCCGGACTGCGGCTGCGCTTCGAGTTGATCTACAGCCGCCTCAACCTGTTGCAGCGGGGTGATATCACCGAGCTGCTGGCCGAGATCGCTACCGTCAGCCGGCTGCTGCCCGCGCTGATTGAGCAGTTCGACGCCCTGGATGCCAAGCTGCAGGGTCTCGAGCGGCTGGGGGAGGGTGAGCGACTCGCCCTCGACGGCCGCCTGGAGCATCTGGGACAGCTCACCGAGCGGTTGATCATCGCCATCAATGGCCATCTCGCCGAGTCGGCCACCCGCGAGCGAGAGGTGCTGCAGTCGCTGTATGCCCTGCTGTTGGCGCTGATCCTGGCCATGAGCCTGGCCGGGCTGCTGGTGGTGGTCTTCCTGGTGCGCGAGGCCCGCGACAACGCCACGGCGCGCCGCTCGCTGGAGCGCCTCAGCCGAGAGCTGCAGACCACGGCCCGGCGCGCCGAGTCGGCCAGCCAGTCCAAGTCCGAGTTCCTGGCCACGGTCAGCCATGAGATTCGCACCCCGCTCAACGGCGTCATCGGCATGAGCGACCTGCTGATGGATCAGCCGCTGGATCAGCGTTCCCGGGACTATGCCCGCACCCTGCATGCCAGCGCCGGCCGCCTGCTGGAACTGATCAACGATATCCTGGATTTTTCCAAGATCGAGTCGGGACGCCTCGAGCTGGAGCGACGCCCGATTCGCCTGGCGGCGCTGATCGAGGATGCCTGTCAGCTGTTCCGCCCGCGCGCCGATGCCAAGGGGCTGGCGCTGGAGGTCCGGCTGTCGCCCGAGCTTCCGGCCAGGGTGATGGGCGACCCGGCCCGGCTGCGCCAGGTGCTGCTCAACCTGCTCGCCAACGCCATCAAGTTCACCGAGTGCGGCGAGGTGCGCATCGAGGCCGGAGTGAGCCGGGCGGGACGGCTGAGTCTGGCCGTGGAAGATACCGGCCCCGGGATTCCCGCCGATCAGCAGGAGCGGCTCTTCGAACCCTTCCGCCAGGGCGATGCCTCCACCGCCAGGCGCTACGGCGGCACCGGCCTGGGGCTGGCCATCTGTCGGCGCCTCACCGACGCCATGGGCGGTGAGATCGGCGTGGACAGCGCCCCGGGCGAGGGCAGCCGCTTCTGGGTCGAGCTGCCGCTGGAGCCGGTCGATGCCGAGTCGGAGCACGAGGCGGCGCTGCCGGCCGCGCCGCCGCCGGTGCCGGGCGCCAGCGTGCTGGTGGTGGAGGACAACCCCGTCAATCAGCAGGTGGCCTCGGCGATGCTCGAGCGCCTCGGATGTCGGGTGCAGCTGGTCGAGAGCGGGGGGCGGGCCCTGGCGGCCGTTGCGGATCAGGCCTTCGATGCCATCTTCATGGACGTCCAGATGCCCGACATGGACGGGCTGGAGACCGTGCGGCGGCTGCGCGAGGGTGGCGGCTGGCGGGCCTCGGTACCGGTGGTGGCGATGACCGCCGGTGGCCCGGGCGCGGAGCAGGCGCGCTGCCTGGCCGCCGGCATGAGCGACTACCTGACCAAGCCGCTGAGCCGGGAGGCGTTGGCCGGCTGTCTGCGGCGGGTCTTGCCCCAGTCGCCGCCTTGCCGGGACGCCGAGGCAGTCGGGGAGCGAGCCGTCGACGAGGGCCTGCTCGACGAGGCGGCGCTGGCCGAGCTCGAGCAGAGTATCGGCAAGGAGGGGCTGGAAGCGCTGACCTCGCTCTATCGGCGCCAGCTGGCCGAGCGCCTTGCCGAATTGGAGCGCGCCCTGGCCGGCCTGGGACTGGATGCGGTCAGGCGGCTCGCCCACCAGCTCAAGGGGGAGTCCGCCAGCCTGGGAGCGGTCCAGATGGCCGACCTGGCGGCGCGGCTGGAGGCGGCGGCGCAAGGTCAGCAGCGCGAGGGCGCAACGCGGCTGCTGGCCGAGCTGCGTGGCTGCGAGCGCCATACCCTCGATGCGCTGGCGGGCTGGTGCAGGCATCGCTGAGCTATATTCACCAATACAAAAGTACCTATCTTGGCACTCGAAAGTATTGTTGAGCCGGACAGTCGCTGCTGAAAGACTATTGCGACAATAAGCCTGTTCGGAGCTAGACGATGGTTATGGCAGCCATTCGCGCCTTAGTGTTGTTGGCTGTGTCAATGGTGGCTTCGGTCCCCTCACTACAGGCGGATCCATCGCCCGAGATACAGGCCCGTATCCAGCAGCTGTTTCCCAGCGCTACCCATATTGAAAATAAGCGAGAGGATTATCCCGTTTACCCGGTATACCAGCTCAATGAGCTGTTGGGTTACGCATTCGAGTCTCGCGATGTAAGTGATTTTCCCGGTTACTCCGGAAAGCCTATCAGCCTTCTAATCGGCATAGGTGTTGGTGGTGAATTCACCGGCGTGAAAGTGATGGGACATCATGAACCGGTTTTTTTGCATGGGCTGGGTGAAGCGCCTCTGCTTGAGTTTGTCGATCAGTATCGGGGTCTGTCAATCACTGATCATATCGTGGTTAGCAGCAAGGCGGGAAGGCGTACAGAAGGTGGTGGCGTGCATATCGACGGGATAAGTTCTGCCACCGTTTCGGTGATCATCATCAATGATGTGGTGCTGTCGTCGGCCCTGAAGGTCGCCCGCAATACACTGGAGGAATTTGCTCAGGCTCCGTCGGCCCAACCCAAGGCCGATCTCTACGAGCCACTGACCTGGCAGCAGATGTTGGATCGGGGATATATTGGCCGCTGGCGCCTTTCGGTCGAGGAGGCTGAAGCCCTCATTGGCAACGCTCTGAACGTCTACCCAGGAGTGCCCAAGCCGCAGCCGGATGAGCCCTTCACCGATATTTTTTTCGCGTATGTCAACGCACCGATAATCGGGCGCAACCTGCTGGGGGATGAGACCTTTGCTCGCCTGACTGACAGCCTCAAGAACGGCGATCAGGTGCTGGCCGTGATGTCCAACGGCCTCTTTACCCATGTGCCGGATGACTTTCGTCCCGGCTCCTTATCCACACGGCTCGCCATGGAGCAGGGCAACATGACGGTGGAGCTGCGGGACACCGACTGGTTAGCCTCCCAAGAAAACCGGCTGCAGGCGGCTGGCATGCCGTATTTCATGCAGACGCACCTGTTTAAAATGGGCGGTGCCGGTGGCTTCAATCCCGGTGCCGATGCCAGTTTGGTGATGAGGCTGGAACTCTCCAAGAACCACTTGGTCTCGGATTTGGCAAATTTTCGTAGAGAGGTGGCGCTTCCCCAGGAGCTCTTCGAGTGGGTGGAGGTGTCCGAGCCCCTGAGGCTTCCGGCTTGGGTGGGAGTATGGCAGGAGCGCTGGCTGCAGGTGACTATCCTGATGACCGGTCTGGCGGTGTTGACGGTGTTTTTCGCTTGCCAACGCCATTTTCGGCGTTACCCGAAATGGTTGCACCGATTCCGCTGGTTGTTCTTGTTTTTTACCCTATTGTTTGTCGGTTTTTATGCTCAGGGGCAGCTTTCCGTCGTCAATGTCACCACGCTGTTGCTATCTCTCCGTGATGGCTTCAATATAGAGTTCTTTCTTTTGGATCCAGTGATTTTCATTCTCTGGACCTTTACCTTCGTTACTCTATTCATCTGGGGGCGTGGACTGTTTTGCGGTTGGCTCTGCCCGTTCGGAGCCTTGCAGGAAATGGCATCCTGGCTTGGTAAGACACTCAAGTTCCGCCAGTACAAGATTCCAGAGGCCTGGCATCGTCGCTTGGTCCACTTGAAATATGGAATTCTCATCGGCTTGGTTGGTACGGCCTTCTATTCACTCTCGCTGGCCGATCAGTTGGCCGAGGTGGAGCCCTTCAAGACCAGCATCACCCTCTACTTCTGGCGCTATTGGCCATTCGTAGTCTATGCCGTGGGGTTGCTGGTGGTAGGCATGTTCGTGCACAAATTCTTCTGCCGCTATTTATGCCCACTGGGGGCAGGGTTGGCCATGCTGGGAAAGTTACGGTTGTTCAGCTGGCTGGACCGAGTCAAGCTCTGTGGCCAGCCTTGCCAGGTGTGCAAGAAGCGCTGCGAGATCAATGCTATCCATGTGGATGGTCGTATTGACTACGATGAGTGCATCCAGTGCTTGGAGTGTGTGGTGATCCTGCAGGATGACACCCAGTGCGTGGACAAGCTGGTCCGGAAGAAGCGCCAGCGCCGTGAGCGGATTCCGGCGGTGAATGTGGCCTGAGACACGGGTGTATTTTATTCTGGCGCCAAGCTATCGGGGGCTGCGCTGGCAACCGGTCGAGATGGATGTTGAATGTCGTCGGGAAAGACGATGTGCGAGCAGCGGTACACAGCCTCCAGGTCGGTGAGCTCAAGGCGACCGTATTTGAAGTGGGCCGGCTCAGTCGAGTGAGGACGGTGACTCGGCCATCTTCCGATAGTGCTGGCTCAGAGCATGGTCGACGGCAAGACCTGGGGCACCCTCGCCGTACAGTGCGGCGAGACGATGCGCCGCGCGGCGGCTGCCGCCTTCGCTGGCCTGGCGGTAGTAAGAGAGTGCCCGCTCCAGGTCGGGGGGTGTACCACGGCCATCTTCCAGCATCACTCCCAACTGAAACGCGGCGTCGGCATTTCCTTCCATTGCCAGGCGCTGCCAGATATCGAAAGCCTGTTCATAGCGTCCCATCTTGAACTGCCCATAAGCCAGATAGCTGTCAATCATGCGCCCCTGGGGCGACGCAACGGACGGTTCGTCGGCCCAGGAGAGTGAGCCATGGACCAGGGTCGCCATCAGCAGCAGAAGGTAAGGTTTCATCTCAGTTCCCGGCACGAAGAGGATCTCTCGAGGCTAGCCGGCAACCCACGGGCGCGCTAGTGCGTTCCATCCCGTTTGGTCCCAATGAAGGGGGCTGTCTCCCTCCAAAGTACTGCCCATGAGCAAGGCGTCGGGTGCTTTACTGGGCCTGTGCCGCTGGCTGCGGCTCGTACGCAAACCAACAATACCAACAGGAGATATGCCATGTGGACCAAGCCTAGCTTTCGCGACCTTCGCCTCGGCTTCGAAGTCACCCTCATCGCCAACCGCTGATCGCTAGACATGCCAACGGGGCCAGCAGTGGCGCCGTTCGGGCAAGAAGGAGAAGCGCCATGCAAGTGCTGATACTCGGTTCGGCTGCCGGGGGCGGGTTTCCGCAGTGGAACTGCAACTGCCCCAACTGTCAGGGAGTGAGAGCGGGTCAGCCGGGCCTGACGCCGCGCACCCAGTCGTCCATCGCTATCAGCAGTGACGGAGAACGCTGGCTGCTGTGCAATGCCTCGCCGGATATCCGCGCCCAGATCGCCGCCAATCCCGAACTTCAACCGCGCCGGGGCATACGCGACAGCGGCATCGCCGAGATACTGCTGGTGGATGCTCAGATCGATCACGTCACCGGTCTGCTGTCGCTGCGCGAGGGGTGCCCGTTGGACGTATGGTGCACCCCCAGTGTGCATCGCGACCTGAGCAGCGGGTTTCCACTCTTCCCCATGCTGCAACACTGGCAGGGGGGGCTGCGCTGGCAGCCGATCGAGATGGATGTGGAATCTCGTCGGGTGGGGTTCAGCGTACCGAGCTGTCCCGACCTGCGGTTCACCGCCGTCGCCCTGGACAGTAATGCCCCCCCCTATTCGCCGCGCCGTGGTTCACCCGCCCCGGGGGACAACCTGGGGTTGTTCATTGAGGATATCGCCAACGCGACCTCGCTGCTCTACGCTCCCGGATTGGGGGCGCTGGACGACGAGATTCGCACCCTGATGAAGCAGGCAGGCTGTGTGCTGGTCGATGGCACTCTGTGGCACGACGACGAGCTGCAACGGCTGGGCATCAGCCGCTCGAGCGGCGCGGACATGGGCCACCTGGCGTTGGCCGGGGAGCGCGGCATGATCCGTGAACTCGATGCGTTGCCGGCTACCACCCGACGTATCCTCATCCATATCAACAATACCAATCCGATTCTCGACGAGACCTCTGCCGAGCGGGCGGTACTCGATGAGCATGGCATAGAAGTGGCCTTCGACGGCATGCGCCTGTCGCTGTGAGGCGCTTGTTGCCGTGACGGTCGTTGCGAGCGTAGAAAAGGGAGCCTGTCATGTCTACCACCGTTGAAGAAGCACCCGATGCCGTAGCGCTTTCGCCCGAGGCCTTCCGTGCGGCGCTGCTGGCCAAGGGCGACTATTACCACATCCATCACCCCTACCAGATCGACATGAGCGAGGGGCGCGCCACACCCGAGCAGATCCGCGGCTGGGTGGCCAATCGCTTCTATTATCAGGTCATGATTCCCCAGAAGGATGCCGCGCTGCTGGCCAACTGCCCGGATGCGGACACACGCCGGCGCTGGATTCAGCGCATTCTCGATCATGACGGTCGCGGCGAAGACTCCGGGGGCATCGAAGCCTGGCTGGCGCTGGGCGAGGCAGTGGGATTGACTCGTAAGGAGCTATGGTCCCAGGAGTATGTGCTGCCCGGGGTGCGCTTTGCGGTGGATGCCTACGTCAACTTCGTGCGCCACGCCAGTTGGCAGGAGGGGGCGATCTCCTCGCTGACCGAGCTGTTTGCACCCCTGGCACATCAGAGCCGACTGGACACCTGGCCGGGCCACTATCCGTGGATCGACCCGGCGGGCTACGGCTACTTTCGCAAGCGGCTCAAGGAGGCGCGACGGGACGTCGAGCATGGCCTGGAAGTCGCACTGGCGGTGTGCACCACGGTTGAGACACAGCAGCGGGCGCTGGATATCCTGCAGTTCAAGCTCGACGTGCTGTGGTCGATGCTCGACGCCATGACCCTGGCCTATCAGCTCGATCGACCGCCGTATCACAGCGTTACCGACCGGCGTGTCTATCATCGGGGGCTGGCATGAAAGATGCCAGTGTCCTAGCCCTGCGCGCGCTGCTCGGACCATCCGTGAATAGCCCGCGCGACGGCAAGCACGGCAAGCGCAGCGGACGGTGGGGGCCCAGGCCTCGAGTCGCGGGTGTTCCGCGGGAGGTCTGCAGGAAATTGGGCGGGGCGCACGGCCGAGACGATTGCAGTAAGGTGGGAATCGGCGGTATGGGGTAATATGCTTGCTATAACAATTTCAACAGTGTGAAGGCTTCATGTCATCAGCCAGCATCACCCAACTGCGCAAGTTCGTGGCGCCTGAGATCATCTTCGGCGATGGCTCCCGCCATGCGGTGGCCAATTATGCTCAGGCTTTCGGTGCCGATAAAGTGCTGCTGGTTTCCGATCCAGGAGTGCTGGCCGCCGGCTGGGTGGCCGAGGTCGAGGCCGATCTGGCCGCCGGGGGCATCGCCTGTCAGCGTTTTCTGCAGGTGTCTCCCAATCCCCGTGTCGAGGAGGTCATGGCCGGTGCCCGGACCTATCGCGACTACGGTTGTACCGCCATCGTGGCGATAGGCGGCGGTAGTCCCATGGACTGTGCCAAGGGGATCGGCATCGTGGTGGCCCACGACGGCCATATCCTCGATTTCGAGGGCGTTGACACCATTCGTGTGCCGATCCCACCGCTGATCTTCATCCCGTCCACCGCCGGCACCTCGGCGGATGTCTCCCAGTTTGCCATCATTTCCGATCGCGAAAGGCGGACCAAGTTTTCCATCGTCAGTAAGGCAGTGGTGCCCGACGTCTCGTTGATCGACCCTCAAGTCACCCTGACAATGGATCCCTTCCTTACCGCCTGTACCGGTGTCGATGCGCTGGTGCATGCCATCGAGGCCTTCGTATCCCTTGGTAGCGGCCCCTTGACCGATGCCCATGCGTTGGAGGCGATGCGGTTGATCAATGGCCACCTCGAGGCGCTGGTCGCCAATCCCCTCGATGGCGAACTGCGGGCCCAGGTGATGCTGGGCAGCATGCAAGCGGGGCTGGCTTTCTCCAATGCGATCCTGGGTGCGGTGCATGCCATGTCGCACAGTCTGGGCGGCTTCCTCGACCTGCCCCATGGGTTTTGCAACTCGATGCTGTTGGAGCACGTGGTGGCCTTCAATTTCGAGGCCGCGCCGGAGCGCTTCACGCGTATTGCCGAAACATTGGGCATCGATTGTCGTGGGCTTTCGTCGCGTCAGGTCAAGCAGCGTCTTATTGAGCATCTCATCAAACTCAAGGGGGCGGTAGGCCTCGACGGTAAACTGGGCAGAGCCGGAGTGAGTGTCTGCGATGTGCCTTTCCTTACCGCGCATGCCATACAGGATCCTTGCATCCTGACCAATCCACGCCGCCCCTGCGAGAGAGACGTGGCGGTGGTTTACGAAGAGGCACTATAAGCGCCCCGGGGACGCCATGAAGAAACCCACTGACCCCGATGGTTTCTCGGTCAGCGAACTGATCGGTCTCGGTAGTCACTCGACGCGCAAGAGCTACTATCCCGAGCTGACGGCTCGCATGGCCGAACTCGAGGCTGAGCGAAACCGTTACAAGTGGCTGTTTGAGAATGCCCTGCATGGAATCTTTCAGGCCTCCCTGACCGGCGGCCTTCGCGCGGCCAATCCCGCCCTGGCGCGTATGCTGGGAGACGCCTCGGTGGTGACAACGCTCGAGCGATGTACGACCTGGGTGGCGCTGTTCGCCGACCCCCGTGACGCCATGGAACTGCAGCGACGGGTCGCCAAGGAGGGTCGGGTGCAGGGCTACATCACGCGGCTGCGCACCTCTGGGAGCGGCGAGGTGCCGGTGTCCCTGACCCTGGTTCAGAAACCCTCGCCCGACGATGAGCCGCTGGTGGAAGCCTTTGTCGCCGATATCACCGAGCGTGAGCAGGCCCGCCGGCGGCTGGAGCAGCTCAATGAGGAGCTCGAGGCGCGAGTCAAGGAACGTACCCGGGAGCTGGAGCAGCTCAATGCCGAACTGTGCGAGGCGCGGGATGCGGCCGAGCAGGCCAACCACAGCAAGGACCGATATCTCGCGGCGGCCAGCCATGACCTGCTGCAACCGATGAACGCCGCGCGCCTGCTGGTCTCGTCCCTGTTGGAGCGATCGCTGGAAGGTGAGGTACGCGAACTGGCTGAGCGTATCCATGTGTCGCTGGAAGGAGCTGAGGAGCTGCTCACCGACCTCCTCGATATCGCCCGCCTCGACCAGGATCGCGTTCAGGTACAGCGTGAGCCCTTCGCCTTGGAGGCCCTGTACACGGGCCTGGTGGCGGAGTTCTCGTCGCTTGCTGCCAGCAAGGGGCTGGCGTTTCGCCACTGCGTCGCCGATACCTGGGTGGTCAGCGACTGCCGCCTGCTGGGGCGGGTGCTGCGTAATTTCCTCGCCAACGCCTGCCGCTATACCCAGCAGGGCGGGGTACTGCTGGGCACCCGTCGTCGCAACGATACACTGTGGATCGAAGTATGGGACAGTGGGCCGGGCATACCCGGCGATCAGCACCGGGCGATTTTTCGCGAATTCCATCAGCTTGCCGCGCCGCGTGCCCGGGACCGCCAGGGAGTGGGCCTGGGGCTGGCCATCGTCGAGCGTATCGCCTCTCGGCTGGAGCACGAGGTGGAGGTGCGCTCCTGGCCGGGACGAGGGTCCTGCTTTGCGGTAGGTGTGCCCTTGGGTCCGGTCGGCTCGCCCACCCGGCCGCCGACGGCACTTCCCCAGGTGCCGCTGCCGGTCCTGGAGGAACGACGGGTGCTGGTCATCGACAATGAGCCGAGCATCCTGGCCAGCATGCGGAGCTTGCTCGAAGGCTGGGGCATGCGCTGCGAACTGGCTTTCGATGTCGAGGAGGCGCTGGCGGTGTCGCCAACGCCGCCGGATGTCCTGCTGGTGGACCTGCACCTGGATGGTGGCCTCACGGGGGACGTGCTGATCGCGCGCTTGCGTGAGCAGTGGCAGCGACCCCGACTGCCGGCGGTGATCGTCACTGCCGAGCGCGGAGCCCCCTGGTTACAGCACCTGCGCGAGCTCGGTTTGCCGGTGCTCAACAAGCCGCTGAAGCCCGGCAAGCTGCGTGCCGTGCTCAGTCGGCTGCTGGCGCCGGAGCTCTGCGATTGACTGCCGTATCCGCTGCCTCTGTCCTGCGTTCGTACAAGGGCGTAAGGCTTGGGTATCCCCACCAAGGCGCGCCGTAACTCCCACCCACGAGCCATGGTCGCTCGACGCCTCAGTTTTGATACTCCCTTGCGGACCGCGACCGACGGTCCGTCATCATACAAGGGAGAACAATCATATGCGTTTCAAGACTCCGCTGGGGATCAGCCTTGCCGCCATTCTGGCCGCCACGACTCATGCCGCCCAGGCAGAGATCGTCCTCTACGAGAGCGATGACACCAGCTTCAGTGCCGATGGCTATATCAATGTCTTCTACGCCAACACCGACGTCGACCTCCCCGGTTCCGACTTCGACCGCCGTCAGTCGCGGGTCAAGATGGGCTTTCTGCCCAACTGGATCGGCTTCAACGCCAAGCGCCAGGTCGGCGGCCTGGAGCTGATGGCGCGCTCATCGTTCTGGGTGACCATCAACGACAGTGATCAAAATGGCACCGAGACCGGTATCGACGTGCGCCAATTTTACGGCACCATCGGTGGCGATTGGGGCGAGCTGCTGGTGGGCAAGGACTTTGGCCTGTTCGCCCGCTCCAATATCTTCCTCGATCAGCTGCTGTCGGGCTACGGCCAGGTCAGCGATACCCTGGGACTGGTGGACTTCGGGGGCGTCTCGTTCGGCAATATCGGCTCCGGTTATCCCTACTCCTTCCCCAGTGCCCAGATCACCTACCGCACCCCCAAGGCCGGCGGCCTGCGCCTGGCCGCCGGTATCTTCGATCCGGTGCATACCACCGCGGAGAGCGCCACGGGGAGTCGCTTCGAAGAGGTGCCGCGCTTCGAGTCCGAGCTGACCTGGGAAACCAGCCTGGGCGGCGTCGACCTCTACACCTGGGTGAACGGCCAGTACCAGACGTCCAAGAGCAGCGACCCCGGCGTCGAGAGCGTGACCTCGCGCGGCCTGGGTTATGGGGTGCAGGCGTCCATGGGGCCGGCGACCCTGGCCGCCTCGGGCTTCAACGCCGAGGGCATCAACGCCTTCTTCACCAACAACGTCGGCAACGCCGAGCTGCGCGAGGTGGATAGCGACGGCTACCTGCTGCAGGCGGGCTACAGTTTTGGCGCCAATCGCATCGCGCTGTCGTACGGCAAGACTGAGGACGAGCAGAACGACTGGGAGCTGCGTACCCGAGGCGCGGCTGTCTTTCACAGCATCAACGACTACCTGACCCTGGTCGGCGAGGTCAATCGCCACGACATCGCGGCGCTGAGCGGCGGCGGCAAGATCGAGCAGACCGATACCGTGGCATTGGGCGTCGCCATGTCCTGGTAAGGTCGTCTGCTACTATGGTAGTGGTGCCGGGTGCCAGGGATGGCACCCAAGTGGCATACCCCTCGGGAGCGGCGCTTTCTATACTGCTCAAGCAGCGACAGGCCACCGAGAGCTTTCCATGGACAACGATCTTCCGGTACCGGCTGAAAGTGCCCCACCTATTGCGTGCCACGACGCGGCCCTGGTCGCCCACTCCGCTTCCCGCGACCCGGACATGGCCGCCCAGGACCTGGCACGGCGCCTGTTACATCCTTGGCTGGGCAGCGTGCTGTTCTTCTGCTCGGCGGAGTACGACCTCGAGGCCCTGGGGCAGGCGCTGGAGCAGCACTTCGGTGGCGTGACGTTGTGCGGTTGCACCACGGCGGGCGAGATCACCGATGAAGGCTATAGCCGGGGGGGCATCACCGCCATCGGTTTCGATCAGCGCGACTTTGCCGTCGACTATGCGGTGATTGACGACCTCGAAGGAGTCTCGCTGCTGGCGGCACAGCAGCTCACCGACCGTCTGCTCGACAACTGTCGGCAGGCGGGTATCGCGCCGATCAAGGAGCACACCTTCGCCTTGACGCTGCTCGATGGCCTATCTGCCAGCGAAGAACGGGTTTTGGCAACGCTCAACGCCGCCCTTGGCAGCATTCCTCATTTCGGCGGCAGCGCCGGTGACGACAACCGCCTGGCGGGCACACACGTCTACGGCAACGGGCGCTTCCGCGCCGGGGCCGCGGTGGTGGTGATGGTCAACACAGTGCTCGACTTCGAGGTCTTTACCACCCATCACTTGCGCTCGCTCGATGACAAGCTGGTCGTCACTGCCGCCGATCGCGAACACCGTCGGGTGATCGAACTCAACGCCGAACCCGCCGCCGAGGAGTATGCGCGGCTGGTGGGCTGCCAGGTCGATGACCTCGACGAGGAGACTTTTGCCCGTCATCCGCTGGCGGTGAGACTGCACGATCACGCCTATGTGCGCTCGATCCAACGCGTTAACGAGGATCTCAGCTTGAGCTTCTACTGTGCCGTGGAGAACGGCATCGTGCTGACCGCCATGCGCGCGGCACCGATCCTCGACGACCTGCGTGATGTGCTCGATGAGATCATCGCGCGCCTGGGGTCGCCACGCCTGGTAATCGGCTGCGACTGCTTCCTGCGCCGGCTGGAAATCGAGGCCGACGGAGTCAGCGATGCCGCCTCGGCGCTGCTGCGCGCCTATCGAGTGGTAGGCTTCAATACCTATGGGGAGCAGTGCAATGGAATGCACCTCAACCAGACTTTCACCGGAGTCGTCATTGGTCAAACACGTCGCGGTGGCTGAATCCAGCGAGCGCGAGCGGGAGCTCGAGCGTGAGATCGCCAAACTCAAGCGCATCAACGCCGCCCTGATCGAGCGCGTGGAGGCCAGTAACCTGCCGCGCAGTGGGCCTTATGCCGCCTTCGAGCATTCGGTGCTGCTCGCCGAGCAGGTGCGCGAGCGCACCCAGGCACTCAACCAGACCACCCACGAGCTGCGTGCCAGCAACCGCCTGCTGGCGGAGGCTCGTGAGCGGGCGGAAACCGCCGGTCAGCACCTGGTCGATGCCATCGAGAGCATCACCGATGCCTTCGTGCTGTTCGATGCCGACCAGCGTATCCAGCGTTTCAACAGCCGCTTCGCCGAATTCTGGCGACCGGCGGGGATTCGTATCCGCCAGGGCATGCGCCTGGAGGATCTGCGGCGTCTGGCATTGAGTTCGGGGCTGGTGATCAGCGAGCAGTTGGGACGCCGCGATGGGCGCACCGTCTACCGTCTGCACGACAATCGGTGGGTCCAGGTGCATCAGCGCCCGACTCGTGGTGGAGGACGGGTGATCCTGTACGTCGATATCACCGCGCTCAAGCGCCACGAGCATGCCCAGCGTGAGCATGCCCTGGCGCAGAAGACCCGGCTGCTGCAGGCGACCGTCGATAGCCTCTCCCAAGGGGTGGCGGTGATCACGGCCAGCGGCATGCTGGAGATGTGCAACCAGCGCTTTTGCGCCCTGACCGGGCTGACCGCGTTCGAGGTGGCGCACGACCTGGTGGCGCTGAGCCGGCGCAGCGAGCTGATCGACGCCGCGGATGCGCGGGGTGTGACGCCGGCCTGTGAGCGTTGCCTCGCCGATGGCCGGGTCGTGGAAGTGCGAGGCCACGCCATGCCCGGGGGGGGCCAGGTGCTGACCTTTACCGACGTCACCGAGCGGATCCGCCAGGCCGAGACATTGCGCGAGCGGGAGCACTGGATTCGCACCATCACCGATGAACTGCCGGCGATGATCGCCTATCTCGATCGCGACCTACGCTACGTATTCACCAATCGCGTCTATGACGAGTGGTACGGTTGGCCACGTGACCTGATCCTGGGGAGTGAGCTCGAAGCCTTGCACACCGCCGAGCACTGCACCCGTCTGCGCCCTTACCTGGTCCGCGCCCTGGCCGGAGAAAGCGTCTCCTTCGAGTTTCCGGAATCCAGCTACAGCGGCGAGCACCGGGTGCTGCTGCGTTCCTATGTGCCGCATCATGATGGCGAGGGCGAGGTGATCGGGCTTTTCGCGCTGATCCGTGACATCACCGAGCGGCGTCGTACCGCCGAGGCACTGCACCAGGCCTATCAGAACCTCGAGCAGCGGGTGCGTGAGCGAACGGCCGAGCTGACCCGGGTCAACGACCAGCTGCGCGAAGAGATCGCCGAGCGGACCGCCGCGGAGAGGCGCCTGCGCGAGGCCAAGGCCGAGGCCGAAGCGGCCAACCTATCGAAGACCAAGTTCCTGGCCGCGGTCAGCCACGATCTTCTGCAGCCGCTGAATGCCGCGCGGCTGTTCACCGGCGTGCTGTGCGAGCAGGAGGTGGCTCCCGGTGGCCGCGAGCTGATCGACCAGATCGGTCGCTCGTTGAAGGATGTCGAGACGCTGCTCGGCACCCTGGTCGATATCTCCAAGCTCGATGCCGGGGTGGTGACCCCGGATGTCGGCGCCTTTACGGTGGCCGAACTGCTCGATGGTCTGGCGCGAGAGTACCTGCAGGTGGCGGACTGTGAGGGGCTCGAGTTCCGCTATGTGCCGAGCAGCGCCGTGGTGCGAAGCGATATCCATCTGCTGGCCCGGGTAGTGCGCAACTTCCTCACCAATGCCGTGCGCTATACCGCCGAGGGGCGCATCCTGCTGGGGTGTCGGCGGCGTGCCGACGGCCTGGAGATCCTGGTCGGCGATACCGGCATGGGCATCGAGAGCGAGGACCTGGGCGTGATCTTCCAGGAGTTCCGCCGTTCTCAGGCCGCCGGCAAGCGTCAGGACCGCGGCCTGGGGCTGGGCCTGGCGATCGCGGACAAGGTCGCGCGGATGCTCGATCACCCGCTTTGGGTCACTTCCGTTGCCGGGCGTGGCTCACTGTTCAGCATTCTCCTGCCCTATGGCGAGCTGGCGCCGCAGAGTCCACTAGTGGCTCCGGCGGCCATGTCGTCCGGTGACATGGGACTGGAGGGCAAGCGGATCTGGGTGGTCGACAATGATGCCGATATCTGCGAGGCCATGCGTCTGCTGTTGACGCGGTGGGGCTGCGAGGTCTGGGTGGCCGACAGTGAGATGGCGTTGGCGGAGCAGGTGGCGCTGGACACGGCTTCGGTTGATGCACTGATCGTCGATTACCACCTCGACGATGGCGATACCGGTCTGGCGCTTGCCGAACGCATCAACGCCCGACGCCGGGAGCCGCTTCCCGTCATGACGATCACGGCTAACCACAGCGCGGAGCTCAAGCAGCGCATGCGCGCGCTGGGGTATGCCCTGCTGCACAAGCCGGTCAAGCCGCTTAGGCTGCGCATGGCGCTCAGTCGCCTGATCGCGGCACGCGTTTGAAGTGGACGTTGAAGTCGATGTCGCTGGTGGAGAGGATCGCCTGGACCCGGCTATGGACGCCAAGTTTGCGTAAGATCGCCGACACATGCGCCTTGACGGTGGTTTCGGCAATATTGAGGTTGTAGGCGATCATCTTGTTGGACTCGCCTCGGGTCATATGCTCGAGTACCTGGAGCTGTTTGCGGGTCAGCGTTTCGAGTTGCTGCGAGGTAATGGCGTGCTCGTTGCGGCTGCCGCTGCGCTTTGTCGTGTCGCTGGCCCGGATGATATCCGAGGGTAGGTAGATGTTACCGTCAAGGATCTGCGCGATGGCCTTGGTCATCTGCTCGCGGGGCGACGACTTGGTAATGAAACCCACCGCGCCGTAGGTGACCGCCTGCAGGATCACCTGCTTCTCCTCCTCCGCGGAGATGATCACCACGGGGATGGTGGGGGCTTCGGTGCGTAGCTGAATCAACCCGGACAGACCGTGTACGCCTGGCATGTTGAGATCGAGCAGGATGAGGTCGATATCCTCATGCTGTTGCGCCAGTGTCAGGGTGGCGTCGAGGTCTTCGGTTTCAAAAATTTCCGCTTCTTGAAAGGCATCGCGAATCACCCGGACAATGGCTTCGCGAAAGAGTGGGTGGTCGTCGGCAATCAGCAGCTTGTACATGGCGGAGGCCTGATAGTTGTATGGGATGATGCATGGCCAGGTCTTTGCTTGGAGCCTGGCTCCTATCATCGCGCCAATGGGTTCGGGAGCCACTACGACTTATGTCGCACTCCTATGTCCCAGGCCGCCCACGGGTAGCCGTGGATCCCGAACGGCATCATGCGGGCCATCGGCCTCCGATCGCTGTGTTTCGGTCACTATGGCATTGCTATCGTCATGCTCAGGGTCGATCGCGATGGAGCTGCGTCCGAACAGGCAGAGTGCCAGCATGGCGGCTTGGGCGGGGGTATGAGTCAACGGAAATCGGGACATGATGAGAGGCTCCTGCTCAATGGTGGCTGTCGCCGGTGTCCGGCACTCGCCGCGGTAGAGACGAGGGCCAGGCGTAGGGAGCGCCTGTCACTATGAATCCGCATCTTGGCTCACTTCTGAAGGTGGGCTCTATGTGCCATGGAACGGCCTGCTCAAGGGGAGATGGCGGATTCATGGACAGCTTAGGCGGGGTGCAATGCTTGCCGAAATATGACGATAGTCGTGGCTGAATAGTACTTAGGGACTATGACTGACGGGGGCGTGGCAAAGGGAGGGCGGCACAGTGGTCAAGAAGGTCTGCCTCCAGGCCGATTCGGTGCCGCCATCACCGCTATATCAGGGCGCTTTATACTCCGATAGCCACCCAACCTTCGTAGCGAAGAAGAAACACCAAAGTGCTATTCTGCGGTACCGGTGGTCTTCGTATGCTGAGGACCATGAAATCCGAAATCCCCCTCTCTAGGCTGTGTTGGCTGCTGGTGGTTCTCTCCTGGTTGCTCGCAGCATCCCCCGTTTTTGCGGGACAACTGCCGCTGCTGAAGCTCAGCGTCTTGCAGTTCGGGACGGCTCACTGGGAGCTGGATCACCTGCGCCGGATGGGACTGGATCGTCAGTCGGGCTTTGAGCTGGATGTCAGGCTGGTCGCCAACCTGCCGGCTTCGAGAATTGCGGTATCCAGTGGCGAGGTTCACGGCGCCGTGGTGGATCTCACCTGGTCGCAGGCTCGATATGCCAGCGGTGATCCCTATCTTTATCTCCCCTACTCGGCGCAGATGGGCAATGTTCTGGCCTCGACGGACGTGCGAATCGATTCCATTGCCGATCTGCGCGGCAAACGAATCGGTGTCGCCGGCGGTCCCGATAGCAAGGGCTGGATCTTTCTCGATGGAGTGGCAAAACGGCACGGCATCGACCTGTCTCGAGACGCCACTATCCAATACGCGGCGCCGCCTCTCTTGAACCAGGCGCTACGTCGTGGACAGGTCGATGTGCTGGTGACCTTCTGGCACTTCGCCGCCGAGCTGACGGCGGCGAGGCAGGCCTATACGGCGCTGGATATGCAGGAGTTGCTGCAGGAGCTGGGTCTCGAAGCGGGCTTGCCGATACTCGGCTATGTCTTTCGCGAAGCCTGGGCCCAGGCTCATGAAGACCTCGTCGCGAATTTCGCCTCGGCGCTGGCCAAAGCGAAGCAACAGCTGGCCGAGGAGCCACGGCACTGGCAGGCCATTCGTCCGCTAATGCGAGCGATGGATGACGATCACTTCCTGGCGTTGCGCCAGGGGTTCGTGGAGGGAATTCCCGCCGAGCTGAATGCCCGTCAGGTGGTGGGGCTGCAGCGCTTGCTGGAACATACCGGGGTAAGTGCCGATGCGGTCATGCCGGAGCGTCTGTTCTATCGTCATGAACGCTGGCCGAGATCGCCATGAGGGCCTCGCCGCTTGCCTACTGGATCGTGCTTCCACTACTGGTGGCCGTGTGGTCCATCGCCGCCTGGTGGATCGACTCCAGCCTGTTGCCGTCGCCGCTGGCTGTCTTTCAGACCCTGCAATCGGCCGCGGTGAGTGGAGAATTGCAGCGGCATCTGGCCATTACGCTTCAGCGTGTCGCCATCAGCTTCGCCCTGGCCATGGCGCTGGGCACGCTGATAGGCCTCTGCATGGGGCGCTCGCCCCTGACCAACGCCCTGTTGGATCCCCTGCTGGTGCTGCTGCTCAATCTCCCGGCGCTGGTCGTGATTATCTTGCTGTATGTCTGGTTCGGGCTGATCGAGGTGGCGGCGGTAATGGCCGTGGTAATCAACAAGATCCCCAATGTGGCCGTGACCATGCGGGAAGGAGCGCGTAGCCTCGACCTGCGTCTGGAGCAGATGGCCAGCGTCTATCGTTTCAGTGCCTGGCAACGCCTGACGCATGTGTGGATGCCCCAGCTGTTTCCCTATCTCATGGCCGCGACCCGCGGCGGACTGGCGCTGATCTGGAAGATCGTGCTGGTGGTCGAGTTGCTGGGCCGTTCCGACGGCATCGGCTTTCAACTGCACATGGCGTTCCAGGTCTTTGACGTGGCCAGCTTGCTGGCCTACAGCCTCGCCTTCATTGCGGTAGTGCAGCTAATCGAGCTAACGGTTCTTCAGCCCATGGAGCGGCGTGCTTCCCGCTGGCGGTCGGTCGGAGGAGGGCGTCATGCTTGACCTGCGGATCGTCGCTGATGCGCACCCTGTGCTGGGCGCCATCGAGACCTCGGTGAACGAAGGGGATCGCATCTGTCTGCTGGGGCCGTCGGGCATTGGCAAGACCACTCTGCTCAATCTGATCGCTGGCCTCGACGCTTCGCAAGCGGCGATGGACCAACGAATCCTGAAACCCTTGCGCATTGGCTACCTGTTTCAGGAGCATCGCCTGCTGCCGTGGCGAACGCTACGTCAGAACCTGATGCTGGTGGGGGTGCGAGCGCCGGACGTCACCGAGATTCTTTCGCGGGTGGGGCTCGAGGGATGCGCGGATCTGCTGCCCGATCAGCTCTCCCTGGGGATGGCTCGGCGTGCGGCCCTGGCGCGCTGCCTGGCCGTCGACCCTGATCTCTTGCTGCTGGACGAGCCCTTCGCCTCCCTGGACCCCGATCGCGCTGAAGAGCTGCAGTCGCTGATCGCGGCACTGCTGGACGCGCGCCCTGCCATGGCGATGATCTGCGTTACCCACGAGATGCGGGACGCCCATCGGCTGGCGAACCGGGTCTGGTACCTCGACGGCCGGCCGGCCAGGCTGCAATACGATGCCCCCTTGAATCGTGATGACGGCGACGCCGCCAGGCTGGTTGCCGGCCTGCGCCGCCTCGGCCGGTCATGCCGCCTAGGGTGATCGCTAGCCTGATCGCCCCGCCGTCAAGGCTGTGTGCCAAGGGGCGTCAAACGTTTCTGACGCCCAGTAGCCGTGTGCGCTGAGGGCGAAAGCCGGTCGTGGCCAGGGCCGCGAACACCAGGGTGACCGCCAGGGTGATGGCGAAGGCCAGGGGATTCCACTGAAGATAGAGTGCGAAGCGGATCGTCTCTACTGCGTAGGTGAAAGGGTTTAGCAGGCAGAGCTGGTGTATCCAGGGGCTTGCCTCCTGCATCCGCCACAGCGGATAGAGCGCCGAGGAGAGGAAGAACATGGGAAAGATGACGAAATTCATCACCCCGGCGAAGTTCTCCAACTGCTTGATCCAGGTGGCGATCAGCAGGCCCAGTGCCCCCAGCATCAGCGATGCCAGCAGCAGCGCCGGCAGTACCGCCAGGTAGCCTTCCAGGGGGGGGCGCACGCCGACGCCCCAGCGGGCGATCAGCAGGAAGACATAGACCTGGATGACCGAGACACTGCCCATGGCCAGCAGTTTGGTAAAGAGCAGGAAGGGGCGCGGCAGCGGGCTGGTGAGCAGGACGCGCATGGAGCCTAGCTCGCGGTCGTAGACCATGGAGAGCGCGCCCTGCATCGAGTTGAACAGGATGATCATCCCGCACAGGCCGGGCACGATATAGGTCTCGTAGGTGATGTAGGTGACATAGGGGGGGATGATCGACACGCCCAGCACCATGCGAAAGCCGGCGGCGAACACCACCAGCCACAGCAGGGGGCGCACCAGGGCGCTGGCGAAGCGGGTGCGTTGCTGCCAGAAGCGCAGCCACTCCCGTTTCTGAACTCCCATGAAGCAGTACCAGAAGTCGCGGAGCGTCATGCGAGTGCCTCCCGGGTCAAGGCGTTGAAGGTATCGGTGAGGCTGATGCCGCCGTGTCGTCGGCATAGCGCTTCGCCCGGCTCATCGGCCAGCAGTCGGCCGCGGTGCAGCACCAGTACCTGATCCTCGGGCGCGATCTCCTCGATGAGGTGGGTCGCCCAGAGCACGGTGACCTGGCGCTCCCGACAGAGCTGGCGGACGTGGGCGGCGAGGGCCGCCCGGCTGTCGAGATCCAGCCCGGCGGTGGGCTCGTCGAGCAGCAGCAGGGCGGGGCTGTGCAGCATGGCGCGGGCGATCTCCACCCGCCGGCGGTGGCCGCCGTTGAGCCGGCGCACCGGAATGCGGGCATGTTCGGTCAACTTCTGGCGCTCCAGCTCCTCGGCGCAGCGCAGCTGGGCTTCCCGTGGCGACATGCCGTGAAGGGCCGCATGGTAGAGCAGGTTCTGGCTCACGCTGAGGTCCAGGTCCAGGGCGTTCTGCTGAAAGACGGCCCCGATATGGCGCATCACGGCGGCAGGCTGATGCCTGAGCGATCGCTCGCCGAGACGCAGTTCGCCCCGCTGCAGGGCCAGAAGGCGGGTCATCAGGCCGAACAGGGTCGATTTGCCGGCCCCATTGGGGCCCAACAGGGCGTGGAAACGGCCGGAGGCCAGCGTGAAGCTGACCTCCTGCAGGACGGGCTGGCGCCGGTAGCGATAGCCGATGCCCAGGGCTTCCATGATCACGACCCGGACCCCGAGGTGATGCGCACGCCCCAGGGGAAGCGGCCCACGTCGATGGTCTTGATCACCTCGAGCTTGTCGACGTCGATCACCGAGACGTCACCGCTGACGCCGTTGGTGGTCAGCAGGGTCTTCTCATCGGGGCTCAGCGCCACCTGCCATACCCGGGCACCCACCAGCAGGTAGTCGAGCACCTCGAAGGTCTGGGCATCCACCACGGCGATGTGATTGGCCGGCCCAAGGGCGACGAAGGCGTAGCGACCGTCGGAGGTGAGCTGAATGCCCACCGGTTGCACGCGGTCCTGGTTCACGCCGGGGATGCGGAAATCGATGGTATGAATCTCTTCCAGCGCTTCCACATCGATGATGTGCACGGTGCCCCCGATCTCGGCGGAGGCCCACAGCAGGGCGTCGTCGTGGGTGAACTCCACGTGGCGCGGGCGTGCACCGATCACCATGTTCTTTTCGATCTCGAAGGTTTCGGTGTTGATCCAGTGGAGCATGTTGGAGGTCTCGCTGGTGTTCACCGCCCAGCGGCCGTCGTAGCTGACGCCCATGCCCTCGGGCTCGATACCGACCTCGATCTGCGCCAGCACGCGCTTGGTCTCCACGTCGATCACGGTGACGATGGCATCGTCCTCGTTGGCGACATAGAGGTGCTTGCCGTTGGGATGCAGGGCGAACTGCTCCGGATCCTCACCCGATGGTAAGGTATCGACGATACGGTTTGTCGCCAGGTCGAGGATCTGCACGGTATCGTCATCGCTGGCACAGATATACAGCTGCTCTTCATCGGGGGTCAGCAGTATCCCGCGCGGCCGCTGGCCCACGGGGATGGTGTCGATGACCTCGAGCTTTGCCATGTCGATGACCGAGATGGTGTTGTCCCGCTCATTGGAAACGTAGGCCAGGCTGGCGGCCCAGAGCGGGGTGGACAGGCTGAACAAGATGCCCAGTGCGGCAAGTTTCGGTATGAGTGTCATGCTGTCGTCTCCGTTTCCGATGTCATGGTGCGGTCAGGCCCAGCGATGGGTGTAGTGCCTTGACCGGCAAGGCTGGCCACCTTGGGCATGGGTTGCCTGGATTGCTGTCAGTCGGTGATCCTGCACTCGCTTTCCGGCTCGTCGTAGCCCAGGGTGTCGAGTTCGGTGTACTGATGCAGGAAGCCCTCGAAGGGGGCCATGGCCACCAGGCTGTTGGGATGGGCCAGGGGAATGGGTTGGCGCAACTGGCCGTTCCAGCCCCGAAAGCTCAGCGGTCGGCCCTTGAAGGCGGCCAGTTCGAACTCGTCGCCCAGCAGGTACTCGCGCAGCGTCTCCATGCTGTCGCTCTCGGTGCGCGTCACCGCCTCCCCCACCGAGCGGATCGCCGCCCAGGCGGCATAGTCGGTACTGGTCATATGGCGCTCGGCCTGCTTCTCGAAGCGATTCTGCAGCTGGGCGGCGCCCCAGGCCTCCACGGCGGGGTGCCAGGCGTCCGGGGCCATGCCCTGGGTGCCGACCACGGGACGGGGCAGCCAGGTGTTGAAAGGCACGAAGTCACCGAAGTCGTTGCGCTCGTCGGCCACCACCACCACGTCGTAGTCGGGGCCCTGAGTGAACAGCGGTAGCTCCGCCGAGGCGTTGCGGCGCATGTCGGCGTCGAAGGTCCACGCCTTGTCGTCGACGATGGTGAGAGCGAATTTGTCGGTGGAGCGGCGGAAGGCATCCGCCCAGGCGATGTCGCCCTCCGTGGGGCCGGTGATCAGCAGCACGGAGCGCCAGCGGCGCATGTTCAACCATTGCGCCAGGGCGTCGGTGAGCATGCTGTGGCTGGGTGCGGTGTGGAGGAGATAGGGAGAGCAATCGCTGACGCGCAACGACACGTCCCGCGAACCGGCGTTGAAGATCAGTGCCTGATCGTTGCCAAGCGCCGCGGCCCGGCGCAGGGTGTCGGCCGGCACGTTCATCACGATCATGGAGATCTCCTCGGCCAGCATCTCCTCCAACGCCTCGAGCAGCGCGTCTTCACTGTCCGCGATGACGCTCTCCAGGTGGTAGGCCTGGCCGAGGAAGCGGCCCGTGCTGAGATTGTCGGCGATCGCCAGCCGCGCCCCCTGCAGACCCGAATCCTCCGGCTCGGGAGTGAGTTGGGCCAGGGCCGGGCCACGGTCGGGTTGCCATTGCAGGTAGCCGACGCGAATCTCCATCTCGTCGGCCAGGCTCTGGGTTGAAAATGCCAGGGCCAGCCCGGCCAGGGCGAGCCCGGAGGCGACGCGACGTATCCGGGGAGAAGTGTCCATGGTGAGCTCCTAGGGCGTTTCCCAGTGGGATGATTCAGGGGGGCGGCAGGGTTCAGCGCACGATGAAGGTGCCGGTCACGCCGCGCTCCTCAAGGCCGGCGCAAGCCCATTCGTAAGTGCCCGGGCGGATCGGCACGAAGAACAGCTCGGCCTCCCCCTCGCGCTCGAACTCCAGCTCGGTCAGCGTCGGCGCCTTGATCTCCACATGGCCGACTTCGATCTTGCGCAGCCAGGCGTTCTTGAAGAAACCGGGGGCCACCCAGGCACACTCCCGCATGCCCGTCGCCTCGATCACCAGTCGGTAGGACTGGCCGGTCTCCAGCTCGTGCTCGCGCACCGAAACGCCGAGCATGCTCTCGCCGGTGCCGATGACCAGGCGTTCCAGGCGCTCCGGCCGGTTGGCCAGGTCGCCGGCGGCCAGGGCGCCCGTCGAGGCCAGGCTCAGGGCTGCGGCGACCAGGGCCATGCCCCAGCGGTGTCGGGTCGGCTGGGGGGTTGAGGGCAGCAGGGGGCGTCGGGCATGCGAGTTCTGTTGATAGGACATGGCGGGTTCTCCGTCAGGGTAAGCCGGGGCGGTGATGCGGATTGTTTGAGCCAGTTCAGCAGCTC
Organism: Billgrantia campisalis; assembly: GCF_022341425.1. GTDB lineage: Bacteria > Pseudomonadota > Gammaproteobacteria > Pseudomonadales > Halomonadaceae > Halomonas > Halomonas campisalis. Next base: position 188,771 of record NZ_JABFUC010000007.1, on the reverse strand, counting down.
TCCCCGTTTCGTGGCATGCCACCATGGCGCTTTTCCTTTCCTTCCAAAGGAGTACGACCGAGGGGTGGTGTGGCGGGCGAGGGTAGGGGGCTAGTACCAAGGGAGGAGTGGGGAGAGGCGTAAAGTGGCGGTGCGGTGCCGGTGCCTCGCTACCTAGACTCGAGTCAACCTGCCGATGGCCTCCAGGCTCTCGGTATTCCCGGAATGACTTGCAAGACAGGTGACCACCATGCGCAATACGACCGCCATCCTGCTGCCGACTTCATCATTGGCCACTGCCCAGCCAAGCCGCTGTCTTCGGCTCGCCGCGACCGCCTGCACCGCCTTGCTGCTGCTGGGTGCGGCCGGCATCGCTCTGGGCCATGGCGACGTCACGCCCCAAGAGGTCGACACCCAAGGCCTGCCCGACCTGGGTGAAGCACCATTGATGGAGAACCCCTTCCGTGCCGGCGGCGAATACCACGATGAATATCACGACAGGGCCGTGGAAGTCGGCCGCCGTGGCTATGCCGGCAACTGTGCCGTTTGCCACGGTATCGAGGCCATGTCCGGCGGGCTGACACCCGACCTTCGCCAGCTCGAAGAATGGGACGACGAGTACTATCTGCAGCGCGCCATGTATGGCACCGATCGCGGCATGCCAGCCTTTGAGGAAAACCTTGATCAGACTGCCATCTGGGCCATCAAGACCTACATAGAGTCGGTGACGTCGCGCTGATCCGGCGAATCACCGTTGAGGGGAATCGCCACAACGCAAAATCGCCTACGGGAGGGTCAACGTCATGTGGAAAAGACTACTGATTGCGCTGGCACTGCTGCTCGCTCAGCCGTCGGCCTGGGGGGGGGCGCTGTCGTCGGTGGCGCTGGAGGTCGCCACGGCGGATGTACTGCCAAATCGCGCGGAGAACGATGTGCTCCTCAAGCGACCTCCGTTGCGCAACCTTGATGAGGTCATTGCCTCGGGGCATATCAATATCGGCCTGTATGAAGATTTTCCTCCCTATGCCTATCGTGAGGAGGACGGGAGTGCCAGGGGGGTCGATGTCGAGATCGGACATGCCATCGCCGAGGGGCTGGGGCTCGAATTCCGGCCCTTCTGGATCAAACCCGCCAGCAGCTTGGGGCGCGACCTCGGTAACACCATTTCGCGCGGCCACTACTTACGGCCGACCCAGGTGGCCGACGTGATGCTGCGGGTGCCCTATGATCGTAACTTCGCCTACATGCGCGACTCTACCGGGGAGTACATCAACAAGAGCGTGGTGATGTTCGGCCCCTATCAGCGCGAGCAGTGGGACATCGCCTTCGATTCGGCTCAGCTTGACGATGCGGTGACGCTGGGCAGTTTCCGCCAGCGTCCTATCGGCGCGGAGTACAGGACCCTTCCCGCGACCTACCTGACCGCCGCGATGGGTGGCCAGTTGCGTGACAACGTCCGCCACTATCGCGATGCCGGGGACGCCTTCGCGGCGATGGCCCGTGGCGAGATCGCCGGGGTCATGGCCATACGCGGTGAGTTGGAGCACTTCGTGTCGCACTATCCGGAGCATGACTTTCGGCTGGCGGACGCCACCTTTCCGGGCATCTCCCGCCAGCAATGGGATATCGGCATGGCCGTGCGGCACAACCACCGGCAACTGGGCTATGCGGTCGAGGCGATCGTGGACCGGGCGGTGCGTGACGGCACGCTGGGAGATATCTTCCAGGCCCACGCCCTCGAGTATCGCATGCCCGACTTCTACGAGGAGATCCTGGGCGCTGACAATGACTGATAAATGGTCATGCAGAGACACTTAGACTTTGTCCAAAAAGTGCCTGCGCCCGGCCATACGGCGTTAAAAATCAGCTAAAAGTACTCATTTACAACCCGTTAACTCCGTTTTTTCGCTGATTTTTGCCTTGTCTGACCATCGCTCGTCGACTTTTCAGATATAGCCTAATCGCCGCCCCGGGCGGCTTTTTTTTGGAAGCTCTGCTTCAGTTCGTGCCCTGGGCGGTGGAGCGGGTAGTAGGACCAAGTGAGTAGGTATGTCGTTCCGGAGGGGCATGGTTGTTCACCAGAGGATCCACCACATTGGATAGAGCGATGGTGAGTACCGATTCGCACCGACAGTGAACAATGACCAACATATTGCCCCATCGGGAGAGCATCATGATGAAGTCGATTCGCCCGGGCAGGATTGTAACGCCCTTTGCCCTCACTGCCTTATCCCTAGCCGTGTCTCTCAGTGCCCATGCGGTGACCTACGAGGAACTCCTCGATGACCACCAGTCCGTCCATCAGGTGGTGACCAATGGCATGGGCATGCACGGGCAACGCTACAGCCCGTTGGCAACGCTCAACACCGAGAATGTACATCAGCTGCGTCCTGTCTGGGCCTTTTCCTTCGGTGGCGAGAAACAACGGGGCCAGGAGTCCCAGCCGCTGGTCAAGGATGGGGTGATGTATGTCACAGGATCCTACTCCAGGATGTGGGCCGTCGATGCCCATACCGGCGAGCAGATCTGGCAATATGAGGCGCGATTGCCCGACGGTATCATGCCCTGCTGTGACGTCATCAACCGCGGTGCTGCCATCTATGGCGACAAGGTCTATTTCGGCACCCTGGATGCGCGCCTGGTGGCGCTTGATCGCGAAACGGGCCGTGTTCAGTGGATCAAGCGTGTCGCCGACTATCAGGCGGGGCACTCCATCACGGCGGTGCCCATCATCATCGACGGCAAGCTCATCACCGGTGTCGCCGGCGGTGAGTTCGGCGTCGTGGGCACCGTCTTCGCCTTCGATGCCGAAACCGGCGACGAGCTCTGGACCCGGCCCGTGGTGGAAGGCCACATGGGCTATGTGTACGAGAATGGCGAGCCCGTCGAGAACGGCATCACCGGTGGAGAAGCGGGGGTCACCTGGCCTGGTGACATGTGGCAGCATGGTGGCGGTGCGCCTTGGCTGGGCGGTTTCTATGACATCGATACCCATAGCCTGCTGATCGGCACTGGCAACCCGGCACCCTGGAACTCCCACCTGCGTCCCGGGGACAACCTCTATACCTCGTCACGTCTGGCCATCGACCCCGATGATGGCACCATCAAGTGGCACTTCCAGGCGACGCCCAACGATGGCTGGGATTACGATGGCGTCAACGAGGTCATCTCCTTCGAGTACGAGGAGAATGGTGCCACCATCAAGGCGGCGGCCACCGCGGATCGCAACGGCTTTTTCTATGTGCTGAATCGCGAGACCGGCGAGTTCATCCACGGCTTCCCCTTCGCCGACAAGATTACCTGGGCGGAAGGACTGGATGAGAACGGCCGACCGATCTTCGCCGAGGGTGGGCGCCCCGGCAATCCCGCCGATACGAGTGATGAGCAGGGCGAGACGGTTCTGGCACAGCCCGCTTTCCTCGGTGCCAAGAACTGGAATCCCATGGCCTACAGCCAGGATACCGGTCTGTTCTACATCCCCTCCAATGAGTGGCTGATGGATATCTGGAACGAGCCCGTCTCCTACCGCAAGGGGGCCGCCTATCTGGGGGCCGGTTTTACGATTCGCCCCGCCAACGATGACTTCATCGGCGTGCTGAGAGCCGTGGATCCGGTCTCCGGCGAGGAGGTGTGGCGCCACGAGAACCGCGCCCCACTGTGGGGCGGTGTCATGACCACGGCCGGCAACCTGGTCTTTACCGGCACGCCGGAAGGCTATCTCAAGGCCTTCGACGCGACCACCGGCGAGGAGCTCTGGCGTTTCAATACCGGTTCTGGTGTGGTGTCCTCGCCGATCACCTGGGAAATGGACGGTGAGCAGTATGTCTCGGTGGTCTCCGGTTGGGGCGGGGCGGTGCCCCTGTGGGGTGGTGAAGTTGCCGAGGTGATCAAGGACTTCAATCAAGGCGGCATGCTGTGGACCTTCAAGCTGCCACGTGAGTACGTCGAACAGTAAGCAGGCGCAGGCATACCTGTACGCCATAGAGGGTGCCCGTCCTGCTGTCAGGGCGGGCATCGCTGCCACTGAAGCGCTGGATGACACGGAGCTTTCCCCTGTGGCAGCGCAGCATGGACTCGCCCGGGGTGTCTCTTTTGGCACTGCCCCGAGCATCTACTACCAAAGGCTCGCCCATTATGCTCCAAGGGAGCATGGGTGATCGGAGTGAGCTCACTACACTGATCTTCGAGGCTGCTTTTGCAGAAGATGGCAGTGGCAATGCCCCGAAATCATGAAATACGAGAGGGAGGCATATGGGGTTTTCACTGAACAAGCTGACACAACTCTTCGCTCGTTCACGGTCCCCCGCGACTGCGAACGTAAGTGCTTCGGTATCGACGGAGCCGCCATCGGCGTTAGCAGCGGTTTCTGGAGGCGCTCGGGAGGGCGTCACCTCACAGGAGCATCCAGCTCAGTCACACAGTGCGCAAGAACCAGCGACTCAAGGAGTCAGTAACATGATCTATGCCAACCCCGGTCAGCCCGATTCCGTTGTGAGCTTTGAAAAACGCTATGGTAACTACATCGGTGGTGAGTTCGTGCCGCCGGTGAAGGGGCAATACTTCGACAACATCAGCCCGGTCAACGGCGAGGTGTTCTGCGAGATCCCGCGCTCCACGGCGGAAGACGTTGAGCTGGCGCTGGATGCGGCCCACAAGGCCGCACCGGCCTGGGGCCAGACCTCGGCGACCGAGCGCAGCAACATCCTGCTGAAGATCGCCGACCGGCTCGAGCAGAACCTGGAAATGCTCGCCGTGGCCGAGACCTGGGACAACGGCAAGGCGGTGCGCGAGACACTCAATGCCGATATCCCGCTGGCCGTGGATCACTTCCGCTATTTCGCCGGCTGCATCCGCGCCCAGGAGGGCACGGCCGCGGACATCGACGCCAAGACCGTCTCCTATCACTTTCACGAGCCGCTGGGCGTGGTCGGGCAGATCATTCCTTGGAACTTCCCGATCCTGATGGCCGCCTGGAAGCTGGGCCCGGCGCTGGCGGCGGGCAACTGCGTGGTGCTCAAGCCCGCCGAACAGACCCCGGTGTCGATCCTCAAGGTGGTCGAGGTGATCGGTGACCTGCTACCGCCCGGCGTGCTCAACGTGGTCAATGGCTACGGTGCCGAAGCTGGCCAGGCGCTGGCCACCAGCAAGCGCATCGCCAAGCTCGCCTTCACCGGCTCGACCCCGGTGGGCCAGCATATTCTCAAGTGTGCCGCGGAGAGTCTCATTCCCTCCACCGTGGAGTTGGGCGGCAAGTCACCCAACATCTACTTCGCCGACATCATGGACGCCGAGCCGGAGTTCATCGACAAGGCAGCCGAGGGCCTGGTGCTGGCGTTCTTCAACCAGGGCGAGGTGTGCACCTGCCCGTCGCGCGCGCTGATCCAGGAGAGCATCTACGACGCCTTCATGGCCCGGGTCCTCGAGCGGGTGACAACCATCAAGCGCGGCAACCCGCTGGATACCGATGTCCAGGTCGGCGCCCAGGCCTCCCAGGAGCAGTTCGACAAGATCATGTCCTATATGGAGATTGCTCGCCAGGAGGGCGCCGAGTTCCTCTCCGGCGGCGACAAGGAAAGCTTCGATCCGGCTTACGACAAGGGCTACTACATCCAGCCGACCCTGCTCAAGGGCCACAACAAGATGCGCGTCTTCCAGGAGGAGATCTTCGGTCCGGTGGTCGCGGTGACCACCTTCAAGGACGAGGAAGAGGCCCTGGCGATCGCCAACGACACCGAGTTCGGCCTCGGTGCCGGGGTGTGGAGCCGCGATATCAATGTCGCCTTCCGCATGGGACGGAGCATCCAGGCGGGTCGCGTCTGGACCAACTGCTACCACCAGTACCCGGCACACGCCGCCTTCGGTGGTTACAAGAAGTCCGGGATTGGCCGCGAGACCCACAAGGTGGCGCTGGAGCACTACCAGCAGACCAAGAACCTGCTGGTCAGCTACGATACCAACCCGCTGGGCTTCTTCTGAGCCTTGCGGACGCTCCGAACTCTTGACGAGCCTGCCGGGCGGCTCTTGCCGCCCGGCAAGCGGCCGGACAGCAACGTAGCCTCGACTAGCAACCCCCCGTGCGCTGCTTGACGACTTCATCGCGAGACTCTCTCACGGCAAGCGGTGGTTGTGTGTGGTGAGTCCTTGGGGCGCGACTTCGGTTGCGCCTCTTTTTTAGGTTCGCCAGGACATTCCTTTCGCCCCAGAGCCACCTCGATGATCCACACTCCGCCCGACCATCGTCAAAGCCGCTCACTCACCTTGCCAAGCGGTCTTAGGGTCCTGCTACTTTCCGATCCCGCCGCGGACCAGGCGGGGGCCGCCATGGGCGTGGGAGCCGGCAGCGGCGATGAACCGCCCGAGTGTGCCGGGCTGGCCCATCTGCTGGAGCACATGCTGTTCCTGGGCACGGAAAAGTATCCGGCGCCGGATGAGTTCCCGCGCTATGTCCAGGGGCACGGCGGGCGCTACAACGCCACCACGGAGTACGACCTGACCCGCTATTTCTTCGAGATTCCCCCCGACCACCTGGCCGGTGCCCTGGACCGGTTCGCCCAGTTCTTCATCGCTCCGAGCCTGAGCGTAGCGGCCATCGCCCAGGAGCGGGAGGTGATCGATGCGGAATACCGGGCTCGGCGGGAGGATGACGAGCAACGCATCCTGGGGGTCATCAAACAGCTCCTCGATCCGGCGCATCCCGCCAGCCGATTCTTTGCCGGCAACCGTGACACCCTGGGGGCGGTGCCCGAGGCGTTGCGCCGAGCCCTGCTGGCCTTCCGGGAGCGCTATTACAGGGCCGCCAATCTGCGGCTGGTGGTTGTCGGAGCGGCGCCGTTGGACGCGCTGGAGCGGCAGGTGGGCCATTGCTTCGAGGGGATTCCCGGCGGGGCGATGCCGCCGCCGGCTGCCTGCCCCCCCCTGATCCAGCCCGACAGCTTGCCCTTGCAGGTGGAGCTGCAACCGATGCATTGCTGCCACGAGCTGCGGCTGTGCTTTCCGGTGCCCGCCCCGCGGCCGGAGGATTATCTGCAGCCCTGGGAGTATCTGGGGGAGCTGCTGACCTGCCGGGGCCCCGGCAGCCTGCACGGCCGGCTCGCGGACCGGGGATGGCTGACGGCCATCGACGCCTCGGTGCTGCTTCAGACGCGTCCCCAGGCCCTCTTCCAGATCCAGCTGCGCCTCACGGCTAACGGCATGGCCCACCGCGAGGCCATCACGGCAGCCGTGTTCACCTACCTGCAGCGGATCGGGGCGGACGGCATTGCCGCCTGGCGCCATCGCGAGAGGCAGACCCTAGCCGAGCAACGGTTCCGGCACCTGGCCACGACGTCGACCATCGAGTTCGTCAAGTCGCTGGCGCGACAGCTCCACCGCTATCCCGTCGAGGAGGCGCTGCGCGGCCCCTACCGACTGGATGCGTTCCAGCCCCAGGTAATCGCCGACTGCTTGTCCCACCTGACCCCGCGCAACCTTCTAGCGCTGGCGGTCGACCCCGAGGCCACGGGCGACCGCATCAGCCCCTGGTTCCCGGCCCCCTACCGAATCTCGGGGGCGCCGCGGCACAGGGACACCTGGGCAGAGGCGTGCCGCTTCACCCTGTCGCCCCCCAACCCCTTCATCTTGGCGACCCCTTCCGGCCCCCCGGAGACGAGTGCATCCTCCCTGCCCCGGCTGCTGCACGACAGCGGACGGTGCCGGATCTGGCACCAGTCGCTGCCGGGCACGCGAACGGAGCTGTACGTTAACCTAGTGTTGGCTCGCGACCTGGATACCCGCAGCGGCCTCGTCCTGACGGAACTGCTGATCGCCTGGCTGGAGCAGGAGCTTGCCGGGGAGCTGCAGCAGGCCCGGGCGGCCGGTCTGCGGCTGACGTTGGAGCGGTATCACCAGGGCATCACGCTGCAGGCCAGCGGCTTTCCCGGACAGTTCGAGCGGCTGCTGCAGCGACTGCTGCGCTGCCTGATGCACGATCCGATCACCGTGTCACGCTTCGACCTGGCCCGGCAGGTGCTGCAGGCACGCTGGGAGGCGCAACGGCATGACTATTCGTTCCGGCGCCTGCTGCAGCTGCCCGCGGTACGGCTGGGCCACGGCTTCAGCGAGGAGGAGCGCCTCGCCGAGATGACGACGGTTGCGGTGGAGTCGCTACAGGCCTTCCGACACGAGTGGCTGCATGGCGCGGGGTTCGACTGCCTGATGGCCGGCCGGCTGGAGCCGTCTCAGGCGCGGCATCTGGCCGCCGTGTGGGAAGCCGCTCTGCCGAGCGGCGACCGGCCAGCGGTGGTGCGCCGCCAGCCGGTGATTGCGCCCCTGCGGGCCGGCCATACCTACCACTACCGGCTCTTGGCAACCCATCCCGACAGCGCGGTGGCGTTGTATTTGCCAGCCCCAGACGCTTCTCCGCTGCGGGAGGCCTGCCACCGACTGCTGGCCCCGCTGCTCCACGATGCCTTCTTCCAGCGGCTGCGCGTCGAACAGCAGCTGGGCTACGTGGTGCTGGCCCGCTATCTGCCCCTGCATGAGCGTCCCGGCCTGATACTGCTGGTGCAGTCGCCTTCGCTATCGGTGGCGGAACTGCAGCAACGGATCGGGCATTTCCTGCTGGCGTCCGAGCCGTCACCCGTCGACATCGACCCCGCGCGCTTTAGGCACTACCGCGACGGCCTGCTGCAGAGTCTGCGGGGACAGCTGCGACAGCCTTCCCAGCGGGCGGAGCAGTGCTGGAGCAGCCTGACGGTGGGCGACACCGCTTGCCAGCGTCCCCGCCAAGTATTGCGGGCGGTTGCCGACCTGACCCTCGAGGAACTGCAGCGGTTTTACCAGATGCAGTGGCTGCCTTTGCCCTGGGTATGGCTGCATACTTAATGAAAGCCGTCCTTGACCGTTATCAATAATCAGGTTTCAGTTCAATGTTTGCAAGGTGTAAAGAATAAGAGTTGCGACCAAGGAGGGTGGGTTTTAGTTCCAAAGTCCTATGCATGCGTCTGTTTTTCCTCTCTACCCTTATTAGGGCAGCATAACAAGTTGCAACAATGGTGTTTTATCATATCGGGAGATTTCTTATGCAATGGATCGATCCGGCGTACTGTGACCTGCGTCTGGGGTTTGAAGTCACAGCCTATGTCTATGTCCGCTGAGTGAGTCGCCGGGAGTGGTCTATGGCCATTCCCGGCTTTAGTCACGATTACAATAAAGAGGAGCTGGGCATGGCAGCGCACAATGAGGTTAGTCTGGGCGATACTTATTTCGTTAGTCCCACCTTTCTCTTTCGCTGGGAAGAGTCCCAGAACGCGCACGTGCTTCTCTATCCCGAGGGTATCGTTAAGTTGAATGATACTGGCGGGGCCATCCTGAAATGTTGCAACGGTGAGACTACCGTCGAAGAGATCATTGATGAGCTAGAGGCGCTCTATCAAGCCGATCGTGATGCCATTACCGAAGGTGTCATCAAGTTCCTGGAGGTGTCCCATGCCAAAGGTTGGATCCGAATTGCGTCTTGATGGGGAAGGAAAGCCCATCTGGGTGTTGCTCGAACTCACCTATCAATGCCCGCTGCAGTGTGTGTTCTGCAGTAACCCGGTCGATTTCGACCGCTATCGTGAGCATGAGTTGAGCACCGATGAATGGAAGGGCGTGATACGCGACGCCCGTAAGATGGGTGCCATGCAGATCGGCTTTTCTGGCGGTGAGCCCACCCTGCGCAAGGATCTCGAGGAGTTGGTTTGCGAAGCCAACGACCTGGGCTATTACACTAACCTGATCACGTCCGGCATCGGTCTTACCTCGAAACGCCTGGCGGCACTCAAGGAGGCCGGGCTCAAACATATTCAACTGGGCTTCCAGTCCAGTGACCGTGATACGGCGAATATGCTGGCAGGGGTGGAGAGTTTCGACAGGAAACTTTCAGTCGCCAAAGAGATCAAGATCCATGGTTTCCCCATGGTGCTGAATGTTCCCATCAGTCGGCACAATATCGCCCAGGTGCCGGAGATTATCGAACTTGCCAGCGAGATGGGCGTGGAGTATCTGGAGCTGGCCAACGTGCAGTACTACAACTGGGCGTTACTGAATCGAGACCAGTTGCTGCCCACTCGTGAAGAGCTGGAGTGGGCGGAATCGGAAGTGAATAAGGCCCGTGAGCGCCTGGGCGACGCCATGACCATCTTTTTTGTCATTCCCGATTATTACGAGGGGCGTCCCAAGGCGTGCATGAACGGTTGGGGGTCCATCCACCTGACCATCGCACCGGATGGCTCGGCGCTGCCCTGCTCCCAGGCCCGCAGCATCGACACCCTGGAGTTTCCGAATGTCCGAGAGCACAGCCTCGAGTGGCTGTGGCGGGAGTCTCCGACCTTTCAGAAATTCCGCGGTGATGCATGGATGAAAGAGCCTTGCCGCAGCTGCGACGAGAGGGAGAAGGATTTCGGCGGCTGCCGCTGCCAGGCCCTGCTGCTGACGGGCGATGCCGCCAATACCGATCCCGCCTGTAGCAAGTCTCCCCACCACCATCTCATCCAACAGGCGGTCCAGCAGTCAGCGATTCCGGACAAGCATGTCGGCTCGTTGATCGCGCGGAGTAGCAGTCATCGGTTGGGGAGGAAGGCGACATGAAACTGCCACACGACTCTCTCGGGGGCACTCTGGCCGCGGGCATGGCGCTGACCGCCGTGCTCTATTTGTTTGTCCGTACATTGGTTTAGGCTTTGTTCGAAAAGTGCCTGCGCTCGGCCATACGGCGTTAAAAATCGGCTCAAAATACTCATTTACAACCCGTAAACTCCGTCTTTTCGCCGATTTTTGCCTTGTCTGACCATCGCTCGTCAACTTTTCAGACAGAGCCTAGGTGGCTTTCGGACTCGACGCTGATCGACCGCGACATTTGACAGCTTCCCAGGGACTTGCCATGACCCTTGCATTGCTCGACTTCGTGTTCCGCTGGGCACACATCCTCTTTGCGATCATCTGGATCGGCCACAATTACGCCAATGTCGTGAAGAACCCGACCTTCAAACCGTTCAATGGCGAGGCGACCGAAGAGGCGCGCAGCGCGGCACTGGAGGCGCGGATGCAGCGTGAGCACGGCACCTTCCGCTACGCCTCTATCGTGGTCTGGGTATCGGGCATGGGTATGCTGTGGTATCGCGGCTGGCTGCCTGATGCCCTGATGCTCGAGGGGCCCTACGCGGTGATCGGCATGGGGGGCTGGATCGGCACCCTGATGCTGCTCAACCTGTGGCTGGTGCTCTGGCCCCACCAGAAGAAGGTGCTGGGATTCGTACCGGCACCGATGGAGGAGCGGGTGCGCTGCTCGCGCATCACCTTCCTCTCGTCACGCACCAATACCATCCTGTCGATCCCCTTGTTGTTCTTCATGGCGGCCAGCGGACATGGTCTGCATCTCTTCGTCTGAACCCGTGTTCAACTTCGCCGCCGGCCCGGGCATGATGCCCCGCGACGTGCTGCGCCAGGCCCGGGAGGAGTTGCTGGAGTGGCAGCGCAGCGGCATGTCGGTGATGGAGATGCCCTTTAGCGGCGAGGTGTTCCAGGCCATCCAGCAGCAGGCGCAGCAGGACCTGCGCGAGCTGCTCGGGGTACCCGCCGACTATCGCATCCTGTTTCTGCAGGGTGGCGCCTCGGCGCAGTTCGCCCTGTTGCCGATGAACCTGCTGCCCGCGGGTGCGACGACAGATTACGCCGATACGGGACACTGGTCGCGGAAGGCGATTGCCGAGGCCAGTCGCTACGTGCGGATCAATGTCGCCGCCAGTGGGGCGGCTAGGGATTACCGTCAGATTCCCACCCAGGCCGATTGGCAGCTGACCCCGGGCGCAGGTTACTGCCATATCACCAGCAATGAAACGGCCGATGGCCTGGCGTACCACTGGCTGCCGGAGACGGGTGAGGTGCCGCTGGTGGCTGACATGACCTCCGATTTCTTGTCTCGTCCCCTGGCCGTTGAGCGTTTCGGTGTCATCTATGCCGGTGCGCAGAAAAACATCGGCCCTGCCGGGCTGACCATCGTCATCATCCGTGACGACCTGCTGCGACCGGCGCGGCCAGAGACGCCCTCGGCCTTCAGCTACCGGGTACAAGCGGAAAGCAACGGGCGCTTCAATACCCCGCTGACCTATGCGGTCTATATCGCCGGCCTGGTGTTCCAATGGTTGAAGCGCCAAGGCGGGCTGAGTGTCATGGCCGAGTGCAATCGGCGTAAGAGCGCCAAGCTGTATGAGGCCATCGACGGCAGTGACTTCTACCTCTGTCGTTCGTGCGCCCTGGACCGGTCGCGAATGAATGTCTGCTTTCATTTGGCTGATGATGCGCTGACGGGAGAGTTTCTGCGGCAGGCCAGTGAACAGGGGTTGTTGCACCTGAAGGGGCACCCGGCCGTCGGGGGAGTGCGCGCCAGCCTTTACAACGCCATGCCCGAGGCGGGCGTCGATGCCTTGATCGCTTTTCTGCATGCGTTTGCCGCGCGGCACGCCTGATCGCCGTGCCGGGGCGCTGGCCGGTCTTGGGTGCCATTTCACCTCTCTTGGGTTCTGCCCCCATGTCTCGATATCTCATGACCGCCTTGATGCATCGCAAGCCGTCGCTCGGCCGCCGGCTGGCGTTGGCGCGGGCCAGGTTGAGCGCCCGTCTCCTGGGCGGTTTGCCCCCTTCGTTAGCGCGGGGCGCGTACCCGGCGTATGCTCCGGTGCGGACCATGGGCCTGAGCTTCCCGAACCCGCTCGGCATCGCCGCCGGCTTCGACAAGCAGGGAGCCCTGGGGCGGGAGGCGGGTGCGCTGGGATTCGGGAGTATCGAAGTCGGTACGCTGGGGCCACAAGAGGCGTCTGTGTGCCTGGCCGGTGCGCGTTCGCCAGACTCCGCCGGCACCATCCTGGGAGTCAGTATCGGTATGGACCCGCAGTCCGTACCCCGGCAGGCCTGCCATGACTACCTCGAGGGGCTGAGGTCAGTCTGGAACCAGGCCGACTATGTCGCCATCAACCTGTGCAGTCGGCAGGCCGCTGCCTTGCTGCACCCGAGCCATGACGAGCTGCTGGAGGAGTTGCTGGTCGCCCTGAAACAGGAGCAGCGGGCCCTGACCGTACTGTCCGGCCGCTATGTGCCCCTGGCCGTAAAGGTCAAGCTAAGCCTTGAGGGCCTCGCGCTTCCCCCGGTCGTGACCCGGCTGGCGGCCCTGCGCTTTGATGCCTTGACTGCGGCGATCGACCCCGGTCCGCCGGCCACGCCACAGCGCTATGTCGAGTGGCAGGCGCCGCAGCGCCAGCGCCAGGCCTGCCAGTGGATCGACCGGCTCGCCGTTGAGCTGGCGGGACGCCTGCCGATCATCGCGGTGGGAGGTATCCGTTCGGCGTGGCATGTCAGTGAGCGCCTGCGGGCCGGTGCCACCCTGGTGCAGCTGCATAACGCTCTGGTCTACGAGGGGCCGCGGGTCGCTCTGGGCAAGATCTGAAAGGCCCTCTCGAGGCAGGCGTGTGGCGAGTTTGGGGCGCAAGCCGTGTTGCGCCCTTTTTCCGAGCTCCGTTCGCTCGCAAGAGCCGCGCCGGCTTCAAACGGCCCGGTTTCTCGTTCATCATCCTTGTCCTACCGAGCGGGGGGCGTATGAGCGATATCGAGGCACCGGACCTGCACCAGGAGCGGCTGCGCTGCGTGGCCGGCATGCTGGTCGCCAGCGGGGCGCGTCGCGTGCTCGATTTAGGCTGCGGCACCGGCACCCTGCTGCAGTACCTGCTGCGTGAGCCCCAGTTCGAGCGGCTGGTGGGGCTGGAGCTCTCCGGCGAGCTGCTGGCCCAGGCCAAGCTGCGCCTGGCGGCGCCGGGGGCTGCGGTTGCCGCGCGCCTGGAGCTGATCTGCGGCTCCTATGCCGAGCGCCACCCGCGTCTCACCGGCTTCGAGGCGGCCGCCATGGTCGAGACCATCGAGCATGTGCCGCCGGAGGCGCTGTCGCGGGTCGAACGCGCCGTGTTCGACGGGCTGCGCCCAGGGCTGCTGGTCATGACCACCCCCAACCGCGAGTTCAACCCGCTGTTCGGCCTGGCGCCGGGTGAGTTTCGCGAGCCCGATCACAAGTTCGAGTGGGACCGCGCGCGCTTTCGCGACTGGGCGCGGGGGGTTGCCCGCCGCAACGGCTATCGTGTGGCGCTCTCGGGCATCGGCGAGTGGCACCCGAGGCTCGGCCAGCCGACCCAGCTGGCGCGGTTCAGCCTGAAGAGGAGCGCCCCGGCGGACTGACACCTCCCCGCCCGCTCGTTTCACGTGCTTGTCTTCCCATTCGATGCCGATTCATGGCCGCAGGACCATGTTCACCTCGTCCAGCTCCTGGGCTAGCTTTGCGTAAGGGGTTTTCAGGATCAGCACTTCGCCGTTCGCCAAAGTGACAACGGCGCCCGGTTCATGACGGGGCTCGTTTTCCGCTTCGGCTTCCGGTCGGATATGCACGATCTGTTCGATCTGCAACAGCAGCGTATAGACTTGCTCGGTCGTCGGGTAATCGGTTACGACCTCGATAAACCTGTGGCTCATGATCTCCCCTCCGTCAGCGTGCGGCACGGTCGCCATCAGTTCATGCAATCAGTGTATGTTGCAGTGGCTTGTGCTGCACTCGGTTGGGCCCGGTCGGATGTCCTCACAGCCTGCCGTGTGGGCTCTGGTTTCCTGTGCACGGGGGGGGAACCAGGCGCTCGTTCGAGCTTCATGCCGGATGGTTCACCCCTTGTCCAGCCCCAGCCCCAGCGCCCGGGCCTCCTGACGTCGCCGCTGTGCCAGGTCCCACAGCGCGGCTCCGGCCAGCAGGACGAAGCCGGCCAGCTCCACCAGCGCCTGGTAGTCGATGAACAGCGCGTAGAGCACGGTGCCGCTGCCCGCCGCGGCCAGCAGCGTCGGTCCCAGGTGACGATGGTGGCGATAGCCGGCCGCCAGGGTCAGCAGCGTCAACAGCACGAACAGCGTGATGGTGCCGGCCCAGGCGCCCTCGTTGAGCGTCAGGCCGATGCCCAGCAGGGGGAGCAGCCCGACCAGCGCCAGGGTGCCGTAGCAGCTCACCAGCGCCAGGGCGAGCGCCGCCATGCCCAGCAGGCCCCGGCGCTCAAGGCGCAGCCAGGCGCGCCGCGGATCGAGCCGGCGCCACCAGCGCTGGAGCGCCGAGGGGGGCTGCTCGCCGCGGCGCATGCCCACTTCAATGGCGTGGGCGCCGAAGCTTTGCGCCACCTCGCGGGTCTGTCGGCTGGGGCTCAGGGCGAAATAGTCGTGGCTGCCCACCACCTCGACGTCCTCGAAGCCGGCCTCCGCGAACAGCGCCAGCAGCTCCTCCTTCACCGTGGCACCCACCACGCACTCGACCCATAGCCGCGGGTCTTCATGGCAGTCCACCGACACCGGCCGGTGGATCACCACGTCGGCCAGCTGGAGACGTCCGTTCGGTCGCAGCACCCGGAACATCTCGGCCACGGCGCGACGCTTGTCCGGGACCAGATTGAGGGCGCCGTTGCTGGTGATGCTGTCGATGCTGGCATCGGCCAGCGGCAGCGCCTCCGCCGAGGCCTGGACGACGCTGAGATTGTCGTAGCCCGCCTGGTCGGCCGTACCCTTGAGCTTGCGGGTCATGGCGGCGGTGAGGTCCAGGGCGATCACCCGTCCTTCGGGGCCGGCGAGTCGGCTGGCGATCAGGGTGTCGTTGCCGGCGCCAGCCCCGATGTCGAGCACCCGGTCGCCGGGCTGAATGGCCTGGGCGCGAAAGGGGTAGCCGACCCCGGCGAAGGAGGCCAGCAGCGCGTCGGGCAAATCGGCCGTCAGCGTCTCGGGATAGCCGAGCCGCTGGCAGGCCGCGCGGCCCACGGGAAAGTGGAAGGGGCTGTCCGGCGCGTCGGCCACGGTCGTGTACATCTCCTGGACCGCGGCGGCGATCTGCTGCCGGGAGTAACCGAGTATGGCCACCATAAGCAGCGCTCTTCAGGGGTCAGCGGGTGGTATCCGACTCGTCTCCGTTGAACTGGTCGAGCAGGTGCCGGATACGTCGCTGCAGCCGCGGCGGGGCGCTGGCCGTGCCGGCGGCTGCCACCCTGGCTCGTAAGCGTTTTTCGAATTCGCTGCGTGTGAAACAGTCGCGACAGCGGTGCAGGTGCCGATCGATATCGGCCGCCTGCTGCGCATCCAGCTCTTGATCAAGATAGTCGAAGAGCCGCTCGATGACCTCTTCGCAGTTCAGGTCGCGGGCGCTCATGGCGGCGACCCTCCTTGTCCCGGGCGTCCTTGGTCGGCGATGACGCCGGCCTCCCTGGCCTGCTCCCAGAGCTGCTTCTGCAGCAGGCCGCGCGCTCGGCTGAGTCGCGAGCGAACGGTACCCAGCGGGACCCCCAGCAGGCGAGATGCCTCCAGATACGTATAGCCCTGCACCTCCACCAGCACGATCGCCAGCCGGAAGGGATCGGGCAGGCTGTCCAGGGCACGCTGCAGGTCCTCCTGGAGGAGTCCGTTGAAGAACTGCTCCTCCAGGCTGGCCCACCACAGCAGGAAGGGCTGATGCAGCTGCTGGAAGAGGGTGAAGCTGGCGATGTCGAGATCATCCGGCGTGGGCGGCTCGCCGCCGGGCGCGGGCTTGGGGCGGCTTTGGCGGCGGCGCCACTCGCTGATGAAGGTATTGGTCAGGATATGGAACAGCCAGCCCTCGAAGCGCCGGGCGTCGCGCAGCTCGTCGAGCCGGGTCCAGGCCTTGCCCACCGCCTCGGCGACGATGTCCTCGGCATCGTCCGGGTCGCGGGTCAGGCGCAGGGCGTTGCCGTAGAGCCGGTCCAGCAGGGGCTCCAGACGCTGTTCGAACCACTGTCGCCGCTGAGCGGCATCGCGGAACTTCATGGCGGCCCCCGATGCGTCCCGGCGCTGGCGCTGTGGCCGCGCCGTCGGGACGCTGGTGAACGGACTGGCGAGAGACATGGGCCACCTCTGAGCATGGATCGTCCCCGGAATCTGGACAAGGGGATCATGGACGAGGACGCGGCGGTGTCCTCCGGGGTTCCCGACCGGGGTTCGCGACGCCGATGGGCGGCGCCGTTGGCGTGGTTGGGAACTCTCTGTGAGGGCGCTGCGTCCTCGGGGGCAAGCGGCCTCGATGCCGCGCCACGACCCTGACGAGCAAGAGGAGCCAGCATCATGAAGACTCAGACCGCGATCCTGACCAGCGCCGCCCTGACCCTGGCCATGGCCGCCGCCGGCCTGCAGGCCGCGCCCTATCACGGTGACGGCCATCTGCTGGGCACCCCGGACGACCTCTCCTGGGGGCCGGTGGGCTCCATGGGCGAGGGAGCGGAGATCGCCATCATCGAGGGGAATCTCGGCGAGGAGGTCCCCTTCACCTTCCGCCTGCGTCTCGAGGACGGCTATGAGATCAAGCCCCATGTCCACCCGGCCTACGAGCGGGTCACGGTGCTCCAGGGCACCCTGCATTTCGCCCACGGCGAGACCTTCGACCCCGATGCCACCAAGCGGCTCCCGGTGGGCGGCTATGCGATCATGGCGCCGGGGTACCCCATGTTCGGCTACGCCGAGGGTGAGACCATCATTCAGCTCCATGGCACCGGCCCCTGGGGAATCGAGTACATTGATCCGGACGACGACCCGCGCAGCTGATCGCCGCCGCCGCGGCGACCTCCCGCGCACAAGCAAACGGCGACGCCGGGTGGCGTCGCCGTTTGTCCGTTGGGGGATGGGCGGAATCAGCCCTGAGTGGCACCGTCCGGCAGCTCACCCACCGCGCCGGGCATGGCCTGGACGCTGCCGCCCTGGCCGGCGAGGGCCAGGAAGTGCAGGTGGCGCTCGTACTCGGAGAGCACGTCGCCGATCACCTGGCCGCGGGTGTAGCCGTTCAAGTCCTTGTCCAGGCCGCCCTCGGCCAGGTAGACGTCGAGGCGCACGTAGTAGTCGTCATCGGCCGGCAGGAAGCTCGGCGTGCGCATGCGGTGCGGGCACACCTGGTAGACGAAGCTGGCCGCCTCCTCGAGATCCACCTGCAGGGTGAGACACGGCAGCGGCTCGCCCTCGATCGCCTCCTCGGTCACCGTGGCCTGCTGGCCGCGGCTCTCCAGCTCCTGGGCGAACTGGGTCAATGCAGGCCGGATGGCGTGCTCGATGGAGGCCGCCGCCCCGGCGCGGGTGGAGGTGTCCAGCGCCCGGTCCAGGCGCTCGCGCCAGTCGCCGCCGGGGGCGGTGCCGGCGATCTGGCGGCGGGCGTCGGCCTTGCTGCCTTCCAGCTTCAGCGCCTTGTACATGCCGGCCATGATCGCGAAGATCACCAGCGAGAAGGGCAGGGCGGTGATCACCACCGCGCTCTGCAGGGCGGCCAGGCCGCCGGCCATCAGCAGCGCCACGGTCACCAGGCCGATCATCGTCGACCAGAAGATACGCAGCTTGATCGGCGCATCGTGGTTCACGTCGCTCAGGATCGAGGTGAAGTTGGCCAGTACCAGGGCGCCGGAGTCCGCCGAGGTGATGAAGAAGACGATGCCGAGCACGGTCACTACGGCAGCGGTCAGGCCGATCCAGGGATAGTGCTCGAGCAGGGTATAGAGGGTGGTCTGGGGAGTCGTCAGCGCCTGCTCGCCGAGCTCGACGACGCCTTGGTTGGCCACAAGCTCGATGCCGCTGTTACCGAATACCGACATCCACACCATCATGAAGGCCAGCGGAATGCCCAGCGCGCCGGCAACGAACTCGCGGATGGTGCGCCCGCGGGAGATGCGCGCCAGGAACAGGCCGACGAAGGGGGTCCAGGCGATCCACCAGCCCCAGAAGAAGATGGTCCACCACATCTTCCACTCGTTGGCCTCGTCGCCGGCGAAGGCGTAGGTGTCGAAGCTCTTGGCGATGAAGCCGGAGAGGTAGTCGCCGGCGTTGTTAACCACCATGTCGAGCAGCTGGAGGGTGTGACCCTGGAAGAGCACGAACAGCAGCAGGGCCAGCGCCAGCAGCATGTTGAACTCAGAGAGGCGACGGATGCCCTTCTCCACGCCGCTGACCACCGAGATGGTCGCCAGCACCACCACCAGGGCGATCAGGATCACCTGCACCGAGAGGCTCTCGGGCACGTCGAACATGTAGCTGAGCCCGTAGTTGAGCTGCATGACCCCGATGCCCAGGCTGGTGGCGATGCCGAACACAGTGGAGATCACCGCGGTGATGTCCACCGCATGGCCGATGGGGCCGTAGATGCGTTTGCCGAGCAGCGGATAGAGGGCGCTGCGGATCGCCAGCGGCAGGCGGTGACGGTAGCTGAAGTAGGCCAGTGCCATGCCCATCAGCACGTAGAGCCCCCAGCCGGACAGCCCCCAGTGCAGGAAGGTTTGGACCACCGCCTGACGCATCGCCTCCTGGCTCTCGGGGGCGAGATCCGGCGGTGCCAGGTAGTGGGCCACCGGCTCGGCGACGCTGAAGAACAGCAGGTCGATGCCGATGCCGGCAGCGAACAGCATCGCCGCCCAGGAGAGCAGCGAGAACTCCGGCCGCGAGTGGTCGGGACCGAGTCGCACGCTGCCGAAGCGCGAGCAGCCGATCAGCACCACGAACACCAGATAGGCCACCACGGCCAGCATGTAGTACCAGCCGAAGGTCTCGCTGACCCAGGCCAGGCCGGCGTCGAAGAAGGCGCCGGCCTGTTCGGTGAAGGTCATGGTGATCACCAGGAACACCAGGATACCGGCCACCGAGCCGTGGAAGACCACGGGGTTGAGCCGGTCGCGTCGTTCGGGAAGCGGGGTGTCATGCGCCATGCAGAGGAACTCCAGTTGAGAGGAATACCGGCCTTCGCCAGTCTCGCCGTCGCGACGCGCTGTGGATTGTTCCGCACAATCGAAAGCACGCCCGCTCGACGCCGAGGCGAATGGCCACTCTTTTTTGAATGAACGTTCAAATAAAATACGCGCATCCCGGAGGGGGTTCAAGCCCGACCGCTATATCGGCCATCGCTGATGGGTGAGGGAAGGGATGGGAAGAACCAAAAAAACGCCCGACCTAAGAGGCCGGGCGCGGGGTAGTGCAGGGAGGCTTGCGAGGGCGAATCAGTCGCCGTACGGCTGGCCCGAGCGGTACTTGGCCTTGCCGGCCCCCTTGTGGCCGCGGCTCGGCATGGCGGCCTCGAGTGCGCCGATCTGCTCCTCGGTGAGCAGCTCGGCGAGTGCCGCGTGATGCTCGTCGCGCAGTGCCTGCCACGCCTCGCGGCGCTCGTCGCGGGAGTCGAAGCTCTGGCCGCGCAGCTCGGCCATGTCGGCGTAGAGGGCCTCGCGGGTCTCGCGCAGCGCCTCGCGCTCCTCGTCGGAGAGCTCCCAGGAGTCGACCAGGGCGGTGAGGCGCTGCTGCAGGCTACCGCGCTGCTTGGCGCCATAGGCGCTGCGCTTCTCCTGGTGCAGCTCCTGCTTGGCCGCCCGCAGTGCCTGGCGCTGGTCGTCATCGAGGATCTCGTCCATCCGCTGGCGATGCTGGTCGTGCAGCTCGCGCAGGGCCTCGTGGTGCTCGGCGTGGGCCTCCTCCAAGGCGCTGCGGGTGGCCTCGTCGAGGCCGGCGCGCTCGAACAGCGCCTCGCGATGCGCCTCGAAGCGCTCCTGGCGCTGTTCGTGCCAGCCCTTGTCGTCCTTCTCGCCAGCGGTGGCGGAGAGCGCCAGCGGCGCGATGGCCACGGCGAGCAGGGCGGGCATCAGCAGCTTGCGGGACAGCGAATCTTTCATGGTGGCGATTCCTTGCGTGCGTGAGTTGTACGGTGCCAGTCTCATCGGGCGGCGTGCAACGGCCATGCAGGGAGTGTGCAAAGCTCGTGCAGGGGCGTCACTCCTCCGGCTGGTACTTGTAGCCCACCCCGTAGACCGAGCGGATGATCTCGCGTTCCGGCCAGACGTCGGCGATCTTCTTGCGCAGCTTCTTGACATGGCTGTCCACGGTGCGCTCGGAGACGATGCGGTGGTCGCGGTACATGTGATCCATCAGCTGGTCGCGGGAGAAGATCCGTCCCGGCGCCTGCATCATCACCTTGAGCAGCTGGAACTCCACCGCGGTCAGGCCCAGGTCGTGGCCCTCGGCCAGGGCGCGCCAGCCGTCGTCGTCCAGCACCAGCTGCTTGGGGTCGGCGGGCTGCGGGTCCTGGGCCGCCCGGCTGCGGCGCAGCACCGCCTTGACCCGGGCCACCACCTCCCGGGGGCTGAACGGCTTGCAGATGTAGTCGTCGGCGCCGAGCTCCAGGCCCAGCAGGCGGTCCACCTCCTCGACCCGGGCGGTGAGCATGATCACCGCGATTCCCGGCCAGCGCTGGCGAATCTCGCGGCACAGGGTGAGGCCGTCGGTGCCGGGCAGCATCAGGTCGAGCAGCACCAGCGCCGGGCGGTTCTCCGCGGCCTTCAGCCAGGGCAGCACGCTGTCGCCGTGGTCGATATGCCGGGTGGCGAAGCCGCTGCCTTCCAGGTAGTCGGCGACCAGCCGGGCGATCTTGGGTTCATCCTCGACGATCAGCACGCTGTCGCGGGGGGGGTCGGTGTCGTGCATGGGGTCCATTCCTTATCGGCTACGACCGTCGTCTTCCAGGGCGGGAAACTCCAGCGTCCAGCATAACCCACCCAGCCGCGAGGGGGAGGGCTCGAGGCTGCCGCCGTGGGTCTTGACCAGGGCGCTGGCGATGGAGAGCCCCAGGCCGCTGCCGCCGCTGGCCCGGCTGCGCGAGCCCTCGACCCGATAGAGCCGCTCGGTGAGCTGGCCCAGCGCCGCCTCGGGCACCCCGGGGGCGCTGTCCTCCCAGGTCACCCGGACCCGCTCGCCGTCACGGGCCACGCCCACCGCCAGCCGGCCCGGCGGGGTGGTATAGGCGCAGCTGTTGTCCAGCAGGTTGGTCCACAGCTGGCGCAGGCGGCGGGCGTCGCCGCGAATCCACGTCGGCCCCTCGATGTCGGCCGACAGCGCCAGGCCGCTGTCGTCGAGCCAGCCGCGGGCCTCGTCGAGGCGCGATCTCAGGCTCGCGGCCAGGTCCAGGGGCGCCATCTGCACCTCCAGGGCGCCGGCGTCGCTCTGGGAGAGCAGCCGCAGGTCGGCGACCAGCCGCTCCAGCTGGCCGACCTCCTGGAAGAGCGAGTGCAGGTTGTCCTGGTTGAGGGGGCGAATGCCGTCCTGCATCGCCTCGATCTCGCCGCGCAGCACCGCCAGCGGGGTGCGCAGCTCGTGGGCGATGTCCGAGACCCAGCGCGCCCGGGCCTCCCGGCTCGCCTCCAGGGTGGCGGCCAAGACGTTGAAGTCGCGGGCCAGGCGCGACAGCTCGTCGCGGCCGCGCTCGGGCAGGCGGATGCTGTAGTCGCCCTCGGTGAGGCGGCGGGTAGCCAGCGCCATGCTGCGGGTGCGGCGTCCCAGCCACCAGGCCAACCCCCCGGCCAGCAGCAGCGAGGCCACGCCCAGGGCGGCGATGATGATCCCCAGGTTGCGCTGCTGGCGGGCGAGGAAGATGCGGTCCATGCGCGCCATCAGTTGCTGGGGCGGCCGGTAGCCCAGGGTCCCGACCCGCTCGCCGTCATGTTCGATGGGCAGCCAGTGCAGCTCGGCGGCCATGGCCTCGTCGTCGGGGGGCAGGCCGATCACCGGCAGGCCCTCGGCGTCGTGGAGCACGAAGTCGCGGGCGTCGCCCAGGCGCCGTTCGATGCCGTGGGCCGGCGGCCCCTCTCCGGGCCACACCTGCTGGCGCACCAGCCGCCGCCAGGCCGGCGGCGAGTCGCGCAGCCACTGCCAGTCGCCGCGTCGCCCCCACTCCTGGCCGAGCCCTTCGGCCAGGGTCTCGGCGCGGCTGGCCTGGGTGGTCTCCAGATAGTCGATGAAGCCGCGATCCAGGCTGCGCGACACCGCCAGGAACACCAGCGCGGCGATCACCACGTTGACCATCAGGATGATCGCGAACAGCTTGACTCCCAGGCGCGACAGGGAGGGGCGGGGCAGGCGAAGGATCATGGGGCGGACTCCTCTAGCGGGGTGCCGTGGCCGCCGACGATCAGCAAGACCGAGAGTGACAGCATCGCCCGGGGCGATGCAGCCAATGGTCATGAATTGTGCAAGCAACATGCAAGCCTCGCCGCTTGCCGTTGCCCGATGGCGACAGGCGGCGACAGTGCCCGGCGGCTAGAGCGATAGCAGCAGCAGGATCAGCGGCGGCGACAGCAGCGAGAGGATGAAGCCCGAGACCACCGCCACCGGCACGCAGGCCACGCCGCCGTGCTGCTGAATCACCGGCAGGGTGAAATCCATGGAGGTGGCGCCGCCGTAGCCGATGGCCAGCGGGGCGTGGCGGCGGATCAGCAGCGGGATCAGCACAAAGGCCAGCAGCTCGCGGGTCAGGTCGTTGAAGAAGGCCACGCCGCCCATCACCGGGCCGAGCTGGTCGCCGATCAGAATGGCGGAGAGCGAGTACCAGCCGAAGCCGGCGGCCATGGCCAGCCCCTCGTTCCAGCGCAGCTCGAGCAGCGGCGCGGCGAGCAGGCCGCCGAGCAGCGAGCTCACCGCCAGGGTGGCGGCGATGGCCAGGCCGTGGCGGTTGAGCAGGATCTGGCGCAGCGGCATGCCGGAGTTGCGCAGCTGACAGCCGATCAGTGCGAGCAGCGCGTAGAGCACCCACTCGGCGAGCCGCTCGGCACCGCTGAAGATGGCCTGGCCGCCCAGCCAGCCGAGCCCAAGGCCGAGCAGCACGCCGAGGATCACCACCGCCACCAGCGACAGCGAGCCGAGCATGGCGGCCAGCTTGGTGGTGGGGGCGCCGGCCACCACCGGGGAGTCGCCGCTGCGAAGGCCGAGGCGCCTGGAGAGCCACCACAGCGCCACCAGGTTGAGGGCGGTGATCACCGTGAACAGCTGCAGGGCCTGGCCGCCCATGCGCGACAGCTCCCGGGTCAGCTCCTCCAGGCCCGCCAGGCTCACCCCCATCAGCAGCAGGATGACGTATACCGAGGCGTGCACGCCCCGGTTGATCAGCGCCAGCAGGCCGGCATGGCGCACCGGCACCAGATAGCCCAGCAGCAGCGGCAGCAGCACGATGACAAGCCCGGTCAGCATAGAGTCCCTTCACAACGCGCTGCGCCGCCGAAGGGCGGCGCAAAACGCTGCATTCTAGCCAATTCGCTGCGGCGGGGCTAATGGATGCGACGCCGGGGCGGGGCTATCGCAGTTTCGAAAAGGGAGGGGCGCTGGAGGCAAGCCGAAAAGGAGGTCCTGCGCCAGGGGTGAGGAGCACTGCTCCGAACGGGCTGGCCATGGATGGCCAGCACCGGACCTGCAAGCGGAGCGGGACGCGAGAGCGTAGCAGGGCGCCGGTAGCGCCCAGGGAGGGGTTCACAGCGCCTCCTTGCAGGCTTGCCTACAGGTCAGCCCCGAGCGATGCGAATTATCTGCGATAGCCCTGGACGCCTGGGAGCTCAGGGCGTGTCCAGGTTCAGCGAGGTCAGCGACAGGCGGCTGCGCTGCTCACCATCGCGGTGGTAGTCCACCGCCAGCAGCAGGCCGGGCAGCTCGGGGTGGAAGCTGAACTCCATGCGCCGCTCGGGGCTGTCGGGCTCGGTGACTTCGACCCTGACCGCCTCGAACTCCCCGGCGGGCAGGCGCAGTGTCTCCCGGGCGAGCGAGCGAAACTCCAGGCGTGTTTCGCGTCCGCGGTGGTCCAGGTAGCGCAGCTCGCAGGTCGACTCGCAGCGCTGGCTCACCGCGCGGCGGGACAGCTCGAACAGCGCCGCCTGGCGGTCGGGCAGCTCGGTCAGATCGCCGGGGGCGAGGCGGTAGTCGCCGCCGAAGCCCAGCAGCGAGTAGCCGCTGGCATACTGCAGCGCATTCACCCCGTTCTTCTGGATGAGAAAGCGGCTGCGTTCACGGCCGCGAGCCACGGCGATGGAGCCGCGCATCTCGCTGTACCAGGAGGCGCCATCGCGGGTCAGGCGGTGGTCGATGGTGGCGTTGGGCCAGCCGCGCACTTCCAGCCGGTAGCTGGCGGCGAAGGGCGTGGCGCCGGTGGCGGCCTTCGCCGCCAGCGGCAGGGTCAAAAACGCGCCCAGCAGCAGGGTCGAGAGCAGACGGTATCGGGCGATCATGGCAGTCATCCGTGTCGAGTCGGCCTGCTTCTGAGTGCCCGCCACGGTGCTCGGTTCCCGCTGGCCGGCGGCTTGCAACCTTGTTGCGCATTCTCCCGTCGAAACCCTTAGCCGGTCTCGTGGCGCAGGCGCTCGAGCGCGTCGCTCAGCGCCACCGGGTAGTCGCTCTCGCCGGGGTCGAGCCGGGTGAGCGAATCGGGCAGGGTGCCCAGCGCGGCGGCCACCCGCTCCCGGGCGCTGTCGGCCATGGCCAGGGTCTCCTGGTCCACGGCGCCGCTGCGCACCAGCGGCAGCAGCAGCGCCTCGCCGGCATCGAGGGTTTCGTCGCGCCGGGCGATGACATCGCCGGCCAGGCGGCCGTTGGCGTCGCGGCGGCGGTAGAGCTGCTTGCGTCCCGGCAGGTTGACCTTGCCGGAGGAGTGTTTGACCCGGGGCCGGCCGGCGTACTCCACCAGCTTGTAGGAGAGGTCGATCACCGGCGCGTCGGCGGCTACCCCCATGGCGGTGCCCACGCCGAACACGTCGATGGGGGCGCCGTCGTCGAGCAGCGCCTGGATCTGGTGCTCGTCGAGCCCGCTGCTGGCGATGATCTTGATGTCACGGTGGCCGGCCTCGTCGAGCAGCCGGCGCGAGGCCTTGGCCAGCTCGCCCAGGTCGCCGGAGTCGAGCCGGATGGCGGCGACGTCCAGCTCGGGCTCTTCCGCTAACAGCGCGATCACCTTGCGCACTCCCTCGAGGGTGTCGTGGGTGTCGACCAGCAGGGTGGTACCCGGATAGCTGCGGGCGAAGGCGCGCAGGGCCTCGCGCTCGTCGTCATGGGCGAGGATATAGCTGTGGGCCATGGTGCCGCGCAGCGGCAGGTCGTGGCGCAGGCCGCCGAGCACGTTGCTGGTGCCCGCCAGGCCGGCGGTGCGATAGGCGCGCACGCCGCGCACGGCGGCGTCCACCCCGTGCATTCGCCGCAGGCCGAAGTCGACCACCGGACGCCCCCGGGCCGCCATGACGATGCGTACCGCCTTGGAGGCGAGCACGGTTTCCGGCTGCACCAGGTTCATGATCAGGCTCTCCAGCAGCTGGGCCTCGGCGATCGGGGCGTCCACCTCCAGCAGCGGCTCGTTGGCGAACACCGGTGTGCCCTCGGGGAGGGTCCAGATATCGCCGCTGAAGCGAAACCCGGCCAGCCAGTCGAGAAAGGCCGGCTCGAAGGTGCCGGTGCCGGCCAGCTGCTCGAGATGGCGATCCTCGAAGCGCAGCCGGCTGGCCAGCGCCGCGGCGTGCTGCTGGCCGCAGGCCAGCATGAAGCGGCGGCTCGGCGGCAGCTTGCGAAAGTACAGGCTGAAGGTGGCCGACTCGCTCATCGCCTCCCGCCAGTAGGCTTGGACCATGGTCAGCTGGTAGAGGTCGGTGAGCAGGATCAGGTCGCTGTCGTCCACCTGGACCGGGGGCGGCGCTCTCATGGGCACACCTCGATACCGGCCGCGTCCAGCTCCCGGGCGCAGTCGTCGCGGCCCTCGGGGGCGACCGGCTCGGTCAGCGAGGCGAGCAGCAGGGTGGTGAAGCCCTGCTGGTGGGCCTCCAGCGCGGTGGCCTTGACGCAGACGTCCATGGCCAGGCCGCAGACGATCACCCGCTCGATGCCCCGGTCGCGTAGGTAGCCGCCCAGGCCCGTGCCGTCGAAGGCGGAGTAGGCGTCGGCGTCGAAGGCGGTGGCCTTGCTGACCCGCACGGTGTCTTCGCTGAGCGCCAGGTCGGGATGGTAGGCGGCCCCCGGGGTGTCCTGCACGCAGTGCACCGGCCAGGTGCCGCCGCGGTGCTTAAAGCTCACATGGTCGATGGGGTGCCAGTCCCGGGAGGCGACCACCAGGGCGCCCGCCTGGCGGGCGGCCTGGATCTGGGCGTTGATCCCCGGCACCAGGGCGCTGCCGCCCTGGACGGCCAGGGCGCCGCCCTCGCAGAAGTCGTTCTGCATATCGACCACCAGCAGGACATCGTGCGGGCCGTAGTCCAGTTGCCGTGTCATGGGTGACCTCCATGGCGGTTGGGTTCTGTACCTACCAGCGTATCCCCTGAGGCGCGCTTCGTGTAGGGGAAGCATAGCGCGGCCTCGTTGGCAAGGGGCGCTGGGCCCCCGGCGAGCGGGGAAAGCCACAACCGGCGGGGAAGCTGATGCGGATCAAGCTTGCCCGTCGCTGCGCAAGGGCGGGACTCAAGAAGGGGCGTAAGGCGCCGACATTCTGGCCATGGACGCGGTTAGGCCATCGAGCTGGACGGGACCGGTAGCCCGAACAGGGCCGTCGCCGGCGATATCACAAGAACAACCGCGCATGCCTCGCTCATTACCCCCCATTCTTGGATATCCCACAGATTCGGCAGGAAGAGCCCCCATGAAACACCTCCTTCATCGTATTCCCATGTCGCGCAAGTTTGCGCTGGCCCTGGCGCTGCCGCTGCTGGTGATCGCCTGGCTGGCCGGTACCGGCATCGTCGAGCGCCAGCAGCTGGCCGCCAACATGGCCGAGGTCGAGCGCATGACCGACCTGGCCACGCAGATGGGCGATCTCATCCATGAACTGCAGGTCGAGCGCGGTATGTCGGTGGGCTACCTGACCAGCGACGGCGAGGCCTTCGCCGGCGAGCTCGGCGACCAGCACGACGCGGTGGACCGGCGGGTCGCGGCCTTCCGCTCTCGCCAGGCGGAGTTGGCGCTGGAGGAGGATGGCATCGTCGCTGACCGCCTCGCCGCCGCCGAAACGCAGCTGGCCGCACTGGACGGCCTGCGCGGCCGTATCGATGGCCTGCAGGCCGACCGCGAGGCGGTAATCGAGACCTTCAACACCCTGATCGACGACCTGCTGGTGGCGGTGGGGCGGATGTCCTCGCTCACCGACCAGGGGGCGGTATCCCGTCGCCTGGCCGCCTACTATGCGCTGATGGAAATGAAGGAGACCGCCGGCATCGAGCGCGCGGTGCTGACCGGCGCCTTCGGCCAGGACGGCATGTCGTCGGCCGTCTACCGGCAGTTCGTGCTGCTGCTGGGCGAGGAGTCGGCCTTCCAGGAGAGTTTCTACTCCCTGGCCACCCGGGAGCTGCGCGAGCGTCTCGAGGCGGCGATGGACCACCAGGAGGCGAGCCAGCTGGGCATGATGCGCCAGATCGCCCTGACCCGGGGCATCGAGGGCGGCTACAGCATCGGCGCCCAGCGCTGGTTCGACATGCAGACCCGCAAGATCGAGCGGCTCAAGGAGGTGGAAGACGCCATGGCCGCCGATATCCGTGAGCGGGTGGCCGGCCTGGCCACGCAGGCCCGCGGCGCCCTGCTGCTCTACGCCCTGCTGGCGGGGCTGGCGGCGCTGGTTGCCATTGTGCTGTCGGTGCTGATCGTGCGCAGCATCGTGGGGCCGCTGCGCGAGGCCCTGGATGATATCCAGTCCCGCGGCGGCGACCTGACCCGGCGCCTGGCGGTGCCGGGCAGCGACGAGCTCTCCCGGCTCTACGCTGCCTTCAACGACTCCACCGCCAGCATGGAGACGCTGGTCGCCAGCATCCAGCAGGGGGCCCAGGGGGTGGGCTCGGCCAGTGGCGAGATCGCCCAGGGCAACGAGGACCTGGCCAGCCGCACCGAGGAACAGTCCTCCTCGCTGGTGGAGACCGCCACCAGCATGGAACAGATGACCGCCACGGTGCGCCAGTCGGCGGATAGTGCCCGCGAGGCGCACGACAAGACCGAGCAGGCCGCCGAGCGCTCGGAGCAGGCCAGCCGGGTGGCCGGCGAGGCCCGCGACGCCATGCAGGCGATCTTCGAGGCCAACCGCCAGGTTACCGCCATCGTCGAGGCGATCGATGGCATCGCCTTCCAGACCAATCTGCTGGCGCTCAACGCCTCGGTGGAGGCGGCCCGGGCCGGTGAGCACGGTCGCGGCTTCGCGGTGGTGGCCGGGGAGGTGCGCCTACTGGCCAGCCGCAGCGCCGAAGAGGCCGAGCGCATCCGCCGCCTGATCGCCGACAATGCCAAGCGGGTCAAGACCGGTGATGGCCTGGTCACCCAGACCCACGACGCCCTGAGCGAGATCGCCCGCGAGGTACGCCAGGTGGCCGACCTGGTGGCGGACATGTCGGCGGCGACCACCGAGCAGTCGGCGGGCATCGAGCAGATCAACCAGGCCGTCTCCCAGCTCGAGGAGACCACCCAGCAGAATGCCGCTCTGGTCGAGCAGGTGGCCGCGGCCAGCCGCTCGCTGGACGGCCAGGCCGGCGAGATGGGGCAACTGATCGCCCGCTTCAAGGTCGGCGAGGCGCAGGAGCGCCGGGAGGACATCGGGCTGCTGCCGCAGCCGGGCTGAGCCCCGGTCGCGGGACGCCGACAGAGACGCCAAGGCCGGGGGAACGCCCGGCCTTGGCGCGTCTGGAGTCGGGATGGCGTTAGAGCGCGCGCTCAGTAGCCGGCGGCGGGGTCCACGGTCGCTTGCGGCTCGCCGGCCTCGAAGGCGCGCAGCGCCTCGGCCACCTGGTCCAGCGCCTCGCCCAGCGGCGTGGGGCCGGCCATATGCGGCGTCACCCAGACCCGCGGATGTGACCACAGCGGGCTGGCCTCGGGCAGCGGCTCCTCGGGGAAGGCGTCGAGCAGGGCGCCGCGCAGCCGGCCCTCGGTTTCGCCGTCGCCCAGCGCCTCGAGCAGGGCGGCCTCGTCGATCAAGGTGCCGCGCCCCGGGTTGATCAGGCTGGCGCTCTCGGGCAACTGCGCCAGGGTGGCGGCATTGACGACATGGCGGGTCGCCGGGGTGTCCGGGAGCAGTAGCACCAGGGTGCTGACCCGGCCGAGCAGGTCACTCAGGCCGTCGTCGCCGTGATGGCAAACGATGCCCTCGAGGGACTTGGGGGAGCGGCTCCAGCCGTGCACCGGAAAGCCGTCGGCGGCGACCATGGCCGCCACCCGGGCGCCGATGGCGCCCAGCCCCAGCACGCCCACCGCCCAGTCGGCCTTGTCGACCACCGCATGCTCGCGCCACTGCCGGGAGTGCTGTTGGCGGCGGTAGCGGTCGAAGTCGCGCTGGAAGTGGAGGATGCCGTAGCGCACATAGTCGCCGATCAGCTCCGCCATGCCGGCGTCGCGTAGCTTGACGATGGGCACGCCCGCCGGCAGCGCGGGGTTGTTCAGCAGCGCATCCACCCCGGCGCCCAGGTTGACGATGCCCTTGAGCCGGCCCTGCTCGCGCAGCAGCGCTTCCGGCGGCTTCCAGGCCGCCAGGTAGTCGGCGTCGCGGCGCTGGGCCTCGGGGGCATCGCTGGTTACCACCTCGGCGTTCGGCAGCCGGCTTTCCAGGGCGTCGCGCCAGTGGGCGGCGTCGTCGATGTGGACTACGACTTTCATGACGATCTCCTTGTGGCTGGCCCGCTTTATCTTGGGAGCCGGGCGGCCCGGGAGCAAGCCCAAAGCCCGATGCATCGGGACATCAGGAAATGCTTGACCGGCTACCAGGGGTTGGCAGTAACCTCCATCCAAGGGGGCTTGCCCCACTGCCTGGCGCACTTGACCGGTGTTCCTGCCTGGTCAGGCACTCCACAGTGAGTCGTCACCCTGGCCGGCCTTCTCCCATCATGAGAGGGCCGAATTTCTTGATGCTGCGATGGCGAGTGGCCCTATGAATGAGGTAACCCTGCCCTTCACCCGCGAGGAGTATGCGAGTCGCCTGTGGAAGGTGCGTGCCGAAATGGCCGGTCGAGGCATCGACGTGCTGGTCATCAGCGACCCCTCCAACATGGCCTGGCTGACCGGCTATGACGGCTGGTCCTTCTACGTGCACCAGTGCGTGCTGGTGGGGCTCGAAGGGCAGCCGGTGTGGTACGGCCGGCGCATGGACGCCAACGGGGCGCTGCGCACCTGCTGGATCGATCCGGAGAACATCACCTACTATCCGGACTACTACGTCCAGAACCCGGACATGCACCCCATGGACTACCTGGCCCAGTCGATCATGCCCGACCGCGGCTGGCACCAGGGCGTGGTGGGCTTGGAGATGGACAACTACTACTTCTCGGCCAAGGCCTACCAGAGCCTGCTGCGGGAGTTGCCCCACGCCCGCTTCCTGGACGCCAATTCGCTGGTCAACTGGTGCCGGGCGATCAAGTCGCCCCAGGAGGTCGCGTACATGCGGGTGGCCGGCAAGATCGTCGAGGGCATGCACTCGCGCATTCTCGAGGTGATCGAGCCCGGCCTGCCCAAGAGCAAGCTGGTCTCGGAGATCTATCGGGTGGGTATCGAGGGCTGGGTCGATGAAAACGGCAAGGTCTTCGGCGGCGACTACCCGGCCATCGTGCCCATGCTGCCCACCGGCAAGGACGCGGCGGCGCCCCATCTGACCTGGGACGACACGCCGTTTCGCAAGGGCGAGGGCACCTTCTTCGAGATCGCCGGGGTGTTCAAGCGCTACCATGCGCCGATGTCGCGCACCGTGTTTCTCGGCAAGCCGCCCCAGGACTTCGTGCGCGCCGAGTCGGCGCTGCTCGAAGGCATCGAGCTTGGCCTGGCGGTGGCCAAACCCGGCAATCGCACCGCCGATATCGCCATGGCGCTGGGCACGGCCATGGACAAGTACGGCTTCGACCGCGGCGGTGCCCGTTGCGGCTACCCCATTGGCATTAGCTATCCGCCGGACTGGGGCGAGCGGACCATGAGCCTGCGCCCCTCCGACGAGACCATCCTGCAGCCGGGCATGACCTTTCACTTCATGCCGGGCATGTGGCAGGACGACTGGGGGCTGGAGATCACCGAGAGCATCCTGATCACCGAGACCGGCTGCGAGACCCTGGCGAACTTCCCGCGCCAGCTGTTTGTGCGTTGAACGGGTAGAAGCTGAGCCCATCTCAATGATCAACGAGGGGCGCTGGGGGCAGATCTAAGAGGGGGGCCTACGCCAGGGATGGCGTCGGTAGCGCCCAGGGAGGGGTTCACAGCGCCCCCTCGCAGATCTGCCGCCGGATCAGCCCCGAGTGGCGTGGGAGCCATGACGCCCATGCCGAACAAGGAGTTTTACATAATGACCAAGCGCCCCAGCCAAATGCGGCCCAGTCCGATCAGCGCCACCGTCGACTTCGACGCCGAGGGCGTCCAGCACGGCTTTCTCAAGCTGCCCATCTCCGTGGACGACTCCGCCTGGGGCGCGGTGATGATCCCGGTCACCGTGGTCAAGAACGGCGAGGGCCCCACGGCTCTGCTCACCGGCGGCAACCACGGCGACGAGTACGAGGGGATCACCGCGCTGCTCAAGCTGTCGAGCACGCTGCGCGCCGAGGACGTCAGCGGCCGGGTGATCATCGCGCCCTGCATGAACACCCCGGCGGTGATGGCCGGCAAGCGCACCTCCGGGCTCGACGGCGGCAACCTCAACCGTAGCTTCCCCGGCGACCCGGACGGCACCGTCACCGAGAAGATCGCCGACTACTTCACCCGGGTGATGGTGCCCATGTGCGACGTGGTGCTCGACCTGCACTCCGGCGGACGCACCCTGGACATCATTCCCTTCGCCGCCTCCCATGTGCTGGATGACCCCGAGCAGCAGCGCCAGGCCCTGGCGGGCGCCAAGGCCTTCGGCGCCCCCTATGCGATGATGATGTTCGAACTCGACGCCGCCGCACTCTTCGACACCGCGGTGGAGCGCCAGGGCAAGGTCTTCGTGGCCACCGAGCTGGGCGGCGGTGGCACCTCCACCCCCGAGAGCATGGCGATCAGCGAGCGCGGCATCCGCAACTTCCTGATCCACTACGGCCTGATGGCCGGCGAGGTAGAGATGCCCGACGCGCCCCAGGTCTATCTCGATATGCCCGACGCCAGCTGCTACGTGCAGAGCGAACATTCGGGCGTGCTGGAACTCTGCTTCGCGCTGGGCGAGCGGGTCGAGAAGGGGGAGGTGGTGGCCCGGGTCTATGACATGACCCGCACCGGTAGCGCGCCGGTGGCGTATCACGCCAGCCGCAGCGGGGTGCTGGCGGCGCGACGCCACCCGGCGCTGGTCAACATGGGCGACACCATCGCGGTGATCGCGGACGTTATCGATAGCCTCTCATGAAACTCGATCGCTATGACCTGAAGATCCTCGAGATCCTCTCCCGGGACGGGCGCATCACCAAGTCCAAGCTGGCCGAGGCGATCAACCTCTCGGTCAGCCCCTGCTGGGAGCGGGTCCGGCGCCTGGAGCGGGCCGGCGTCATCGAGGGCTACAGCGCCCGCATCAACACCGAGGTGCTGGTCAAGCGCACCCCGGTATGGGTGCAGATCGAGCTCAAGGCCCACAACGCCGAGAGCTTCGCTCGCTTCGAGGCCCTGGTGCACGCCACCCCCGAGGTCACCGAGTGCGTGGCGGTGGGTGGCGGCGTGGACTACCTGATCAAGGTGGAGGCCGACACCATCGACGCCTACCAGCGACTGATCGACCGGTGGCTCACCGGCGAGGCCGGCATCGAACGCTACTTCACCTATATCGTCACCAAGACCGTCAAGCAGGCCCGGCCCGACGCGCTGCCTCGAGAGCCGGCCTGAGGCCGAGACAGGCCTATGTGGCCAACGCTAATTCAGCGTTGATGTCATGTCGTGGCCAATTGGCTTAAGCTTCAGGGAGCGGGTGAGTCATTGCTCACCCGTGACGGGCGATCCCACCGGTACCTATCGTCATGATTTTGCAAAGGCTACCGGTCAGTGCCACAAGCGTACCCAGTACCTGAATGTTTCGAGATCGCCTGACGCAGAGAGAGTAACCATGAGCTATTTCACTATTGCCGGAGTGCAGATGCATGCCCTGCACCACGGTGACAATACCGAAGCCATGCGCCACCGGGTCGACGTGCTGATGAGCCGCTTCCCCCAGGTGCAGATGGTGCTGTTCAGCGAGCTGATGCCCATGGGGGCATCGCCGCACCACGCCCAGCCGCTGCCCAGTAACACCGAGGCGATGTTCTGCCAGCTGGCCGAGCAGCATCGCATCTGGCTGATTCCCGGCTCGATGTTCGAGCAGGCGGAGGGCCAGGTCTACAACACCCTGTCGGTGATCAATCCCCACGGCCAGGTGGTGGCGCGCTACCGCAAGCAGTTTCCCTTCCGCCCCTACGAGG
Organism: Billgrantia campisalis; assembly: GCF_022341425.1. Classification (GTDB taxonomy): domain Bacteria; phylum Pseudomonadota; class Gammaproteobacteria; order Pseudomonadales; family Halomonadaceae; genus Halomonas; species Halomonas campisalis. The sequence continues at coordinate 154,608 of NZ_JABFUC010000007.1, read as the reverse complement.
CGGGGGTGGAGAGCGGCAGCGAGTTCGTCACCTTCGACGTGCCCAACGTGGGACGGTTCGGGGTATCGATCTGCTACGACATGTGGTTCCCCGAGACCACCCGCACCCTGGCCGCCATGGGCGCCGAGGTGATCCTGCACCCCACCATGACCGACACCATCGACCGCGACATCGAGCTGGCCATCGCCCGCACCAACGCCGCGGTCAACCAGTGCTACTTCTTCGACATCAACGGCGCCGGTGCCATCGGCAACGGCCGCTCCATCGTGGTCGGCCCCTCCGGTGACGTCATCCACCAGGCCGGCACCGGCGAGGAGGTCATGCCCATCGAGGTGGACATGAACCGGGTGCGCCGCGAGCGCGAGACCGGGCTGCGCGGCCTGGGCCAGCCGCTGAAGAGCTTCCGCGACCGCCGGGTGGACTTCTCGCTGTACCGCAGCGAGACCGGCTCGTCGGCCTTCCTCGATACCCTGGGCCCGCTGCAGAAGCCCCTGCGCGCCGACATCGAGGAGTACTGAGCACCGGGCGGCCCAGCGACGCGCGATAATGATAATAAAGGAGGCACCCCCACATGCTGGAGAACCTGATTCGAGCGCTGCGCCGCCTGCTGGGCCGTCCCTCGACAACCGACAGGGCCGCCGACCCCCCGCCTTCCCCCGAGCCGGTCGCGTCTGAAGGACCGGTTTCCGGGACGCCTCCCGCCACCGATGGAGCGACAACGATGAGCAAAATAACAAGCATTGCCGATGTTCGCCGCCACTTCCGCAACAACAAGGAGCCCATCTACTTCATCTCCGCCACCAACTTCAACCTGCTGGGTATCGGTGACTGGGTGGGGAATTTTCGCCATATCAACTACATCGACTGCTTCGACGGCCAGCAGCGCAATGTCTTCGTGCCCAAGGAGAAATTTCCCCGCGACTTCGAGAGCATCGAGGACATCAATAACTACCTGCTCGAGCACAAGGAGGTCATCGACTTCATCCAGTCCCGGGCGGACGGCGACAAGGCAGGCACGGCCGCCTTCCTGATGTTCGACGAGCACACCGAGGAGGTGTGCGAGCAGTTGGGGCTTCGCGTCGCCTTCCCTCCCGCGACACTCCGGCAGCGGATGGACAACAAGATCGAGACGGTGCGCATCGGCAACAAGGCCGGGGTGCCCAGCGTGCCCAACGTGCTGGCCAAGGTGGGCAGCTACCAGGAGCTTTGCGAGGTGAGCCAGGCGCTTGGCAACGACCTGGTGGTGCAGACCGCCTTCGGCGACTCCGGCCACACCACCTTCTTCATCGCCAGCGAAGAGGACTACTACAAGCACGCCGAGGAGATCGAGGCCGAGCCCGAGGTCAAGATCATGAAGCGGATCAACTGCCGCGGTTCGGCCATCGAGGCCTGCGCCACCCGCTGCGGCACCGTGGTGGGCCCGTTGATGACCGAACTGGTCGGCTTCAAGACCCTGACCCCCTACAAGGGCGGCTGGTGTGGCAACGAGATGTTTGCCGGGGCCTTCGACCAGTCGATCCGCGACAAGGCCCGGGAGTACACCTTCCAGTTCGGCGAGGCGCTGCGCGATGAGGGCTATCGCGGCTACTTCGAGCTCGACTTCCTGATCGACATGGACAACGGCGAGGTCTACCTGGGCGAACTCAATCCGCGGGTCACCGGGGCCAGCTCGCTGACCAACGTGGCCGCCTTCGCCCACTCCGACATCCCGCTGTTCCTGTTCCACCTGCTGGAGTTTTCCGATCTCGAGTTCGATATCGACATCGAGGAGATCAACGAGCGCTGGTCCCATCCCGACAGCGTCGACAGCTGGAGTCAGCTGGTGATCAAGCACACCGACGAGAGCGTCGACCTGCTCACCCAGGCGCCGCGTACCGGGGTGTGGAAGATGGCCGAGGACGGCAGCATCGCCTACGACCACTACAGCTATCACCCCCACGCCGCCGAGAACGAGCAGGAGGGCTTCTTCCTGCGCATCAGTGGCGCCGGCGACTTCCGCTACGAGGGGGCGGACCTGGGCATCCTGATCACCCGCGGGCGGCTGATGGATGACGATTTCCAGCTCACCGAGCGGGCCAAGGCGTGGATCGATGGCATCCGCGGCCAGTACGCCGGCCAGTCGCTGCAAGACCCGGTGGTGGAAGAAGTCGCCGTCAGCCACGCCGTGGGCGGTGGCAACTTCAAGATCCTGTGAGCGGGGTGTGCGGCGGCGCCCATTGCGTGGCGCCGCCGGTCGATATGGACAAGACGCTGGTTTTCCAGAGTGTGCGAGAGTTGGCGCCGGGCCCCAAGTGGCAGGCACTGTTCGATTACCACTGGCCGGCCTACGAGCAGTGGTATCTGTCCGAGGGAGAGCGCGAGCGGCCGGCCTATCTGGCCTGCTACAACGCCCTGCGCCGGCATATGCCGGAACTCCTGGACACCTACCGTGCGCTTTGCCAGTTGGCCGGCGGCGGCGACTTGGCCGCGCGCCTGCTGAGCCTGTATCGGCCACCGCCCTATATCACCGGCTGCTCCCAGGCGGTGCTGGCTCATGCCGGCAACACCCTGCTGGCGCGCAACTACGATTACCCGCCGGAGCTGTGCGAAGGCACCATCCTGCTCAGCCGCTGGAACCAGCGGCGGGTGATCGCCATGTCCGACTGCCTGTGGGGGGTGCTCGACGGCATGAACGACAGCGGGCTTGCCGTGTCGCTGGCCTTCGGGGGACGCAAGGCGGTGGGCGACGGCTTCGGCGCGCCGATCATCCTGCGCTACATCCTCGAGTTCTGCGACACGGTGCCCGAGGCCGCCGAGGTGCTGGCGCGGGTGCCGACCCACATGGCCTACAACATCACCGTCGCCGACAGCGCGGGGCGCTATGTCACGGCGATGATCGCCCCGGACCGCCGCGCCAGTATCCGCCGGGTGCCGGTGGCCACCAACCACCAGAAGAAGATCGAGTGGTACGCCCACGCCCTGGCCTCCGAGACCCTGATCCGCGAGCGCCAGCTCTCCATCCTGGTGGACGATGAGGCCACCACCGAGGAGCGGCTGATCTCGGCCTTCTTTTCGCCGCCGCTGTTTCGCCACGACTACGCCCGCGGCCTGGGTACGGTATACACCGCGGTCTACCGGCCCGGCGAGGGGCGCACCGAGTTTCACTGGCCGGGCCGCGGGTGGCATCTCTCGTTCGACGATTTTCCGGAGGAGCGACTGACGGTGCGCTATGGCGCACGCAACCTGACCGCCGGATAGCGGCCGGGCATCGCTTCCGGCGGGCGCTCACCGATTCGCGCTCGACGACAGCGGCCGACAACAATCGACACAGAAGGGTGGCGTCATGCAAGAGACTAACCATACCGATACGTCCTATTCGGCGCTGGGCTTCTACCACAAGATCTCCCAGCTGCGTGCCGACACCTGGAATGCGCTCAAGCGTGACATGGGCATCCTGGTGCGCCTCAACGACGAGAGCCGGGCCAAGAACCTGATCAAGGCCGTCGACGTCAAGCTGACGCGGCTCGAGATCATCGAGGACTATCACGCCTTTCCCTCCAAGGAGGACTTCCGCCACCTCTGGTCGCTGTTCGACCGCGAGGAGTACGTGCTGCTCGAGAAGGTGGTCAAGCGCCTGGTGCGGGCGCTGATCAGCGAGTCCTACCGGCGCCGTCACGTGGACCTCTCCGAGACCGACGCCGACGCCGAGGATCTCGAGACCCTCGACGCCCTGGCCCAGCTCAGGCGCGGCCACCCGGCCTCCAACAGCGCCGCCCAGCCCTACTTCGAACTGCTGATCGTCGACAACCTCTCGGCCCAGGAGGAGGAGGTGGTCCGCGAAGCCTTTCGCAACATGCGCCGGCCCGAGGACCGCTTCGTCTACGACGTGGTCACGGTGAGAAGCTTCGAGGACGCCCTGATCGCGGTGCTGGTCAACCCCAACATCCAGGCCTGCCTGATCCGCTATGAGTTTCCCTACAAGTCCAAGTACAACCTCAGCGCGCTGCGCAACTACTTGGAGGGGATCTCCGAGAAGGAGCTGGAGAACCAGACCGAGGCCGAGCGCAGCATCCTGCTCAGCTCGATGATCCACGAGCTGCGCCCGGAGATCGACCAGTTCCTGGTCACCAGCGGCGACGTGGAGGCCACGGCGAGCCAGGACATTCGCTACTTCAACCGGATCTTCTATCGCGAAACCGACTACATCGAGCAGCATCACACCATCCTGCGCGCCATCGACAGCCGCTACCGCACCCCCTTCTTCGATGCCCTGCGCGAGTACAGCCGCAAGCCCACCGGGGTCTTCCATGCGATGCCGATCTCGCGGGGCAAGTCGGTGACCCGTTCCCACTGGGCGGGACAGATGATCGATTTCTACGGCATCAACATCTTCCTCGCCGAGACCTCGGCCACCTCCGGCGGGCTCGACTCCCTGCTGCAGCCCTACGGGCCGATCAAGAAGGCCCAGGAGTACGCGGCCCGGGCCTTCGGCGCCCGTCAGAGCTTCTTCGTCACCAACGGCACCTCCACGGCCAACAAGATCGTCGTCCAGGCGCTGGTCAAACCACGGGATATCGTGTTGGTCGACCGGGACTGCCACAAGTCGCACCACTACGGCATGGTGCTGTCCGGCGCCCACGTCAGCTACCTGGACTCCTACCCGCTCCACGACTACTCCATGTACGGGGCGGTGCCGCTGCGCGAGATCAAGAAGACGCTGCTGAAGTACAAGCGTGCCGGGCAGCTCGATAAGGTCAAGATGCTGCTGCTCACCAACTGCACCTTCGACGGCGTGGTCTACAACGTGCGCCGGGTGATGGAGGAGTGCCTGGCGATCAAGCCCGACCTGGTGTTCCTGTGGGACGAGGCCTGGTTCGCCTTCGCCGGTTTCAATCCCACCTACCGGCCGCGCACCGCCATGCACACCGCCCGAACCCTGCGCTACCGCTACCGGACCGACAGCTATCGTGCCGACTATGACGCCTGGAAGGCCGAGTTCGACCAGCTCGACCCGGACGACGAAGCCACCTGGCTCGACAACCGCCTGATGCCCGACCCCGACCAGGTCCGCATCCGCACCTATGCCACCCACTCCACCCACAAGACCCTGACCTCGCTGCGCCAGGGGTCGATGATCCATGTCTGGGACCAGGACTACCGCCAGAAGGTCGAGGCGCCCTTCCACGAAGCCTACATGACCCATACCTCGACCTCGCCCAACTATCAGATCGTCGCCTCACTGGACGTGGGGCGCATGCAGGCCGAGATGGAGGGCTTCGAACTGGTCCATGCCCAGGTCGAGGCGGCGCTGTCGCTTCGCGAGCAGCTCTACACCCATCCGCTGCTGCAGAAGTACTTCCGGGTGCTCAAGAACAGCGACATGGTGCCGGCGGAGTATCGCGAGTCGGGGGTCGAGTCCTACTACGACCCGGTCACCGGCTGGAATCAGATGGAGGAGGCCTGGGCGCAGGACGAGTTCGTGGTCGACCCCAGCCGGGTGACCATCGCCATCGGCGCCACTGGGGTCGACGGCGACACCTTCAAGAACGACTATCTGATGAACAAATACGGCATCCAGATCAACAAGACCTCCCGCAACACCGTGCTGTTCATGACCAATATCGGCACCACCCGCGGCTCCATCGCCTACCTGCTCGATGTGCTGATCAAGCTGGCCAAGGAGTTCGAATACCGCTGGGAGGAGAGCAGCCGCCCCGAGCGCAAGATCATCGAGCGTCGGGTGCGCTCGCTGACCGAGGAGCTGCCGCCGCTGCCCGACTTCAGTCGCTTCCACGACGCCTTCCGTCCGGGCGGCGAGACGCCGGAAGGCGATATCCGCCGCGCCTACTTCCTGAGCTACGATGAGGAGAACACCGAGTACCTGCGCTTCGACAACGGCGAGCTGCAGGCCGAGATGCGGGCCGGGCGTGACGTGGTCTCGGCGAGCTTCGTGATCCCCTATCCGCCGGGCTTTCCGGTGCTGGTGCCGGGCCAGGTGGTCAGCGAGGAGATTCTCTACTTCCTGCAGGCCCTGGATGTCACCGAGATCCACGGCTATCGCCCGGAGCTTGGGCTGATCGTGTTCACCGAGCAGGCGCTGGCCGACCCGCCGGCCGGCTGAATCCGGTCTCCTCGGTCCCGCGCGGCAGGGCGGGACCGGCTCCCAGAAGAAATCGGCCACTTCGCGGTGCAGCACGAAAAATTCCGCATCCTGCCGGACGTCGATCGAAAAGTCCTTCCCCTTCCAAGCCTTTACCCTGTAGGCATCGAGCGGCCAGGCGGCCGCTCGACCATTTTGACCATCACCGGCCACGCTCACGACCCGCGGCCGGTGCGCTCAGGGGAGGTGCCGCATGAACATGAAGCTGGCCAGGACGCTGTCCACCATGCTCGACGATCCGCGTTTGTTTCGTCAGTACGCCTATGTCGACGGCCAGTGGACCCACGGCGACGGTGGGCGCGAAGAGGCCGTCTTCGACCCGGCCACCGGCGAGGCGCTGGGGCACATCCCCTGGCTCGAGGCGCACCAGATCCGCGCCGCCGTGGATGCCGCCGATGCCGCCTTCGTGCACTGGCGGGCGCTGCGCGCCGATGAGCGCTGCGAGCGGCTGCTGGCCTGGCACGACTTGATCCTGGCCAACCGCGAGGACCTGGCCATCATCATGACCCTGGAGCAGGGCAAGCCGCTGCCGGACGCTCGCGGCGAGGTGGAGTACGGTGCCAGCTTCGTGCGCTGGTTCGCCGAGGAGGGCAAACGCACCTTCGGCGAGACCATTCCCAGCCATATCCCCAGTGCGGCCCTGGGCACGCTCAAGGAGCCGCTGGGCATCGCCGCGCTGATCACGCCCTGGAACTTCCCGCTGGCGATGATCACCCGCAAGGCCGCCGCGGCGCTCGCCGCCGGCTGTACGGTGATCGTCAAGCCGGCCGGCGAGACTCCCTTCTCGGCGCTGGCGCTGGCGGAGCTGGCCGAGCGCGCCGGGATTCCGGCCGGGGTGTTCAACGTGGTGCTGGGCGAGCCGGCCGAAGTCTCGAAGCTGCTGTGTGCCGAGGAGCGGGTCAAGGCGCTGTCGTTCACCGGCTCCACCCGGGTCGGGCGGCTGCTGCTCGAGCAGAGCGCGGCAACCGTCAAGCGCGTCTCGCTGGAGCTTGGCGGCAACGCGCCCTTTATCGTCGGCCCGGACATGGACCCCAAGGAAGCGGCCTTCGCGGCGGTGGCGGCCAAGTTCCAGACCGCGGGGCAAGACTGCCTGGCGGCCAACCGCATCCTGGTGCACGAGTCGATCCACGACGCCTTCGTCGAGCACTTCGCCGAGCGTATGGCAGCGCTCACCGTGGGCAACGGCCTGGAGGGCGAGGTCGACCTGGGGCCGCTGATTCACCGCCAGGCGGTGGACAAGGCCGCGGCCATCGTCGACGACGCCCTCTCCCGCGGCGCGACCCTGGTCGCCGGCGACCAGAGCGCGGCACCGGGCGCGAACTTCTTCATGCCGGTGCTGCTCACCGGGGTGACGCCGCAGATGAAGGTATGGCGGGAGGAGAACTTCGCCCCGGTGGCTGGCGTGACTGCCTATGCGGACGACGAGGAAGTGATCGCCATGGCCAACGATACCGAGTATGGTCTCGCCGCCTACGTCTACACCCACGATATCCGCCGCATCTGGAAGCTGCTGCGGGCGCTGGAGTACGGCATGGTCAGCGTCAACTCGGTGAAGATGACCGGTCCCCCGGTGCCCTTCGGCGGCGTCAAGCAGTCGGGCCTGGGCCGCGAGGGCGGCATCACCGGCATCGACGAGTATCTGGAGACGAAGTATTACTGTCTCGGTGGCCTGGGGTCAGTATCGGGCAGTTGAGCATGCAGCAAGAAGCCGGGATGCGACATCGAGCGATATCTACCCGAGGACGCTGAGGCGAGCGCAGCGGCGCGCGGCGATCGACAGGGATGTCGATCGAGAATCGGCAAGAGGGACCTTGTTCCGATTCGACGCGCAAGCCGCAAGCGAAGCCTCAGGGTTTCGTCCGAGGGCATCGCGAGTCGTCGCATGGCGGCGATTGACACCCGTCGCATGGCGGCGATGAACGCTCAGAGATGAGCCGTGTGAACACCCTCCCCGGCGGAGCCGGGGAGCCTGATAGAAAAGAGGACATGATGAACCAGCAGCACAGGGAACTGATCGACCGCGACCGCAAGGTGACCTTCCACGCCTCCACCCATCTGCGCGACTTCGCTCACGGCGACGCGCCGGGTCGGGTGATCACCGGTGGCAAGGGCATCCATATCCGCGACAAGGACGGCCGCGAGTTCATCGACGGCTTTGCAGGGCTCTACTGCGTCAATATCGGCTATGGCCGGACCGAGGTGGCCGAGGCGATCTACCAGCAGGCGCTGGAACTCTCCTACTACCATACCTACGTGGGGCATTCGAACGAGCCGCAGATCGCGCTCTCCGAGAAGATCCTCGCGCTCGCCGGCCCCGGCATGTCCAAGGTCTACTACGGCCTCGGCGGCAGCGACGCCAACGAGACCCAGCTCAAGATCGTGCGCTACTACAACAACGTGCGCGGCCTGCCGCAGAAGAAGAAAGTCATCTCGCGGAGCCGCGGTTATCACGGCTCGGGGCTGGCCACCGGTTCGCTCACCGGCCTCAAGGCGTTCCATGACCAGTTCGACCTGCCCATGGCCGGGATCCTGCACACCGAGGCACCGTTCTACTACCAGCGCGCCGCCGAGCTCGAGGGCATGAGCGAGCGCGAATTCTCCCAGCACTGCGCCGAGCGGCTCGAGGCGATGATCCTCGCCGAAGGCCCCGATACCGTGGCCGCCTTCATCGGCGAGCCGGTGCTCGGCACCGGGGGCATCGTGCCGCCGCCCGAGGGCTACTGGGCGGCGATCCAGGCGGTGCTCGCCAAGTACGACGTGCTGCTGATCGCCGACGAGGTGGTGTGCGGCTTCGGGCGCATCGGCGCCGACTTCGGCAGCCACTTCTACGGCATCGAGCCCGACCTGATCACCGTCGCCAAGGGCCTGACCAGCGCCTACCAGCCGCTCTCCGGGGTGATCGTCGGCGACCGCGTCTGGAGCGTGCTGGAGCAGGGCACCGCCGAGTACGGCCCCATCGGTCATGGCTGGACCTACTCCGGCCACGCCCTGGGCTGTGCCGCGGCACTGGCCAACCTGGCGATCATCGAGCGCGAGGGGCTCACCGCCAATGCCGCGGAGACCGGCGCCTATCTGCAGCGGCAGATGCGGAGCGCCTTCGGCGACCACCCCATCGTCGGCAACGTGCGCGGGGTGGGCATGCTGGCGGCGCTGGAGTTCTCCGTGAACCCCGAGCAGCGTGAGGACTTCGACCCGGCGCTCAAGGTCGGTGCGCGCATCGCCGCCGCGGCGCTGGACGAGAACCTGATCGCCCGGGCCATGCCCCAGGGCGATATTCTCGGCTTCGCACCGCCGCTGGTGGCCACCCGCGAGGAGGTTGACGAGATCGTCGCCCGCGCCCGTCGGGCGGTGGACAGGGTGACCGACGAGCTGGTCCGCGAAGGCGCCGTCCAGGCCGTACGCGCCTGATTTCCGGCCAGCCGATGACCGACGCCGCGGGGGCTCCTCGCGGCGTTTCGCGGCCGGTGTCCGCCTCAAGCTGGAGTTCCTGCAGCCCAGCGGTGCCTTCAAGCTGCACGGCGCCACCAATATGCTCGCCGCGCTGATCGAAGAGCAGGGGAGCGAGGCCCTGACCTTCTTTATCGGCCTGACCCTCTATGCGATTTGGCGTAAAAAGCAGTACGACGCCTGTTGTGTCGACAACGCTAACCAATCGAGGCATCTCCCCCATGAGTGACGCCAAGATCCCGCATATCGCCGTGATCGGCAGCGGCGGCGCGGCCATGGCGGCGGCCCTGAAGGCCGCCGAGCGTGGGGCCCGCATCACCCTGATCGAACGCGGCACCCTCGGCGGCACCTGCGTCAATACCGGCTGCGTGCCCTCGAAGATCCTGATTCGCGCCGCGCATATCGCCCACTTGCGCACGGAAAGCCCCTTCGACTCGGGCCTGAGCGCCCAGGCGCCGGTGGTGGATCGGGCGAAGCTGCTCGAACAACAGCAGGGGCGTGTGGAGGCGCTGCGTGAGGCCAAGTACGCGGGGATCCTGCGCGACCACCCGGCCATTACCGTCCTGCAGGGCGAGGCCCGCTTTGTCGATGAGCGGACCCTGACCGTTGCCCTCAGTGGCGGCGGCGAACAAACCGTCCGCTTCGATCGCGCCTTCATCGGCACCGGCGCCCGGCCGGCCGTTCCGCCGGTGCCGGGCCTGGCCGACACCCCGTACCTGACCTCCACCAGCGCGTTGGCCCTGGAGACCCTTCCCGAGCGGCTGATGGTGATCGGCGCCTCGGTGGTGGCCCTGGAACTGGCCCAGGCCTTCGCCCGCCTGGGCAGCCGGGTGACCCTGCTGGCCCGCAGCCGGGTGTTGTCCCAGGAGGACCCGGCGGTGGGCGAGGCCGTGGAGGCAGCGTTTCGGCGTGAGGGCATCGAGGTCCTCGAGCAGACCCTGGCCAGCGAAGTGAGCCACGACGGCCAGCGGTTCACCCTGCAGACCAACGCCGGCACCCTGCAAGCGGAGCAACTGCTGGTGGCCAGCGGCCGCACACCCAACACCGAGGCGCTGAACCTGGCGGGTATCGGCGTGGGAACCGCGGGTGGCGCGATTCGGGTGGATGAGCACCTGCAAACCACGGTGCCGGGCCTCTATGCCGCCGGGGACTGCACCGATCAGCCGCAGTTCGTCTATGTGGCCGCCGCCGGGGGCAGCCGGGCCGCCGTGAACATGACCGGCGGCGAGGCAACGCTCGACCTCAGCGCCATGCCGGCGGTGATCTTCACCGACCCCCAGGTGGCCACCGTCGGCCTGACGGAAGCCGAGGCACTGGAGCAGGGCTTCAGCGTGGAGTCGCGTGTGCTCGATCTGGAGAACGTGCCGCGGGCGCTGGTCAATTTCGACACCGGTGGGTTCATCAAGCTGGTGGCCGAACGCGACTCGGGGCGGTTGCTGGGGGTGCAGGCGGTGGCCGGCGACGCCGGTGAACTGATCCAGACGGCTGTGATGGCGCTGCGCGCGCGCATGACCGTGCAAGAGATCGGCGACGAGCTGTTTCCCTACCTGACCATGGTGGAAGGTCTCAAGCTCTGCGCCCAGACCTTCACCAAGGACGTGACGCAGCTCTCGTGCTGTGCGGGATGAGGGGCATCATTACCGGTCGCAGAACCCTTGCCCCCGTACTATGGTACGGCCATTAATCTATCCCCATAGAACCGTGCGGGTGCCGCCATGAGTGACATGACCATCGGCAAGGTGGCAAAAGCGGTGGGTGTCGGGGTCGAGACGATCCGCTTCTACGAGCGGCGCGGGCTCCTCGACCAGCCGCCTCGTCCGGAGGACGGAGGGTACCGCGTCTATCCGGATGAGGCGGTGCGGCGGGTGCAGTTCATTCGCCGTGCCCAGGAGCTCGGTTTCTCCCTGCGCGAGATCACTGAGCTGCTCTCGCTGCGTAGCGCCCACAGTGCCGATGCCGGTGATGTACGGCGGCGAGCCACTGTAAAACTCCAGGATGTGGACCGGAAGATCGTGCGGCTCCAGCGTATCCGCCAAGGACTGGCGACGTTGCTCGACCGTTGTCCGGGAGCAGGGCCCCTGCAGTGCTGTTCCATCCTCGACGCCTTGGAACAACACGACGAGGGGCTGAGCGGCGAACTGACCCAGCAACAGGAGGAAGGCATGCAGACAGTTAGACTCACCATCGGCGGCATGCACTGCGAGGGTTGCACGGAGATCGTCCGCCAGGTTCTCGAACAGCAACCGGGGGTCAAAGGGTGCTCGGTCTCCCATGAGAACGGCGAGGCCCGGGTGGCGGTCGATGCCGCTCTGATTTCCGGCGAGCAGCTCGCGGAGGCGGTGCGCGGTGCCGGGTACTCGGCAAGCATCGCGGCAGAGGCAGACTAGCGCCTTGGAGATCGCCGCCGCCTTGCCGCTAGCCGTCGGGCTCGGGCTGCTGGGCTTCGTCGAGCCCTGTTCGGTCGGCAGCCACCTGCTGTTCATCCGCTATCTCGAACGGCTACCGCGCCGGATGCGGGCCGTCCAGACGCTGCTGTTCACCCTGACACGGGCCACCTTGATGGCGGGGCTCGGGGTGCTCGCCGTGCTGATCGGCACCGCCTTCACGGGGCTTCAGCACGGTCTCTGGGCCGTACTGGGGAGCCTCTATGTGATCGTCGGGCTGCTGTACCTCGGTGGGGGTGCGCCCGGGTTCCTTGCCCGCGTGAATCGCCTCCTGCCACGCCTGTCCGGTACCCCGGGCAGCCTGGGGCTGGGGGCACTCTTCGGTCTGAATGTGCCGGCCTGTGCCGCCCCCTTATTGGCGGTGCTGCTCGGTGATGCCGCTGCTCGGGCCGCGGCAGGCGGGGGCGTCATCTACGGGGCCTCCACCTTGCTGGTGTTCGGCCTGGCGCTCTCCAGTCCCCTGGTGCTTGCCGTCTTTACCGCCCGTGGCCGGCGCTGGCTCGAGGCCCTCGCGCGTCTCGCTGGGCGCGTGCCGCGCTGGACGGGCGCCGTGCTGGTGGGGCTGGGGGCGTGGACCCTGTGGTTGGCGTTCTCCTGGGCGTGAGGGCTCGACCGGCTCCACTTCGGCTGTGCTTCTGTACCGTCCCGCATTGATATCCATCGGCGCTTGACCCCGTAGCGAAGTACGGCCCCTATCCTTGGTGCATGACCTCATTTTTATCCAGGGGAAAGGCCATGAATACGGCCGCGACAACAACTGAGGAAGGCCTCCAACCCTGGAGCCTGGAATCCACTGGGGAAACGGATATCCAGCGAGTACGAGCCCACATCGGTGGACTGCACTGCTCGCTATGCACCGGCACCATCGAGCGCGCCCTGGGACAGAAGCCGGGCGTGCGCCGCGTGGCGGTCAGCCTCACCCACGAACAGGCCCTGGTGGAATACGACGCCCGTGAGACCAGTGCCGAGGCGTTGATGGCCACCCTGCAGGCCATCGGCTATACCCTCAGCGACCCCCGCAAGGTGAAACCCTACGCCAACCAGGAACGCGAGCTGGCCCGCGAGCGCAACCGCTTCCTGGTCGCGCTGGCCGCCAGTCTCGCGGCGGTGGGCCTGATCGTCGATCCCACGTCGCCCTGGACCTTGGGGCTCTCCACCCTGGTCTATGTCAGCCTGGTGATCTTCGGCTATGCCGTCCTTCGCGGCCAGGGCACCAGAGCCGCCCTGGGCGGTAGCGCCCTGTTGGCCCTGGGGGGTCTGAGCCTCTTCGCGTTGCGTACCGGCGGGGTGCTGGCGGGCCATGAAGCGGCGTTGGTCGCGGTCCTGGCAGTGGCGATGGTGTTCGGCATCGCCCGGCAGATGCTGGTCATGGCCTATCAGGCCCTGCGTCGGGGCATTCTCAATCAGCACGTGTTGGTGGAGATCGGCGCCTTTGGGGGCCTGGTCGGCGGCGGCATCGGCCTGGTACTGCGGCCCGACGGCTATCCCACCGCCGCCTTCTTCGCCGTCTCGGTCATGGTGCTGACCTACCACCTGTTCTCCGAATGGCTCTCGCTGATCGTCAAGACCCGTAGCTCCCAGTCGGTGCGCCGCTTGCTGGACCTGCAGCCGGAGACCGCCCACGTCATTGAAGAAGGCGGCGAACGGGATCTGCCCGTGGAACAGGTGGAAACCGGCATGCGGGTGCGCATCCGGCCCGGTGAGCGTATCCCCGTGGACGGTGAAATCGTCGATGGTGCCTCGGCCGTGGATCAGTCCCTGGTCACCGGTGAACCGCTGCCGATCGAGAAGACGCCGGGCGACACGGTGGTCGGCGGCGCCATCAATGGCAGCGGCACGCTGGTGGTGCGGGTGACGGCCATCGGCGAGGCGAGCTTCCTGCAGCAGGTGGCACGTAGCCTGGAGGATGCCCGGGCGCTCAAGCCTGGCTTGCTGCACCTGGTCGACCGGGTGCTGCGGGTCTATACGCCCACGGTGCTGATCGTCGCCACGCTGGCCTTCGTGTTCTGGATGAGTGCGCCGCTGCTGTGGGGGGCTGGGTCCGACCTGGAGCGCGCCGTGTTCGCCGCCCTGACGGTGCTGGTGATGGGGTATCCCTGCGCCGTGGGTATCTCCGCGCCGCTGTCCATCGTGCGTGGCGCCGGCGAAGCGGCCGATCAGGGGGTGTTGATGCGCACCGGCGAGTCCTTTCAGGCCCTGCGGCGCGTCACCACCGTGGTGTTCGACAAGACCGGCACCCTCACCGAGGGACGCCCCGCGGTACGCGATGTCATCAGTGTCGATGGCGACGAAGGCACGCTGCTGTCGCTGGCTGCCGCGGTCGAGTCCGCCTCGGAACATCCGCTGGGGCGTGCCGTGGTCGAAGCGGCCCTGTCACGGGACCTGGCGATACCCGACGTCGCCGAGTTCCAGGCACACGCCGGCCGCGGCGTCACCGCCCGGGTGGACGGCGAACCGGTACAGGTCGGCAGCCCGGCCTTTCTCGTCGAACAGGGCATTGACCTGGCACCGGTGAGCGATGGCATCGAGACCGCCGAGCGCCAGGGCCAGACGGTCATCGTCGTCGCCCGTGGCGAACGGCTGCTGGGGGCCGTCGCCCTGGGCGACGGCCTGCGGGCCGACGCCGCGGAGACCGTGCAACGGCTCCACGCCCTGGGCATTGACACCGCGCTGATGACTGGCGACAACGCGCGCACCGCCCGGCACATCGCCGAACTGGTGGGCATCGAAACCGTCCACGCCGGCGTACTGCCGGAACAGAAGGCCGACCTGCTGCGGAAGATGCAGCACGGGGGGCGGGTCGCCATGGTCGGCGACGGCATCAATGACGCCCCCGCGCTGATGCAGGCGGACGTGGGCATCGCCATGGGCAGCGGCACCGACATCGCCATCGACGCCGCCGACATCATCATCCTCAACGCACAGGTGAGCAGCGTGGTGACCGCTTGGGAGATCAGCCGTTGGGGCTATCGCAAGATGCTGCAGAACGTCTCGCTGGCGTTCCTGTTCAACGGCATCGGCATCCCGCTGGCGTCCACCGGCCTGATCTACCCGGTGTGGGCCATGGTGGCCATGGCTGCCAGCGTGACCACCATCTTCGTCAATTCGCTCTGGCAGCGGCCGACGCTGCTGTTCGACGCCGTGGCCAGCGTGCGCTCGAATGCCCGCGGCGAACCCACGGCCCCATGACCTTTGTCAGGAGCCACTCAACCGGGTTAGGCAGAACAACACACGGGCCAACGAGGCCCCGGTGAGGGACCCGGCGAGTTCGATGCGCCGGGAGGCGTTGCCGTTGCCGCAAGCGGCGATCTGTTCGTCGCCGACGCAACCCTCTACGTGGCGGACGGCTATGGTAATCGCGTGCAGGCGTTCGAAGCCGAAGGCGCGTTCCTGCGCAAGTGGGGTGGCCCCTTCGCCATCGGCATCCATGGCCCGTTCAACGGCTGGTTTACTACGGTAACAGGCATCGCAATAGGCCCAGACGAGCGGGTGTTCGCTGCTGACTTTTACAACGATCGGGTCCAGGTCTTTACCGCTGAGGGAAAGTTCCTCAACACCTTCGGCGAAACAGGCGACGGTCCAGGGCAGTTCAACCACGCTATCGCCTTGGATATCGCACCGGACGGTACGGTATTCGTGGCCGATTTCCTGAACAATCGCATCGAGAAATGGCGCCCGATCCGAATGGCACCATGACCCCATGCCCCTTTCGGGGGCCATCCGTCTCAA
Source organism: Billgrantia campisalis (assembly GCF_022341425.1). Classification (GTDB taxonomy): domain Bacteria; phylum Pseudomonadota; class Gammaproteobacteria; order Pseudomonadales; family Halomonadaceae; genus Halomonas; species Halomonas campisalis. The sequence goes on along the minus strand of NZ_JABFUC010000007.1, from coordinate 138,849 downwards.
CGAGCCGCTTGAGTCCCTGCTCATCTGGCGCCATGCTCTGACAGCGTGACACCTGAACCTGAGGAGCTGAGCGGATGGCAACGGTACTGGCCTTCGATGTCTACGGCACCCTGATCGATACCCATGGCGTGGTCACCGAATTGGAAGAGCGGCTCGGCAAGTCGGGCAGGCAGGCGTTGGCTGCCGAGTTCTCGCGGCGCTGGCGCGAAAAGCAGCTGGAATACAGCTTTCGTCGCGGCCTGATGGGCGCCTATGTGCCGTTCTCCCAGTGCACCCTGGAGGCGCTGGCCTTCACCGACCGCGCCCTGCAGACGCAGCTATCGGACGTCGACAGGGACCACCTGATGGAGGTCTATGGGCAGCTGCCGGCGTTTCCCGAGGCCGCCGAGGCGCTGTCCCGGCTGTCCCGGGGCGGGGTGCGCTGCGTGGCCTTCTCCAACGGCACCCGGGAGGCGGTGGAGGCGCTGCTTGGCCAGGCCGGCATCCGCGAGCACTTCGACGAGGTGGTCAGCGTCGACGACATCAAGCGCTTCAAGCCCGACCCGGCGGTCTATGCCCACCTGCGCCAGCGACTCGAGGTCGCCCCCGGCGATACCTGGCTGATCTCCAGCAACCCCTTCGACGTGATCGGCGCCCGTCATGCCGGCCTGCATGCCGCCTGGGTGCGCCGCAGCCCGGAGGCCCCCTTCGACCCCTGGGGCATCGAGCCCGACATGACGGTGGCCGACCTCGACGCCTTGGCCGAGCGGCTGGGCTGACAAGCGGGGAGGACGCTGCCCGGCTCGCCCTTGCCTCGCGCCACACCCCGGGGCAGTGACGGAGATGCCGGTGTCCCTGTCTGTGTCGGTGCCTATCTCATCACCGGCAGGCCAGCCGCCTTCCACTCCGGATAGCCTTCCTCGAAGCGCCTGACCCGATAGCCGAGCTGGTGCAGGCGCTGGACGGCCTCGTGGGAGAGGGCGCAATAAGGCCCCCGGCAGTAGGCGATAATCTCCTTGTCGCGGGGCAGCCTGTCCAGCATCGCCTCCAGCTGGGCCAAGGGAATGTTGATCGCCTCGGGCAGATGGCCCGCCGCGTACTCCTCTTCGGGTCGGACATCCAGCAGCGCCACCTGACCGCCCTGCAGCTTGGCCAGCAGCTCGCGTCTGGAGACCGCCTCCAGGGCCCCTTGGGCATCGTCGTCGGCGAACAGTCGACCGACCAGACGCTCCATTTCGGCCAGGTTGGTCTCGGCGACCTGCCGGAGCAGCCCCATCAGGAGGACGATGCGTTCGTCGGTCAGGCGGTAGATCATCTGCTTGCCGGAGCGGCTGGCGGTCACCAGCCCCGCACGGCGCAGCTGCTGAAGATGCTGGGAGGCGTTCCCTACCGTGAGATCGGTGGTGCTCGCGAGGGTGTCTACCGATGCCTCGGCCTGGGCCAGGCGCTCCAGCAGTGCCAGGCGGTGGCCGTTGCCCAGGGCGCGGGCGACCAGGGCCAGGGTGTCGAGCAGGTCCTGTTGCGAGGTCATGGGGTCATCTCTAATTGGTTCATCGCTAACGGTTGGAAGCGGGCCATTATGGTCTATTGTGCTGCTTGACAGGGATCCTGCCTACTACCATCATTCTATCGTTTCATTGAATGATAGCAAAAGGAGCAGCGCCATGCAGACCCTTATCGTCATCAACGATCCTCCCTACGGCACTGAACGGCTCTACAACGGCCTGCGCCTCGCCCATGCGCTGCTCAAGCGCGAGGGCGAGGTGACGGTTTTCCTGATGGGAGATGCCGTGTCGGGCGCCAAGCGCGGCCAGCATACCCCGGACGGCTTCTACAATGCCGAACGCATGGTCAAGCGCGTCGCCACCAAGGGCCGGGTGCTGCTGTGCGGGACCTGCATGGAGGCTCGGGGCATCGCCGATGACGAGATCGTGCCGGGGTCCGAGCGCAGCACCATGGACGCCCTGGCCGAGGCCACCGAGCAGGCCGACAAGGTCCTGATCTTCTGATCATTGCTGCTTGAACCGAACCAACCGCGAAGGAGAGGTGCTCCATGGAGCCGGCACGCCGAGAAAAACGCAATGTGGCCATTCTGGTGATCAGCCAGACCCTGTTCATGGTGGCCTCGATCACCGTCATGACGCTGAGCGGGGTGGTCGGTCAGTCGCTGAGTCCCGATCCGAGCCTGGCGACGCTGCCGATCGCCATGATGATGCTGGGCACGGTGCTATCGACCCTGCCGGCATCGCTCTACATGAAGCGCGTGGGGCGTCGTCGGGGCTTTATCACCGGGGCGAGCCTGGGCGGGGTGGCCGGGGGGCTGGTGAGCTTCGCGGCGATCGGGCTGGGCGTTTTCTGGCTGTTCTGCGTCGGCAATCTGCTGCTGGGACTCTACCAGGGGTTCGCCATGTACTATCGCTTCGCCGCCGCCGATGTGGCCAGCCCCGCCTTTCGCAGCCGGGCGATTTCCTTCGTGATGGCCGGCGGGGTGGCCGCCGCCTTCCTCGGCCCCTGGAATGCCAGCGCCGCCGCCGATCTGGTGGCCGGCGTGCCGTCCGGCGGCCCCTATCTGGTCATCGCCATCCTGGCCCTGCTGGCGATCGGCCTGCTCAGCCAGCTCCGGGTGCCGCCCAGCGGCGAGCCTCGGCCCGGCGAGACGTCCCGTCCCATGGCGGCCATTGCCACGCAGCCGAGCTTCCTGGTGGCGGTGCTGGCCGGTGCGGTGGGCTACGCCATCATGGTGCTGGTGATGACCGCGACCCCGCTGGCCATGCGTGCCCGCGGCTTCGAGATGGCCCAGGTGGCCTTCATCATGCAGTGGCATGTGCTGGGCATGTTCGCCCCCTCTTTCGTGACTGGCGGCCTGATTGCCCGCTGCGGCGTGTCGCCCATCCTGCTGACCGGCGCTGGGCTGCTCGCGGCCGCGGCCCTGGTGGCCAACCTCGGCACCAGCTTGGCCCATTTCTGGACGGCCCTGGTGATACTGGGCATCGGCTGGAACTTTCTGTTCGTGGGCGGCAGCGCCCTGCTTTCCTCGGTCCACACCGAGGCCGAGCGCGGCAAGGTGCAGGGGATCAACGACCTGATCATCTTCTCCCTGGTGGCCATGGGCTCGCTGATGTCGGGGGCGCTGCTGCACCGCCTGGGCTGGGAGGGTCTCAACCTGGCCATGCTGCCAGCGATCCTGGTGGTGGCCCTGGCCACGCTGTGGCTGCATCGGGCGAGCCGTCGAGGCGTATCGCGTCCCGCCTAGAGTCGCCCCCGATCCGATCGGCCCGGCCCCCGCGATCGCTTGCCATGATCTTTCTGCCGGGGTTGTTGTTGCTGGTGGCGGTGCTGCCCGCCTGGGCGGTGGTGGCGATCCTCGCCGGCGGCGGCATTCTCATCGATGCCTCCCCGGCAAGCTCTGCTGGCTGAGGAGGCATTGGCTGCTCGGCGATGGCCGGGCAAGGGATCAGTCGCGCAGCTCCCCCACGGTGACGATGTCGCGGCCCGCCAGCTGGATGGGGTGCGCGTCGTCGCGGGTCCAGGCGGCCATGGAGCCGTCGTACATGGTGGTCTGCTCGAGGCCGCCGATTTCGCTGAGCTGGAACCAGCCGCTGGCGGCCCAGTGGCCGGTGTTGCAGAAGGCGACGGTGGCGGCCTCGCGGTCCAGTCCCAGGGCGTCGATATTGGCGTTCAGCCGCTCGGGCTCCAGGTAGTAGGCGCCATCGCGCTCCACCAGGGCGCCATCGTGGGGCAGGTTGATCGCACCGGGGATGGTGCCGGGCACTCGCGTGGCCGGCGACTGGGTTTCACCGGTGTAGAAGCCTTCGGGGCGGGCGTCGACCAGCTGCTGCCCGGCCTGGCGGGCCGCTTCCACCTCTGCGGTGCTGGCCAGCAGAGGCGCCTGCAGCGTGCCCGAGAAGTCGGTCGCCTCGGGGGCGGCTGGCGCGCCGCTGGCCACCTCGAAGCCCTGCTGCGCCCAGCCGGCGAAGCCGCCGTTGAGGATCGTCACCTCGTCGTGGCCCAGTGCCTTGAAGGTCCAGTAGACCCGGGCGGCGCTGCCGAAATCGGTGGGCCCGGTGCCGCCGGCCACGACCACCACGGTGTCGTTCTTGCCGATGCCCAGCCCGCCGATCAGTGCTTCCAGATCGTCCACATTGGGCATCAGCCCGGGCACGCCGTCGCGCTCCTCGCGCCAGCCGTCATCGGTGTAGCTGCTGTAGCGGCTGCCGGGAATGCGCGCCGCCTCGAAGGCGTCGCGGTCGCCGCCGTCGTCGATGCTGGAGCGCACGTCGAGTACCACCAGGCCATCGCTGCCCAGCTGGCCCTCGAGCCAGTCGGCCTCGACCAGGGGGGCGGGGTGCAGGGCATGGGCGGGGGCGGCCACGATCAGCGCGCCGGCCGCCAGAATTGGGTGCAGTCGCATGGGATGTCCTCCACGTCAGGGATGAGATGAGCCTAGATCGGCTGACGGGTCGGGGCAATGCCCGAATGCCGCTGGGCTACGCTTGGGTGTAAGGATGCCGCCACGGCTGCGACATAAGGGCTACGACGGCGTCGACCGGCCCCGCGAGCGTCAGCGCCGGTGGCCGCCGACAACAACAAAGTACAGGAGATCGCGAGCATGACGGAACAGCTGCCGCCGACACCGCGTTTCTGGCTGGGAGGCAAGCGCGCCGCCGAGCAGGACCGCTTCTTCCGTGAGGCCCTCGAGCCGCTGGGTTGGCAACAGGGCGATGCCGAGCACTGGGAGGCCGCCTGGATCACCGGCATGCCCGAACCCGCCCAGTTTCGTCGCGTCTCATCGCGGCGCAAGCTCAACCACTTTCCCGGCAATGCCGCGCTGACCGTCAAGAGCCGGCTGCACGAGAGCCTCTCCGGTCTGCGCCGGCGGCTGGTCGATGGTTATGGCGAAGATCACCCGCTGACCTCCCGGCTGGACTTCTTCCCCCACGCCTATGTGATGCCCCACGACTATCACGCCCTGCAGCAGGCGGCGCTGGACAACCCGCGGCAGCGCTGGATCCTCAAGCCCACCAACGCCTCCAAGGGCAAGGGGGTACGGGTGCTGCGCGACGTGGCCGAGGCGCCGCTGGCTCCCGACTGGCTGGTCCAGGAGTACCTGGACAACCCCCATACCATCCGCGGTCACAAGTATGTGCTGCGCCTCTACGTGCTGATCAGCTCGCTGGCGCCGCTGCGGGTCTACCTCTATCGCCAGGGCTTCGCCAAGCTGGCCTCCGAGCCCTGGGACCCGGACGATGCCGACAACCCCTTCAGCCAGCTCACCAACCCCGACATCAACGCCCTGAACACCAGCGCCGAGGTGCCGGTGGAGTTCATCGACCTCGACCGCTACCGCGCCTGGCTGGGTGAGCAGGGCCACGACGCCGCGGCGCTGTTCGCACGCATCGAGGACCTGGTGACCCTGACCGCCATCGCCGGAGTGGACGCCATGCGCAGCCGCACCGCGGCGGTGGGCGCCGACCCGCGGGGCTGCTATGAGCTGCTGGGGCTCGACTGCATGGTGGACGATACCCTCAAGCCGTGGATCCTGGAGTGCAACCTCAGCCCGTCGCTGGGGATCTGTGCGGCGCCGGAGAACGGCGGGCGGATCGAGGAGCAGGTCAAGGGCAGCCTGGTGCGCGACATGATCGCGCTGGTCGACCTCGCCAATACCGATGATACCGACAGCGAGGCCGCCGAGGCGTCCGACCCGCTCGCCGAGACACAGGCGGAGCTGGCCCGGGCGGGCGGCTTCCAGCGTCTGCTGCCGGCCGCCGACCCGCTGCGCTACCTGGCCTGTTTTTCCCTGCCGACCCCGCAGGACCTGGCGCTGGCCGATGCGCTGGCGGGGCAGCGAGTGCCGCGCCCGCGGCTGGTGCGCCGCCGGGTCAGCGAACTCTATGATGACGACCGCCTGGCCCTCTACGCTCCCGACAGCGGGCGTCTCTACCGGCCCAACGACACCGCGGCGCTGATCTGGCTGCTGGCCACCGAGGGCCTGGAGCCGGAGGCCATCGCCGAGGCCCTGGCGGCGGCCGCTTCCCCGGAGCCAGGCGTGGCGCTCGAGCCGGAGGCACTACGCCGCGAGGTCTGGTCCACCCTTGGTGAATGGTGTCGGGCGGGGCTGCTCTGCCAGGGCGAGGTCGAGCCGCTCACCGCGGCGGACCCCCCTCAGGCGCAACGGTCCGCACTACCCCAGGCCGAGCCCCCAAGGCGGCTGCAGCTGGAGCACGAGGGGCGGCACTGGGCGCTGGAGGTGGCCGATGCCGCCGCCCTATGCCGTCTGCAGGCATGGTTCGACTCGCGGCTTGCGGCGCTGGACGCCGAGGCCGCCAGTCGACTGCCGCGGCTGGCGGTGCTGAAGGCGGCGGCAGGCTATGCCCTGGTTGCCGAGGGGACGCTGATCGCCTCGCGCCTCTCCTTGGCGGACATTGCACCGGCCCTGGTCGACCAACTGCTGCGCCAGGCGGCGGCCCCCGGTCAACTGGTGATCGATGCGGGGCTGCTGGTCACCCCGGGCGGTCGTACGGCGCTCTGTGCGGCCGCCGATGCCCCGGCTCGGGAGGCACTTTCCACACTGGCGGCTTCCCTCGGCGGTGGGTTGTCCCGCGGCGTACGGCTGGTCCCGCAGGAGGGCGGTGCGCGCCTCGAGCCGCTGGGGCTGCCCTGGTCGGGGGCGGTCGCGCCGCTTGCTGCGGCGGTCAGCGAGCGGCTGAGCGACACGCCTGTCGTGAGTTTCAGCGATAAGCTCGCCGAGACCGATGCCCCGGTACCGCTGGCGCGGTTCGATGCCCTGGCGGCGCTGCTGCCCGGCTGCCGCGCTGCCCTGGGCGAACCGCCGTCGGCCGAGGCGGTCCAGGCGCTGGATCGCTGGCTCCAGGGTCGTCCCTGTCATTCGGTTGGCGCCGCTATCACTGCGACACAGCTGATCACCTGGCTCGACACGCCCGAGGGCGAGACGGCCCGGCATGACGCTCCGGCCGACTCCGTGTCGGCCGGGGCCTGAGCCTGAGCAGTCGGCGATCCACTCGACTGGGTCGCCTTTTCGAAGCGGGTGCATCCGGGCTCGCTTCGCAGCAAGCGGCAAGTCGGCCAACGGTCGTACCTGCCGTGCCACAACCCTGATGGAGGTCATGACATGACAGAGCACGACGAAAAGCGCCGCTCGCTACTAAGCCGGCTCAGTCGCCAGCTTGGCTATGCGGCACCCGCCCTGGCGCTGGTGGCCAGCGGTGCGGCCATGCAGGCCGTTGCCGGCGAGACCGGCGCGGAGCCGGCCTACACCAGCGGGCAGGAAGCGCCGCTGATGCTGGCCGAAGCCCATGCCGAAGGCGAGGCGGAGGGGAAGCCTGAGGGCGAAGCCGAAGCCGAAGCAGAAGCGGAAGGCGAGGCCGAAGGAGAAGCGGAAGGTGAGGCCGAAGGAGAAGCGGAAGGCGAGGCCGAGGGCGAAGCCGAAGGCTGATCCGTAGCCGAACGGGAAGCCACGGCCAGGCGACTCGCCGAGGGCTGTGGGCTTCCCCTTTTCACAACGACAACTTGCTAGGGAATGTCGCCATGTCATTGATCACTGCCATGCCATCGTCGGAGCGGGAGGCGCTCATCGAGGAGAACCTCCAGGCATTGTCGCAGCTTCGGGAGCTCGTCGCCGAGCTGGCGCCGGAGCACTACCGGCGGCCCTTCGGTGCCCAGGGGCGTCACAGCCTCGGCAAGCATGTGCGCCATATCATCGATCACTACGATGCCCTGATGGCCGGTGCCGGCGTCGGGCGCCTCGATTACGAGGCCCGCGAGCGCGATGCGCGACTCGAGGACGAACCGACCCTGGCGGCTGAACGACTCGCCGAGCTTCGAGCCGACTTGGTGCGGATCGCCGAGCCGGTGTCGACGCCGCTGTCGCTGGGTTATCCCACCGAGGGCGCCAGCGTCAGCCTGACGCTATCGACCAGCCTGGCACGCGAGCTGGCGTTTCTGACCAGCCATACCGTCCATCATATGGCGATCATTGGTCTGCTGGCCGAGCAGCTCGACATCGCGTTACCGGAAGACTTCGGTGTTCACCCCTCGACGCTGCGCCATTGGGAGCGCAAGGCGCGGCAGGGGCAGGCGGCGCAGGCATGATACAGGCGGTTGCGGAGGGGCGCCAATGGCAGATAACGACCAAGCGATACCTTCGCCCAGGGACCATATCATCGAGGCAGTTCTGATGATGCTGGCCGTCGGGCCGGTGCTCGTCTCCGCCTATGCCAGCCTCGTTACCGGGGAAGGACACTGGTTTCAGCGCTCCGGTGCCCTGATGGTGCTGTTCTCGTTTGCGGTGGAGTATCACCGCACCCATATGATGCGCTGTGTTGATCCGGGGCAGGTCCCCCTGTTCGGACATTCGCAGTGGCTTGCGCGGCTGATTACGCGCTTCTGGCGCTCGGTTCCCTTCGTTTGCTATCTCGCTATCTTCCTCGGCACCCTGATCTGGAGCTATGGCGACCTGCTGTTCATCTGAATCTGGCCAACACCCCGTCCTGCCAAGAGGCAAAGTCTGGCAGTTTAGCCGTGTCAATGAACGCTTTATTAGCAAATATGTTTGGCGCTTTCCCTACGGCGGGCCGTCCTGCCGATCCAGGTCGAAGCGGTACTTGGCGCGGTGCAGCAGCTCGAACTGCCGGTTGCACTGGGTGCAGGCGCCGCACATGGCAAGGTGGAAGCGCAGCGATACCCGCTCCGGCCAGGTCAGCTGGCGGTCCAGGCGCTGGGACATCAGTTCGGTGGCGCGTCGACACATGATCATGCGGTTGTCTCCTTCAGCCAGCCCTGTTCGATGCAGCTGCGCAGGCGCAGTCGCGCCCGGTGCAGGATCACCCAGCAGTTGTTCTCCTTGATCTCCAGTTCGCGGCAGATCTCCTCGGTGGAGAGTCCCATTAGCTCGCGCAGCGAGAAGACCCGGGCGACATTGTCGGGCAGGGCGATCATGCAGGCGTCGAACACCTGCCAGAAATGCTCGTTCTCGAACGCCGCCTCCGGTTCCCCCCAACTGGCCGGGCGTGCCTCTTGTCGCCAGCGTCCGTTCTGCTGGAACTGACGGTCCAGGGCCTCGTCGTCGGTCTCGTCCTCGAGAGGCTGCCATTTACCCTGGCGCTTCTGGGCGCGCATGGTATCGAGGATCTTGTACTTGAGAATCCCGAACACCCAGGTCTCGTAGCCCGAGCGTCCGGAGAAGCTGGCGTCCTTCTCGATGGCGGCTTCCAGCGCATCCTGGACGGCGTCCTCGGCCTGGGCGTTGTCGCGCAGGTGCAGCCGGGCGAAGGACACCAGCCGTGGCCGGACGGCGGACAGGCGCTGCATGCGGTCGTCTAGCGTTTGTTCAGTCACGGTACGGCATCCTGTCTCGATACAGTGGGTAACACAGCATGGTATATAGGCCTAGGCGTTGGCAACTATATCAACTCTCTCTTAACGGGAGGGCGGCGACCGACCTTCTGAGTGGAGCGACACCATCGGCATCGGCAGCATATGCAGGCTTTTACCGTCCACTCTGGCTCATTTGGCTGGGCTCCTCGGCTACCCTTTAGTTGGGCGTCACCTTGGGAAACACTGCACAAAAGCCTGCGCGAGCGAATCGCTGCGTTGCGCGGTGCCGAAGCGTCGGACCGGCGGAAGCCTCACATATACCCCATATGCTCCGTTTCCTGTGCTCCGGGCGCCTTGCGCTTCATCTCGCTCGGCAATTTGTTCAGCGCTTCCCTTGAAGTGGCGACACGCCCCAGCGAACTGCTCAAGCATTGATATGTGTTCCGTACCAATCGTTCCAATATTGGCCAGAATAGTACCACTACACCTAAGGCACATACAGGCTGACGCGATTTGAGGAGGGAAGTGGTGTATGGAAGGCTTCGCCGACGACCATACCCGGCTTCTGGCAGCGCTGTGCGGCTTTCTTTTCCTGGTGTCTGCGATTCGCCACTATGCGCCGCGTACCGTACTGCCGGCAGAGTCATGGCTGCTTCTGGCGGGCATTGGCTACGGTCTGGCTGCGTCGCGAACCCCCGGGCTTCCGTCTGTGCGTCTCGATCCGGCAGTGGTATTCGGCATACTGCTGCCGGTGCTGGCCTTCTCGGAAGGACGCCACCTGCCGATCGCGCTTCTGGTGCGCGCCGCTTGCCCAGTAATGCTACTGGTACTTCTCGGCATGCCCATGGCGATGGTGCTGATCGGTCTGCCTGCCGCCTGGCTGTTTGATTTACCCTACCTCCACGGGCTCATGTTCGGTGCCGCCGTTGCTGCCACCGATACCATCTCCGTTGCTCATTTGCTGGACCGCTTCAAAATACCCAGGCGGCTCAGGCTGCTGCTGGATGGTGAGTCGATCTTTATCGATGCCATCACCGTGGTGATGTTCACGGCACTCGCCGGGGCCGTGATCGGGGCCGGCGACTTCCTGCCGGGGGATATCGCCGTCGAAACCTTTCGCAGCATGCTGCTTGCTGTGCCGGTTGGGCTTTTGCTTGGGTGGTTGATCGGGCGCCTGGTGCGCCACTGGGGCGAGCAAAACCGTATGTCGGGGCTGACCATGACCCTCGCCCTGCCCATCGCGGGCTTTCTGCTCAGCGAGCGCCTGCTGCACGCCTCGGGGATTATCGCGGTGGTGTTCGCGGCCCTGGCCTTCAGCCACTCCCGCCGCAGCGCCGAGACAGGCAAGCGAGAGCTGTATGACGACTTCTGGGAATACCTGGGCAGCCTGGGAGCAAGCGTGCTCTTCTTTGCCCTGGGGGCTGCCATGGCGCTGCAGGTGTTTTCCCTCGACTGGACTCACGGACTGATCATCGTATTGCTCTTGCTGAGTCGTGCCTTACTGGTCTATGCCTCGGGCCCCCTTCTCCGTATGCAAGGCTGTGCCCTGCCGCCAGGATGGCGCCATGGCCTGATGTTGGGCGGGCTGCGGGGGGCGATACCGGCGGGGCTGGCCCTGATGCTGCCCCTGGATTACCTCTACCGGGATGAGCTGCTGGTGATGGTGTTCGCCGTGGTCGCCTTCGGCATCCTGGTTCATCCGCTGCTAATGGAGTTTTACTTGAAGCGCTTCCCCGTCCAAGAGCTTCCCGTTCCCGAGGGAAGGGAAAGCTCGGACCCCGGGGAGGCCATGAGCGGCCTGGCGCCTATCCTGGGGCAGCGCCTGAAGCAGAGCGCCTGGGGGCTTGCCGCCATTGCCGGTTTCATTGCCGGCGTCGTTTTCATCCTCTTGGAGATGGCCATGGTCTGGCTCTTTCAGGGAATGAGCCCCTGGGCACCAGTCAGAATGATCGCGGCTATCGGCATGGGGCCGGAAGTGCTGCCACCGCCTGCTAGCTTCGCCATCGACCTGACGCTGGTCGCCGCGGTCGTACATTTCACTCTGTCGCTGGTCTATGCTTGGATTATCGCCCCCTTCATCGAGGAGGTCGGCCTGATCAAGGCGCTGGGAGCTGGCCTGTTCTTCGGGCTGGCGATCTACCTGGTGAATTTCTACCTGTTTACCGCCATGTTCCCCTGGTTCGAGATGGCGAGAAACTGGATCACCATCTTCGCTCACCTGGTCTTCGGCGCCGTACTGGCCGTGAGCTACTGCCTGGCTCGCCAGCGTTCCCACTGAGGGGCAGGTGCCGGCGGTTGATCGAAATCCCCTGCCTCCTTTGTAAGGTTGCGCACCCAATCTCGACAGACACTCGAACCCCGATACGTTGAGATCAAGCCAAGGAGATGACGACATGAACACAGACAGAACCACAGGCACCGTCCAGCAGGCACCTGGCGAGCGGCACGCCCACTGGTTTCTGCGCTTCGCCCTGGCCAGTGTCTTTCTCTACATGGGGATCGATAAATTCATGGGAGGCGGTGTTGCCGAATTCTCCATGGTGATGGGACTCCCCCTGGTGCTTGGCGCCGCCGTGGCCTTGGGTGAGGTCGGTACCGGCCTGTTGATCCTGCTCGGTGGTTTGATCGCGTCGCAGCTGGGCGACCTGGCCACCCGCCTGGCCGCCCTGGGAATGATCCTGATCCTGCTGGGGGCTATCTTCATGGTGCATTGGGGGCAGTGGCACTTCATGGCCACTGCGTCCCACCCGCTCGGCGGCATGATGTTCCAAGTGACGCTGGTGATGATGGCGCTCTATCTGCTGGCCAAGGGCAATAATGCCTGAAGTGAGCGATCTCCCCTGATACTCCCGACAAGGAGGATATATGCCGGACGACAAACGACAAAATCTTCTTAATAGCCTTTCCAGGGGCGTTGCCTATGCGGTCCCCGTCTTGGCACTGGTTGCCGGCGGCTCGGCTCTTACGGCGATCTATTCGGATGTCGCCACCGAAAGTGGCTACCACATGATGGCTGAAGCCGAGGCCGAGGGTGAAGCCGAGGCGATAGGTGAAGCCGAAGCAGAAGCCGAAGCGGAAGCCGAAGCAGAAGCGGAAGCCGAAGCGGAAGGTGAGGCCGAGGCAGAAGCGGAAGGTGAGGCCGAGGCAGAAGCGGAAGGTGAGGCCGAGGCAGAAGCGGAAGGTGAGGCCGAGGCAGAAGCAGAAGGTGAGGCCGAGGCAGAAGCAGAAGCAGAAGCCCAATAAGGCCGGTGACTGCAAGGCAACTGGCTGAAGTGGCCCAATGAGCGTGGAGCGCGACGGGTGTTACCCGGTGCGCTCCGCACTGAGTCCATAAGCATGATCAAACCAGTGGATAACACCGCATGGTAGGTAGGCTCAGGCGCCAGCCGCCGCATCAACGCCTTGCAAGCGAACGACGTCTTCCGGGCGGTCCACGTCCCATACCGTCGCCGGGCAGGCGAGCCGCCAGCCCAGCGCTTCGACGCGGTGTCTCGTCTGGGCCATGACTCGCTCGCTGCCCCAGTCGATGCCGGCGAACAGCCCCGACTCGGGGCGGCGCGCGCCGATCAGCGCATAGCCGCCGTCTTCGGCGGGTAGGCAGACGGCGTCCGACTCTGAAAGGGCCGAGTGACACTGGCGCAGTAGCGCCGGGGTCAGCACGGCGCAGTCGCTGCCGATCACCAGTCCCGGTTCCGGCATGGCCGCCAGCGCGTAGTGCATGCGCCGGCCCAGGTCGCCTTCCGGCTGGGCGCATAGCTCAATCCCGAGATGCCTGGCCAGTTCGAGAAACAGCGGGTGAGCATGATCCAGCGCCGTCCACAGGGTGATGCGATGGGGCACGGTGGCCGCTGTCGCCACCGCCAGGGTCTGACGCAGCAGCTTGGCATGCAGCCGTGCCGCCGCCTCGGCGCCCAGCGCCGGGATCAGTCGCGTCTTGACCCGACCTGGCAGCGGCGCCTTGGCAAGTATCGCCAGCGGGAACTCAGCGGACATGGCGGTACTCCCTGGCCAGGACCTCGGCCGCCTCGCCGCGCCAGTAGCGAAAACGCAGCCGCCACATCAGCCGGATCGTTGCCCAGGCGCCGGCCTGGTCCCAGCGGCGGCCGCTGGAGGTGACCCTGGCCCCCAGGCAGGCGGGGGCAGAGAGGCGTTTGAGTCGCCTGGACATCTCGATGTCCTCCATCAGCGGCTGCACGGGAAAGCCACCGACCGCCTCGAACGCCCGACGTGTCATGAATAGCGCCTGGTCGCCGGTGGCGATACCGGTCAGCCGCGAGCGGCGATTCATGGCGAAGGCGATCAGCGGCAGCAGCGGGTGGCGGCCCTCCAGCCTTACGTTGAAGCGCCCCCAGCAGCGTGAGCCCGCCAGCGCCCTGGCCACCAGTCGGTCGGCGCGGCGTGGCAGCCGGGTGTCGGCGTGCAGAAACAGCAGGTGTTCCCCGCGGCTGGCCCGGGCGCCGGCGTTCATCTGCCTGGCGCGCCCGGGCTCACTGTGGATGAGGCGCGAGGCAATGGGCGCGGCCCTGGCCACGGTATCGTCGCGGCTACCGCCGTCGACGACCACGATCTCCACGCCGCAGCCCCATAGCGCCAGCAGGTGATGCATCAGGGCGTCAATGGTATCGCTCTCGTTGAGGGTCGGCACGACAATACTCAGTCGCGGGGTGGGGGGCATGAGCGGGCTCCTGATTCGCTTTTGCCGTTTCGTCGCATTAACGCGGGCAATCTTACGTTGATTGTGATGGATCGTCCCTCGATTCGCTTAGCGGCGAGATTCCATCCTGTTTCGCGTGAGGCGCCGTAAGGCTTGCCGGGGGATAGCGACCAATCAGTATCACCCCATGGTGGTCGAGCCGTTGATTCGCGTGATAGGAGGTACCCCCATGACATCCTGGCCCTCCCTGCCGTTGGCCCTGACGCTGCTGCTGTCGCCGCTGGCATCCGCGCTGGCAGGGCCTCCTGCCGAGCGCCCCCCTGCGGTTCCCCTGGCCTATTCGCTGGAGGAATTTCGCAACGAGATCCGAGCCGGGGGGCCGGGCAAGGACGGCATTCCCTCCATCGACCGACCGCGCTTCCAGCCTGCCGCCCAGGCGAGCCTGGCCCCCGGTGATCGGGTGGTCGGGGTTTACCACAACGGCGTGGCGCGAGCCTATCCGCAGCGCATCCTGGTCTGGCACGAGATCGTCAACGATGAGCTGGGCGGCGAGCCGGTGAGTATCACCTACTGCCCGTTGACCGGCACGGCGCTGGGATTCAAGCGCGGCGGCACCGAGCTTGGCGTCTCGGGCCGGCTGGTCAACAGCAACCTGATCATGTACGACCGGGCCACCGACAGCGAGTGGCCGCAGATCCTGGGCGTGGCCATCGATGGCCCGCTGGAAGGGCACGGGCTGGAGGAGTTCCGGGTGGTCTGGACCACCTGGGAGCGTTGGCAGGCCCGCCATCCCGACAGCGAGGTGCTGACCGAGCAGACCGGCTTCGTGCGCAACTACCAGCGTGACCCCTACGGCAGCTACAACCCCCTGTCCGGCTACTATCGCCCCGACAGCAGCCGGCTCTTTCCGGTGATGCACCGGGATGACCGCTTCGCCCCCAAGACGGAAATCCTGGGCTTTCGCACGCGTCACGGCGCTGCCGCGATCACTCCCGAGGCGCTGGCGGAGGACGGGGTGGTCGAGCTGGCGCTGGGCGATAGCCACTACAGCGTGGTGCATGACCCGGAGCTTGCCACCGGCTGGGTGTTCCACAACCCCGACCGCCTGGCCATCGATGAGCGGAGCCTGAGCTTTGGCCCCGACGGGGTCAGCGGCGCAGGCATCGACAGCCTGGAGGCGGTCAACGCCTTCGAGGCGATGTGGTTTGCCTGGGCGGCCTTCTATCCCGATACCGTCCTCTATGAAAGCGGGGAGGCGCCATGAGGCCCCTGCTGCGAGTCGTGGCATCACTGCTGTCGCATCCGGGCATGGCAAGCGCCGTGGGTGCGATCATGGTTGTATACGCGCTGCTGTACCTGTGGCTGACAGGTGACATCATGGGGGGAGGCCAAGGCGGCTGGCTGGCGCTCTTTCCCGCCTGGGAAAGGGTATGGGAGACGCGGGGACCGTTCCAGTTCGAGCCCGTGGGGCTGTTCTTCCTGGGCAAACTGGTCTGGACCTTCAGCCCAATCAATACCCTGCTTGCGCTGATCGTCGGCCTGCTGGTGGGGCTCAACCTGGTGGCCGGCTGGCGTCTGTGGCGTGCGCCGCGTGCTTGCGGCCTGGGAGGCTCCGGCACCGGCCTGCTGGCGGCGATACCCGCCTTGCTGGCCGGTGGGGCCTGCTGTGCACCGCTGGTGCTGATCTGGCTGGGCCTGCCGATCGCCGGCGCCGTGGCCAGCCTGGCGCCGGTATTGATTCCGCTGGCGGTGGTGCTGCTGCTCGCTGGGCTGTGGGGTATGGCGAGCCGGCTCGACGTTGCTCGGGGCGGCCAACTGGACGATGCTGAACACTCGCGCTGAGACATGACAAACTTAAGCGCGCTGAACCACGACAAGTAGGCACCGGTATGTTCCAGATTCACAAGCCGCTGGCAATGTTGCCGACTGCCGGCCCGGCGCTGCCGATCAGGGGATCGATTACCTGTCCAGTAGCTCGTCAGGCCATTGATTGTGTTGTGAGGTGCGCGCCCGGATGCTACCGGGTGCCGTTGCCTCCTCGATCTCCTTTCCCGCGGTGCGGGTCGTCCTCCTCGGGGGGAGGCTCGGGGGCGAATCGCCGGGCACTGTTGTGCAGCAGCGTGAATTGACGATCGCACTCGCGACAGGCCTGGCACATCGAAAGGTGCAAGCGTAGCGCGATACGCTCCTGAAAGGTGAGCGGCCGATCCTGCTTCAGGGACATCAGCCGGGTGGCTTCTTTGCACATCAGCATGGCAGGGCCTCCGGGAGCCAGCGGCTTTCGATACAGGCCCTCAGCTTGAGCCTCGCGCGGTGGAGCAGCACGGCGCAGTGATTCTCCCTGATTCCGACCTCCCGAGAGACGTCCTGCGTCGATAACCCCATCAGCTCACGCAGCGAAAAGACCCGCGCCAGGTTGTCGGAAAGGTGCAGCCGGGAAAACGATATCAGGCGAGGGCAGACGGCCGCCAGTCGCGCGATTCGTACTTCCTTGCTGGAGACTTCTTTGTGCTCATCTCCTCTGATGGATAGTGGCTCATCTGCCATGATCCCACTCCTGTGTTTGTTTTTCGGTGCCTGCCTTTCCATAAGCTTGGAAGAGCAACAATGATGAATGGATTGGTCGTGTAAATGGCCTCATCCTTACAGGAAATTATGGAATATTTTGTTAGGTGTATATCAGGCAATAGAATCTTCATTTCTCCGCGTTTGATGTAATGAATGAACATGTCTCTCCTACTAAGAGGCAAGGATTCACACAAGAAAATCCTGGCGATAGTTGAAAAGACAAGCTGATTAAATCAGGAGAAATGTCATGAAATCTACAATGAAAATTGCCGCTGCCGTGATGACCGCCGCACTCGCTCTGGGCGTGGCGAGCCAAGCATCCGCAATGTCGTTCGACCTGAACAATGGCTACTCGAGCTCGCAGGCCGTGGGCGGTAAGGACCACTACATCCTGCAGGTTCAGTCACCCACTCGGATTGAAGTCGCCAGCCAGGCGTTCATTCCCACGGAAACGGCGCATATCCACGTGCGAGCCGTCCTGCGGGATGACAACGGCAGCCTGGTGACCATGGCGAGCCGTCAAGGCAATAACTTCGTGCTCGACCGTCAGGTGCAGCCCGGCACCTACACGCTGGAAGTCGAGTCCTGGAACACCAGCGCCAAACAGCAGGGAGCCAACCGCTACCAACTGCACGCCGACTTCTGAATCGGTGTCATCCCCCTCCCCGAGACATCGCCAGGCGACCCGCCTGGCGATGTCGTGTTCGTGGCTGACGGATAGGGCATGCTCAGTGACTGAGTTCGATCACCCGGCCGCCGGCATCCTCGGCGTCTTCCCGGTCGTGGGTGACCAGCAAGCTGGGCAGGCCCGCAGCGCGAAGCCGGTCGAACACCAGTTGGCGGATCTCGTGGCGCAGGTGAGTGTCAAGCTTGGAGAAGGGCTCGTCGAGCAGCACGGCGCAGGGCTCGGAGAGCAGCAGGCGCATCAGGGCCACGCGGGACTTCTGGCCGCCGGAGAGGGTGGCCGGGTCGCGCTGGCCGAAGCCGGACAGGCCGATCTGGGCGAGGGCCGCCTCGACCCGCTCGGCCTTGTCGGGGGTGGCGCGGGGCATGCCGAAGCGCAGATTGCCGCCCACCGAGAGGTGGGGAAACAGCAGCGGGTCCTGGAACAGCAGGCCGATGCCGCGCCGCTCCGCCGGCAGGGCGGTGATGTCCTGATCATCGAGCAGCGCCCGGCCGCTGGCCTGGAATGCCGGGGCGAGAAACCCGGCCAGGTAGGCCAGCAGGGTCGACTTGCCGGAGCCCGACGGCCCCATCACGGTGAGTACCTCCCCGGGGCCGACTTCGGCATCGAGTGCCAGCAGGGTCACCCCATCCAGGGCGATATGGATATCTTTCAGCACCAGGTGATGGCGGTCGTTCATGGGGCTCCTCGCATGCCGCGGCGGTTGGACCAGAGCAGCCGTGGCAGGCCCACGGCGATGATGAAGCCCACCAGCGGCAGGCTGGCTTGGACCAGGGCCCAGACGCCGATCACCCGCCGGTTGCCACCGGCGGCCAGTGACACCGCCTCGGTGGTCACGGTGGGCACGCGGCCGGCGCCGAGCAGTTGGGTGGGCAGGTACTGGCCGATGCTGACGGCGAGCCCCACGGCGCAGGCGGTCAGCATCGGCGCCAGCAGCATCGGCAGGCGCACCCGCCAGAAGGCGGCGTTGCGCGAGGCGCCCAGGCTCAGGGCCAACTGCGACCAGCGCGGGTCGAAGCGCCGATAGGCCTCCGAGAGCGACAGGAATACATAGGGCAGCACGAACAGCAGGTGGCCGAAGATCACCAGGGCATGCTGCGGGCGGGTGCCCAGTGACTCCATCACCACCACCAGGCCGAACAGGAAAGCGATCTGCGGCACGATCAGCGGCAGATAGAGCAGCCCCAGTGCCGATAACAGACGGCCCTGAGCCGGATGGCGGCCGGTGCGCTGCTCGTTTTCCAGCGCCGCCAGTGCCAGCGCCAAAGCGATCAGGGTGGCAGCGGTGGCGATGATGATGGTCGAGGCCACCGGGCCCGAGAGGTTGGGCAGGGCCCGCAGCCAGTGGCTGGCGGTGAACCCCTGGGGCAGGGCCTCGGGGAAGCGCCAGAAGCCGGCGATGGAGTTGAGGGCGAGGCTGGCGATTCCCACGAAGGCGGTCAGGGTGGCCAGCAGGATCAGCCCCTTGCCGGCCAGGCGCAGCGACAGCTCGCCGCGCCGGCGTCCGCCGCGGGCGACCCAGTGGCTCCCCAGTCGGGAAACGAGGCACTCCAGGCACCACCAGGTCGCCAGTGCCGCGGCGGTGACCCCAAGCTGCAGCACCGCCCCCGCCGAGGCCATGAAGCGTCGGGTGAGATCGGGGTCGTGGAACCAGGTGAGGATCGACACCGACAGCGTCGGCGGCAGGGTGGGGCCGAGGATCAGCGCCACGTCCACCACCGAGGTGGCATAGGCGATCACCGCATAGACCGGCAGACGGATCAGTGGATAGAGGGCGGGCATCACCACCTTGAGCCAGGCGATGGTCGGCCGGTAGCCCAGCGAGCGGGCCATGGCCACGCGCCGTTCCGGATCGAGCTGGGGCAGGGCGGCCAGGCTCATCAGCAGCAGGAAAGGGATCTCCTTGATCACCAGGCCAGCCATCAGCGACAGCCCCCAGGGGTCCTGGACGATCAGGGCATCGGGCGGGCGCTCCCAGCCGGTCACCCCCGGCGAGACCAGTCGCGAGATCAGACCCGACGGCGCGATCAAAAAGGCCAGCCCGAAGGCGGCGGCGGCGTGGGGAATCGACAGCAGTGGCGAGACCATCCGCCGGATCCAGCGATCCAGCCGGCTGCCCGAGGCGCCGGCCAGAAACAGCAGCACCACGGCCAGCGAGATCAGGGTCGTCACCAGGCCGCTGGTGAAGCTGACCGCCACCGAGCGCATCAGGCCGGGCTGAGCGAACAGCTCCCGCCAGGGCGCCAGGCTGAACTCGGTGCCGCCCAGTGCCGGCAGGTAGCCGAAGGCGGGGAGCACCGCCATGACCAGCCCGGCCAGGATCGGCCCCACCAGCAGGGTGACGATCAGCGGTGGGGCGAGACGCAGGATCATCTCGCGGCCGCCCTCGCTCGGTATCGCTTACGGGGTGGTGACGACATGGCGATTCGTGTCACTGCCATCAGTTGCCGACGTAGCGGGCCTGCCAGGCGGCCTCCAGGGCATCGACCCAGCTCGGATGGGGCTGGCCGAGCACCGTGCCCAGTTCGTCCGGCGAGAGGGTGGCGATGCCCAGGTCGATATCCTCGAAGCGGGCGCGGTCCGCTTCGTTCAGGGTCTCCAGGGAGAGCACGGTATTGCTGCCCCAGACCACCGGGTCCTGCTTCTCGGCCTGGGCCTCGGGGGAGAGCAGGAAGTCGGCCACCACCATGGCGCCGGCCTTGTGCTGGGCGTTGTAGGGAATCGCCAGGAAGCTCATGTTGCCGATCATGCCGCCGTCATGCACATAGCTGCGCACCGTGTCGGGCAGCTCGAAATTGGCAATGGCGCCGGAGGCCTCGGTGGTGCTGAAGGAGAGCCCGATGCTGATTTCGCCGTCGCCCATCAGCCGGCGCAGCTCCGCGCTGTTGGCCGGGAAGGCCCGGCCGCTGCGCCACAGGTGGGGGTGGAGCGCGTCCAGGAACTCCCATAGCGGGGCCGTGGCGGCCTCGAAGTCGGCGTCCTCGACCGGGGCATAGAAGCGTTCGGTGTCGTCGGCAAGCTCCAGCAGCGCCTGGGTGATAAAGGCGTTGCCGAGGAAGTTGGGCACCCGCGCATAGGTGAAGTCGCCGGGGTTCTCCCGCGCCCAGTCGAGCAGCTCGGGCATGGAGCGCGGGTGTTCCTCGACCAGCGCCGTATCGTAGTAGAAGACCACCTGGGAGCTGCTCCAGGGCAGCTCCAGGCCATCTACCGGGATGGTCCAGTCGTAGCGCACCGCCGGAGTGTTTTCCGGGTCGGTGAGCGGGTAGTGGGGCGCCTGCTCCGACCAGGGGCCGAAGAGCAGATCGTTGGCCTTCATGGTGGCGAAATTCTCGCCGTTGATCCAGATCAGGTCCACATTGCCGCGCTCATGGTTGCCGGCCTGCTTCTCGGCCAGCACCCGGGAGACCGCCTCGGCGGTATCGCCGAGCTTGACGTGCACCAGCTCGATATCGAAACGCTCGGCGACCTGGCGCCCGGCCCACTGGATATAGTCATTGATGCGCTCCTCGCCGGCCCAGGCATTCCAGTAGACGGTCTGGCCGCGGGCCTCGTCGAGCACGGCCTCCCAGTCGGCGGGGTCGGGGGCGGCGTGCAGCGACAGGGGCAGCAGGGCGAGGGCGGCAGCGAGCGGGCGGATTGGCATCGGCGAAGTTCCTTTCTTCAGCGGTGGGCCACGGGGGCCGGGTCAAAGGGGCAGGGCGGTAGCGAGGTCACGCAGCTCGGCGCGTACCCGCTCGATCACGGGGAGCGACAGGTAGTGCTCGACCCGGTCGCGGACATGGGCGACCAGGGCGTCGTCGCTGAGCTCGGCGGACCAGTCCTCCCCGCGGGCGGTGGCGTCCTGCGCGCGGCGGTGGCTGGCGCGCCACTTGGCGCACCAGGTCAGCGACCAGAGCCACATGGCGCGCCGGCAGGCCAGCAGGCTGGCCTTGCCGCCGGCCGGCCCCGCGGCCTGCGCCCAGTCATGATAGAAGCTTGCCACCTCGTCGGGCGCGAGTTCGGCGTAGCTGTTCATATCCCAGGTGGTGGAGGTGTAGAGCGTCGCATGGGCCAGGTCGAAGCCGGGCAGGCCGTAGCGGCACTTCTCCAGGTCGACCAGCACGGCTCGGCCGTCGTCGGTCATCAGGAAGTTGCCCGGGTGCGCATCGAAGCTGATCAGCCGCGCTTCGCTGCCGGGCAGCGTCTCGGGCAGCGCGGTGAGTTCGCTCTCGATGGCCCGGCGCACCGCGGAGTCGAGGCCGGCCTCGTCGAGGAAGGCGGCCTGGGTGGCGACCTCGTCGCGCATCGCCGACCAGGGATCCTTGGGGGCGAGCAGCGGCGGGCGCCGATCAGGCGACGGCAGCGGCAGGCCATGCAGGGCGGCCAGCGCTCGGGCGATGGCCGGCAGGTCCTGGGGCAGCCGCGCCGGTCGGCCATTGATCGCACTGACCAGCAGCCCGCCACGCGGGAGTGCCTTCGAGGGCGGCAGCACCCCGTGTAGCGCGGGGGTGTGGCCGCTTTCGCCGGCGCGCGCGAAGCAGGCCGCCTGATAGTCCAGGTTGGCCCGAGCGTCGAGGCCCAGCTGGCTCTGCTTGGGCAGGCGGGCCACCCAGTCGTCTCCCTCACGGCTCAGCCACAGGTGGTGGTGGGCCAGGCCGGTATCGGCCATCGGCCGTATCTTGCCGATGCCCCACGACTGGCCATCCAGGCTGAGCGCCGCCTCGAGCTGAGCGGACAGCGTTAGCGGCTGAGCGGAGGGTGAAAGGGTATCCGGCATGACATTCCTCGGTATCGGGTCATCTGATCTCGTGCGCTGGGCCTGTCGCCAGTGGACCACTCTATTGTGTGACAGGGAATGGTCGGGGGCGAGCCGCTTTCCTTACAGCGTCGCCGCAATTGGATGAGTCGCGGGCAAAGGGGGCGACGCTACGCGGGAGAGCCCCACGAGCTGTAACCGATCCCTATAGCCCTTGCATGACCGATTGACGAACCAAAAAAGGGGTGCCACCGCCAGCGGTGGTGGCACCCAAGGAGTCAGCATGTCGGGCATGCCGGTGAACCGGCGGCCGGAAGGCCGCCAACGAGAGAGTCGGGGTCAGCGTAGCCGCTGGCCGGAAACGCTGGGGTGATAGAGCGGCTGCACGGAATTGCCGTCGGGGTCCCGGCAGTAGAGGCTGCGGCCGCCGTCGCCGTGATCGTGGGGGCCGCGCACCACCTCGACGCCGCTGGCCTGCAGGTAGGCGTGCCAGGCGTCCACGTCTTCCGGGGTATCGACCACGAAGCCGAAGTGGTCCAGACGCTGCGGGTCGCCGCCGGTGTCGGCCTTGGCGCGGCTCAGCGAGAAGTTGTCGTTGCCCAGGGTCAGGTAGACCAGGTCCTCATGGGCGCGTCTCAGCACGCGCATGCCCAGGATATCGACGTAGAAGCGCTCGCACGCCTCCAGGTCCTGAACCTGCAGGGCGATATGGCGCATGCCGTTGAGCGGAGCGGGGCGTTGCATGGCAGCGGTCTCCAGAGACAGGGTTTCACGTGAATGTGGAAAATGTTTTCATAAAAGTTCTTCCACCACAACCCTGGAGCCACCCCATGTACTGCATCATCGTCCAGACCCGCCTCAAGCCCGGCCAGCGCAACGCCTTCCTGGCCGCCATGCTGCCCAATGCCGCCGCCTCGGTGCGCGAGGAACCGGGCTGTCATGTCTTCGACGTGATCGAGGATCGCGACAGCCCGGATCTCTTCCACCTCTATGAGCTGTATGCCGACGAGGCGGCGCTCGCCGCCCACAAGCAGACGCCGCACTACCTTGCCTGCCGGGAGGTGGTGAACCCCCTGATCGCTGAGCAGACCGTGATTCGTGCCGATGTGCTGGCGACCCGGCCGCGAGCGGCAACCCCCTGATCCGTGGCGGCTCGCCGGCGTTGCGAGCGCGCCCTGCGGCAGGCGATTCGATTCGGCGTCCCCACGCCTGTCCTGCTAGGCTGGAATCAGAAGAGGCTGAACCAACCGCGGCGGGGAAACTCACAAGGGACAGCTGCCGCCATCGGAAGGAAGGGTCATCATGAGCGTGCTCCGTGCCACCCTCTTTCATCGCCTGTTGCTGCTTTTCAGCCTGCTCTGCCTGGTGCTGGGCGGGCTGATGGCGTGGCAGGTCAATGCCCAGCAGGAGCAGCGCACTGCTCTGGTGCTGACCGTCGAGGGGGCCATCGGCCCCGCCACCAGCGACTATTTCCAGCGCGGCTTGAGCCGTGCCGCCGATCAGAACGCCGAGATCGTGGTGGTGCAGATGGACACCCCCGGCGGGCTGGACGCCTCCATGCGCGACATGATCCGGGCCATGCTCAACTCGTCCGTGCCGGTGGCCATCTATGTCTCGCCCAGCGGCTCCCGGGCCGCCAGCGCCGGCACCTACCTGATCTACGGCAGCCATGTGGCCGCCATGGCACCCTCCACCCACCTGGGCTCGGCGACGCCGGTACAGATGGGCGGCGGTTTCCCCGGCATCGGCGATGACGATGATGACGACAACGACGCCCGGAATGAGGAGGCGACCGAGGAGAACGGCGCCAACGATGAGGAGGCGCTGCCCGACGACGAGGCGGTGCGCGAGGAGGCCGACGAGCGCAGCGAGGCCGCCGACAGCCCGCGGCGCGGCGAGACCGCCATGGAGCGCAAGGTGCTCGAGGACGCCGTCTCCTACATTCGCGGGCTGGCCGAGCGCCACGGCCGCAACGCCGACTGGGCCGAGGAGGCGGTGCGCGAAGCGGTCAACCTGACCTCCCGCGAGGCGCTGGAGAAGAACGTCATCGACGTGGTGGCCAGCGATATCGAGGACCTGCTGGCGCAGATCGACGGCCGGACGGTGGTGATGGATCGCGGCGAGCGCACCCTGGAGACCGCCGATCTGGTCATCGAGCGCTTCGATCCCGACTGGCGCACCCAGCTGCTGCAGGTGATCACCAACCCCAACGTCGCCTACTTCCTGATGATCATCGGCTTCTACGGGCTGATCTTCGAACTCTCCAACCCGGGCAGCCTGGTGCCGGGCACCATCGGCATCATCTGCCTGCTGCTGGCGCTGTTCGCCTTCCAGGTGCTGCCGGTGAACTTCGCCGGCCTGGCGCTGATCCTGGTGGGGCTGGCGCTGATCGTCGGCGAGGCGCTGATGCCCAGCTTCGGGATACTGGGTACGGGGGGGATCGTCGCCTTCGTGATCGGCTCGGTGATCCTGATGGACGCCGACAACCTGCGTATCTCCATCCCGATGATCGCCAGCGTGGCGGCCCTGGCGTCAATCCTGATGCTGTGGGTGATGACGCGCTTCGCGGGGCTGCGACGCAGCCGGGTGCGCACCGGGCAGGAGGAGCTGGTGGGCGCCGAGGCCGTGGCGCTGGAGGATTTCGAGGGGCAGGGGCATGTACGCCTTCGCGGCGAGCGCTGGAAGGCCCGGTCAAGCCAGCCGATATATCGAGGGCAGCCGCTCAGGGTGGTGGCCATCGATGGCCTGACCGCCGAGGTGCGCCCGCTAGAGTCCCACTCATCCGGCTCGTAGCCGTGGGCTGCAGCCATCACACCGCAAGCCAAGGATTTGCCAAGGAGACGCGACCATGTTGATTACCTATCTCGTGCCGCTGGTACTGGTGCTGATGTTTCTGGCAGCAGCCATTCGAATCCTGCCGGAATACAAGCGTGGGGTGGTGTTCTTCCTCGGCCGCTTCCAGGCGGTCAAGGGGCCGGGCCTGATCATTATCATCCCCGGCATCCAGCAGATGACCGTGGTCGACCTGCGGGTAATCACCATGGACGTGCCGGAACAGGACGTCATCTCCCAGGACAACGTCACGGTAAAGGTCAACGCGGTGCTCTACTTCCGGGTGGTGGACCCGGAGAAGGCGATCATCCAGGTGGAGAACTTCACCGTCGCGACCAGCCAGCTGGCCCAGACCACGCTGCGCTCGGTGCTCGGTAAGCACGACCTGGACGAGATGCTCTCAGAGCGCGACAAGCTCAACGATGACATCCAGGAGATCATCGATGCCCAGACCGAGGAGTGGGGCATCAAAGTGGCTAACGTGGAGATCAAGCATGTCGATCTCGACGAGAGCATGATTCGCGCCATCGCCCGTCAGGCCGAGGCCGAGCGTGAGCGGCGTGCCAAGGTGATTCACGCCGAGGGTGAGCTGCAGGCCTCCAGGAAGCTGGTTGAGGCGGCCAACGTCATGGCCGAGAACTCGGCGGCGCTGCAGCTGCGCTACCTGCAGACCATGAGCGACATGAGCAACAAGAACGCCTCTACCATCTTCTTCCCGCTGCCCATGGATATCATGGAGGCCTTCCGGCACCTGAAGGCATCGCCGGCGGCCCAGGCGCGTGCCGACAGGAACGCCCGGGGCAGTAGCGAAGAGGGCGATAGCGAGCAGGGCAACAGCGGGCAGGCAGGATAGAGGCGACGGTACCTGACCACACTGCCATGGGGACATGTAACATAGGCGCCTCTCCCTGACAGCGAGGTCGCCTTGGTTCACTCTCTCTCGCACCGCCAGCAGGGGCTGCTGCTGACCGGCGGCGGTGCCCTGATCATTTCGCCCGACGCCCTGCTGATCAAGCTGATCGGCCTGCCCGACGCCGAGATCCTGGTCTGGCGGGGCCTGCTCACGGCGCTGGGCTTCATTGCCATCATGCTGCTGCGTCACGGCGCCGGGACGGTTCAGGCCTACCGGCGCTGCGGCTGGACCGGTATCGGCGTGGCGGTGCTGTTCAGCTGCTCCACCTTCGGCTTCGTGCTCGGCAATCAGTACACCAAGGGCGGCAACGTGCTGATGATCCTGGCCGGGGCGCCGCTGATCGCGGCGCTGCTGTCGCGCCTGTTTCTTGGCGAACGGCTGCCGCGGCGGACCTGGCTGGCGATCTGGCTCTGCCTGTTCGGCACCTCGCTGATCGTGCTCGACGATGCCGGTGAGGGCTCGTGGATCGGCAACGCCTTCGCGCTGCTGGCGGCGACCTCGCTGGCCGCCAATTTCACGCTCTGCCGCACCCGGCCGGGTATCGACATGAGCCCCATGCTGACCCTCTCCGGGCTGTTGGTGGCCGGTGCGGCGGCCCTGGTGGGCAGCGTCACCGGCGGGCTTGCCTTGCCACCGGCGGACAGCCTGCTGCTGCTGGTGCTGCTGTGCCTGGTGCTGCTGCCGCTGGGGTTCACCCTGATTCAGCGCGGGCCGCTCTACCTGCCCGCCGCCGAGGTGGGCCTGCTGATGCTGCTCGAGGTGGTGGTGGGCACCCTCTGGGTGTGGTGGATCCTCGCCGAGCAGCCGGCGCCCATCGCCCTGGTCGGCGGCAGCCTGGTGCTGGGCACCCTGGTCGCCAAGGGCCTCTATGAGCGCCGCCTGGAGCGCCAGCGGCGAGGCCAGGGTGCAGCGCAGCATCGAGTCTGATAGAATGCTGCGCTCCTGACCTGGCGGCCGCCTGGATCCTTTTCCAGCTAACGCGGCCGATCGAGAAGCGCGATCAGCCCGCACTGATCGTAAAGAACAAGGGAACGACACACCGTGATGACTCCCCTGACAGGGCCGGCCACGCCGCCCTAGCGTACCCCTTCCTGCTCTGGCAGCGGCGCCGTCATGGCGTCGTTACCGCTCGGCATCACGCTGATGCCGTGGGCCCCTGCGCCCCTTCTGCTCGACCCGATAGCGACCCTCCGGCAACCCACCCCCTCGCGGTGCGGCCGGAGCATGGTGTCGCATGCAAGACCCCCTGGCGCCATATGGCAAGACACTCACCCTGACTGGAACGCAGCATGTTCGAATCGATACGACAGACCTGGTTCTCCAACGTGAAAGGCGACACCCTCGCCGGTATCGTGGTCGCCCTGGCCCTGATTCCCGAGGCGATCGCCTTCTCCATCATCGCCGGCGTCGACCCCAAGGTGGGCCTCTACGCCTCTTTCTGCATCGCGGTCGTCATCGCCTTCACCGGTGGCCGCCCGGGGATGATCTCGGCGGCCACCGGTGCCATGGCGCTGCTGATGGTCACGCTGGTGCGCGATCACGGCCTCGAGTACCTGCTGGCCGCCACCCTGCTCACCGGGGTGCTGCAGATCATTGCTGGGTATCTCAAGCTCGCCGAGCTGATGCGCTTCGTGTCGCGCTCGGTGGTCACTGGCTTCGTCAACGCCCTGGCGATCCTGATTTTCATGGCCCAGCTGCCGGAGTTGACCGGCGTGACCTGGCATGTCTATGCCATGACGCTGGCGGGCCTTGGCATCATCTACGGCTTCCCCTACCTGCCCAGGATTGGCAAGTCGATCCCCTCGCCGCTGGTCTGCATCGTGGTGCTCACCGCCGTCTACCTGATCAGCGGTATGGAGATCAGAAGCGTCGGCGATATGGGCGAGCTGCCCGACACCCTGCCGATGTTCCTGTGGCCGGACGTGCCGCTCAATCTCGAGACGCTGTGGATCATCCTGCCCTATGCGCTGATGCTCACCGTGGTCGGCCTGCTCGAGTCGATGATGACCGCCACCATCGTCGACGACCTGACCGATACCCCCAGCGACAAGAACCGCGAGTGCAAGGGCCAGGGCATCGCCAACATCGGCTCCGGCCTGCTGGGCGGCATGGCGGGCTGCGCGATGATCGGCCAGTCGGTGATCAACGTGAAGTCTGGCGGCCGGACTCGCCTCTCCTCGCTGATCGCCGGCGTGGTGCTGCTGATGATGGTGGTGTTCCTCTCCGACTGGGTCTCGCAGATTCCCATGGCCGCACTCGTCGCGGTGATGATCATGGTTTCCATCGGCACCTTCAGCTGGAGCTCGATCCGTGATCTCAAGCAGCACCCCATGAGCACCAATGTGGTGATGATCGCCACCGTCATCGTCACCGTGGTGACCCACAACCTGGCCATCGGCGTCTTCGTCGGGGTGCTGCTCGCCGCCATGAACTTCGCCAACAAGGTGGGCAATATCCTCTATATCGGCAGCGAGGAGGCCGACGAGGGCAGCCGCCGCATCTACAAGGTGGTGGGGCAGGTGTTCTTCGCCTCCTCGGAGCGCTTCGGCAACGCCTTCGATTTCAAGGAGACCGTGGAGAAGGTCACCATCGACCTGTCTCGCGCCCACTTCTGGGACATCACCGCCGTTCAGACCCTGGACCGGGTGGTGATCAAGTTCCGCCGCGAGGGCACCGAGGTGGAGCTGGTGGGCCTCAACGAGGCGAGCGCCACCATCGTCGACCGCTATGCGGTGCATGACGACCCGGCCGCCGTCGAGAAACTGATGGGAGGACACTGAGATGACCGAACAGGTGATGGCCACCATCGACGGCTCGACGTTCTCGGAAGGCGTGTGCGACTACTCCGCCTGGGCCAGCCAGGCCCTGGGCGCGCCGCTGACCTTCCTGCACGTGGTGGATAACCACCCCCAGACCGCCGAGGCGGACCTCTCCGGCAATATCGGCCTGGGCTCCCGGGAGCACCTGCTGGATGAGCTCTCCCGTCTCGACGAGCAGCGCGCCAAGGTGGCCCAGGAGCAGGGCCGGCTGATGCTCAAGGCCGCCAAGGAGCGGGCCATCGAGGATGGCGTGAGCGACCCCGCCACCCGCCAGCGCAACGGCACCCTGGTCGAGACCCTGGAGGAGCTGCAGGAAGAGATGCGCCTGCTGGTGATCGGCAAGCGCGGCGAGACCGCCGACCAGGACAGCGGCCATCTGGGCTCCAACCTGGAGCGGGTGGTGCGCACCCTGCACCGGCCGATCCTGATGGTGCCGCACACCTTCAAGCGCCCCGAAGCGGTGATGATTGCCTTCGACGGCAGCAAGACCACCCGCAAGGGGGTGGAGATGCTGGCCAAGAGCCCGCTGTTCGAGGGTGTCCCGGTTCACGTGGTGATCGTCGGTGCCGAGACCGGCGACAACCGCTCCCAGCTCGACTGGGCGCTGAAGACCCTGCGCGACGGCGGCATTGATGCCGAGGGCGCCATCCGCGCCGGCGAGGTGGAGGCGACCCTGCGTGCCTACCAGGAGGAGCAGGGCATCGACCTGCTGGTGATGGGGGCCTATGGTCACTCCCGCATCCGCCAGCTGCTGGTGGGCAGCACCACCACCGAGATGCTGCGCCGCGCCAGCGTGCCCATCCTGCTGCTGCGCTGATCTTTCCCCGAGCCGGCCCCGTCCCGCACGGTGCGCCGGCTTTTTTCCATGCCAGGGCCCATCCTCGAGGTCAGCGTGGCCCACGATAAGGAGACGCTAGATGTCCCAGAAGATCTACTGCATTGCCAGCTTCAAGCCCAAGCCCGGCCGCGAAGAGGCCCTGTTCAAGGCCCTGCAGGCGCTTGAGCCCAATACGCATCGAGAGGACGGCTGCATTCGGTACACCGTGACCCGGCATATCGATCACCCCAACGCCCAGGGTGCCAGCTACCCGATCGTCTTCCACGAGACCTGGGCCAGCCGCGAGGCCTTCGAGGCGCACTGCAACCGTCGCGAGATCCAGGAATTCTTCGCCACCCATGTCGAATCGCCCGAGGGTGACGTGGACCGCGCCAACGTCTGCGTCTATACCGACGAGCCCCACGGCTACGACGCCCCGGCACTCTGAGAGCATTGGCAAGCGGCGGGGCGAAGTCCCCATGCTTTCTGTCCAAGCATGGCGAGTGGGCCCTGGCCCATGCGGCTCCGCTGACGCCCTTCCTGGAGGCTACCTGAGCGGGAGGCGGCACTCGTCGATCCGGTGCGATGTTGATCCACATCCTAGTCAAGGCATCCTGCATGGGGTAGAAACGGTGTGACAGACAACGACATACGCCAGCCAGGAAATGACACGATGACCGAACAGGTGATGGCCGCCATCGACGGCTCGAAGTTCTCGGAAGGAGTGTGCGACTACGCCGCCTGGGCCAGCCAGGCCCTGGGCGCGCCGCTGACCTTCCTGCACGTGGTGGATAACCACCCCCAGACCGCCGAGGCGGACCTCTCCGGCAATATCGGCCTGGGCTCCCGGGAACACCTGCTCGAGGAACTCTCCCAGCTCGACGAGCAGCGCGCCAAGGTGGCCCAGGAGCAGGGCCGACTGATGCTCAAGGCCGCCAAGGAGCGGGCCGTCGAGGGTGGCGTCAGCGATCCCGCCACCCGCCAGCGCAACGGCACCCTGGTGGAAACCCTCGAGGAGCTTCAGGATGAGATCCGCCTGCTGGTGGTGGGCAAGCGCGGCGAGACGGCCCACCAGGACAGCGGTCACCTGGGCTCCAACCTGGAGCGGGTGGTGCGCACCCTGCACCGGCCGATTCTGATGGTGCCGGACACCTTCAAGACCCCGGAGTCGGTGATGCTGGCCTTCGACGGCAGCAAGACCACCCGCAAGGGGGTGGAGATGCTGGCCAAGAGCCCGCTGTTCGAGGGCATCCCGGTCCACGTGGTGATCGTCGGTGCCGAGACCGGCGACAACCGCTCCCAGCTCGACTGGGCACTGAAGGCCCTGCGCGACGCCGGCCATGAGGCCGAAGGCGCCATCCGCGCCGGCGAGGTGGAGGCGACCCTGCGCGCCTACCAGGAAGAGAACGGCATCGACCTGCTGGTGATGGGCGCCTATGGCCACTCGCGCATCCGCCACCTGCTGGTGGGCAGCACCACCACCGGTATGCTACGCAAGGCGAAGGTCCCCGTGCTGCTGCTGCGTTGAGCCACCGCCGTCGCCTGACAGTCGCCGCCGACCCTTGGGTCGGCGGCGTGCGTTCAGGGGCAGCTGTCGCCGATCAGCAGCTCGGTGGACAGCAGGCTGGACGCGGGCGGCGTTAGACCGAGAATCATGCGCGCGGCCATGCGGCCCTTCTCGACGCTGTCCTGGCGCACCGTGGTCAGGCGTGGCGCTCGGTATTGCCCTTCGGCGATGCCATCGAAGCCGGTGAGGCGCAGATCCTCGGGGATCCGAAGACCGCGGTCCTCGGCCAGGGTCAGGGCGGTGAGGGCGATACGATCGGAGACACAGAGCAGCAGGTCGGGGCGCTTGTCGTCGGGCAGGTCGAGGATCGGCTCGATCACCGGGGCGCAAACCTCGAAGGTGTTCTCCTCGATGTTCCACATGGGCACGGCCGCCGGGTCATGACCCGCCTCGTCCAGGGCCCGATAGAAGCCGGTCAGGCGCGAGCGGGTGATGGTCTGCTCGGCGCTGAGCAGCCGCTGGTCGGGGGCGATGGGGCCGTTGCAGGCCTCAGCGGTAAGGCGCAGGTTGATGATGCCAGGACGGCGTGTGGCACGTCTCAGGGCGTGGCGGGCGATGGTGTAGCAGGCGTGCTCATCGTCCACATGGATCGAGGGGCGCCCCGTCACGTCGAAGTCCACCGCCACCAGCGGGGCCTGGGTCGGCAGGGTCTCCAGCAGGCTCTGGCTGGGCATCAGGCCGTAGACGATATAGCCGTCCGCCATGCTGGCGGCGCCGGGCAGCTCGCTCTGCATCTGGCGGGCGGAGAGCAGCAGCAGGGTATGGCCCTGGGCGTCCAGTACCTCGGCGACCCCGGAGAGCAGTTCGCTGGCCACGGCGTCGTTCAGGCTGTAGGTGAGGCTCTCGGCGAGGATCACCGCGATGATCCGCGAGCGCCCGGTGCGCAGGCTGCGCGCCTTGGCGTCGGGCCCGCGATAGCCCAGGCGCCTGGCCTCGCCGAGGATGCGCTCGCGCAGGGCGGGAGAGAGCTGATCCGGGCGATTGAAGGCGTTGGAAACGGTCGCCGTGGAGACACCGAGTTCCCGAGCCAAGTCCTTGAGAGTCATACGACGGGGGGTAGACACGAGCGCTTCCTTCGCTGTCTGGATCGATTCAGTTAGCTCGCTATCATAGGCCCGATGACGTGCCTTGGCCAGTGCGAACCTGGACGCCGCCCCGCTGTGGGGCGGCGTCCAGGGTCTCAGGCCGCCGCCCGGGTGCGCGTTGCCGGTAGGGCACGGTCCTGGGGGTCGAAGAGGTGGACGTGCTCGGGATCCGGCGTGAGAGCCACGCGCTGGCCGACCCGCCACGGGCTCGGTGCCTCGCTGCGATGGATCAGCAGGGTCTCGCCGGCCTTGGGCTCCAGGTAGACATAGACCTCGTTGCCCAGGTACTCGACGTTGACGATCTCGAAGGCATTGTCGCCGTTGGCCTCGACCAGGCGCAGGTGCTCGGGGCGCACGCCCAGGGTTAGCGGCTCGCCGTTGGCGTGGCGGTCGGCGTCCTGGGGCAGAGTCAGTTCGCCGATGCCCTCGACCTCGACCCGGCAGCCCAGGTCGGCGTGGCCGGCAAGGCGCGCCGGCATGAAGTTCATGGTCGGCGAGCCGATAAAGCCGGCCACGAACTTGGTCGCCGGACGCTGATAGAGCTCATGGGGCGTGCCCACCTGCTCGACCCGGCCGGCGTTGAGCACCACGATCTTGTCGGCCAGGGTCATGGCCTCTACCTGGTCGTGGGTGACGTAGATCATGGTGGATTCGAGGCGCTGGTGCAGGCGGGCGATCTCGTTGCGCATCTGCACGCGCAGCGAGGCATCCAGGTTGGAGAGCGGCTCGTCGAACAGCAGGATGCGCGGCTCCCGGGCCATGGCGCGGCCCATGGCCACGCGCTGGCGCTGGCCGCCGGAGAGCTCCTTGGGCTTGCGGTGCAGCAGGTCCTCGAGCTGCAGGATACGGGCGGTGGCCATGACCCGATCGTCGACGGTCTCCTTGACCATCTTGGCGAGCTTGAGGCCGAAGGCCATGTTCTCGTAGACCGTCATATGCGGGTAGAGGGCGTAGGACTGGAAGACCATGCCGACGCCGCGCTCCCGGGGCGGGAGCTCGTTGACCACGCTGTCGCCGATGGAGAGTTCGCCGTCGCTGATCGACTCCAGCCCGGCGATCAGCCGCAGCAGGGTCGACTTGCCGCAGCCGGAGGGGCCGACGAAGACCACGAATTCCCCGTTGCCGATGTTCAAGTCCACATCCTTGATGATGTGGGTGCTGCCGAAGACCTTGTTGACCTTGTCGAGGGTGACGCTTGCCATGGGGTGTCTCCTTGCCGGCCCGCTGCTGGCCCGGTGATGAAGGGGCTCGCCGCGGGCCGGCGGTGTTGTTATGAGAGGTGTTATGAGTGCTGTTATGAGTGTGGCTCAGAGCACGAACCAGGCGGCCTGGTAGGGCGGCAGGCGCAGGATTTCGCCATCGCGCTCGTGGGTGAAACCGTGACCGTCGAGGGCCTCGCTGACTGGTATCGGCAGCCGGGTCTCGCGAGCCTCGCCGGTGAGGTTGAAGACGCAGAGGATTCGCTCATCGCCTGTTTCGCGAACGAAGCCCAGCAGCTCCTCGCCCACGTCTACCAGCTGCAGGTCGCCTTCGACCAGCGCCGGATGGGCGCTGCGCAGGGCCAGCAGGCGGCGGGTGGCGCTGAGCACCGAGGCCGGGGCGTCCTGCTGCGCGGCGACGGCGAGCGGCAGCTGGCGGGTTTCCACCGGCAGCCAGGGTTCCACCCCCGCGGCGGTGAAGCCGCCATGCTCGGCGTTTTCCCAGGGCATGGGAGTACGACAGCCGTCGCGGCCCTTGAATTCCGGCCAGAGTACCTTGCCGTAGGGGTCCTGGATGCGCTCGAAGGGCACCTCGGCTTCCATCAGGCCCAGTTCCTCCCCCTGGTAGAGGCAAACGCTGCCGCGCAGCGAGAAGAGCATGGCCAGCGCCACCTTGGGGTAGGCGACCGGGTCCTCGTCCGCGCCCCAGCGGGTGGCGCTTCTCACCACGTCGTGGTTGGAGAGCGCCCAGCAGGGCCAGGCGTCGCCGGCCAGGCGCTGGAAGCGCTCGAGCACCTCGCGGAGATAGGCCGCCGAGCGGGGCGCGTTGAGCAGGTCGAAGGTGTAGGCCATGTGCAGCTTGTCGCCGCCGGCGGTGTATTCGGCCATGCGCGCAAGCGGGTTATCGTCGCCGATCTCGCCCACCGTGGTGGTGCCGGGGAACTCGTCCATCAGGGCACGCAGCTGCTTCAGGAAGTCGAGGTTTTCCGGGCGGCTCAGGTCGTAGACGTGGCGCTGCCAGGTGTAGGGGTTGGCGTCCGGGGCGCCCAGGGTCTTGGCCTCGCCCGCGGGCACCGGTGGATTATCGCGCAGCTCGGCGTCGTGGAAGTAGAAGTTGACGGTGTCCAGGCGGAAGCCGTCCACCCCCAGCTCCAGCCAGAAACGCATATTGTCCAGTTGGGCCTGACGCACCTCGGGGTGGTGGAAGTTGAGGTCCGGCTGGCTGGTCAGGAAGTTGTGCAGGTAGTACTGGCGGCGCCGGGAGTCGAAGGTCCAGGCGGCGCCACCGAAGATCGACAGCCAGTTGTTGGGCGGGGTGCCGTCCGGCTTGGGATCGGCCCAGACGTACCAGTCCGCCTTGGGATTGGTGCGGTCGGCACGGCTCTCCTGGAACCAGGGGTGCTGATCCGAAGTGTGGCTGATCACCTGGTCGATCATCACCTTAAGGCCCAATGAATGCGCCTTCTCCAGCAGCGCCTTGAAGTCGTCCAGGGTGCCGAACATCGGGTCCACGTCCCGGTAGTCGCTGACGTCGTAGCCGAAGTCGAGCATCGGCGAGGTGAAGAAGGGCGACAGCCAGATGCCGTCCACGCCCAGGCTCGCCACATAGTCGAGCTTGTCGGTGATGCCCGCCAGATCGCCGATGCCGTCGCCGTTGGCGTCCATAAAGCTGCGCGGATAGATCTGGTAGATGACGCCACCGCGCCACCAGAAGGTATTGTCTTGCATCTGGATTTCCTTGAAAGACATAAGGTGATTACCCCTTGACCGCGCCGGCGGTCAGCCCCGAGACGATGCGCCGCTGGAAGATGATCACCAGGATCACCAGGGGCACGGTGACGATCACCGAGGCGGCCATGATCGGGCCCCAGGGCAGCTCGTAGGCGCTGCCGCCGGAGAGCAGGGCGATGGCCACCGGCACGGTGCGCTGGCTGTCGGTGAGGGTGAAGGTCAGGGCGAACAGGAACTCGTTCCAGGCGGCGATGAAGGCCAGCAGCCCGGTGGTGGCCATGGCCGGCCACATCAGCGGCAGGAACACCTTGGTGATGGTCACCCAGGGCGTGGCGCCGTCCATGATCGCCGCCTCCTCCAGCTCCATGGGCAGCTGGCGCATGAAAGTGGTCAGCACCCAGACGGTGAAGGGCAGGGTGAAGATGGTATAGCTCAGTATCAGGCCGCCCGGGTTGTTGTAGAGATTCAGCGCGCGAATCACCTCGAACAGCCCGGAGAGCACCGCCACCTGGGGAAACATCGAGACGCCCAGTATCACCAGCAGCACCGTGGTGCGGCCGCGGAAGCGCACCCGGCCCAGGGCGTAGGAGGCGGTGATGCCCAGCAGCAGGGCGATGAACACCACGCTGGTGGCCACCAGAATGGAGTTGAAGATCGCCTGCAGGAAGCTCTTCTGGGAAAACACCTGGACATAGTTGGCCAGGCTCCAGGAGCTGGGCCACAGCTCGACCCGGAAGAGGTCGCTGGAGGGCTTGAAGGAGGTGATCACGGCGTAATAGAAGGGGAACACCGCGATGATCGCCACGAACGCCACCAGCAGCCAGAAGCCGATGCGGGTAGCGAGCTTGTTGAACTGGCGCGAAGTCATGCGTCACCTCCCAGGTTGAGTTGCTTACGGCCCAGGTAGAGATAGGCGATGGTGGCGAGTGCGATGATCAGGAACAGCAGGGTCGAGGCGGCGCTGCCGTAGCCCACGTCCTGGAATTCGACGAGCTGCTGGCGGGCGTAGATCGACATGGACATGGTGCTGGTGGAGTTGGAGGTCAGCACATAGATGACGTCGAACACCCGCAGGGCATCGAGCAGGCGGAAGATCACCGCCACCATCAGCGCCGGGGTGATCAGCGGCAGGGTCACCTTGAAGAACACCCGGACCGGATGGATGCCGTCCACCTCGGCGGCCTCGTAGCAGTCCTTGGGCAGCATCTGCATGGCGGCCAGCGCCAGCAGGGCCACGAAGGGGGTGGTCTTCCAGACGTCGACCATGATCACCGCCCACATGGAGTAGGAGGCGTCGGCGGTCCAGGCGATGGGGTCGCTAATGATGCGCAGCGCCATCAGGATCTCGTTGATGATCCCGAACTGGTCGTTGAGCATCCAGGCCCACATCTGCGCCGAAACGATGGTGGGAATCGCCCAGGGAATCAGCACCGCGGCGCGCACGAAGGTGCGGCCCTTGAACTCGGCGTTGAGGATCAGCGCCACGATCACCCCGAACACCACCTCCAGCGATACCGAGACGATGGCGAAGTAGAAGGTGTTGTACACCGAGCGCCACCAGATGGGGTCGGCGAGCACCCCGTACCAGCGGCCGTCGTCATAGACCAGGTAGTTCTCCAGGCCGATAAAGAGGATATCGCTGAGATCGGAGAGGGAAGCGTCGGTGAAACTGAAATAGAAAGTACGGATCAGCGGCCAGCCGGCCACCATGGCAAGGACTACCAGCATCGGCGCCAGGAACAGCCAGGCGGCCTTGACCCGCTGGCGCCGCACCTTGGTGCTGCGGTAGGCCTTGGCCGGGAGGCGCGCCTCGGCGGGCGCGCTCTGATTGACGGAAGTGGACATGGGAGGGCTCCCGGGTTACCAGTTGCGACGCTTGACGCGGGACAGGTCGCGTTCCAGGTCGGCCACCGCCTGCTCGCCGCTGCGGCTGCCGGAGAGCACGTCGTGGGCGGCGCTGAAGAAGGCGTTGCTGACTCGGCCATAGGCGTCGCCGGTGACCGCCGAGGGGCGGGCCACGGCGTTGACGAAGGTGTCATAGAGCTCGCCGAAGAAGGGCACCGCTTCCAGCACGGCTTCGTCTTCGTAGAGGGCTGCCAGGGTGGGGTTGTAGGCGCCCTGGATGGCGCGGCGCTTCTGCTCCTCCAGGCCGGTCAGGAAGGCCACCAGGTCGGCGGCCAGTTCGGGGTTCTCGCTGTAGCGGGAGACCGCCAGGTTCCAGCCGCCCAGGCCGGCGGCACTGGCGCCGTCGGCGCCCGCCGGCAGCTGGGTCACGCCCACCTTGCCGCGCACCTCGCTGCCGTCACTCTGGGCCAGGGACCAGGCATAGGGCCAGTTGCGCATAAAGACGGCATTGCCGCCCTGGAAGACCCCGCGGGCCTCCTCCTCGGTGTAGTTGAGCGCGCCGTTCGGGGTGATCTCGCCGATCCAGCTGGCGGCAAGGTCCAGCGCCGCGGCGGCGCGCTCGTTGTTGATGCTGATCTCGCCGTCACGCTCCACCAGGCTGCCGCCCCCATGGCTTGCCACCCACTCCAGGGCATTGACGGTCAACCCCTCGTAGGCACGGCCCTGGAAGACGAAGCCGTGCATGCGCTCGTTGCCCGCCACGCGCTCGGCGTCCTGGATGGTACGAGCGATCTCGGTGAGCTCGGCCCAGGTCTCGGGGGGCTCGAAACCGTACTGCTCCAGCAGGTCGGCCCGGTAGTAGAGCACCCCGGCATCGGTGAACCAGGGCATGGCCACCAGGCGGCCGTCCACGGTGTTGTTCTCGATGATGGTCGGGAAGTGGCCCTCGCCGGCGGTCTCCCCCAGCACCTCGCGCAGGTCGAGCAGGTGATTGGCCAGCAGGCCCGGCCAGATGACATCGATCTGGAAGACGTCGATGTCGCTGGAGTTGGCGGAGAGAATCTGCTGGTAGAGGGACAGGCGCTCGGTGGAGGAGTTGGGGGTGGAGACCACGTCGACGCTGTGGCCGGTCGCCTCTTCCCAGGCGTTTACGCCCTCCAGGCAGAGGGTCAGCTCGGCACCCACTGCGCCGCAGGAGATTGTCAGGTCGGCGGCCTGGGCCTGGCCGGTGCCGGCCAGGGCGGTAGAGCCCAGGGCGATGGCGGAGATCAGTGATTTCTTGAGCATGGGTATCCTCACGGTTGTTGTTATGGAACTGTTGTCTTAAACGATTAAGTGCGTGGCGACAGTTAAGACCATGGCAGCGGCCTCATCAACCTAGACTTTTGTCTACCTATGGTGGGGCGGCACTAGACATTGGTCGTAGTT
This sequence comes from Billgrantia campisalis, assembly GCF_022341425.1. Lineage (GTDB taxonomy): Bacteria > Pseudomonadota > Gammaproteobacteria > Pseudomonadales > Halomonadaceae > Halomonas > Halomonas campisalis. The sequence goes on along the minus strand of NZ_JABFUC010000007.1, from coordinate 100,659 downwards.
GAAGGGAGGCGTGTTGAGCGCCAGAGCTTAAACGATTAAGTTTCTGGCCTGTGCTGGGTGCGAACGGGCCGTCGTACGCCGCCATTCTTAAACGTTTTAGGTCGTGCCTCGTCACTCCCGAACAAGGGCATCGCCTGGTCTGTGTCCGGGCCACGACATCGGATAACAACAAGGAGACACCACACCATGACCTCAGCCACCTTGAAGACACCGCTGGCCATTGCCATTGCCGCTGCTGCCGTCACGCTGAGCGGTGCAGCAAGCGCTGCCAGCCACACCCTGGAGCAGCGCCTGGCCGATCTCGAGGCGCGTATCGTTGTAGCCGAGCAGCGCGCCAACGACGCGGAACAGCGCGCCGAAGCCCAGGCCGACGGGAGGCTCTCTGCCGACGAGGTTGACGAGCGCCTGGCCCGGGTCGAGCGTCAGGCCAGCGGGGAGGAGGGCTTCTCCTTCAACGTCTACGCCCGCTCCGGCCTGCTGCTGGGCGAGGATCGCAAGAGCCTTCCCGGCGGCCCCTATGTGACGCCGGCGGGGTCGCTGGGCGGGGCCGTGGGGCGCCTGGGCAACGAGCCCGACACCTATGCCGAGGCGATCTTCAACTACCGCATGCGTTTCGACAACGGTGCTCGCGCCCACTACCGCACCATGCTTGCCGAGGGCACCACCACCAGCAACGACTGGAACGACGACTCCAATCTCAACGTGCGCCAGGTCTATGCCGAGTTCAGCGACCTGCCGAGTTTCACTGGCGCCTTCGAGAATGCCTCGATCTGGGCCGGTAAGCGCTTCGATCGCGATAATTTCGATATCCATTGGATGGATACGGACTTCGTCTTCCTGGCCGGTACCGGGGCGGGGCTCTATGATGTCCAACTGGCCGACAACTGGCGTTCCAACTTTTCGCTCTACGGGCGCAGCTTCAGCGACTTCCAGGTCAATCGCGAGGATCCCGGGCTCACCGGCGATACCGACAGCCTGATCCTGACCGCCAACAACTATGTCGGCAACTGGCAGTGGATGGTCAATGCCATCTCCGCCGCCGACAACGATGAGCGCATGCTCGACAGCGGTGACACCGCCGCCGACAGCGGCTGGCATACCATGGTGGCCTATCACGGCGACAGTTTCTTCGGCCTGGGTGACGGCAACTTCAAGGTGGCACTGCTGCATGGCCAGGGCCTGGGCGCCGAGGTCAAGGGTATCGGCAGCAACGGCACCCTGACCGAGGATGCCCACTCCACCCGAGTGGCGCTCTATGGCACCACCTACCTGGCCCCCAGCTGGCGAGTCGCCCCGGCGCTGATGGCCGAGGTCAGCCAGGATCGCCATATGAAGGGCGATGAGTTCAAGTGGGCCACCGCCAACGTGCGCCTGGCCAACGAGATCACCCAGAATTTCGAGATGCAGTACGAGGCCAGCTACCAGTATATGGACCTGGACCAGGGGGAGGGTGGCAGCGCGGTCAGTGGTGACTTCGGCAAGCTGACCATCGCCCCGACCTTCAAACCCCAGGTGGGCGGCTTCTGGCAGCGGCCCGAGATCCGCGCCTTCGCCTCCTACACCGACTGGAGCGAGGAGCTGAACGAGTTCAACGGCAGCTTCGGCAGTGAAGGCTTCACCGGCGGCCAGTGGAGCTTTGGCGTCCAGACCGAAGTCTGGTTCTGAGGTCGGTGGCCCGGTAAGGCCGGGCCACACGACGCTGTTTCGATCCTTGCCCGCGGCTCTGGCCGCGGGTTTTTCGATGGGTGGCCACTCAGGCGTTGCTCACGGAACCCAAGACCCCTGGCAGCTCAGCGGGGCGTCTGGACCTCTCGCAGCACCCCCTGGGCCAGCAGCCAGCCGCCGATGAGAAAGGCCAGCATGCCGGCGAGGATCAGGCGGAAGTCGGCGCCCAGGTCCAGGGCAATGCCCAGCGCCGCGGGCGCCAGGCCGGTGGAGAAGACCATGGCCGCGCTCAGGGTGGCGCGCACCTTGCCCAGGTGCTCGGCGCCCCAGAGCCGCACCAGCAGGCTGGTGGCGATGGACTCCTGGGCACCCATGGCCAGCCCACCGCCCACCATCAGCGCCCAGACGCCGGCGTGCCCGCCCCAGGCGATGGCCAGGGTCAGGGCCAGGGCATAGGGCAGCAGATAGAGCCGCGCCAGGCGCACCGGGCCCAGCCTGTCGACGAAGCGCCCGCCGACCAGGGCGCCGGGCAGCTTGGCCAGCCCCATGCCGGTCAGCGCCAGGGCGTAGATGCCCAGGGTGCTGCCCAGGTCCTCGGTCATCTGCGCCTGGTAGAGGAACAGCCCGGTCATGGTGATCGGCAGTACCATCAGCAGCGGCAGCAGCTGCCAGAAGCGGCGCTCGCGTAAGGGGCGCGGGCCGCTGCGTTGCTGGCCGCGTTCGGGGCGTATGCCCGGCGCCTTCGGCCAGGGGCCGCGCATCAGCAGCGGCAGCCACAGGGTGGCCAGGACCAGGGCAAACAGCCACCACAGCTCGCGCCAGCCCAGCCAGATCAGCAGCGCCGCCACCAGCGGTGGCAGCGCCGTTTCGCCGAGCACCAGCCCGATGCCGGTCAGGCCCAGGGCGCGCCCGCGCAGGGCCGTGAACTCGCGGCCGGCCAGGGTATTGCCCAGGTGGGTCATCATCCCCTGGCCGCACAGGCGCACCAGCCCCAGGCCGAGCAGCCCCAGCCACCAGCCTGGGGCCAGGGTCAGCAGCAGGATGCCGGTGAGCAGAGCGCCGAGCACGATCAGGGCGAAGCGCCGGGGGGCGATCCAGTCGATGCTCGGCCCCAGGCGTAGCACGGCGAAGCCGGCGACCAGGGTCACCAGTGCATAGGCGCTGCCGAACTGACCGGCGGAGAGGCCGAGTCGTTCGCTGATCGGCGCCTGGAACAGGCCGATGAAGAAGCTCTGACCGAGACTCGAGGTGAACATCGCCAGGAAGGTGATGGCGAGCAAGCCGCGATGATCCCGCAGCAGGGTGCGGTAGCCCATGACGCCCTCCGTGAGCGGTGGCATGATGACGGAAACGCAGCGGGCCGCGAAGGCGGCCCGGCCGCACATGATAGCAGCTAGCCGGGGGCCTGCCTCCGGCGGTCCACGAGCAGGAGGCTGGCATGAATCATCCCGAGTTGGACATGGCCGCGATGGTCGAGCGGCTCGAGGCCCTGCGCCGCGAGCTGCTCGCCGATAGCGAGTCGAGCCGTGATGCCCGCGATACGGTGGTGCTCGATCAGACCTCGGTGGGGCGCCTGTCGCGGATGGACGCCCTGCAGGGCCAGGCCATGGCCAAGGCCGAGGAGGAGCGGCGCCAGCTGGCCCTCAAGCGGATTGCGGCGGCCTTCCAGCGGATCGAGCGAGGCGAGTACGGCGAGTGCATCGAATGCGGAGAGTGGATCGGCAGGGCGCGTCTGGAGTGGGATCCGCTGGCATTGAAATGTATCGACTGTGCCGATTAGTCGGGTAGAATCAACTGCCTTTTTACTTTTTTCGAGTCGATTATTTTAGTCGGCTCCCGCATCCAAGGGAACGCGCCATGACCATCATTCGTCACGACACCAAGGCACGCATGAGCCGTGCCGTGATCCACAACGGTATCGCCTACCTGTGCGGCCAAGTGGCCGGCCCCGAGGCGCGCCACGGCGACATCACCGAGCAGACGCAGAGCATGCTGGCGCGTGTCGATGCGCTGCTCGTCGAGATCGGCTCCGACCGTGAGCACCTGCTCACGGCGACGATCTATCTGAAGGATGGTCACGACTTCGCCGCCATGAACGCGGTGTGGGACGCCTGGGTGCCCACCGGCCACGCCCCGGCGCGTACCTGCGTCTGCGCGCCGATGCCCGCCGATGAACTCCGGGTCGAAATCACCGTCACCGCCCTGGTGGTCGGCGAGTACAGCTATTAAGGACATCCTCTTAGCGACTGCAGGGATCGTCCAGGACACTCCCCTCTCGCGGCCGCAGCCGCCGTGAGAGGGCGCCCACGGCGATATTCAGCGTCGCCGAGATCCTCGCCCGGCGGCGTCAGTCGCGCCCGCCGGCCGGATAGCGGGTCTCCTGCAGGCTGTCCTTGATCTTCTTCAGGTGGGGCAGGAAGTCCTCACCGCGGCGCAGGGTCACTCCGGTGGCCAGGACATCGATCAGCGTCAGTTGGATCATGCGCGAGGTCATCGGCATGTAGAGGTCAGTGTCCTCGGGGGTGGCGACTTCGAGGGTTTCGGTACACTCGGCTGCCAGGGGCGAGCCGGGGGCGGTGATACCGAGCACCACCGCGCCACTCTCCCGGGCCAGCCGGGCGATGTCCACCAGTTCGCGGGTGCGGCCCGTCCAGGAGATCACCACCACCACGTCGCCGGTGTGGCAGGCGGAGGCGATCATGCGCTGCATCAGCACGTCGACGTAGGAGGTCACCGGCAGGTTGAAGCGGAAGAACTTGTGCTGGGCGTCCTGGGCCACGGCCCCGGAGGCGCCCAGGCCGAAGAAGTGGATCTGCTTGGCCTGAGTGAGATAGTCCACCACCCGCTCGATGCGGGCCGGGTCGATGTCGCGGCTGGCCTCGTCCAGGGCGGCGATGGTGGCGCCGAAGATCTTGCGGGTATAGTCGGTGGCGGCATCGCTGGGCTCCACCGCCTGGCTCACATAGGGGGTGCCGCCGGCCAGGCTTTGGGCCAGCTTGATCTTGAAGTCGGGATAGCCCTTGGCCTCGAAGTTGCGGCAAAAGCGGTTGACCGTGGGCTCGCTGACCGAGGCCGCCTGTGCCAGGCTGGCAATGCTCAGGCCCGTGGCGCGGGCCGGGTCGGCGAGGATCACGTCGGCGACCTTGCGCTCGGAGCGATTGAGTTCATCGAGCCGTTGGCGAATGCGCTGAAGCAGATCGTGATGGGCCATGGTGGGTAGGCGTCTCCGTGCGGCGATAAGGGGCGTTGGCGGGGCGTTGCCCCAATGTGGTGATTTAACTACGTCAATGCCGCTATCCTAGCGTGAAGCGCCGCTCGAGTGCGAACGGTGTCCGCTTTCATGTGTAATATTACAAAAATTACTTGATTTTTTTATCCCCTGTGGCGTATTTTTTAGTAAATTAACCAAAAAAAGGGGGCGGCATGAGCCACTTCACCCGATCCGGCCAGGCGGCCAACACCGAGATCGACCTGGCGCTGTTCGGGGCCCTCGGCGATCTGGCGCAGCGCAAGCTGTTTCCGGCCCTTTTTCACCTCGACCGCGAGGGGCTGCTGGACTCCGGTACCCGCCTGCTCGGCCTGGCGCGTCAGGAGCTCGACGCGGAGGCCTTCAAGGTGCGGGTGGAAGCGGCGCTGAAGACTCACGTCAAGGCCGAGGAGCTCGATCGCGCGGTGCTCAAGCGCTTTCTGGCCCGGCTTGAGTATCGCCAGCTCGACTTCAGCCAGGCTGAGGGCTACGCGGCGATACGCGAGTGGCGCGAGGGCGCGCCCCGCCCCATGGTGATCTACCTGTCGGTAGCGGCGAAGCTCTACGGCGATATCTGCCGCCACCTGGAGGCCAGTGGCAGCCTCGATGAGCAGAGCCGCGTAGTGGTGGAGAAGCCGATCGGCTACGACCTGGCCTCCTCGGCCGAGATCAACGATGCCATCGGCGCGGTCTTCCCCGAATCGCGGATCTATCGCATCGATCACTACCTGGGCAAGGAAACGGTGCAGAACCTGATTGCACTGCGCTTCGCCAACCCTCTCTTCGGCACCCAGTGGAACCAGAACCACATCTCCCACGTGGAGATCACCGTGGCCGAGAAGGTCGGGATCGAGGGACGCTGGGGCTACTTCGACGAGGCTGGGCAGCTGCGCGACATGGTGCAGAACCACCTGCTGCAGCTGGTCTGCCTGATCGCCATGGACCCGCCGGCCAACCTGGACGCCGACGCCATCCGCGACGAGAAGGTCAAGGTGCTCAAGGCGCTCAAGCCGTTCACCGATGACATGCTGGGACGCGACGTGGTGCGTGGCCAGTACATCGCCGGCACCAGCGAGGGCAAGAGCGTGCCGGGCTACCTGGACGAGGACGGCGCCAACACCGAGAGTCACACCGAGACCTTCGTGGCCATGAAGACCCAGGTGGCCAACTGGCGCTGGGCCGGCGTGCCCTTCTACCTGCGCACCGGCAAGCGCATGCCGGAGAAGCTCTCGCAGATCGTCATTCACTTTCGCCAGCAGCCCCACTATATCTTCGACCCCGACCAGCGCGGCCTGGCGGCCAACAAGCTGGTGATCCGCCTGCAGCCCGAAGAGGGCATCGCCCTGCAGGTGCTGACCAAGGACAGCGGGCTGGACAAGGGTATGCGCCTGCGTCCCGGGCCGCTGCACCTGGACTTCAGCAGCGCCTTCCCCAAGACGCGGATTCCCGACGCCTACGAGCGGCTGCTGCTCGAAGTAATGAAGGGCCAGCAGTACCTGTTCGTGCGCCGCGACGAGGTCGAATACGCCTGGCGCTGGTGCGACAGCCTGATCGCCGCCTGGGAGGATCGCAATGAACGGCCGCGCCGCTACCCGGCCGGCTCCTGGGGGCCGGTCGCGTCCATCGCGATGATTACCCAAGACGGTCGCAGCTGGTATGAGGACTATTGAGATGTCGTACGATGCCACCCCCCGTGAGACGCTGGCTTGTCAGCTGGCCGGCGCCGTTGCCGACGCCCTGCGTCAGGATCTTGTACAGCAGGAGAGGGCCCTGCTGGTGGTCTCCGGCGGCTCGACCCCGGTGCCCTTCTTTCGGGCGCTGGCCGCAAGCGACCTGCCCTGGTCGCGCATCGACGTGACCCTGGCCGATGAGCGCTGGGTGCCCGAGGAGGATCCCGACAGCAATGCCCGCCTGGTACGCGAGCATCTGCTGCAGGGCCCGGCCGCCGCGGCCAATTTCGTGGGGCTGACCACCGCCGACCCGACCCCCGAGCAGGGGGTGGCCGAGGTGGCCGAGCGTCTCGAAGGGCTGGCCTGGCCGGCCAGCCTGGTGATCCTCGGCATGGGCGGCGATGGCCACACCGCTTCGCTGTTTCCCGACAGCCGTGAGCTCGACCTGGCGCTCTCCACCGGCGATCCGCTGGTGGCGGTGCGTACCCCGAGCCAGCCCCAGGCGCGTATCACCCTGAGTGCCGACCGGCTGCACCAGGCGCGGCGTCACCTGCTGCATATCACCGGCGGCGACAAGCGTGCCGTGCTGGGGCGTGCCCTGGCCGGGGACGACATGCGTGAGCTGCCGATCCGCGCCTTTCTTTCCTGTCCCTTGGCCGTCTACTGGGCCCCCTGACCGTTTCTGGCCCGACTTTCTGGAGTGCTTACCCATGACCATCGAAAAACAGCTGCCGTCCACGCGTACCACCGAGCTCGATAGCATCTGCCTCAAGGCGGAGGTGATCCCGGTGCTCGCCATCGCGCGCATCGAGGATGCCGTGCCGCTGGCCACGGCCCTGGTCGAGGGTGGCCTGACCGTGCTCGAGGTGACGCTGCGCACCGACTGCGCCCTGGACGCCATCCGCCGTATCAACGAAGCGCTGCCCCAGGCCAGCGTCGGCGTGGGCACCGTGCTGACCCCGGCCCAGTATCGCCAGGCCGAGCAGGTGGGCGCCGACTTCGTGGTCACCCCGGGTACCACCGAAGCCCTCTACCGCTACGGGGTGACCAGTTCGGTGCCCATGCTGCCCGGCGTGGCCACCGTCTCAGAGCTGATGACCGGCTGGCAGTACGGCTACCGGCGCTTCAAGTTCTTTCCCGCCGAGGCCAGCGGTGGCGTCAAGGCGCTCAAGGCCTTTGCCGGGCCGATCCCCGATGCGCGCTTCTGCCCCACCGGTGGGATCGGCATCAACAATGCCGAAGACTACCTGGCGCTGAAGAACGTGATGTGCGTGGGCGGCTCCTGGCTGACTCCCAAGTCGCTGGTCGACGCCGAAGACTGGGATGCCATCCGCTCGCTGGCGCGCGAGGCGGCGGAGCGCTTCCACCACTGACAGACTAAATTCTCAGTGCACGTTCCCTGTGCTCTCGTGGCAGCCTGGCTGCCCTTGTCGCCCGGCCCCTGCGGTCGGGTTTTTTTATGAATGCCAGGTCGGTGCGGCATCGTCAGAAGGTCTCCCACTCGACCTCGGCGTCGCGTTGGCGGATGGCCGGCGCGGGTCGATGGCGGGGCATGGGGTCGAGGTGGGTGGCCGGGCGTGGTGTCGCCGGCGACGCCTGAGCGCCCTGATGTGCCGGCCGGATGGTGTCCGAGAGGAAGGCACCGGCGCTGTGGGCCAGGTATAGATTGTATTGATATCGTACAAATATCCTTTGTAATGCCAGCTTTTTAAAGCTGATATCCTGATATTGTAAAATATTTGCACAACTAATAGCCGTTTTCCGGCCACTAAACGACCGCGGCGGCGATCGGAGATCGCCGCCGCGAAGCGGGGTTCGGTTAGCGGTTCACTGTCGAGGCTTGCCCTTGCGGCGCGGCGTCCCGGCCGGCGCGGAAGCCGTCTCGGCCGCTGTCTCGGCGTCGGCGGCGCCGCGCTGGAAGTGGCCGCGCACCAGCGCCAGCAGTCCCTGGGTGGAGGCGTCGAAGTCCTGACTCTGGGCGTCGATGCGCTCGCTGATCTCGCCGGCGATGCGCTTGCCGAGCTGCACGCCCCACTGGTCGAAGGAGTTGATGTTCCAGATCACCCCCTGGACGAACACCTTGTGCTCGTACAGTGCGATCAGCGCGCCGAGGTTCTTCGGCGTCAGCTCGTCGAGCAGCAGCACGCTGGAGGGGCGGTTGCCGGGGCAGCTGTAGGGGTCGAGCTGGCTGTCGCCTCTCTCCTCCCCACCGTGGCTGCCCTCCATAAAGGCGTTGGCTTGGGCCAGCATGTTGGTGAGCAGCGCGAAGTGGTGCTCCTCCATGCCAGGCTCGGGCTTGAGCGAGGCGATGAAGTCGATGGGCACGTAGCGGGTGCCCTGGTGGAGCAGCTGGAAGAAGGCGTGCTGGCCGTTGGAGCCGGTCTGGCCCCAGACGATGGGGCCGGTCTTGTAGTCCACCGGGTGGCCGAAGATATCCACCGACTTGCCGTTGGACTCCATGTCGAGCTGCTGGAGGAAGGCCGGCAGCTGATGCAGGGCCTGGTCGTAGGGCACGATGGCCTGGGTCTCGGCGCCGACGAAGTTGATGTACCAGATGCCGATCAGTGCCATCAGCACCGGCATGTTCTCGGCGGACGGGGCGGTGAGGAAGTGCCGGTCCATCTCGTAGGCCCCCTCGAGCAGCTCCATGAAGCCCTCGAAGCCGATGGAGAGCGCGATGGGTAGGCCGATGGAGGACCACATGGAGTAGCGCCCGCCCACCCAGGCCCAGAACTCGAAGATGTTCTCCTCGCGGATGCCGAACTCCATGGCCGCCTTCTTGTTGGTGGAGGCGGCGATGAAGTGAGCGCCCACGTCGGCGTCCTCGCCGGCGGTCTCCAGGAACCAGCGCCGCGCGGTCTTGGCGTTGAGCAGCGTCTCCTGGGTGGAGAAGGTCTTGGTGGAGACGATGAACAGGGTGGTGGCCGGATCGAGGCGGCTGAGCACCTTCTGGATATGGGCGCCATCGACATTGGAGACGAAGTGGAAGCTGAGTTCCGGGTGGCGGTACTTGAGCAGCGCCCGGCAGGCCATGTTGGGGCCCAGGTCCGAGCCGCCGATGCCGATATTGACCACGTCCCTGATGCGCTTGCCGCTGTGGCCCTTCCATTCGCCGCTGCGCACCGCCTCCGAGAAGCGCTGGATCTGCTCGCGGGTGCGCTGGATCTCGGGCATCACGTCCTGGCCGTCGACCATCAGCGGCCCCTCGGCGAGGTTGCGCAGGGCGGTATGCAGCACCGGGCGGTTCTCGGTGACGTTGATGATGTCGCCGGAGAACATCTGGGCGCGACGCTGGACCAGCGCCGAGTGGTCGGCCAGCTCGAGCAGCTTGGCCAGCACCGACTCGGAGACCTGGTGCTTGGAGTAGTCGAGGAACAGCCCCCCGACCCGCAGGCTCATCTTCTCGAAGCGCTGCGGGTCGGCGGTGAAGTAGTCGCGGATGCGCTCGTTGGCGGTCTGCTGGCGAAGCTGGGTGAGCGCCTGCCAGGTGACGCTGCGGGTCAGTTGAAACATAAGGCGATCCAGTCGAGTGAGTCGGTAATAAGGGTATCGGGCATTTTATGTAAAAATACTACATAAAGGCCAGGGGTGCACGGACTTGCGCCGGAGTGAAGAAAGATTGTTGCTAATGATACGTTTATTCAGGGGCAGGCCGGTGGCCTGCCCCTGACCGGAGGCGCGGGCTCAGGCGTTGGCGCTGGCACTGGTGCCGACGGCGACCGGGGCGGCGCCGCGCTTGATAGCCGCGTAGCCCAGGCCGGTGACCAGCGAGCCGATCACGATGGCCGCCAGGTAGAGCAGCACCGGGGTGATGGCGCCGGGGATCATCAGCACGAAGATGCCGCCATGGGGGGCCATCAGCTGCGCGCCGACCAGCATGGAAAGCGCACCGGTCACCGCGCCGCCAACGATGCAGACGGGAATCACCCGTAGCGGGTCCTTGGCGGCGAAGGGAATCGCGCCCTCGCTGATGAAGCATAGGCCAAGGACGAATGACGCCTTGCCCGCCTCACGCTCCGGTTCGGAGAACTTGTGCTTGGCCACGAAGCTGGCGACCCCCATGCCGATGGCCGGCACCATGCCGGCGGCCATGATCGCCGCCATGGGCGCGTAGGTCTGGGAAGCCAGCAGGCCGACGCCGAAGGTGTAGGCGGCCTTGTTGACCGGCCCGCCCAGGTCGAAGCACATCATGGCGCCGAGCAGGACGCCCAGCAGCACGGCGTTGGTGGCGTCCATGCCGGCCAAAAAGCCGGTCAGCCCGGCCATGATCGCCGCCACCGGCTCGCCGATCACGTAGATCATGGTTAGGCCGGTCACCAGGCTGGCCACCAGCGGAATGATCAGGATCGGCTTGAGCGACTCGACGCTGGCCGGAAGCCGAACGTAGCGCGCCACCGCCAGCGCCACATAGCCGGCCAGGAAACCGGCCAGGATGCCGCCGAGAAAGCCCGCCTCGATGTTGGCGGCCAGCATGCCGCCGATCATGCCCGGGGCGATGCCGGGGCGGTCGGCGATGGAGTAGGCGATATAGCCGGCCAGCACCGGAATCATCAGCGCGAACGCCGTGCCGCCGCCGATCTGCATCAGCGCCGCGGCCAGGGTCCCCTCCTGCTCGAAGGCCTCGATGCCGAAGGCGAAGGAGAGCGCGATCAGCAGGCCCCCGGCCACCACCATGGGCAGCATGAAGGAGACCCCGGTGAGCAGGTGCTTGTAGACGCCGACTTCCTTCAGGCTCTTCTTGGCGCTGTTGGAGGCACCGCTGGGGGGGCCGCCGGTGCTCTCCACCGCGGCGTTCTCCAGGGCCGCCTCGATGGTGGGCTTGGCCTTCTTCAGGGCGTTGCCGGTGGAGGTCCGGTAGAGGCGCTTGCCGGCGAAGCGGGTCGGGTCGATCTCGATATCGCAGGCCAGGATCACCACGTCGGCGGCGGCGATCTCCGCCTCGGTGAGCTTGTCCTGGGCACCCACCGAGCCCTGGGTCTCCACCCGGATCTCATGCCCGAGCGCCTTACCCGCCTCGGACAGCGCCTCCGCGGCCATAAAGGTGTGCGCCACCCCGGTGGGGCAGGCGGTCACCGCCACGATCCGGGCGCCACCCGAGGCGGCTGGTGCCTCGTCCTCGGCGGCCGGGGTGAAGGGGGCGGCCTCGCGCTCGGCCCGGGCCAGGAAGGCGGCTGGGTCGGGCAGGGCCTGGTCGATGGGCGCCTGGTAGAGCCGCTTGCCGGCGAAGCGCTGGGCGGCCGGGACGCGCTCGGCGGCGACGATCACCAGCTCGGCGGCCTCGATGGCCTCGGCGGAGAGCGGCGTCGGGGCCGCCAGCTCGCCGTGCATCTCGACCTCGGGCGTCCAGCCCAGGCGCCGGGCGGCCTGCTCCAGGCGGCGGGCGGCGAGGAAGGTGGTGGCCATGCCGCTGGGGCAGGCGGTGACGATGATGACGTTCATGCGATGGCTCCCTCCGCGTGGGTATCGACGTCGTTGAGACGCCGCACGCGGGTCTGTTGTTGGAGGTAGGGGAAGTCGCTGGCGCGGGGGTTGCCGACGCCGACGTGGCGGACCGCTTCGGCGGAGAGGGCGGTGGCCAGGCGCAGGGTCTGCTCGGGGGTATGGCCCTCGACCACGCCGTGGAGCAGGGCGGCAAGCAGGGTGTCGCCGGCGCCCACGGTGCTGGCCACCTCGAGACGCGGTGGGACCGCCTGCCAGGCGCCGCGGCCGCTGACCCACAGCACCCCCTCGGGGCCGGCGGAGAGCAGCGCCTCTTCGACGCCCACGGCGTAGAGCCGCAGCGCTGCCTGCAGGCGTGCCGCCGGGGAGTCGAGCGGGCCGCCCGCCCACTCGGCCAGCTCGTGTTCGTTGGGCTTGACCGCGGTGGGGCGGGCCGCGATGGCATGGCCGAGCGCCGTGCCGCTGGTATCCACCCACACCGGCAGGCCTTCGCCGCGCAGGTGGGCGATCAGCTCGGCCAGCCCCGCCGGGGAGACGCCGGGGGGCAGGCTGCCGGCGATCACCACCGCCGCCGGGCGGCGTTCGGGATTGGCCAGGCGGGCGTCGAGCCAGTCGAGCAGCCGCTGCCAGGCAGCGGCGTCGATGGTGGCGCCGGGGCCGTTGATATCGGTGACCCGGCCGTCGGCTTCGGCGAGCTTGGCGTTGATGCGGGTCTCCCCCGGCACGCGCAGGAAGGCGTCGTCCACGCCCAGGGCCTCGAAGGCGCGCAGGAAGGGGCCGTCGTTATCGGCGCCGAGAAAGCCCGACACCGTGACCTGGTGGCCGAGGGCGACCAGCACCCGGGCCACGTTGACCCCCTTGCCGGCGGCCTCGAGATGGGTTTCGCGGGTGCGGTTGACCTCTCCCGGGGTGAGCCGGTCGAGGCGGATCGCCAGGTCCAGGGCGGGGTTCAGGGTAAGGGTGAGGATCCGGGCCATCAGCGCACCTCCAGGGCGTCGCGTACCGCCTCGGCGGTGGGCTGGGCGAGCGCGAGCGTGGCCTGGGCGCGGGCCTCGGCCAGGTCGAACTCGGCGAGTCGCGCCTTGACCAGCGGCACCTGGCGGGCGCTCACCGAGAGCTCGTCGACGCCAAGCCCCACCAGTACCGGCACCGCCGTGGCGTCAGAGGCCAGTTCGCCGCAGACGCCGACCCACTTGCCCTGGGCATGGGCGGCCGCCACGGTCATCTCGATCAGGCGCAGCACCGCCGGGTGCAGGCCGTCGGACTGGGCCGAGAGATCGGGATGGCCGCGGTCGATGGCCAGGGCGTACTGGGTGAGGTCGTTGGTGCCCACCGAGAAGAAGTCCACCTCGGCGGCCAGGCTCGGCGCCAGCAGCGCCGCGGAGGGCACCTCGATCATCACCCCGAGCTGCACGTCGGTGGCGCGCTCGGCCTCGGGAATCTCGTCCAACAGGCGATCGAAGAGGGTGCGCACGGCGCGGAACTCGCCGACGTCCTTGACCATGGGCAGCATGATCCGCAGCGGCCGGCTGCGACTGGCCATAAGCAGGGCGCGCAGCTGGGTCTCCAGCACCTCGGGCCGGGTCAGCGCCAGGCGGATGCCGCGCAGGCCGAGGAAGGGGTTGTCCTCCTTCGGCACCGGCCAGTAGGGCAGCGGCTTGTCGCCGCCCACGTCCAGGGTGCGGGCCACCAGGGGGCGGCCGTCCAGGGCGTCGATGGCCTCGCGATACTCAGCGATCTGGGTCTCGAGGTCCGGCGCCGAGGCGTGGGCCATGAAGATGAACTCGGTGCGCAGCAGGCCGATCCCTTCGGCGCCGCGCTCCACGGCGTCCAAGGCGTGGGCGGCGTTGCCCAGGTTGGCGGCCACCTCGACGCGGTGGCCATCGCGAGTGTGCGCTTCGGCGAAGCGGGCCTCCCAGGCCTCGGCCTCGCGGCGGCGCTGGTCGGCCAGGCGCTGCTCGGCGGCCGCCAGGCGCTCGTCCGAGGGCGCCACGGTGTAGCGGCCGCGGTCACCGTCGAGGATCAGCGGCGTATCGTTTTCGAGCCGCAGCACCCGCTCGCCGGCACCCACCGCGGCGGGGATGCCCAGCGCCCGGGCGAGGATGGCGCTATGGGCGGTCGCTCCCCCCCTCGCCGTGAGCAGGCCGCGGACCCGGGCGGTGTCCAGGCGGGCCACGTCGGAGGGGCCGAGATCGTCGGCCACCAGGATATAGGGGGCGTCCGGCGGTTCGGGCAGCTCGACCCGACAGAGGATGCCCAGCACCCGGCGGCCCACGTCGCGCAGGTCGGCGGCGCGCTCGGCCAGCAGCCGGTCGGCGAGCATCTCCTGGGCGTGGGCGGCGGTCTCGATGGCGTGCCACCAGGCGGCCTCGGCGGAGGCGCCCTCCGCGATGCCCTCCCGGGCGGCCTGATGCAGCTCGGGGTCGGTGAGCATCTCTTCGTGCATGGAGAGGATCTGGGCCACCTCGCCGCCACGCGCCTGGCCCACCAGGGCCTCCAGCTGATCGGCGCCTTCGCGCAGGGCGGCGTCCAGCCGGCGGTTCTCGGCGGCCGGGTCAGCGGCCCGCTCGGGATACGCGAAACGCGGGGTGCGCAAGACGAAGGCCGGGGCGATGGCCAGGCCCGGCGAGGCCGCCACCGCGGCCTGGGGGGCGTCCTCGGGCAGCGGTTCGATCACCACCTCGGGCTCGGGCAGGTGGTGCTCGCGGCTCTCGTCGAAGGGCGCCACCGCCTCGCCAAGGCCCTCGGTCACCGCCCGGCAGACGGCCTCCAGGGCGCGCTCGGCCTCGCCGGCCGGGATGTCGTTGCCGTCCAGCGAGAACTGCAGCAGCTGGCCGCGGCGGGCGCCGAGGTTGATGACCTTGGTCAGGCTGGTGGCCGAGACCGCCTGGCCGCTGCCCTCGGCCAGGCGCACCCGGATCGCCACGCCCTGGGCGCGGGCCGCCTGCACCAGCTGCTTGGCCGGGCGGGCGTGCAGGCCATGGGCGTTGAGTACCCGCACTCGGCGGGTGAGGGCGGTCGCGCTCTCCCCGGCCAGGCGGGCCATCACGGTGGCGGCGTCGGCGCCGGCCAGCGCGTGACCTTCACCGCTCTCCAGCAGCGTGACGAGTCGCTCCAGCAGGCCGCGGTGGGCATCGCCCTGGGCGGCCAGGCAGAAGACCCCGGTCAGGGGGGAGTCCCCCGCGGTGAGCGGGGACGCCGACGTGGCCAGGGCCAGGGCCGGGGTGATCACGCCCTGCTCGCCGGTCACCAGCCACAGCCCCTGGCCCAGGGCGCGGGGCGCCTGGTTGGCCACCGCGGCGACGAAGGCGCTCTCCACGCAGCCGGCCTGGCGCAGCCGGGCGGCGGCGGCCAGGGCCAGTTCGCTGGCGTCCCGGGCGGGGAAGCCCAGGCACAGGGTGTCGGCATCCAGGCGCGCCTCCACCGCTGCCTTCGACAGCAGCCCGGCGATCTCGGCGCGGGAATCGGCGGCGGCCAGCCGCTCGGCGACGTCGTCGCGGTCCAGCACATGGGTCAGCTGGCGCAGGATGTCCAGGTGTTCGTCGTTCTGGGCGGCGATGGTCACCAGCACATGCACCCGGTTGCCGTCGTGCCAGTCGACCCCCTCGGGGAACTGCAGCACCCGCACCCCGGTGGCCTTGACGTGCTCGCGGCTCTCCGCGGTGCCGTGGGGAATGGCGATGGCGTTGCCGAGGAAGGTGGAGGACTGGGCCTCGCGGGTGTGCAGGCCGTCTCGATAGCCGGCGGTGACCAGGCCGCCCCGCTGCAGGGTCTCGGCGGCGGCGTCGAGGGCGCCGCGCCAGTCGTCGGCGCGGCAGGCCAGCAGCACATCGTCCGGGTGGAGGGTCAGCATGGAGGGTCTCCTGTCGGGGTGTCACGGTGACGCGGTAAGCGGTTAAAGCTGCGGATATCCGCTATGGCTGAATCGTGTCACCTAGTGATTTTCATGCTGGATCGATTCATACTGTTTGGCAAGGCATCCTGTCTACGACTTTGGCAGGGGGTGGCGAGACGCCCCCGCCAGGGACGGCCCGCATCCTTGTTGCAGAGGTGTTCATGACGCTCGCTGAAATTGCCCGCCTGGCCGGGGTCTCACGCACCACGGCCAGCTACGTGATCAACGGCAAGGCCGTGGAGCGACGGATCAGCCCCGAGACCGTCGACAAGGTCATGGCCGTGGTGCGCGAGCACCGCTACCGGGTCGACGCCCAGGCCGCGGCCCTGCGCCGCGGCACCAGCCGCATCCTGGGGCTGATCGTCCCCGACCTGGAGAACGCCAGCTATGCGCGCCTGGCCAAGCGCCTGGAGCGGGGCGCCCGGGAGCAGGGCTATCAGCTGCTGATCGTCGGCTCCGACGACCGCCCCGAGAGCGAGCGCGACCTGGCGCTGGCGCTGCGTGCCCAGCGCTGCGAGGTGCTGATCACCGCCAGCTGCCTGCCGCCGGACGACCCCTTCTACGCTGAGCTGATGGCCGACGGCCTGCCGGTGATCGCCGTGGACCGCGGCTTCGACCCCGAGCACTTCGCCTGCGTGGTGAGCAACGACCGCGAGGCCGCCGAGCGGCTGACCCGCTCGGTGCTGGGCAGTGACGTGGCCAGCGTGGCCTGGCTGGACGCGGTGGCGGGGCTGACGATCACCCAGGAGCGTCGCGCCGGCTTCCGCCAGGCGCTTTCGGGCAGCGATGCTGAGGTGATCACCCGCTGCGCGGTGCGCTACGAGCGTGACGAGGGGGCGCGGCTGATGCGCGAGCTGCTCGCCGAGCGCGGCATGCCCGATGCCCTGGTCACCGCCTCCTACACGCTGCTCGACGGGGTTTTCGACGTGCTGCTGGAGCAGGGCGGTCTGCCCCAGACCCTGCGCCTGGCGACCTTCGGCGACAACCGGCTGCTCGACTTCCTGCCGCTGCCGGTCAACTCGGCGGTGCAGGACCATGACCGCATCGCCGCCGCGGCCCTGACCGCGGCCCTGACCGCGGCCCGCGGCGACTACCGCCCGGGGGAGACGGTCGTCGCCCGTCGGCTGCGCTGGCGGCGGCCGGAGCGTCAGGCGGTGAAGTAGGGCAAGCCGGTCAGGCGGCTGTGGCTGGCGTCAGTCCTTGAGTCGCGCCAGATCCTCGCGGGTGGGCAGGGCGGCGTAGGCGCCGGGGTGGGTCACCGCGTGGGCGCCGCAGCGGCAGGCCACGTCCACCGCGCGGACGAGAAAGTCGGTGTCGTGATGCCAGTCGCTGTCGATGCCCGTGGCGCCGAGACGGTCGGCGAGCTCGGCCAGCAGGCCGCCGATAAAGGCGTCGCCGCCCGCCGTGGTATCTACCGCCTGGACCTTCGGCGGTGCCACCGGCGTCTCCAGGCCCACCCCCTTGAGCACCACCTCCTTGGCGCCATCGGTGATGACGATCACCTTGACGCCGGCGGCCAGCCGCTCGGCGAGCCAGGCATCTTCGGCGTGGTCGGCGCGCAGAAAGTCGAGCTCCTCTCGGGAGAGCTTCACCAGGTCGGCGTCATCCAGCAGCCGGGTGACCAGCGAGATATCCGCGGCGCCTGAGTCCCAGAGGTTGTGGCGCAGGTTGGCGTCGACGCTGACCAGGCAGCCGGCCCGCCGCGCCATCTCGGCCATGGCCAGGGTGGTCTCGGCGATGGCCGGCTCGGTGAGGCTGTTGGTGCAGAAGTGGACGATGGCCGGCTCGGCGAAGACGCCAGCCGGCAGGTGCGCCAGGCGGTAGAGCAGGTCGGCGGCCGGCGGTCGGTAGAAATCGAAGGTGCGCTCGCCGTCGGCGTCCCGGGAGACGAAGGCCAGCGCCGTGCGCGCCTCCCGGGTGCGCACCACCCCAGCGGTGTCCACGCCGTGGGCGCCCAGCTCTCGGGCCAGGAAGTCGCCGAAGTGGTCCTCGCCGAGCATGCCGAGAAAGCGGCTGGGCACGCCCAGTCGTGCACAGGCCACCGCCACGTTGGCCGGCGCGCCGCCGGCGTAAGGGGTGAAGGTCTCGACCTCGTCGGCGGCCGTCTCACCCAGCCGGCTGGAGAGCATGTCGACCAGGGCCTCGCCGAAGGCGATCACGGGAATCATGGCGGTATCCTCATTGTTGGATTCGTTGTCGATGGTGTCGGGCAGGCGCCTCCGCTCAGGCCACCTCCTGGCCGCGGGCTGCCTCCAGCAGGGCGAACCAGTCGGGGCGCGGCAGGGCGAGGTCGGCGTCGGCGTGCAGGGCGCGGATGCGCTCGGCCTTGAGGCTGCCGATCACCGGCAGCGGGCGGCCGGGCAGGGCGCGCAGCCAGGCCAGGGCCAGGCCGGCGGGCGAGACGCCGTGGGCCTCGGCCAGGGTCAGCAGCGCCGGGCGCGCCGGGCCGGTCATCACCCGTCCGCCGCTCAGGGGTGACCAGGCCAGGGACGCCAGGCCGTCGCCCACCAGGGCATCGAAGCTGCCGTCGAACAGCGGCCTGGTATGGGCCAGCGACAGCTGCAGCTGGTGGCTCGCCAGGCGGTGCTGCATGGCGCCCTGGAGGCGCCGCCACTGCTCGGGCAGGAAATTTGAGACGCCGGCGGCGCCGACCTTGCCGGCGGCGATGGCATCGTCCAGGGCGCGGCCGGTGGCCTCGGCATCCATCAGCGGGTCGGGGCGGTGGATCAGGAAGTGGTCGAGTCGCTCCACCCCGAGGCGCTTCAGTGCCGCCTCGATGGCCGCCGTCACATGGGCCCGGGAGCTATCGTAGTGCTTGATGCCCGCGCTGCTTCGACCCAGCGTGCGGGACCTGTCCCGCGCGGCGGTGACGATGCCGGTCTTGGTGACCACCCTGACCCGCGACGCCAGGGCCGGCCGGGCGCGCAGGGCGGCGCCGAACAGCGTCTCGCCCTGGCCCTCGCCGTAGATGTCGGCGTGATCGAACCAGTCGAGCCCCTCGTCGAGGCGCGCCTCGAGCCAGTCGGCCAGGCGCGCGGGGGCATGCAGCTCCGGCTCCTCGTGCAGGCGCATCATGCCCAGCAGCAGGGGCGCGTCGATGGCGGCTGCCCCGTTCATGGGGTGGCGTCCGCCAGGGAGAGGGTGGTGCCCAGCAGGTGCTGGGCGCCGGGCACCAGCCACACCGGGTCGAGGCGGGTGTTGGCCGATTCCACGCACAGAAAGCGCCGCCCGGCCTCGGCGGGGGTGTCATCGGGCAGTGCCTCGCCGGGCTGCCAGACTACCGCCGAGTCGCTGCCCTGGCGGGCGATGCGCAGGCGGCGGGTGCCATCGTCGAGCACCACCTCGGCGTTGCTGTGATAGATGCGGTCGAGCCCGCCGCGCACGGCAAGCTCGCCTTGCTGGTCGCGCTCGGCGAAGCCCGCCAGCTTGTCCAGGTAGCGGGCGCCGGCCAGGCCTTCCACCCGGCAGGCGAAGCTGTCGGCCACCGCCAGGTAGCTGTGCAGGGCGCCGCTGATCTTCTCCGGGGTCTCGCCGAAGTGCTCGGTGATCAGCTCCACGTGCAGGCGGTTGGCGTTGGCCTGGATCACCGCCCGGGGGGCGAGCTGGGTGTGCAGGCGGGTCTCCGGCGAGAGGTGGAGCTCCACGCCCTCCTCGTGCTCGTCCACGGCGTCGAGTCGCCACTCGGCCTTGCGTGCCGGGCCGTGGAAGGGCCCGCTGCGGTCCGGTGTCTCATCGGCGTAGCGCTCGTCGGCGAACCACGGCCAGCACAGCGGGATGCCGCCGCGAATCGCCCCGGGCAGGTCCTGGGGCGTCGGTGTCACCCATAGCCAGCCCTCGCCGTTATCGCCGGCAGGGCGAGAGCCTTCAGCTCGCGCGGCCTTGGGCGCTGGTAAATAGTGCAGGACCTGGGCGCCCTGGAGCGATACCGCCAGCTCCCCCCAGGCTTCGTTGGCCAACCACACTTCGCGGCCGGCCCACTGGGCGCGGCGTCGGCCACGGGTCTCGTCGAGCAGCGCGCGCAGGGTATCGGGAATCATTCGACCTCCTCGGTCACTCAGCCTCTTCTAGCGAGTCAGCACTCATTTCACAACCTTGTTGGTCGTTGGGGCTATGCCGGGAGCAGGCCTTCGCGAAGGCGCTGTGAACCCTTCCTTGGGCGCTACATTCGCCATCCATGGCGAATGACCTTCGCTACGACCTGCTCCCGGTGCCCACGTCAGAGTGGGGTTGGAAAGACGTTCCTATTCGACCTCTTCATTATGCAGCGCCTCGGCGGCGCCCAGCAGGCCCGGCCAGGGGGCGGTGACCACGTGGATCGGGATCGCCGCGGTATAGGGGCTCATGCGCCCCTTGGCGGCGAAGGCCTCGCAAAAGCGGCTCTGGGGCAGCCAGTCGAGCAGCCGTGGCAGGATGCCGCCACACAGGCTGACCCCGCCCCGGGCGCCCAGGGTCAGGGCGGCGTCGCCGCAGACGTCGCCGAGGATCTTCAGGAAGCGCAGCAGGGTATCACGGGCCACCGGGTCGTCGCCCGCCGCGCCGCTCACCTCCGACGGCGTGGCGTAGCGGGGCGGGGCGCCCTTCAGCGAGCAGTGGGCCAGGTAGAGGTCGAGCAGCCCCTGGCCGCATAGGATGCGCTCCACGCTGACCCGGCCGTAGCGGTTGCGGAAGTGGCGCAGCAGGTTCTGCTCCCGCTCGTCGGTGGGGGCGAAGGTGACGTGGCCGCCCTCGGTGGGCAGGGGGATCCAGGCATGGCGACCGGGGAAGAGCCCGGCCACGCCGAGCCCGGTGCCGGGGCCGATCACCAGCCGGGCCGCATGGGGAATCGCCTCGCCGGGCTGCACCTCGACCAGGTCAGCCGCGGCCACATGGGGTACGCCGAGGGCCTGGGCGGTGAAGTCGTTGATCACCTTGAACAGCGTGAGCCCCAGCGCCTGCTGGGCCTCGGCCCGGGAGAAGGACCAGTGGTTGTTGGTCATGGTCACCCGGTCGCCGCGGATCGGGCAGGCGAAGGCCAGGCAGGCCTCTCGAGGGGCCCGCTCGCCCACGGCGCCGACCCGGGCCAGGTAGTCGGTTACCGCCTCCACCAGGCCGGGATAGTCGGCACAGGGCAGGCTGAGGATATCCTCGGGCTCGAAGGTCCCCGGCGTCACTAGCGCGAAACGGGCGTTGGTCCCACCGATATCACCGATCAATGCGGGTCGTGTCATCGTCAATCCATCCCTTCTGGCCGGCGCTTCTCGCTATGGCAACTTATAGCAACTGCATGGCTCTGTTGTGGCAGTGGCTCAGGCGTCGTCTTCGTGGATCTGGCTCTCCTGGCGGGCCAGGTCGTCGGCCTCGAAGCCGCCGAACACCCCGGCGCCCTCCTCGCCGCGCATGGCCAGGTGGCGAAAGCCCCCGAACAGCTCGCGGCCCAGGCCCACATGGTAGTGATCGAGGTCGCCGACGCGCAGCTCGCGCTCGGCCAGCGCATGGGCCGAGAGCTTGACCTCCAGGGTGCCGGCGTTGGCGTCCAGGCGCACGATGTCGCCATCCCTGAGCCGGGCCAGGGGGCCGCCGTCCAGCGCCTCGGGGCTGATATGGATGGCCGCCGGCACCTTGCCCGAGGCGCCCGACATGCGCCCGTCGGTGACCAGCGCCACCTTGAAGCCGCGGTCCTGCAGGACCCCCAGATAGGGCGTCAGCTTGTGCAGCTCGGGCATGCCGTTGGCCTTGGGACCCTGGAAGCGCACCACGGCGATCACGTCACGATCCAGGTCGCCGGCCTCGAAGGCGGCCTTGAGGTCGTTCTGGTCCTCGAAGATCTGGATCGGCGCTTCGACCACCCGGTGCGCCTCGGCCACCGCCGAGACCTTGATTACCCCGCGACCCAGGTTGCCGTCGAGCACGGTGAGCCCGCCGGTGGCGGCGAACGGCTTGGCCACGCCGCGCAGCACCTCGCTGTCGAGGCTCTCGGTGGGGCCCTCTCGCCAGGTCAGCTTGCCGTCCTCCAGGAAGGGCTCCTGGGTGTAGGCGGTCAGGTCGGTGCCGAACACCGTGGGGATGTCGCTGTGAATCAGCCCGGCATTGATCAGCTCGCGGAACAGCAGGCTCATACCGCCGGCGGCCTGGAAGTGGTTGATGTCGGCCTGGCCGTTGGGATAGACCTGCATCAGGCTCGGCGTCACCGCCGAGAGTTCGGTGAAATCGTCCCAGTCGATGGTGATGCCCGCGGCGGCGGCCATGGCCACCAGGTGCAGGGTGTGGTTGGTGGAGCCGCCGGAGGCGAGCAGGCCGACGATGGCGTTGACGATGGCGCGCTCGTCGATCTGCCGATAGAAGGGGCGATACTCGCCGCCGGGCTCGGTGTTGCGGATCGCCTGCTCGGCGGCGTAGCGGGTCAGCGCCTCGCGCAGCTCGGTGCCGGGGTTGACGAAGGAGGTGCCCGGCAGGTGCAGGCCCATCATCTCCATCATTAGCTGGTTGGAGTTGGCGGTACCGTAGAAGGTGCAGGTGCCGGGGCTGTGGTAGGAGGCGGACTCGGCCTCCAGCAGATCCTCGCGGCTCGCCTTGCCCTCGGCGTAGAGCTGGCGGATGCGCGCCTTCTCCTTGTTGGGCAGGCCGCTCTCCATGGGGCCGGCGGGCACGAACATTGCCGGCAGGTGGCCGAAGCGTGCCGCGGCGATGAACAGCCCCGGCACGATCTTGTCGCACACGCCGAGATAGAGGGCGGCGTCGAACATGTTGTGGGAGAGCCCCACGGCGGTGGCCATGGCGATCACATCGCGGGAGAACAGCGACAGCTCCATGCCCGGCTGGCCCTGGGTGACGCCGTCGCACATCGCCGGCACGCCGCCGGCGAACTGGGCGGTGGAGCCCATGGCGCGGGCGGCTTCTTTGATCGCCGCGGGGAAGACCTCCAGCGGCTGATGCGCCGAGAGCATGTCGTTGTAGGAGGAGATGATGCCCAGGTTGGCCGAGTTCATCATCTTCAGCGAGTTCTTGTCCTCGGCGCCGCAGGCAGCGAAGCCGTGGGCCAGGTTGCCGCAGGAGAGCTCGCCGCGGTGCACGCCACGCCGGTGCTGGTCGGCCATGCGGCTCTCGTAGAGGGCGCGGCGCTCGGCGGAACGCTCGCGGATGCGGCGGGTGACGTCGGCGACGGTAGGGTGGAGGGCAGGGGGTGTGCTGGGCATGGGGCACCTCGCGAATCGAAATATGGTAAGTTTACCAAATTACTGTGCTGCGTTTCCGGCAGTCTACGGCATTTTTGGGTTTTTATGTAGTTTTATTACGCGATGATTCGAGGCGGCTCAGCGGCTCAGCGGCTCAGCGGCTCATCAGGCGCACCAGCCAGCGACGGTAGGGCGGATTGAGCCAGCCCACGCGGCTGTGCCGTGACTGCAAGAAGACGCTGCGTTCGTGGCTGAACCGGCGAAAGCCGCTCTCTCCATGGTAGGCGCCCATGCCGCTCTCCCCCACGCCGCCGAAGGGCAGTGCCGGCACGGCGCTGTGCAACAGGGTGTCGTTGAAGACCACCCCGCCGGAGTGGGTCTGCTCCAGCAGTCGCCGCCGCTCGACGGCATCGTCGGTGAAGGCGTAGAGCGCCAGGGGCCGCGGGCCGGCGTTGACCCGGGCCAGGGCGGCATCGAAGTCGCCGAGCCCGATCACCGGCAGCCAGGGGCCGAAGATCTCCTCGCGCATCAGGCTCAGGGCATGGTGGGGGTTGATCACCAGGGTGGGCGGCAGCTTGGTGCCACCGTCGGCCAGGGTGACCCGCTCGCCGAGCTCGATCACTCGGCAGCCGTGATCCCGGGCCTCGGCCAGCATGGCCTCCAGCCGCTCCCGCTGACGATCGCCCAGCACGGCGCTGTAGTCCTCCCCGGCGGTGCCCCTGGGATAGAAGTCGTTCACCGTCTTGCGCATCGCCTCGATGAAGGCGGTCAGCCGCGAGGTGTCGATCAGCACATGGTCCGGGGCGATGCAGGTCTGGCCGGCGTTGAGCCACTTGCCGAAGGCGATGCGCTCGGCGGCCCTCGCCAGGTCGGCGTCGGCGCCGACGATGACCGGGGACTTGCCGCCCAGCTCCAGGGTGGTCGGGGTGAGGTTGGCCGCCGCGGCCCGGGCCACCTCGCGGCCGACCCGGGCGCTGCCGGTGAACAGCAGGTGGTCGAAGGGCAGGGCGGCGAAGGCCTGTGCCGTCTCCACCTCGCCGGTGATCACGGCGAGCTCGTCGGGGGCGAAGTAGTATTCGGCGAGCCGCGCCATCAGGGCGCTGGTGACCGGTGTATGCTCACTGGGCTTGATCAGCACCCGGTTGCCGGCGGCCAGGGCGTCCACCGCCGGCAGCCAGGCCAGGTTCCAGGGGTAGTTGGACGGGGCCATGATGCCCACCACCCCCAGCGGCTGGTAGTGGATGCGCGCCCGGGCGGGCAGCAGCCGCCAGGGCACCGCGGCGCGCCTGGGGCGCATCCAGCGGCGCAGGTGGCGTCGGGCGTGGCGCACCGCCTGGCCGACGGTGGCGATCTCGGCGAGCTGGGTTTCGGCCGCGGCGCGGTGGCCGTAGTCCGCGGCGATGGCGCGAACGATCTCGTCGCGGTGGCGGCGCGTCAGGGTCGCCAGCCGCGCCAGGCGGTCGCGGCGCTTCGCCAGGCTGGGGTAGGGCTCGGCCGCGAAGGCCTGGCGCTGGGCGTCGAACCGCGACTGCAGCTCCCGGGCATCGGTCATGCGGGTTTCCTGTCTCGGTGGGGATGGAAGCGAGGAGAGGGCATGGGCACAATGTAGGCCCTCTGCCAACGACTTGTCAGCCGATGGCGCCGCGATAGGAGAAAATCGTGTGGAAGGCCGGCTTTGCCGGCGGTTCGACGCTTCGACGAAGGCGCCGCAGGCGCCCTGAACTGGCAGCGCTGCGCGCTGCTTCGCGCGATAAATCGCCCTCCCACATATACAGACAGCCGTGCGGGAGGCTGCGCTTCGACGATAGGCGCCGCAGGCGCCCCGTGATGTCCTGCGCTACTGAGGTAAGGAATCTTGATGCCCCAGCTCGTGCTGCAAGAACTGCCCGCCATGGAGGCGGTGCCGGCGGCGGCCTGGAACGCCCTGGTCGGCGACGATCACCCCTTCCTGCGTCACGAGTTCCTCCATGCCCTGGAGGCCAGCGGCGCGGTGAGCCCGGCCACCGGCTGGGTGCCGCGCCATCTGACCCTGTGGCGCGGCGAGGCGCTGGTCGGGGTGATGCCCCACTACCACAAGCACCACTCCTACGGAGAATACGTCTTCGACTGGGCCTGGGCCGACGCCTGGGAGCGGGCCGGCGGGCGCTACTATCCCAAGGGGCTCTCGGCGATTCCCTTCACTCCGGCCCCGGGGCCGCGGCTGGCACTGGCGCCGGGCATCGACCCCCTGGCGGCTCGCGAGGCCTTGGCCACGGCCTGGGAGGGCAGCGCCGGGCTGTCCAGCTGGCATCTGCTGTTCGCCGCCGACCAGGAGGTGGCGGCGTGGCGGGCGGCACGCCCCGAGCTGCTGCTCCGCCACGGGGTGCAGTTCCAGTGGCAGGATCGCGGCTTCGGCGACTTCGACGGCTTTCTCGCCGCCCTGACCTCGAAGCGACGCAAGGCGATCCGCCGCGAGCGGCGCATCGTCGCCGACCAGGGGCTGACCCTGCACCGCCTGGAGGGCGCGGCGATCGACGAGGCGGCGCTGGCCCACTTCTTCCGCTGCTACGAGATCACCTACCTGGAGCGTGGGCGCCACGGCTACCTGAACCTCGATTTCTTCCTGCGCCTGCGGGCGACCCTGCCCGAGAGCCTGGTGCTCATCCAGGCACGCCTGGCGGGCCGACCGGTGGCCGCCGCCCTCTGTCTGCAGGGCACGCGCACCCTCTATGGGCGCTACTGGGGCAGCGAAGTGATCGCCGACTGCCTGCACTTCGAGGCCTGCTACTACCAGGGCATCGAGCACTGCCTGGCCCGGGGGCTGACCACCTTCGACCCCGGCACCCAGGGCGAGCACAAGCTCGCCCGCGGCTTCGCGCCGCGCCTGCTCGGCTCGCTGCACCATATCGCCGACCCGCAGCTGCACGCAGCAGTGGCGCGCTTCTGCGCCGAGGAGCGTCGCCAGGTGCGGGCCTACTGCCGGGCCGCCGAACGAGGCCTGCCGTTCAAGACGTGAGCCGGAGGAAGGTGGCATAATGGCGGCCGTTTTGAACTGCGAGGAAGGACCCGATGCTCAAGTGGCTCGCCATCGCCCTGCTGCTGCTGCTGGCCCTGCTGCAGTACCGGCTGTGGTTCGGCGACGGCGGCGTCCAGGAGCTGCGCCAGATTCGTGAGCGGGTAGCGGTGTTGGACGCCGAGAACAAGCCCCTGCGCGACCGCAACGCCCGGCTGGCCGCCGAGGTGGTGGACCTCAAGACCGGCCTCGACGCCATCGAGGAGCGGGCGCGCAGCGATATCGGCATGGTGCGCAGCGACGAGCATTTCTACTGGGTCCCCGGCGTGGTGGTCGAGGCCAGCGGCGCCCGGTGGGAGAGCCCGCAGGCGGCGACCGTGCCGGCGTCCACCGCGGGGGAGGCCGGCCATGAGTGAGCCGCTATGGCTGGTGGTGCCCGCCGCGGGTCAGGGGCGGCGCATGGGCGCGGCGCGGCCCAAGCAGTACCTGCCCCTGGCCGGCCGACCGGTGTTGGCCCACACCCTGGCGCGGCTGCATGGGGCGCTGCCCGAGGCGCGGCTGTGCCTCTGCCTGGACCCGGACGACGCCCACTTCGACCCCGCCTGGGTGCCCTTCGCCGACTGGCGCCGGGTGGCCGGCGGCGCCGAGCGGGCCGACTCGGTGGCCAACGCCCTGGCCGCCATCTCGGGCGAGGCAACCGAGCAGGCGCTGGTGCTGGTCCACGACGTGGCACGCCCCTGCGTCACCGCGGCGGACCTGCGCCGGCTGTGCGAGGCCCTGAGCGACGACCCCGTGGGCGGCCTGCTGGCGGCGCCGGTGGCCGACACCATGAAGCGTGACGACGGCGCCGGCCGGGTCGCCGCCACCGAGGCCCGGGCGGGGCTGTGGCACGCCCTGACCCCCCAGGGATTCCGCTATGGGCTGCTGCGTCGCGCCCTGGCGGCGGCGGTCGAGGCCGGCGTGACGGTGACCGACGAGGCTTCGGCGGTGGAGGCGCTGGGCCTGGCCCCGCGGCTGGTGCCCGGGCGGCGCGACAACCTCAAGATCACCCATCCCGAGGACCTGGCCCTGGCCGAGCAGATCCTGATCGCCCAGCGCGCTGAATCTTCCATTCATCCGGGCCGCGGCGACACGCGGCCCACCCGGCAGAGGTCCTGAGATGCTGCGAATCGGCCACGGCTTCGACGTGCACCGCTTCGGCGACGGCGACCACCTGATGATCGGTGGCGTCGCCATTCCCTTCGAACACGGCTTCGTTGCCCACTCCGACGGCGACGTGCTGCTGCATGCGGTCTGCGATGCGCTGCTCGGCGCTTGCGCCCTGGGCGACATCGGCCGCCACTTTCCCGATACCGACCCGGCCTGGGCCGGCGCCGACAGCCGTGCGCTGCTGCGCCACGTGCTCGAGCTGGTGCGCCAGGCCGGCTTTCGGGTCGGCAACCTGGATGCCACGGTGATCGCCCAGGCGCCGAAGCTGGCCCCGCATATCGCCGCCATGGCGGCGGTTCTCGCCGAGGACCTCGAGGTCGAGCCGAGCGCGGTCAACGTCAAGGCCACCACCAGCGAGCGGCTGGGCTTCACCGGCCGCGGCGAGGGCATCGCCGCCGAGGCGGTGGTGCTGCTGACCGCCCGGGGTTCCGACACCGCGGGCGCCGCCGCCGGGGGCGCCGGCGATGAGTGAGGCGCCGACGAACGCCGCCGCCTGGCCGCCGGCCTGGCCCCGGGCGCTGGACGCCGCCTTCGGCGCGCCCTGGCCGGGCGAGTATCGCGCCTGCGCCGAGGACTTCGTGGTCGAGGAGTGCCTCGACTTCGCCCCGGAGGGGCAGGGTGAACACCTCTGGCTGTGGATCGAGAAACGCGAGCTGACCACCCTGGAGGCGGTGCGCCGTTTGGCCGAGCTGTGCCAGGTCTCGCCGCGGGCGGTGGGCTATTCCGGCATGAAGGATCGCATCGCCGTGACCCGCCAGTGGCTCTCGGTGCAGCTGCCGGGGCGCGAGGCGCCGGCGGGCCTCGCCGAGGCGCTGGCCGAGCGCGGGATGACGCTGCTGGAAAGCGCCCGCCACCCGCGCAAGCTCAAGCGTGGCGTGCATCGCGCCAACCGCTTCTCGCTGGTGATCCGCGGCGCCGCCGTCGACGACCCCCGGCTGGAGGCGCGCTGGGCCTGGCTGTGCGCCCACGGCGTGCCCAACGCCTTCGGCCCCCAGCGCTTCGGCCATCAGGGGCGCAACCTGGCCCGCGCCCGGGCCGTGCTGGCCCGCGGCTGGCGCAAGCGCGACGACCGCCAGGGCATGCTGCTCTCCGCCGCCCGTAGCTACCTGTTCAACGAGCTGCTGGCCATGCGCCTGACCGACGGCACCTGGAATACCCTGGTGTCCGGCGAGGTGGCCATCCTCGACGGTACCGCCAGCCAGTTCGTGGTCGAGTGCGTCGATGAGTCTCTGGCCGAGCGCGCCGAGCGGCTCGACCTGCACCCCGGCGGCGTCCTGTGGGGCAGCGGCGACTCCCAGGCCGCCGGGGAGGCGGCGGCCTTTGAACAGGCCCTGCGCGAGCGCCACCCAGGGCTCTGCGGGGGGCTGGAGCGCGCCGAGGTGCGCCTGGCCCGCCGCGCCCTGCGCATGCGCCTCTCGGCCCCGCAGCTGACCCGCGAGGCCGACTGCCTGCGGCTCGACTTCCGGCTGCCCCGCGGCGGCTTCGCCACGGCGGTGCTGCGCGAGCTGATCGATCATCCGACCCTGAACTTCGAGACGGCCCTGTCGGGCCACTGAGGAGACCCATGCGGCGACTGCTGCTATCCAACGACGACGGCGTGCATGCCCCGGGCCTGCGTGCCCTGTACGACGCCCTGGTGCCCCACGCCAGGCTGCGGGTGGTGGCGCCGGACCGCGATCGCAGCGGCGCCAGCAACTCGCTGACCCTCTCCCGGCCGCTGTCGCTGACGGCGCTGGAGAGCGGCTTCTACTGCGTCGACGGCACCCCGGCCGACTGCGTCTACCTGGGCGTCAACGGCGTCTGGGACGAGAAGCCCGACCTGGTGATCTCGGGGATCAACCACGGCGGCAATCTCGGCGACGACGTGCTCTACTCCGGCACCGTGGCGGCGGCCATGGAGGGGCGCAACCTGGGCATGACCGCGATCGCCATGTCGCTGACCGGCACGCGCCACTTCGATACCGCCGGGCGCGTGGCGGCGAGCCTGGTAGGGGCCGCGGACCAGCTCTCCCTGCCGCCCCGCAGCCTGCTCAACGTCAACGTGCCGGACCTGCCCTGGGAGGAGATCCAGGGCTTTCGCGTCACCCGGCTGGGCTATCGCGGCCCCGCCGAGCGTCCCATGGAGGTGCGCGACCCGCGTGGCCGGCGACGCTACTGGATTGCGGCGGTGGGGCTCAACGCCGATGATGGACCGGACACCGACTTCGCCGCCGTGGAGGCGGGCTATGTATCGATCACGCCGCTGCAGACCGATCTGACCCGGCGTGGCGCCATCGATGATGTAAAGGGCTGGCTGGATGCACTCACCTGACACTTTGCCCGACCTGCTGCGCGGGGTCGGCATGACATCGCAGCGCACCCGCGACCGAATGGTGGCGCGGCTGGCTCACCAGGGCATCGAGGATGCCCGGGTGCTGAGCGTCATGGCCGCCGAGCCGCGCCACCTGTTCCTCGACGAGGCCCTGGCGCACCGCGCCTACGAGGACACTTCGCTGCCCATCGGCCTCGGCCAGACCCTCTCCCAGCCGTGGATGGTGGCGCGCATGACCGAGCTGGTGCTGCGCGAATCCCCCCGGCGGGTGCTGGAGATCGGCACCGGCTCGGGCTACCAGACGTTGATTCTGGCGCGACTGGTGCCGGAACTCTACTCCCTGGAGCGGATCAATGCCCTGCACCATCGGGCCGCGTCGCGGCTGCGCCTGCTGAAGGCGGCCAATGCGCGGCTGCGCCTGGCCGACGGCGGCCACGGCTGGCCCGAAGCCGCGCCCTTCGAGGTCATTCTGCTCACCGCCTGTGCCGGTGAGCTGCCCGAGGCGCTGCTGGCTCA
The DNA here is from genome assembly GCF_022341425.1 of Billgrantia campisalis. GTDB lineage: Bacteria > Pseudomonadota > Gammaproteobacteria > Pseudomonadales > Halomonadaceae > Halomonas > Halomonas campisalis. The sequence goes on along the minus strand of NZ_JABFUC010000007.1, from coordinate 70,564 downwards.
GCTCGCCGACGGCGGGGTGATGATCCTGCCGCTGGCGGACGCCAACGGGAAGCAGTGGCTGACCCGGGTGCGCCGCCAGGGCGACCAACATGAAGTCCAGCGGCTGGAAAAGGTTCGCTTCGTGCCGCTGCTGCAAGGAGTCATTCGTTGAAGCCACAATTCAGTGTGTTCCTCAAGGGTGCGGGCATGGGCGCAGCCGATGCGGTGCCCGGCGTGTCCGGCGGCACCATCGCCTTCGTCACCGGCATCTATGAGGAGCTCATTCACACCATCAAGCAGTTTGGCCCCAGCGCCTTCACCGCCTGGCGCCGCGGCGGCCTGGCGCTGCTCGCCGCCCACCTCAACCTGACCTTTGTGATTCCGCTGCTGGCGGGCATCCTCGCCAGCCTGATCAGCGTGGCCCACCTGGTGGTGTGGCTGATGGACGACCACCCGCTGCTGCTCAACGGCTTCTTCTTCGGCCTGGTGGCGGCCTCGGCCCTGGTGGTCAGCCGTCACCTCGCCGACTGGAAGCTGTGGCATGTGCTGCCGCTGATGGTGGGGCTGCTGCTGGCCCACGGGCTGCCCTCGCTGATGCCGCTGATCACCCTGATGGGCAGCCCCTCGCTGATGCTGATCGTGGGCGGCGCCATCGCCATCAGCGCGATGCTGCTGCCCGGGGTCTCCGGCAGCTTCCTGCTGCTGACCATGGGGCTCTATGGCCCGGTCATGAATGCAATCCGCAGCTTCAACCTGGAGCTGCTGGCGATCTTCGCGGTGGGCTGCGTGATCGGCCTGGCCGGCTTCTCGCGGCTGCTCTCCTGGCTGCTGCGCCGCTACCGTACCGCCACCCTGCAGCTGCTGCTCGGCTTCATCCTCGGCTCGCTGCCGGTGCTGTGGCCGTGGCGGGAGCTGGTGCGCTATCAGCTGGGGCCGGAGGGCCAGATGATCCCCCTCGACTATCGCTACCTGACCCCGTCAGACTACGCGATCCTCACCGGCGAGTCCGGTCTGCTGCTGCCGGTGCTGGCCACCATGCTGGTTGGTGCCGCACTGGTCCTGGCCCTGAGTCGCTACCAGGGCAGCAAGCCGCCCGCGGCAGCCACGGTGACGCGCCCCGTGACCGGCTCTCGAACCACACCCGACAAGGAGGATGGCCCCAATGCGTAAGGTGTTTCTGGTTTCCGCCATCGCTCTCGCGATGGCCGGCTGTGCGGCCCAGGAAGAGCGCTCCGCGCCCCAGGTCCGGGACCTCTCCGCCAGTCGCGAACGCGCGCCCGACAGCCACTACACCGTGGAGGCGGGCGACACCCTCTACGGCATCGCCTGGCGCCACGACATGGACTACCGCGATCTGGCCCAGCTCAACCAGATCAGCCCGCCCTATCGCATCCAGCCGGGCCAGCAGCTACGCCTGAGTCGGCAGGCCGATGCGCCGTCGCCCCGCCCCGCCCAGGCGCCGGACCGCGACGTGGCCACCGCCATTCCGCTGACAGGGGCGCCGGCCGAGTCGGCCGATACCGACTGGCTGCAGCCTGACGACGCGGCCATCGAGCGCAGCCGGCGCCTCACCGCGGAACCCCTGACCCCTGATGACTCGGGCCCCAGCCAGGTCGCGCTGGAGGGCGTCGAGCAGGTGGCCGCGGCGCCCGACCAGCCGGCGCCTCCCCGTGAGCCCGAGCCTGAGCCGGAACGCGACCCCGAGCCCGAGCCGCAGCCCGAACCCGAGCCGCAGCCAGAGCCCGAACCCGAACCGACCGCCGCGCCTCAGCCGGACGCCGGCACCGAGGTGGCCGGCGCCCCCGAGCGCGAGCCAGACCGCAGCGGTCGCAGCTATACGCCGGTGGCCGAGGTGGAGTGGCAGTGGCCCGCAGACGGCGAGATCGTCGGTCGCTTCGGCGAGGGAGGAAGCATCACCGCCGGCATTGATATCGCCGGGCAAAAGGGGCAACCTGTCAGAGCGGCCGGGCCGGGTATCGTGGTCTATGCCGGCAGCGGGGTGAGGGGCTACGGCAACCTGATCCTGCTCAAGCACAACGACCAGTACCTGAGCGCCTACGCCCACAACGACAGCCTCAGGGTCACCGAGAACGACGTGGTCGAGGCCGGTGAGGTCATCGCCACCATGGGCGACAGCGATGCCGAGGATGTCAGGCTGCACTTCGAGGTACGCCGGGATGGCCAGCCACGTGACCCCTTGAACTATCTACCGGAGCGTTAGACTACCGGAGCGATACATTGCCGGAGCGATAGCCGCGGCTCCATTCCTTGCGAAACGACCCTGCGGCGGGCGAGATCGACACAATAACAAAAGCCGGTATCGTCAACGTGGCATGCCGGTACCCAGGACGTAACCATGGGGTAGCAATCGATGAGTATGCTTGAACGGAACCTTCAGGACGTAAATCTCGACGACGCCACGGCGACCGAAGACGGCCTCGACCGGCAGGCGGCGGTTGACGAAGAAGAGGACGAGGAGAGCACGGTTCGCGATGAGGAGGCCTTCGAAAAGGCGCTGAATCGCGAGGATCGCCACTATCACCATAGCCTGGACGCCACCCAGATCTATCTCAACGAGATCGGCTTCTCGCCGCTGCTGACGCCGGAGGAGGAGGTCCACTACGGCCGCCTGGCACAGCAGGGTGACCCCGCCGGCCGCGCGAGGATGATCGAGTCCAACCTGCGCCTGGTGGTCAAGATCGCCCGGCGCTACCTCAACCGCGGGTTGACCCTGCTCGACCTGATCGAGGAGGGCAACCTGGGGCTGATCCGCGCGGTGGAGAAGTTCGACCCGGAGCGCGGCTTCCGCTTCTCCACCTACGCCACCTGGTGGATACGCCAGACCATCGAGCGGGCGCTGATGAACCAGACGCGCACCATCCGCCTGCCCATCCACGTGGTCAAGGAGCTCAATATCTACCTGCGGGCGGCCCGCGAGCTGACCCAGAAGCTCGACCACGAGGCCTCCGCCGAGGAGATCGCCGACTATCTCGACAAGCCGGTGGAGACCGTCAAGAAGATGATGGGGCTCAACGAGCGGGTCTCCTCGGTGGACTACCCGGTGGGCGGAGAGAGCGACAAGCCGCTGATCGAGACCCTGGCCGACGACAACGAGTTGGGCCCCGAGTCGTCGCTGGTTGATGGCGACGTCAAGCAGCACGTCGACGACTGGCTCGCCGAGCTTACCGAGAAGCAGATGGAAGTGGTGGTGCGCCGCTTCGGCCTGCGCGGCCACGAGGCCGCCACCCTCGAGGAAGTCGGCGACGAAATCGGTCTCACCCGCGAACGGGTGCGCCAGATCCAGGTCGAGGCGCTCAAGAAACTGCGCCGGGTGCTGGAGAAGCAGGGCCTGTCGCTGGACGCCATTTTCGAGTAGTGACAGGGCGGCGGTGGTTTGGGCGGGGTGCATCGCGGTGGCGCCGAGTTGCACACTGGTTGCACGCCGCCTGGCCAAGGCCGGGCGTAAAATAGGGGGGCCATTAGGCCGCCGGCAGTCGCTGCCGCTACTCGGGCAGTCGCTTGTCGCTACAGGGAATCGTCGAACATGCCACGCTTAAGCTCATCCATCCCCTCCCGTCGGCGCTGGCTGGTCGGTCTCGCCGCCCTGGCGATGGCCGGCAGCGCCCAGGCCACCGACCTGTGGACCATCACCCGTGACGCTCTGGACAACGACGCCGACCTGGCCGCCGCCCGCGCCGGCTTCCAGGCCACCGAGGCGGCGCGCGATGTCCGGCGCGGCTCGCTGCTGCCTCAGGTTTCGGCCGGCGGCAATCTCAGCCATTCGCGCTTTTACAGCAACCAGGCGTCGGTCCCGGAGACCGGGCTGCCCGGCGGGGCGGTCGACGGCGACGACGACGTCACCAGCGTCGGCCTCAGCCTCGACGCCGAGCAGGCGCTCTATGACCCCGCCCGGCGCGCCCAGCTGGCCCGTGCCGAGCGTGAGATCGAACGCGAGACCCTGTCGCTGAACGTGGCCGAGCAGGCCCTGCTGTTCGAGGTGGCCCAGGCCTACTTCGAGATCCTGCGTGCCCACGACATCCTCGGCGCGCGCCGCTCCCAGGAAACCGCCATCAGCCGCCAGTTGGACCAGGCCCGGGAACGCTTCGAGGTGGGGCTGATCGCGATCACCGACGTGCACGAGGCCCAGGCCTCCTTCGACCTGGCCCGCGCCCAGCGGATCGCCGCCGAAAGCGCCATGCAGGTCAGCTTCGAGGCCCTGGAGCGGCTCACCGGCCAGCGCTACGAGAGCATCGATGCCCTGGCCGAGGAGATTCCCATCGAGCCGCCCACGCCGGACGGCCGCGACGACTGGGTGGCGCTGGCCCTGGACAACAGCCCCATGCTGCAGATGGCCGAGGTGGGCATCGAGGTGGCGCGCAGCGAGCTGGACATCTCCCGCGCCGGCCAGCGGCCGGTGCTCTCGGCCTTCGCCAGCTACAACTGGTCCGACAGCGACCGCAGCGGCGCCTCCGAGCGCTCCGAGAGCCAGCTTGGCCTGCGCGCCAGCCTGCCGCTGTATACCGGCGGCAGCACCCAGGCCCAGATCCGTCAGAGCGGCTTCACCCTGGAGGTGAGCCAGTATGACTTCGAGGCCCAGCGGCGTGACACCATTCAGCAGGTGCGCTCGTTGTTCACCCGGGTCAGCAACGACGTGGCCACGGTCGAGGCGCGCCGCCAGGCGATCGTCTCCAACCAGAGCGCCCTGGAGGCGACCCGCTCCGGCTACGAGGTGGGCACGCGCAACATCGTCGACGTGCTCAACGCCGAGCGCAACCTGTTCAACGCCGTTGCCGACCACGCCGAGGCGCGCTACGACTACGTGCTCGGCCTGCTGCAGCTGCAGCAGCAGGCGGGCCTGCTCGGGCCCGAGGCGATTCGGGCGGTCAACGACTGGCTGACCACCGAGGGCGCCGTCTCCCTGGAGCTGCCCGGCGAGGTCAACGACGACCCGGTGATGAACATCGGTGAGCGGCCCAGGTCGCCATCCTGACAATCATCTGCATGTTGGCGATTTTTTAATGTGTTTCGCTGAAAGCCACCGTTAATACGGTGGTTTTCTTCGTGATTCTGGCGGTTTGGTTGTCGATAATTTCGGCCTTGTCCGTGAGGCGGCTCGCCGCCTTGTCTCGACCCCGACCCATGCCCTCAGGAGGACGCCATGGCCCGGCCGCTGGTTGCCGACATCGACCTCGACGCCCTGCGTCACAACTACCACCTGGCGCGCAGCCTGGCGCCGCGCAGCCGCGCCGTGGCGGTGATCAAGGCCGATGCCTACGGCCACGGTGCGGTCGCCTGCGCCAGGGCGCTGGAGGCCCAGCCGGCCCAGGCGCGGCCGCCGGCCTTCGCCGTGGCCTGCCTGGAGGAGGCCGAGGTGCTGCGCGAGGGTGGGGTACACACGCCCATCGTGCTGCTGGAGGGCATCTTCGAGGCCAAGGAACTGGCCCAGGTCGAGGCGCTGGGGCTGTGGATGGCGGTGCACAGCGACTGGCAGGTGGAGGCGCTGCTGGCCCATCGGCCGGCGCGGCCGATCCCGGTATGGCTCAAGGTCGACTCCGGCATGCACCGCCTGGGCTTTTCCCCCGAGGAAGCCGTCGGCGTCTGGCAGCGGCTCGCCGCCGCCCCCGACTGCGCCAGCGACCTGCAGCTGATGAGCCACTTCGCCACCGCCGACGCCGTGGAGGCGGGCTACTTTCGGCGCCAGCTGGCGCGGATGCAGGCCCTGGGCGAGCGTCTGGGCGCGCCGCTCTGCCTGGCCAACTCCCCGGCCACCCTGGCCTGGCCCGACGCCCACGGCGCCTGGGTGCGGCCGGGCGTCATGCTCTACGGTAGCGACCCGCTGGAAGTGCCCAGCGAGGCCAGCCGCCGGCTGCAGCCGGTGATGACGCTGCGCTCACAGATCATCGCCGTACGCGAGCTGGAGGAGGGCGAGCCGGTCGGCTACGCCGGGCGCTGGCGCGCCCCGCGCCGCTCGCGCATCGGCGTGGTGGCCTGCGGCTACGGCGACGGCTACGACCGCCACGCCGTGGACGGCACCCCAGTGCTGGTGGCCGGGCGGCGCACCGCCATCGCCGGCAAGGTCTCCATGGACATGCTCACCGTCGATCTCACCGAGATTCCCGAGGCCACCATCGGCAGCGAGGTGGTGCTCTGGGGCCGGGCGGCGAACGGCGAGGTGCTCGGCGTGGACGAGGTGGCCCGCCACTGCGACACCATCAGCTATACGCTGCTGACCGGTATCCTGCCGCGGGTGCCCCGGCGCTATTCCCGCTAGTCTGGTTCAAGGCTATCGCGAGGAGCGCTGGGGGCAAGCCGAAGAGGAGGTCCTAAGCGCTCCCCTACCTTCAGCGCGGCCGGGCATCGCGGTATGATGCGCCTTTTGACCGAAGGGAACTCGCATGCCCAAGCGTAACTGGCCCGCCTCCTTCGCCCATCCCCGCTACTGGCCCGCTTGGCTGGGCATCGGCTGCATGCGGGCCGGGGCCTGGCTGCCGTGGCGGCTCAAGCTGGCCGTGGGCCGCGGCATCGGGCTGTTCGCCTGGCGCGTCGCCCGGCGGCGGCGGCATATCACCGACACCAACCTGCGGCTGTGCTTCCCCGAGCTCGACGAGACGCAGCGGGCGAAGCTGGTCAAGGAGGCCTTCGTCGCCAACGGCATCGGCATCCTGGAGACCGCCACCGGCTGGTGCCGCGACCCCGAGCACCTGCGCCACCGGGTCACCTACAAGGGGCAGCACCACCTCGCCGATGCCCATGCCCGGGGCAAGGGGGTGCTGGTGGTGGGCATCCACTTCTCGACGCTGGATCTGGGCGGGGCGCTGCATTCGCTCTACTTCCCCTCGGACGTGGTCTACCGCCCCCACAACAACCCCCTGTTCGACCGCTTCATGACCCGCGCGCGCTCCCATATCTTCGGCCAGGCCATCGACCGCCACGACCTGCGCGGCGTGGTGCGCCGGATCAAGGAGGGGCATATCGTCTGGTACGCGCCGGATCAGGACTACGGGCGCGAGGTCAGCGTCTTCGCGCCCTTCTTCGGTATCCAGACCGCCTCGATTCGCCTCACCGCCAAGATCGCCCGCATGACCGGGGCGCCGGTGGTGCCGCTGATGTTCCACCGCAACCCGGACAACCGCACCTACACCATCGAGTGCCACCCGCCCTTCGAAGACTTCCCCAGCGGTGACGAAGTGGCCGACGCCGCCCGGGTCAACGCCTATGTCGAGGCGGCCATCCGCAAGCACCCCGAGCAGTACATGTGGCTGCACCGCCGCTTCAAGACCCGGCCCGAGGGGGAGGCTGGCTTGTATTAGGGGCGAGGTTCGAGGTTCGAGGTTCGAGGTTCGAGGTTCGAGGGGCGAGGTTCGAGGGGCGAGGTGCGAGGGGGCGGGCGTCCTTGTGCCTCGCCCCCCTCGGCCCTCGATCCTCAGTCAGGCGTCGATGCGCTTATACTTCATGCGATGCGGGGTGTCGTTGCCCACCCGTTTCCGGTGGTCCGCCTCGTAGTCGGTGTAGTTGCCCTCGAAGAACACCACCTGGGAGTCCCCCTCGAAGGCCAGGATGTGGGTGGCGATACGGTCGAGGAACCAGCGGTCGTGGGAGATCACCATGGCGCAGCCGGGGAAGGCCAGCAGCGCCTCCTCCAGCGCCCGCAGGGTCTCGATGTCCAGGTCGTTGGAGGGCTCGTCGAGCAGCAGCACGTTGGCGCCCTGCTTGAGGGTCTGGGCTAGCTGCAGGCGGCCGCGCTCGCCCCCGGAGAGGTCCTTGAGGAACTTCTGCTGGTCGTTGCCCTTGAAGTTGAAGCGCCCCACATAGGCCCGCGAGGAGACCTCGTAGCCGTTGATGTTGAGGATGTCCTGGCCGTCGGAGACCGCCTCCCACACCGTCTGCTTGTCGTCCAGGGCGTCGCGCAGCTGCTCCACGTAGGCGATGTCGACGGTGTCGCCGACCACCACCTCACCGGCGTCGGGCTGCTCGGTGCCCTTGATCAGCTTGAACAGCGTCGACTTGCCGGCGCCGTTGCCGCCGACGATGCCGACGATGGCGCCCTTGGGCACGCTGAAGGAGAGATCCTCGTAGAGCAGCTTGTCGTCGAAGCGCTTGGAGACGCCGTTGAACTCGATCACCTTGTCGCCCAGGCGCGGGCCGGGCGGAATATAGATCTCGTTGGTCTCGTTGCGCTTCTGGAAGTCGCCGGACTGCATCTCCTCGAAGCGATTGAGGCGCGCCTTGCTCTTGGCCTGGCGGCCCTTGGCGTTGGAGCGCACCCACTCCAGCTCGTGCTTGATCGCCTTCTGGCGCGAGGCCTCCTGCTTGGCCTCCTGCTCCAGGCGCTTCTCCTTGGATTCCAGCCAGGCGGAGTAGTTGCCCTCGAAGGGGATGCCCTGGCCGCGGTCGAGCTCGAGGATCCAGCCAGCCACGTTGTCGAGGAAGTAGCGGTCGTGGGTGATCGCCACCACGGTGCCGCTGTAGTCGTGCAGGAAGCGCTCCAGCCAGGCCACGGACTCGGCGTCCAGGTGGTTGGTGGGCTCGTCGAGCAGCAGCATGTCGGGGCTGGAGAGCAGCAGGCGGCACAGCGCCACCCGGCGGCGCTCGCCGCCGGAGAGGTGGCCCACCCGGGCGTCCCAGGGCGGCAGACGCAGGGCGTCGGCGGCCACCTCGAGCTTGCGCTCCAGGTTATGGGCGTCGGCGGCCTCGATGATGTTCTCCAGTCGCGCCTGCTCAGCGGCCAGGGCGTCGAAGTCGGCGTCCGGCTCGGCGTAGGCGGCGTAGACGCCGTCGAGCTTCTCCTGGGCCGCCTTGATCTCGCCCAGGGCCTCCTCCACGGTCTCGCGGACGTTCTTGTCGTCGTCGAGCTCGGGCTCCTGGGGGAGGTAGCCGACGTTGAGACCCGGCATCGGACGGGCCTCGCCCTCGAACTCGGTGTCGACGCCGGCCATGATGCGCAGCAGGGTCGACTTGCCGGCGCCGTTGAGACCCAGCACGCCGATCTTGGCGCCGGGGAAGAAAGAGAGCGAGATATCCTTGAGAATCTGCTTCTTGGGGGGCACGACCTTGCCCACCCGGTTCATGGTGTAGACGTATTGCGCCATGGAAATCCACTGGGTTGAGGGGTTTCAGTGGCCACGATGATAGTGGCCACTGCGGGGAAAGGCCAGTGCGCTACTTGTTAGGACGCGAGGGGCGAGGGGCGAGGGGCGACAAGATCACCAAGGACCGACACCAGCCAGCAACTGCTCGTTTCCTCGAACCTCGAACCTCGAACCTCGAACCTCGAACCTGGCCCCTTATTCCTCTTCCTCGTCCAGGGCCCAGTCGTCCTCGATGGCGCGCCTCAGGCGACGCTCTTCCAACAGCGCCTCGACGCGGCGGCGGGCGCGTAGGGTCTCGGCGCGGCTTTGGGCGCGTGGGCGGGTGTAGTCGTCGTCGTTGACGGCCTCGAAGATATCCTGATCGTCGTCAGGTGAGTCATCGAGAAGGGGTTCACGGCTCATGCGACGTCCTCCCATGGCCACAGCCGACCGCTCGGGCGGTCGATGTATCACAGATTCGCTTCGCGTCCGAAGCGACGGACCGGAAGCGCCATGGCACCGCTCGGCGGCACCTGACGGCTATATAAAGCGGGAAGCGGGGAAGTGCAATACCCTGGCGGCGATTTTTTTTGCGGGGGAGCGGCAGTGCGTCGCAGGCTTCACCGTGGAAGGGTGCGGTTCCTCAGGAGAGGCCGTGTTCGGCCTTGAGCCGCTCCAACGCCTGCTGCGCCTCGACGCGCTCGGTCACGTCCTTCTGCACGCCGATAAAATAGGTCAGCTTGTCGTCTTCATCGTACATCGGGGTGATCGACAGCTCGTTCCAGAACAGGGTGCCGTCCTTGCGGTAGTTGCGCAGCACCTCGCGGCAGGGGCGGCCCTCGGCGAGCGCCTTGCGGATGACGTCCAGGGCCGGCTGGTCGTGGTCCTCGTTCTGCAGGAAGCGGCAGTCCCGATAGAGGATCTCGTCGGCACTGTAGCCGGTCAGACGCTCGAACCCCTGGTTGACGTAGATCAGGATGTTCTCGTCGCCTTCTTGTTCGGCGACCACGATGCCGTCTTCCGAGGCGTCGATGATGCGCTCGAGCAGTTCCGGGCTGATCAGTGGGGATCGTTTCATACTAGGCGTTCCTGTCGCGGTTCCTGGCACACGGGCTTGCCGCAGCGGCTCGGTTCAATGCTATATCATGGCCAGCCGGCGGCCCGTTGACAATCACAACGCATCGCAATGCCCCTGATGCCTCGCGCCGGCGCTACGTTCCGCGGTGGCTGGGTGCCGCCCGCGTTCGACCATCCAGGGCGCCTTGGCTGGTATCATTAAGATCCCAATTATTTTCGACGGGAAGACACCATGTCACGGATTCGCATCCACTACTGCACCCAGTGTCAGTGGCTGCTGCGCAGCGCCTGGCTGGCTCAGGAGCTGCTCTCCACCTTTGGCGAGGAACTGGAGGAAGTGGCGCTGGCGCCCTCCCACGGCGGCTATTTCGAGATCTTCTACGACGACGAATCGATCTGGGAGCGCAAGCGCGACGGCGGCTTCCCCGACAGCAAGATCCTCAAGCAGAGGGTCCGCGACCGCCTCGCCCCGGGACGCGACCTGGGGCATATTGATCGTTAGGCTTTGTCTGAAAAGTCGGCGAGCGAAGGCCAGACAAGGCAAAAATCGGTGAAAAGACGGAGTTTACGGGGTGTAAATGAGTACTTTGAGCCGATTTTTAACGCCGTATGGTCGAGCGCAGCCAGTTTTCGGACAGAGCCTAGGGGGGGTATGCCATGATCAGAACATGCACCTGAGGGAGAGCGCAATGAGACTCACCGATACGCAGGTTGACGCCATCAAGGATGCCGTGGCCGAGGTGCTGGGCCCCGACGCCCGGGTCTACCTGTTTGGCTCGCGGGTCGACGACAGCCGGCGCGGCGGGGATATCGACCTCTATATCGAGGTCCATGCCCCGCCCATGCCCGGCTGGCTGGAGGCCAAGGTAGCGCTGCAGCGGTGCCTCTGGGAGCGGCTGGGGCCCCAGCGTATCGACCTGCTGATTCGCAGCGACGAACAGCCCCTGCGGCCCATTCATCGCGACGCCTTGCAACAGGGAGTGCGCCTGTGACCTCCACGCCGGAAGAAATACTGCTCGATCAACTGGACGCGGCCACGCGGATGGCGCAATACCTGGAGCGCTCGTGGCAGGCGATCCAGCAGGATGTCCCGCTATCGGCCGAGCAGGTGGCGTCGCTGGATGACGACGCCATCGACCGGCTCGACCTCTTTCTGGGCCGCTTTGGAAAGCTACAGGATTTCATGGCCGGCAAGCTGTTTCGCGCTCTGGCCAGGGCCAGCCTGGAAGATACCTCCCAGGATGTCTCCCTGCTGGACACGCTCAATCGGATGGAGAAGTTCGGCGTGCTGGAGCATCTGGATGACTGGCTCCAGATCCGGCTGCTGCGCAACGCCTTCGCCCATGAATACCTCAGCGACAATGCCGCCATCGCCGACAACATCAATGCCGCCAGCCGACTCTATCCGCTGCTCGCCCGGACCCTCGAGCGCTGTCGGGATTTCCAGCGTCGCCATATTGCCCGTTAGGGAAGTGCTGTACAAATAGACGAGCGAGATGAAGCGCAAGGCGCACGGCGCACAGGAACCGGAGCATATGGGGTATATGTGAGGATTCCGCGCACCGCGCAACGCAGCGATTCGCTCGTGCAGTCATTTGTGCAGTGTTTCCTTAGACAGGAGCTCCAATGAAACAGGACCGTCAGGCCATGCTCTTCGGGCTGGGCGCGGTGGCGCTGTGGTCCACGGTGGCCACCGCCTTCAAGGTGGCGCTGGGCTACATGAGCCCGCTGGAGCTGATGTGGCTCGCCTCGCTGGTCTCCTGGGCGCTGATCGGCGTGCTGGTGGCGCGTCAGGGGCTCGCCGGCCAGGCGCTCCGGCATGGCTGGCGCACCGCCGCCTGGGCGGGGCTGATGAACCCGGTGGCCTACTACCTGCTGCTGTTCGGCGCCTACGACCGTCTGCCCGGGCAGGAGGCCATGGCGCTCAACTACACCTGGGCGCTGGCCATGGCGCTGCTGGCGGTGCCGATTCTCGGCCAGCGGCTGACCCGCATCGACGTGCTGGCGGGGCTGATCGCCTATTCGGGGGTGTGGGTGATCGCCACCCGCGGCGCCATTTTCGACGTGGCCTTCGCCGACCCCCTGGGCGTGGGCCTGGCGCTGGCCTCAACGCTGATCTGGGCGCTCTACTGGCTGCTCAACGCCCGCGATCACCGCCCGCCACTGGTGGCCCAGTGGCAGAACTTCAGCGTCGGGGTGCCGGTGCTTACCCTGCTGCTGCTGGCGGGGCCGGGTTTCCAGTGGCACGGCTGGGCGGGGCTCTCCGCGGGGATCTACGTGGGGCTGTTCGAGATGGGCATCGCCTTCGTGCTCTGGCAGCTCGCCGTGCACCGGGTGTCACGCACCGCCAAGGTCTCCAACCTGATCTTCCTCTCGCCGCCGGTGTCGCTGCTGCTGCTGTTCTTCATCGTCGGCGAGCCGATCCTGCCCTCGACCCTGGTGGGGCTGGTGCTGATCCTCGGCGGGCTGGGCCTGCAGCAGTGGCAGAAGAGCTCGGTGCCGGCGGCTCAGGAGAGCAGCTGATACTCGAAGAGGAGCGTTTTGAAGTCCTGGCGCTGATGGGCGAAGAGGTAGACGCTGACCTGCTGTGGCTCGGTCCAGACACGATAGATGACACGATAGCCATCGATCAGCAGCTCACGGTAGTGGCTGATGCCCAGCTCCAGGGCCAGTCGACACGCCGGATAGGCTCCCGGGTGTTCGGCAAGGCGTTGCAGAGCCGCAGCGACGAGTTTCTGGGTGTGGGCGTGAGCCTCTGCCGGGGGCCACTCCTGGTGATCGATGAGGAAGTGGCGACAGCGACGCAGTGACCGAAGGGCGGTGTCTTCAAGGGTGACGGGAAGGGGAGGGGTCACAGCCTTTCGCCCAGCTCGGCCCTTTCATCCTCCTTCAGCCGGGCCATGAACTCTTCGGCGCTCATGGTCTTGCCCTCTTCACGGCTCTTCTCGCCCAGGCTCAGCAGCTTGAGCAGAGCGATCGCCTGTTCGCGCCGCTCGTGGGCGGCATAGGACTCGACCACATAGGTGGGCTTGCCCTTCTGGGTGATCACCAGGGGCTCCTCGACATCGAGCGTCGCGGCGTTCTGCTTCAGGTAGCTGATGGTTTCGGTGCGCATGGTGGGCTCCGGGGCGAATTCGACTGGTCCAAGTTTAGTCCATCAACGGACCGGCCGCGAGTCGTCGGCCAGTGCCAGGCCGCTCTCCTCCAGCAGCGGGGCGAGCTCGGGCCAGACGTTATCGAGGATTCGTGGCTGAGCCGCGGCGGTGGGGTGGATGCCGTCGGACTGCATCAGCCCCGCTTCCAGCGCCACGCCCTCGAGCAGGAAGGGCACCAGCGCGATCTCGTAGGCCTCGGCGAGCTCAAAATAGACCCCGGTGAAGGCGTCGCGGTAGGCCTGGCCGTAGTTGGGCGGAATATCGATGCCCAGCAGCAGCACCTCGGCCTCGGCGTCCAGGCTCGCCTCGATCATGCTCGCCAGGTTGTTGCGGAACTGGCCCGGCGGCAGGCCGCGCAAGCCGTCGTTGCCGCCCAGCTCGAGCAGAACAATGTCCGGCTCGAGCTGTCCGAGTAGCTCGGGAAGCCGGCTGGCGCCGCCGCTGGAGGTCTCGCCGCTGATGCTGGCGTTGACCACCCTGGCCTTCCCGTCGAGCCGCGCTTCCAGCAAACTGACCCAGCCCTCCTGCTGCTCGATGCCGTAGGCGGCGCTCAGGCTGTCGCCCATCACCAGCAGCAGCGGGCGTTCGTCCGCTACGGCCACCAGCGCGGCCAGCCACAGCCCGGCGCCGGCGATAATCGCCAGGCCGAGCCGGCGATATGTCACCATCCAACCTCTGGGGAAGCCCTTCACCATGTCCCACTCCTCGACTCGTGATGCTGTTTCGACGCCCGATGCCCCGGTAGCCGGGGGGACCAGGCCGATTCTACACGCCGAGCGGCTGGTCAAGCAGGTCACCAGCGGCGAACGGCAGCTCACCATTCTGAGTGGTTTGGACATGACGGTGTTCCCCGGCGAGAGCGTGGCGATCCTCGGCCAGAGCGGCGCCGGCAAGTCGACCCTGCTGGGGCTGCTGGCCGGCCTGGACCAGCCCACGGGTGGCACCCTCGAGCTGTTCGGCCAGTCGCTGGGCGAGCTGGACGAGGACGGCCGGGCGCGGCTGCGCGCCGGGCGGGTGGGCTTCGTCTTCCAGAACTTCCAGCTGCTGCCGACCCTGACCGCGCTGGAGAACGTGCTGCTGCCGCTGGAGCTCTCGCCGCTGCCCGACACCGCCACCCGGGCCCGCGACTGGCTGACCCGGGTCGGCCTGGCAGAGCGCCTCGACCACCTGCCCAAGCAGCTCTCCGGCGGTGAGCAGCAGAGGGTGGCCCTGGCCCGGGCCTTCGTCACCGGCGCCGAGCTGGTGTTCGCCGACGAGCCCACCGGCAACCTGGACCAGGCCACCGGGGCGCGCATCATCGACCTGCTGTTCGCCCTCAACCGCGAGGCCGGCACCACCCTGGTGCTGGTCACCCACGACCACGCCCTGGCGCGGCGCTGCGACCGCTGCCTGGAGCTTGAAGACGGGCGGCTCAGCGAGATGCGCCTCGACGAGGTGAGCGCATGAGCCAGGCCGCCGCTCACCCCGCCCCAGACGCCCGGGCCTCGGCGGGGCGCACCCTGCGCCTCTCGGCCCGCGGCCTGCTGCGCGACCTGCGCGCCAGCGACGTGCGGGCGCTGTTCCTGGCGCTGGCCCTGGCGGTGGCCGCCTCCACCATGATCGGCTTCTTCCTCGACCGCCTGGACCGGGGCCTGACCCACCAGGCCGGCCAGCTGCTGGGCGGCGACCTGGTGCTGGAGCAGAGCCGCCCCTTCGACGACGACCTGCGCCGCACCCTGGCGCAGGCCGGTCTCGAGCTCAGCGACCAGACCGGCATGGTCACCATGGTCAGCTTCGACGACGCCTTCCACCCCGCCAGCCTCAAGGCGGTGGATAGCCGCTATCCGCTCTACGGCGAGGCCCTCGTCGACCTGGGGGAGGGCATGCAGAGCGTGCCCCGCGGCCCCGCCCCCGGCGAGGCCTGGCTGGCGCCGCGCCTGGCGCTGCTGCTGGAGGCCGAACTCGGCGACCGGGTGCGGGTGGGGGAGATCGAACTCACCGTGGCCGGCCTGATCGAGCGTGAGCCCGACCAGCAGGGCGGCTTCGGCAACTTCAACCCGCGGCTGATGATGCACGCCGACGACCTGGCCGCCAGCAACCTGGTGCAGGCCGGTTCCAGGGTCAGCCACACCCTGCTCGGCGCCGGCGAGCCCGCCGCCCTGGACGCCCTGGCCCCGCGGCTGCGCGAGCTCGCCCGGGACGGCGTGGAGGTGCGCGATGTGCGCCGCGACCGGCCCCAGCTGGGCAACGCCCTGGAGCGCGCCGAGAAATACCTCAGCCTGGCCGGCCTGGCCGCGGTGCTGCTGGCCGGCGTTGCCGTGGCTATGGCCACCCGCCGCTACGTCGACCGCCACCTGGATACCGCCGCGCTGCTGCGCTGCTTCGGCGCCACCCAGCGCGAACTCACCCGGCTGTTCGCCCTGCAGCTGCTATGGCTGGCGCTGGCCGCCTCGCTGCTCGGGGCGCTGCTGGGGCTGGTCGGCCAGGCGTTGCTGCTGCGCCTGCTCACCGCCTTCCTGCCGCTGACCCTGCCGCCGCCGGGCATGCTGCCGCTGGCGCTGGGCGTGCTCACCGCCCTGGCAGTGCTGGTGGGCTTCGCCGGGCCGACCCTGCTGCGGCTCAAGCGGGTCAGTGCGCTCAAGGTGCTGCGCCGCGAGCTCGACCCGCTGCCGGCCTCCGCCTGGGTGGTGGTGGCGGTGGCCAGCCTGGTGTTCGGCGGTCTGCTGTGGCTCTACTCCGGCGACCCGGGGCTGGCCGGTGCGCTGCTGGTGGGGGGCCTGGTGATGCTGGTGGTGCTGTGGGGGCTCGGCGCGCTGCTGCTCGGCGGGGTGCTGCGCCTGGCCGCCCGGCTGCCCCGGGCCGAGGGCGGGCGCGGCGAGTTCTACCAGGCGCTGCGCCTGGGCGGGCGCCAGCTGGCGCGGCGGCGCAGCGCCAGCCTCGGCCAGCTGCTGGCCTTCGCGGTGACCTTCTTCGCCATGGCGATGATCGCCATGGTGCGCGGCGACCTGCTCACCACCTGGCAGGCGCAGCTGCCCGAGGACACCCCCAACTACTTCGCCATCAATATCCAGCCCGCCGAGCGCGACCCCTTCATCGCCGCGCTGGAGGATGCCGCTGACGACCGCACCGCCCTCTACCCCATGGTGCGCGGGCGCATCAGCGCCATCAACGACCAGCCGCCCCGGGAGGCGGTGCCGGTGGAGTCCCGGGGCGACAACGCCCTGCGCCGCGAGCTCAACCTCACCTGGCAGGCCGAGCTGCCCGAGGGCAATCGCCTGGTGGCCGGTGAGTGGTTCGATGAACCGGCCGACAACGGCGCGGCGCCGGGCGATCGGGTACCGATCTCCATGGAAGACGGCCTGGCGGCGCGCTTCGGCCTCTCGCTTGGCGATACCGTCACCTTCGCCATCGGCGGCCAGCAGATCGTCGGCGAGCTCACCAGCCTGCGCAACCTGGACTGGGACAGCTTTCGGCCCAACTTCTACGTGATCTTCCCGCCCGAGGTGCTGGAGCGCTTCGGCCACAGCTATATCACCGCCTTCCATCTGGATGCCGACCAGGGCGACACCCTGCGCCGCCTGGTGGCGGAGTTCCCCGGTGTCTCGCTGCTCAACGTCGACGCCATCCTCGGCCAGGTGCGCGAGGTGCTCACCCAGGTCACCCGGGCGGTGGAGCTGGTGCTCGGCTTCGTGCTGCTGGCAGGCGTCAGCGTGCTCTACGCGGCGCTTACCGCCAGCCGCCCCCAGCGCGCCCATGAGAGCGGCCTGCTGCGGGTGTTCGGCGCCGGCAACCGGCTGATCTCACGGGTCCAGGGCGCCGAGTTCGCGATCCTCGGCCTGGCCAGCGGGCTGATGGGCGCGCTGCTGGCGGAGCTCGCCACCGCCGGGATCTATGTCGCCTGGCTCGACCTGGCGCCACGCCCGCACCCCTGGCTGTGGCTGCTGTTGCCGCTGGGCGGCGCCTTGCTGATCGGCGTCATCGGGCATCTGCTATCGCGCGGCCTGCGCCGCCAGGCCCCCGCCGCCAGCCTGGGGCTGCTGGGAGAGGCGTGACTCGCATCCTTCCAATTGGCTGTTAGACTCAAGGTTTCCATCACAACGGAGGTGACCAATGACCATTGCAACCTGTTCACGGCCGGCCCGTGCCGGCTCTACCCTGGCCCTGGCCGCGCTGCTGGGGGTTTCCGGAAGTGCGCTGGCCGATGCAGAGCGGCTGGAGGCCGATCTGCGCGCCATGTTCGGCGGCTACGGCAGCGTGGAGCTCGGCGAAGTTTCCAGCGCCATGGTGCGCTCGCGAGTGACCGCCGAGGGCTTCGTCTTCGAGGCCGAGGAGGGCGAGCGCCTGCTCATCGACCGCTACGTGGTCAGCGGCGATTACGACAGTCCCGACGAGGTGACCCTGGAAGGGGTGCGCATCGAGGACCGCCTCACCGATCTGACGCTGATGAGCGCCGAGCGCATCGTGCTGGGCGAGCCCTCCCGGGCGGTCTTTCCCTTCGACGACAGCCTGGCCCCCGAGGACTTCCGCCTGGGCAGCCTGGCCATCGACGACATCGTCGTCGACCTGGCCTCGGAGATCGCCGAGGATCTGTTCTACGGCACGCCCTTCACCGCCAGCGAGGGGCGCCTGACCATCGACAGCCTGCGCGGCGAGTCGCTGAGCCATGACGCCATCGGCATGCTGGAGATCACCGGGGTGGCCGGCGCGGGCGAGAACCTCGACGAGCTCGGCTCGGGTTCCTTCACCCTGGCCTCGCTGCGCGTTGAGGGCCTCTCCGGGCTCGATGGCGACGAGGAGCGGCTCGACTCGCTGGTGATGCGCGACTTCGCCGTGGAGTCCGACCGCCTGGTGGGCAGCCTGTCGCGGCTCGCCATCGACGGCGACTTCAGCGATGGTGAGGGCGGCCTGCGCCTGGAAGATTTCTCCCTCGACCTGGCGAAGATGATCGAGCTGGCACCGGAGAGTGAGCGTACCCAGCTGCGCATGGTCAGCAACGTGCTCACCGACGGCAGCGGCACGCTGCGCCTGGACGCCGCCTTCCTCGGCAACTGGGAGGAGGGCAGCGATCACAGCCGGATCCACAGCGACAGCCATATCACCGCCCATGACGCGGTGCGCCTGCTGTTCGACATCGACCTGCCGCTGCTGCTGCCCGAGGGCGCCGAGCCCGCCGATGTCTTCGCCGATACCGGCCTGCTGGATGCCGCCACCCTGCTGGGCGGTGACATCCGACTGACCATCGGCAACGAGGGCCTGTTCGGTCGCCTGGCCACCCTGGGCGCCGCCATGGAAGGGGTCACCGAGGCCCAGTACATCGAGCAGACCCGCACCCAGGCCGAAGGCTTCGGCATGATGTTCGGTCCCCAGGTGCAGGCGATCCTGATGGGACTGGTGGAGCTGTTGGAGGGCAACGCCAGCGAGCTTGAGATCAATGTCGGCCTGCCGGCGGAGAGCAACCTGGCCACCTATACCGGCGACCCGCTGGGACTCCCCGACAAGGTCTCGTTCGACGTCGAGACTCGCTGAATCGACCGGCAAGCGATAAACGCCCCGCTCGGCCATGAACCGAGCGGGGCGTTTTGTCGAGTCGTGGGGCGGCCAACCGTGGGCCGGCCGAAGATCTAGCCAGTCAGTACGACGAATCAGTACGAGGAAAGCGTCTGCTGGGAGCGGCGAAGGTGGCGAAAGGCCGCCAGCGCCGTCAGGCCCGACAGCACGATCACCGTGGCGACCAGGAACGGCTCGAGCGTCTTGCCCCAGGCGAGGTCGGCCGCCGGGAACAGCGGCAGCAGCTGCAGCGCAATGCAGGCGATCGAGGTGGCAATGGTGGCGATCAGGCAGGCGCAGAACAGGCGGTCCTGCGTCATGGCGGGTAGCGGCGTATCAGGCGTCATCAGCATGTCGTCCCTCCAGTGGTCGAGCCGGGTATCCAGAGTGCGGTTCGGGACAAGTCTATTGCAAATGAAAACCGTTATCAATAGCGGGGGCCACTTCCCCGGTGCAGGCATCGTCGGCACTCGGTTGGCACTAAACCCAGCATGAGAATTACTGCACCCAACGATGACGGCCTTTCATGTGAAAGCCTTCATGGGCTGGGGTATCATGCCCGCTCAGATTCTCCCCGTGATGCGAGGTTTCCCGCCGATGTTCAGCCGTGACATGCAGATTGCCGGTTTCGATGACGCCCTGTTCGATGCGATGCAAAAGGAAGTCGCTCGCCAGGAGGCGCATATCGAGCTGATCGCCTCCGAGAACTATGCCAGCCCGCGCGTGCTGGAAGCCCAGGGCAGCCAGCTCACCAACAAGTACGCGGAAGGCTACCCCGGCAAGCGCTACTACGGTGGCTGTGAGTACGTGGACATCGTCGAGCAGCTGGCCATCGACTACGCCAAGCAGCTGTTCGGCGCCAGCTACGCCAACGTCCAGCCGCACTCCGGCTCCCAGGCGAATAGCGCGGTCTTCCAGGCGCTGGTCAAGCCGGGCGACACCGTGCTCGGCATGAGCCTGGACGCCGGCGGCCACCTCACCCACGGCGCCAAGCCCAACTTCTCCGGCAAGCACTACAACGCCGTGCAGTACGGCATCGACGAGAGCGGCCGCATCGACTACGCCGAAGTGGCGCGGCTCGCCCGCGAGCACCGGCCCAAGATGATCATCGCCGGCTTCTCCGCCTACTCCCAGATCATCGACTGGGCCAAGTTCCGCGAGATCGCCGATGAAGTGGGTGCTTACCTGCTGGTCGACATGGCCCACGTGGCCGGCCTGGTGGCCGCCGGCGTCTACCCCACGCCGCTGCCCCACGCCCACGTGGTCACCACCACCACCCACAAGACCCTGCGCGGCCCCCGCGGCGGCCTGATCCTCTCCAGCGAGGGCGACGAGGCCATCGAGAAGAAGCTGCAGTCCGCGGTCTTCCCCGGCGGCCAGGGCGGCCCGCTGGAGCACGTCATCGCCGCCAAGGCGATCTGCTTCAAGGAGGCCATGGACCCCGAGTTCACGACCTACCAGCGGCAGGTGGTCAAGAACGCCCAGACCATGGCCGGCGTGTTCATCGAGCGCGGCTATGACATCGTCTCCGGTGGCACCGAGGACCACCTCTTCCTGCTCTCGCTGATCAAGCAGGGCCTGACCGGCAAGGACGCGGACGCCGCCCTGGGCCGCGCCCATATCACCGTCAACAAGAACGCCGTGCCCGGCGATCCCCAGAGCCCCTTCGTCACCTCCGGCCTGCGCATCGGCACCCCGGCGGTGACCACCCGTGGCTTCGGCGAGACCGAGTGCAGCGAGCTGGCCGGCTGGATCTGCGACATCCTCGACGCCATGGCCAAGGGTGAGGACACCGCCACCCTGGAAGCCGAGG
Organism: Billgrantia campisalis; assembly: GCF_022341425.1. GTDB lineage: Bacteria > Pseudomonadota > Gammaproteobacteria > Pseudomonadales > Halomonadaceae > Halomonas > Halomonas campisalis. The sequence continues at coordinate 49,946 of NZ_JABFUC010000007.1, read as the reverse complement.
TCAAGAGCAAGGTTGAGGCTGTGTGCGCCCGCTTCCCGGTGTATCGTTAAAGGCGCAGGTCTCGCCGTGGGGCCATTGCGGTTGCGCATAGCGAGAGGCGCCGGGGACTGGGCGTAGAGGGGGTCCTACGCCATGGATGGCGTCGGTAGCGCCCAGGGAGGGGTTCACAGCGCCCCCTCTACGATCTGTCGCCGGAAAGGTCTCGAGCAGGTTCCGCATCTGCGATAGCCCTGCTCTCTCGCCGCGGTATAACCAGGGAGGCCACACCATGAAACTGCTGATTACCGGAAGCGCCGGCTTCATCGGCTACCATGTGGCCAGGCAGCTGCTCGAGCGCGGCGACAGCGTGGTCGGCTTCGACAGCGTCAACGACTACTACGACGTCTCGCTCAAGGAGGCCCGGCTGGCGAGGCTCGAAGAAACGGCCCGCCAGACCGGCAGCGACTACACCTTCATCCGTGCCGACCTGGCCGACCCGGCGGCGGTGGAGCGCTGCTTCGTCGATCACGCCTTCGACCGGGTGATCCATCTGGCCGCCCAGGCCGGTGTCCGCTACTCGCTGGAAAACCCCCACAGCTATGTGCAGAGCAATATCGTCGGCTTCACCAATATTCTCGAAGCCTGCCGCCACGGCAAGATCCCACATCTGACCTACGCCAGCACCAGCAGCGTCTACGGCGCCAACACCGCCATGCCGTTCAGCGAGCACCAGGGGGTGGATCACCCGCTGCAGTTCTACGCCGCCACCAAGAAGGCCAACGAGATGATGGCTCACAGCTACAGCCATCTGTTTGGCCTGCCGACCACCGGGTTGCGCTTCTTCACCGTCTATGGCCCCTGGGGCCGGCCGGACATGGCGCTGTTCAAGTTCACCCGGCATATCCTGGCCGGTGAGCCGATCCCGGTGTTCAACCACGGCCACCACACCCGCGACTTCACCTATGTCGACGACATTGCCGAAGGGGTGATCCGTGCCAGCGACGATATCGCCAGGCCCAACCCCGAGTGGAACAGCGACAGCCCCGATCCGGCCACCAGCAATGCGCCGTACCGGCTGTTCAATATCGGCAACAGCACCCCGGTCAAGCTGATCGACTATATCCACGCCATCGAGGAAGTGCTGGGCAAGCCCGCCATCAAGGAGCTACTGCCCCTGCAGCCGGGCGACGTGCCCGATACCTTTGCCGACAGCAGCGCGCTGGAGCGGGCGGTGGGCTACCGGCCATCGACGCCGGTCAAGGAAGGGGTGGCGAGCTTCGTACGCTGGTATCGCGACTTTTACGGGGTTTGAGGTGCGAGGTACGAGGGGCGAGGGGCGAGGGGCGAGGAAGCCTCTTAGGAATCATGCGTCATTCAAGGATGAAGAGGGGACGTCATGCAGTTCGAGGATCTGGAGGTATGGAAGCGTGCCGCACGCCTGTGTGCGCATATTTACCGTCATTTCGGGGATTCTCGGGACTATGGCTTCAAGGATCAAATTACCCGTTCATCGCTCTCAATTGCTAGTAACATTGCTGAAGGATACGAACGTGTCGGCGAGAAAGATCGCATCCGCTTTCTCAACTACGCCAAGGGCTCATGTGGCGAGCTGCGCACTCAGATTTACATAGGCATGCAGGTTGGCTTTATCGACCGCGGTTCCGGCAAGCAATGGGTGGAAGAAACTCACGAACTCTCCCGAATGCTCTACGGCCTGATGCAACACTTCCGGCAGCGTCAGTAGCTTTCTTGAACCTCGAACCTCGAACCTCGAACCTCGAACCTCGAACCTCAAACGGAGTGATTGATGAGAATCACCATCTTCGGCACCGGCTACGTGGGCCTGGTCACCGGCGCCTGCCTCGCCGACGTGGGCCACGACGTGCTGTGCATGGACGTGGACGCGGACAAGATCGCGCGTCTCGAGCAGGGCGAGATTCCTATCTTCGAGCCGGGGCTCGAGGGGTTGGTCAAGGAGAACGTGGCGGCGGGGCGCCTGCGCTTTACCACCGACCCGGCCGCGGCGGTGGCCTTCGCCACCCTGCAGTTCATCGCCGTGGGCACCCCACCGGATGAGGACGGCAGCGCCGACCTGCAGTACGTGCTGGCCGTGGCCGAGACCATCGGCCGGCACATGGCCGACGACAAGGTCATCGTCGACAAGTCGACGGTGCCGGTGGGCACCGCCGACCGGGTGCGCGAGCGGGTGGCCGCCATGCTGGAAAGCCGCGGTGAGGCGCTGGCGTTCGATGTCTGCTCCAACCCGGAATTCCTCAAGGAAGGGGCGGCCATCAACGACTTCACCCACGGCGCCCGGATCGTGGTGGGCACCGACAGCGAGCGGGTGAAGAGGCTGATGCGCGAATGCTATGCGCCCTATATTCGTCAGCAGGAAAAGCTGATGTTCATGGACGTGCGCAGCGCCGAGCTCACCAAGTACGCCGCCAACGCCATGCTGGCCACCAAGATCAGTTTCATGAACGAGATCGCCAACCTCGCCGAGCGACTCGGCGCCGACGTGGAGCAGGTGCGCTTGGGGATCGGCTCAGACCCGCGCATCGGCTACCAGTTCATCTATCCCGGCTGCGGCTACGGCGGCTCCTGCTTTCCCAAGGACGTGCAGGCGCTGGCGCGCACCGCCGGCCAGGTCGGCTACCGGGCCGAGCTGCTCACCGCGGTGGAAGCCGTGAACCAGCGCCAGAAACGCAGCCTGTACACCAAGCTCGAGCAGGCCTTCGACGGCGAGCTGGCCGGCAAGACCATCGCCCTGTGGGGGCTTGCCTTCAAGCCCGACACCGACGACATGCGCGACGCTCCCAGCCGCACCCTGATGGAGGCGCTGTGGCAAGCCGGCGCCACGGTGCGGGCCTACGATCCACAGGCGATGAAAGAGTGCCGCCGCCTCTACGGCGAGCGCGACGACCTGCTGCTGGCGGGCGATCGCATCCAGGCGGTGAAGGGCGCCGACGCCCTGGTGATCTGCACCGAGTGGAAGGACTTTCGCGCCGTGGACTTTGACTGGCTCAAGGCCCAGCTCGCCACCCCCGTGGTGGTCGACGGCCGCAACCTCTACGACCCGGCGCTGGTCCGCCAGGCCGGCCTGCTCTACTACGCCGTGGGGCGGGGCGAGTCGCTGGTTCTGTAAACCTTCTCTCAGCCAGTCCAGGAGCTACCGAGCCATGCGTCTGACGGACCAGCAGTGCCAGATCATCCACCGCATCATCGACCAGGAGCTGGGCGGCGGTGCCCGGGTCAGTCTCTTCGGCTCACGGCTAGACGACCAGGCTCGAGGCGGCGACATTGACCTGCTGGTGGAGGTCGACGAACCGATCGAACGCCCGGCGCAACTGGCGGCACGTTTGAGCGTTCGGGTCATGCGGGCGATGCGGGGGCGCAAGGTCGATATCCTGCTGAGCGCCCCCAACCTCCAGAACTTGCCGATACATGACATCGCCCGAGAGCAAGGAGTGCGGCTATGAGCAGCAATGCCACCGAAACCACTGAACGGCTGCGCTTCCTGCAGCGCGTGGTCGGCAAGGAAATCCAGCACCTCCGCTACTCCGCGGGCAACGTCTTTGGTCAGCCGCTGACGGAAGAGCGCGTGGCGACACTGGGCGAAGACGAAGCGCTCGCTGAGAAAGTGGAGGCTTATACCAGCCGTTTCTGTCGGCTGCAGGATACCGTTGGCGACAAACTGCTGCCGCTATGGCTGCGTGCGCTCGGCGAAAAAACGGCTGCTGCTGTCGACAATCTGGACAAGGCCGAGAAACTTGGCGTCTTGGCATCGGCCGACAAGTGGCTCGAGATACGCCAGATCCGAAATCAGATGATCCACGAATACATCGAGTCGACCAAGGTGCTGACGGATGCTCTCAATACCGCCTTCGACTACCAGGAGTCACTCATCGAGTTCGCCACTGCCATGCTGCGAGATGCCGAGCGTCGTGGCCTGCTATGAGCCACTCCCCCTGTTAGCCCGCAAGGAACCCCAGTCATGGACGACTACCCCTATATCCTTCACCACGCGGCTCCTACGCCGTGGGGCATCGCTGGCTAGGCTAGGGGGATGGTGTCCAGCGTTGTGTGCCGCTTCTCCAAAGCGACGAACCGCTCGTGCGTCAGGCTTGTTTTGCCATTCTGCCCTCTTGCCGTACACTTGGGGAAAGTAAGCCGTACGAGCGAGAGGTTGATCGTATGGAGCGGGAAACCACCAAAGTCACCATCCGCCTTCCCAAACAGGATGTCGAATTTGCCAAGGCCTATGCCAAGGCACACGGTATCAGTATGACCGAAGTCATCGATCGCCACTTGCGCCGCCTCAGGGAGCTGGAGCGCCATACCCCGAGCGCGGAGCTTGATGCGATCACCGGCCTGCTGCCATCCGATCTCGACGCCGAACGGGTATACCGGGAGCACCTAGTCGAGAAGCATCTTTCATGATCATGCTCGATCTGAATGTCCTGCTCGATATTCTGCAGAAACGAGAGCCCCATTATCGGGTATCGGCTGCTGTGCTCGAGAGGATTCTTCACGGTGAGGAGCGAGGTGCCCTGAGTGCGCATGCCGTCACCACCGTGCATTACCTGGTGGGACGCTACGTCGACCGTGCCGCTGCGGATCGCGCGCTCTCCTGGCTTCTTGACCATCTCACGGTATGCGCAGTAGGCCGAGAGGAGCTGGAAAGAGCCCGCTCCCTCGGCTGGTCCGATTTTGAAGATGCCGTGGTGGCGGCTGTCGCCGAGCGTGCCGGCTGCGCTTGTATCGTGACGCGAAACGTGAAGGATTTTGCAGACTCGCCTGTCAACGCCCTGACCCCGCAGGAATTCCTGCTTCACTGATTGGGTGGTCCATCTAGGAGGCTGGTACTCTCCTGAATTCAAGCTACCAAGGAGCCCCAGTCATGGACGACTACCCCTATATCCTTCATCACGGCGGCGCCGATGGCGTCACCGGCAGCTGCCATCGCCTGCAGCTCGCCCCGGACCGGGCGCTGCTGGTCGACTGCGGCCTGTTTCAAGGTCAAGACGCTAATGACCAGGGCGGCGAAGGGCAGGGCGGTGAAGGGCGGGGCGTGTTCGAGCAGCACCGGGTGCGTTTTCCCGTCGAGGACGTGCTGGCGCTCGTCGTCACCCACGTGCATATCGACCATATCGGCCGGCTGCCCTACCTGCTGGCGGCCGGTTACAAGGGGCCGCTGCTCTGCTCGGTGCCCTCGGCGAAGCTGCTGCCGCTGGTGATCGAAGACGCCCTGAAGATCGGCTTCACCCGCGACCGGTCGCTGATCGAGCGCTTTCTCGAGGAAGTGGAAAGCCGGCTGGTCGCCCTCGACTACCGGACCTGGCACACCCTCGTCGACGACGAGCGCCACCGCCTCCGGGTCAGGCTACAGCGCGCCGGGCACATTCTTGGTTCCGCCTATGTCGAGGTGGAGAGTGAGGAGATCGGCAGCCACGACCGGCAAAGCGGCAAGACCCAGCGCACCGTCTTCAGCGGTGACCTGGGCGCCCCCCACGCCCCGCTGCTGCCCGCGCCGCGCTCCCCCCACCGGGCCGACGTGCTGGTGCTGGAGAGCACCTACGGCGACCGCCTTCACGAGAATCGTCGCCAGCGCCGGTCGCGTCTCAAGGCCGCCATCGACCAGGCCCTGGAAGATGGCGGCACCGTGGTCATTCCCGCCTTCAGCATCGGCCGCACCCAGGAGCTGCTCTACGAGCTGGAAGGGCTGATCCACGCTGCCCGCGACCAGCGCTGGCGCGAGCTCGAGATCGTCGTCGACTCACCCCTCGCCGCGCGCTTCACCCGGGTCTACCGTGAACTCAAGCCCTGGTGGGACGCCGAAGCCCACCGGCGCCTGCGCAGCGGCCGCCACCCGCTCGACTTCGACAACCTCTACACCGTCGAAAGCCACGAGGAACACCAGCGCAGCGTCGACTACCTGGCGACCAGCCACCGCCCCGCGGTGGTCATCGCCGCCAGCGGCATGGTCAGCGGCGGGCGGGTGGTCAACTACCTGAAGCGCATGCTGCCCGACCCGCGCCACGCCGTGCTGTTCATCGGATACCAGGGGGCCGGCACCCCCGGCCGCGACATCCAGCGCCACGGCCCCCGGGGCGGCTGGGTGGCGCTCGACGGCGAGCGCATCGAGATCCGCGCCCGGGTGGCGACCGTCAGCGGTTACTCCGCCCACGCCGACCGGCAAGACCTGCTGAATTTCATCAAGCGCATGCGCCACCCGCCCCGGGAGGTGCGCCTGGTGCACGGCGAGCCCGACGCCAAGCGCTCGCTCAAGGCCGCCATCGAGGCCTGGGCGGAAGGGGCAGGGCACCCGCTCAGGGTGGTGGCTGGTTACAAAAAACCACCCGATAGCTGAATTGACACATCGAGTCTCTCCGGGGCATTGGATAGAATCGCCGCACTTTTGGTGTCTTCAGTCGCCTTCACTTTGCTGAGGATGGCAAGGTGGCTAGGTAGGATTCTTCGATCTACAGGGTATGGGAAAGCGCCCGGCATCAATCCCTGGGCGGTAGCGTGCCCGGGCAACAAGCAGAGCCATTTGTTGCCAGTATAATAGTACGATTCGATAAGGATCAGTCCCAAGGAGTCCTGAAAACTCCAGGTGCTTAAAATTTTCTTTTGATACAGATGATTATGCCCATCAAGACGCTCTGCGTGTTCGGCACGCGCCCCGAAGCCATCAAGATGGCTCCTCTTGCACTGTCTCTCGCTGCCGACAAGCGTTTCAACGCTCAGGTTTGTGTGACCGGCCAGCATCGAGAAATGCTGGATCAGGTGCTCGATCTATTCGAACTTAGCCCTGATTACGACCTCAAGGCCATGAAGCCAGGCCAGGACCTGACCGATGTGACCACCACCATCCTGCAGGGCATGAAGGGGGTGCTGGAGAGCGTAAAGCCGGATATCGTGCTGGTGCATGGCGATACCACGACAACCTTTGCCACCACCTTGGCGGCCTACTACCAGCAGATACCCGTGGGCCACGTTGAAGCCGGGCTGCGTACGGGCAATATCTATTCACCCTGGCCCGAAGAAGCCAACCGCAAGCTGGTGGGTGGCCTGGCGGAGCTGCACTTCGCCCCAACCGAGCGCGCTCGGCGGAACCTGCTCGAGGAAGGGGTATCACCGGGTAAGGTATTCGTCACCGGCAACACCGTCATCGATGCCCTGGTCGATGTGGTAGACATTCTCGAACAGAATACGCGTTTTCAGCGGCGTTTTGCCGAGCGATTTTCCTACCTGGAAGAAAGCCGCCGGGTGATTCTGGTCACCGGTCATCGCCGCGAGAGCTTTGGCGGTGGCTTCGAGCGGATTTGCCGGGCGCTACGCGACACCGCCAGCCGCCACCCCGAAGTGCAGATCGTCTACCCCCTTCACCTGAACCCCAGTGTGCGCGAACCGGTGCAACGGCTGCTTTCCGATATCGACAACGTCTATCTGATCGAGCCCCTGGACTACCTGCCGTTCGTCTATCTCATGAATAGGGCCCACCTGATTCTCACCGACTCAGGCGGTATCCAGGAAGAGGCGCCCTCGCTGGGTAAGCCGGTGCTGGTGATGCGGGATACCACCGAGCGTCCGGAAGCTGTGGATGCCGGAACGGTGAAGCTGGTAGGCACCGATGTGGATCGTATAGTAGTGGAGCTGGATGCCCTGCTGACGGACCCGGAAGCCTATGGCGAGATGAGTGTCGCCCACAACCCCTACGGCGATGGTCGGGCCTGTCAGCGAATCATCGATATCCTGGCATCATCCTCGCTGGCGTCTCGTGCCGGGTAATGCCATGCCGAACTCATTGCCAAGAAACTCAAGTGACTGACCTGGACTCCTCCATGACCCTAGACACCGTCACGGTGGTCGGCCTCGGCTACATTGGCCTGCCGACTGCTGCCGTGATCGCCTCCCGCCGCAAGAAAGTGGTAGGGGTCGATATCAATCAGCATGCCGTGGATACCATCAACCGTGGCGATATCCACATCGTCGAGCCCGAATTGGATATCGTGGTTCACGCCGCCGTCAAGGAGGGCTGGCTGCGTGCGACGACCCGGCCGGAGCCGGCCGATGTCTTCTTGATCGCCGTCCCCACACCCTTCAGGGCGGAGCCGGGCAACGACCATGTGCCGGACCTGAGTTATATCGAGGCCGCGAGCAGGGCCATTGCGCCGGTGCTGAAGACGGGCGACCTGGTGATTCTGGAATCCACCTCGCCGGTGGGTGCCACAGAGCGGATGGCGGCCTGGCTTGCCGAGGAGCGGCCGGATCTCAGCTTTCCACAGACCCGGGGTGAGGCCTCGGACATCCGGGTGGCACACTGCCCCGAGCGAGTCCTTCCCGGGCATGTGGTGCGCGAGCTGGTGGAAAACGACCGGGTCATCGGCGGGATGACCGCCAGGTGCTCCGCTGCGGCGGCTGCGTTCTACGCGATCTTCGTGGAAGGTGAGTGCATAATGACCACGGCACGCACCGCCGAGATGGCCAAGCTCACCGAGAACAGCTTCCGGGACGTGAACATCGCCTTCGCCAACGAGTTGTCCATCATCTGCGACAAGCTCGATATCGATGTCTGGGAACTGATTCGGCTGGCCAACCGTCATCCCAGGGTCAACATCCTTCAGCCCGGTCCGGGAGTCGGCGGGCATTGCATCGCCGTGGACCCCTGGTTCATCGTCAGCGAAACGCCGGCCGAAGCCAGACTCATCCGCACGGCCCGGCAGGTCAACGACAGCAAACCGCAATGGGTCATCGACAAGGTGAACGCGGCGGTGGGCAGCTTTCTGAGTGAGAACCCCGACAAGACCGCGGGGGATGTCACCATCGCCTGCTTCGGGCTGGCCTTCAAGCCGGATATCGATGATCTTCGCGAGAGCCCGGCGCTTAGAATCGCTGAAGATATTGTTGCGCGTCACCCAGGTCAGATATTGGTGGTGGAGCCGAATATCAAAGAGCTGCCCAAGGGAAAGATGGCAGATGCCAGATTGGTTGATGAGTCGGCTGCGCTCGAGGCTGCAGATATTGTGGTGATGCTTGTCGATCATAAGCCCTTTAAGGAAACTAAGTTGCCGGGCAGCTTGGCATTGGTCGATACGCGTGGCATCTGGGGCTAGCAGCGGACAAAAGGCATTAAGCAATATGGATAAGCAGCAGCTCGCACTGGATGGTGCAAGTTACGTTATTTTCCTGCCGGATGCGGCTACAGACTATATTCAGGGAAAGATTGCCAGCGCAAAAGAGCCTTATGAACTTGATATGCTGCGTGATATGGCGTCGCGGCTGGAAAAGGGAGATCTGGTTCTGGACGTTGGGGCCAATATCGGGAACCATAGTCTTTATCTGGCCAGTATTGTTGGCTGCCGAGTTGAAGCCTTCGAGCCCAACCAGAATTTGTGTGAGGCGTTGCAGGCTTCCATTGCGTTGAATGCACTGGAGGAGCGGGTCGTTGTCCACCAGGTGGGCGTCTCCGAGGCTCAGGGTTTTGCCCATTTCGACCATGACCATGTCGATGCGAGCAACCTGGGGGGGCAGTCGCTGGAAGTATCCCAGAGCCCGGACGAAATCACGTTGGTGAGCCTAGATCAGCTTGATCTTCCCGCTCCGCTCAGAATGATCAAGATTGACGTTGAAGGCATGGAGCTTCAGGTGCTGCGTGGAGCGAAGAACCTGATCGAAAGAGACCGCCCTATCCTCTATGTTGAAGGGAAGACGGAGAATGATTTTTCTTCCATCAATAACTTGCTAAAAGAGCTAGGCTATCTGTTCTGCTCCACTTTCAATGCGACGCCGACGCACCTATTCCTGCATCATTCAGAGTTTTCTGGGCTGGCGGAAGCAGGACGTTACCTAGAAGAAAAAGTACACTTCTCCTATCGGGCTAACCACGCCATCTCGGAGTTGTGTGCCAAGTTGGAAAATAGCAACCTAAAATACAGGGAGCTGAACGAGCGCTATGCCGACATCAAGAAGCGTTACGAGGAAGCCAATCTAAAATACCGAGAAGTAACAGCTAAGACCGCAACTATGAAGAGTGAGATAGCCAGACTGAGCCTCTCTCTGAGGGAAGCGGAGCTTGATAAAGAAAAATTGCATGCCAGCAAAGACTTGGAGCTGGAACGCGCTGCCTTGGATTTTGAGCGGGAAAAAATGCGCCACCAGACCCAGATCGAGCGCCTGAGCCTGGACAAGGGACATGCTGAGCAGGCCCGGAACCAGCTGCATGAGCAGTTGCAGAGTGTGCGAAAAGAGCTCGCAGCATTGAACGCTGCCCATAGCGAACTTCGGGCTAGAAAACAGGCCAGACTGCAGGAGCTGCAGCAGGCCAACGGCAAGTACCGCCAACTGACAAGCGAGACCATTCCCACTCTGAAGCAGAAGCTGGATGCTCAGACCCAGCGCACGGCAGAGCTGTACCAGCGTACCGAACAGCTCAACCAGGAACTCAAGCAGGCCAGGCAGCTGCAAGCAGCGGCACAGCGAGCCCTGTCGTCCATAAAGTCCAGTGCCACCTATAAGGCAGGGCTGCATGTCCGGGCCGCCTCCAGCTCCATAAGTGCAGCACTCAAGCTTCCCATTCGTCTGTGGCGGCTCCGTAAGCTCAACCCGCAAACGCAGGCGGAAGCGGCTTTCTTGCCGGCTACCTCCCAACTGGCACCGGCGGCAGTGGACCGGAAAACACTCTTTACCGAATGTCTTGAGAACAAGCCCGCCAGTCAGGTTCGCGTAGCCTGCATCATGGATGACTTTACATTCGGCTCCTACCAGCCCGAATGCGATCTGCACCAACTGACCCCTGACGGCTGGCAGGCCGAGTTGGAAGCCTGCCAGCCGGAGCTGCTGTTCATCGAGTCGGCCTGGCGGGGCAAGGATGAACTTTGGGGCAGCAAGGTCGGCCATTGCAGTCAGGAACTGCAGGGCATCGTGGCCTGGTGCCGTGAGCGCCATGTGCCGACCGTGTTCTGGAACAAGGAAGACCCAGTGCATTTCGAGACCTTCCTGACCACGGCCAAGCTGTTCGACTTCGTCTTTACCACTGATATGGACTGTATCCATAGGTACAAGGCCGCCTTGGGACACGAGCGGGTGTTTTTCCTGCCTTTTGCCTGCCAACCAAGCGTGCACAACCCGATCGAAAAGTACATCCGCAAGGACGCCTTCTGTTTTGCCGGTGCCTACTACCTGCGTTACCCAGAGCGCACTCGGGATCTGGAGAGCTTCGTTCAGGAGCTACCGGCCTATCGGCCGCTGGAGATCTATGACCGCAATTTCGGCAAGGACGATCCCAGCTATCAGTTCCCCAAAGCCTATCAGCCATACATTGTCGGCACCCTACCGTTCGCAGAAATTGATAAGGCCTACAAGGGCTATCGCTACGCCATCAACCTCAACTCCATCAAGCAGTCGCAGACCATGTTCGCGCGCCGGGTCTTTGAACTGCTGGGGTCCAATACCCTGACCGTCAGCAACTTCTCCCGGGGCGTGCGCCTGATGTTCGGTGACCTGGTGCTCACCAGCGACAGTGGCGAAGAAATCAAGCGGCGGCTACAACAACTGCAGAGCGGCAACCAGGTAGACCGGCTGCGCCTGGCCGGGCTGCGCAAGGTCATGGCCGAGCACACCTATGCAGACCGGCTCAACTACATGCTGCAGCAAGTAATCGGCAAGGCACGGCCTGCGAAGCTGACTCCTTTCACGGTGCTGGCCTCCGTCAAGACACTGGTTGATGTCAAGAGCATTGCCGCCCATGTGGCCCGCCAGCAAGGGGTTGAGCTGAGCCTGGTTCTGGTGATACGCCGTGGTCTGTCCATGACCGAAGCCGAGGCGGCGCTGAAGGATCTGCCGTGCCCCTACACACTGCTGCCGGCCAAATTCCTCCGACACAAGAATCTGCTGGAGCTGACGGGCTCGGATCAGCATTGGATAGCCGGCATGGTGCCTGACGACTATTACGGCCCTCATTATCTGCTGGACATGGCTCTGGCAACCCGGTACAGCAAGAAGTCAGTGATCGGTAAAGCCGCCCGACATATCTGCACACTGAATAATGGCGCTCCCCATATTACCCTGAATAATGCTGCAGAGGCTTATATCCCCGCCAACCACCTGTACGCACGTTGCTCAGTCATAGCTCCGGAAGTAGCCAAGAGCATCCGATCGGATAAATGGCTGGCCGCACTGGCTGACTGGCAATACGACCAACCGGAACAATTGAGTATCGATCCCTATCACTACTGCCAGAACGTGAGGTCTGAGCACTGGCCGCAGGTGGCGGATGAGGTAGACGATCTTCCGGTTGACACCGGCGTGGAACTGGCCAGCCTGACCCAACTGGCGGAAAATATAGAGGCAATGGAAAATGGCGCGACGAAAGCTCCGAGCCTCAATGGCAACCAACTGGCACAGCTATTACTTGGCAAGGGACTCAATCACGATGCTCAGAGCACCTTGGCCCTGCCTGACGGCCCGATCAAGCTGACGCGCAACAAGTCCATCCATCCTGGGATTACCGGTGCCACGCTGGACCTGGAGTCGAGTTTGCCGGACGGCAAGCATGAATACCTCTATGCGACAAATGTCATTGAGGTAGCTGCTGTGAGCTGCTTGGTGGACGGGCAACAGTCGATCCCCATGCACCTCGAGGTAGATCCCGGACTGAACCTGAACCTGGTCGTTCTGTTTCTGGATGGCAACAAAGAGCGCCTAGGGCACCAGATGCTACTGCCCAATCGCAACGTGAAGCTGGATATACCGGTCGATGCCGAGTTCTTGCGGTTCGGGCTGCGGGTGTATGCCGGTGGCAGCACTCGTGTCAAGCGGCTGATGTTCGGCCATCTGGATCTGGAACCGGCCAAAATACTCGGTCAGTCAGATGTATTGCTGCTGACCAACCACTACCCCAGCTACGACGACCTGTACCGAAACGGCTTCGTCCATAGTCGGGTAAAGGGCTATGCTGAGCGAGGAGTGCCTGTCGATGTGTTCCGCTTGCGCAAGGATGAACCCATCAGTTGGCACGAATTTCAGAACGTGGATGTGACCACGGGCTCTCAGCAGGCGTTGCGCCGCATGCTGCAAAGTGGATGTTATCGACATGTACTTGTGCACTTTCTCGACCCTGACATGTGGCAGGTGCTCAAGGATTTTGTTGAATGTATTAAAATCACTGTGTGGGTGCATGGTGCTGATATTCAACCATGGCATAGGCGTAAGTTTCTTGTTGATACTTTGGAGCAAGAAAAAATAGCTATAGAACTCAGTGATAAGAGGATGTCATTTTGGCGAGATATCGTCTCTTCCATACACCCCAATCTTGAGTTGGTATTCGTGTCGAATTACCTTGCGGAAGAAGTGATGGAGGATTTGGGCTTTAGGCTTCCAGTAAATCAATATCACATCATTCATAATCCCATTAATACGGAGCTATTTAAATATCAGGAAAAAGATCCTGCTCTTAGGAAAAAGATTCTTTCTATCCGATCATACGCTTCACGAGTCTATGCTAATGACCTGACCGTCAAGTGTATAATTAAGCTCTCTGAAGAGCCTTTTTTCAACGAGCTGGAGTTTAGGTTGATTGGTGATGGAAAGTTGTTTGATGAAACTGTTTATCCATTGCGAAAATTTAAGAATGTTATCATTGAGAAAAAATTCCTGACACAGCAAGAAATTGCAGAGCTTCATAAAGAATTCGGTATCTTTCTTTGTCCGTCCAGGATGGATACTCAAGGGGTGTCCAGAGATGAGGCTATGTCATCGGGGCTTGTTCCAGTTACTAGTAATGTGGCAGCTATACCTGAGTTTGTTGGATCCGAGTGTGGAATAGTTGCCAGTCCTGAATCATATGTCGAAATGGCGGATGGAATTTCCAAACTTTACCATAGTCCTGATTATTTTCTTGGATGTTCTTTTTCCTCTTCCCAGAGTGCTAGGCGTAACGTCGACCAAGAATTGGTGATAAAAAAAGAAGTTTTGCTTTTTTCTGATGGTATGCTTGGCCTGTGAAGGAGCGAGTTCAAATTGTGCACATTGTTGATGTGGTTATTTTAAAAAACTCTTGGGTGTGGTGGAAGGTATATCTCATTGTCGTATTTTTGTTGGTGGTTTTCAAAAAAACCGGCTCTGGCGCAATAGTTAGCTGGCTTAATGATGTTTATGGGGTGAAAAGTTACCTAGGTGGCTTGTCTGAGACTCAACTAGTGACTTGACCTGTTGGACTGGGCGCCCTTATGGAAAGAATTAGGAACGACGATGAATTTGGCTCTGCCCTTGTTGAGTCTCACTTTTCTTTGTTTCGAAAAATGAGTATGTAGAGAGGATTATTTAAAAAGTAACGCGGAACTGAATAGAAGGAAAATAAATACAAGCATGAATTTGTTCAAATAAGAATTTTTGAATGATTATGTCAGCATTAATTTGAAAAGAAAATTTTGTTTTATTTAATTTTGGTTTCGATAACCGCACAGCTAGCCACATGGTTTCTAACTTCCTTGATGACATCGGTAACTTTGTTAAGTCCCACAGCTCTAGCGTAACATTGTTTAATAACGAGCCGAACTGTCGGAATCTGGGCTTGCTTAGTGGAGTTCCTGGGCATGCCTTCTTGGGTATTTACAGGGGCTTAAGGGATGTTTATTCGGATGTTATTGTTCTTCGGAAGCGATCTTTAAATGAAAGAGATGTCAAGCGCTTCTTGAAAACGTACAAAAAGTTTCTCGATGAATCAACATCAGGTGCCAGTAGGCAGGATATGCTGAGAGTGGCCTTCATAAGCTTTGATAAATTTGTTGGGATCAGATCGTAAGAAACAGTTTGAGAAGCTGGCTGGGTATAGATCATTTGGCAGTGGGTGGAAGTAAAAAATTGGCTCTTCGTCGTCGGGTATGGAAGCCGGTCCCGGTGTTGAGCCACGATAGAGCCTCCACGACGACAGGAGGCATGACATGGACGGCACCCAGATTCTGACCCTCGGCCTCGGCCTGGAAGCGCCCTGGGTTCTCAAGGACCAGCACCTGGATACCGCCGTGTCGCCCCACCGCCTGGATCTCTATGTCGAGGCCGAGCGTGGCAGCCTCTACCCCTGCCCGGAGTGCGGCAAGGCCTGCCCGGCCCACGACTTTGCCGACCGGACCTGGCGGCATCTGAACTTCTTCCAGCACCACTGCTACCTGCACGCCCGCGTGCCTCGCACCAAGTGCCCCGAGCATGGCGTCAAGCGCATCGAGGTGCCCTGGGCGCGGCCGGGCAGCGACTTCACCCTGCTGTTCGAGCAGGCCGCCATGTCGCTGGTCAAGGAGATGCCGGTGCTGGCCGTCTCTCGGCAGCTGGAGATCTCCGACAAGCGCCTGTGGCGCATCGTGCACCACTACGTGGGCCGTATGTTGGGTGAGCTGGATCTGTCCAGCGTGGCCACCGTCGGCGTGGACGAGACAGCCTCTCGACGAGGCCACCGCTATGTCACGGTATTCCTCGACATGCAGCGCCAGCAGGAGCCGGTGCTCTTCGCCGTTCCTGGCCATGGCAAGGACGCCATCAAGGCGTTCAGCGCCTTTCTGGCGGAGCATGGCGGCGATCCGGACAATGTCGTCGAGGTGGTCTGCGACATGTCTCAGGCCTTCCTGAGCGGCGTTGCCGAGAACCTGCCCAACGCCGAGGTGACGGTCGACTGGTTCCATATCGTGCAGACCTTTACCAAGGCGCTGGACGAGGTCCGCAAGAAGGAACGTCGTGAGAAGGGGCATCCCAAGGCGCTGCGGTGGGCGGTGCTCAAGAGCCTGGATAACGAGAACATGACAGCCAAGCAGATTGCTGCCCTCCAGGAGCTGGTGGCCGATCAGGGAGCCACCGCCGATGCCTGGGTGATCAAGGAAAAGCTGCGCTGGATCCAGAAGGCCCCGACGCCGCGAGCCGCTCGTTGGCGGATCACGAACTACCTCCGGGTGATGCGGGAAGCGGTTACCGATCAGCCGCTGCTCAAGCCGATGGCGAAGGCTCTGACGACCTTGGAGCGACATGCCGAGCAGGTCGTGAGACGCTGGATTTCGGGGCTGACCAACGCGCGATTGGAGGGCATGAATGGTCTGTTTCAGGCTGCCAGATCACGCGCACGCGGCTACCGGAACGAGGCTAACTTCATCGCGATGATCTACCTGATCGGCAGCCCCGTGGGGCGCCTGCTCGATTAGGCCAAATCCACATGATGTGACGAAGAGCCAAAAAATTCCTCTTTTACGAAAAGAAAGCCAAGGAAAGTGTGAGGTTTTATAAGTTGGTTCTTCCGGGGAAATTGTCGGAAATGATTGAATGTGAAGGGGGCGGCTTATTACTGATTTCGAGCAAGAGTTAAGTGAAGAGAATATGTTAATTGAATGAAGGTGGTGGATGGCTTTGGGAAATATTTTCTTAATTGAGTTGCTGCGACAGGAGGTGCGAGATGCTGAGCAGGAGCTTTCCAATCTGCGTAGCAGCCTTAGATATAGTATTGGCGATATGCTGTTGCAAGCGTTACCCTTGTCCTGGCGGTCGTTCCGGGTGCTGCCCAAGCTATGGCGGTTATATCGTCAGTACAGTGGTGGGCGCGCGCCCGGCACTGCGGCAGCTCACTCGTTGTTGAAGCTTCCAGAGACGGCTCTGGGGGCGGAGCATCTTTTATTGGGTCCGACTTCTGCCGAGGGCGGGGCTCATGCCTGGGCGACCGAGGATGTCGAGTTGATGGCGCTGCGCTTACGAGCCGATGCCCCCGTTGCGTCGCTGACCCTGCGTTGCCTGTCGGCGTCGGTAGTTCGCCAGTTGGCACGCGTGCAGCAACAAGGGGGCCGTATCATCTGGTGGCCGAACCCAGAGATATCGAATGCCCCGGAGCTGGAGGCCTATGTCGTGGCGCTGGCTGATGAATGCCGATCAGGAGATCCTTTTTGAAACTGCTCTATGCCTACCGATATGGCATCGTTGGCGGTGTGTCCACCCAGCTGTTGCTGCGCAAGCGCGCGCTTGAACAGGCCGGCTTTCAGTGCGAGCTATTCTTCACTCAGGATAACGGTCTTCGTCAGGTTTTGCCGGCGGGTATCGAAGGTGTGCACTTCGGCAATCTTAGCGCCTTTCGGCAATTGGCCGCCAAGGGCCGCTTTGATGCTGTGGTTGTAATTGACACCCCCGAATTGTTGAGTTTGGCTGCGGGCCCCCTGTGGCGGCGCAATCGTGTATTTCTGGATGTGCATACCACCACTCAGACCGGTCTGAGTTATCTGGATGGCCTGTCGATAAAATATCTCGCAGGTATCATGGTGCCGTCGGCCTATTCGGCCCGGCTGGTTGAACGGAGGCGCCCCGACTGGCGGGCGCGAATTCATGTCATTGCCAACCTGCTCAATACGGAGGTGTTCACCCCTGCGGAACCGGTTACGCCTGTCCGCAGCGGCCCGCAGTTCATCTGGGTAGGCAAGCTGGACAAGCACAAGAACTGGCGGCTGGCATTGATCTATGCTCGCCTGCTCAAGGATCTGTTGGGGGACATGCACCTGTATGTGGTTGGTGGTTACACTGCCCCCGAGGCTACGGCGGAAGCCTTTTTTGAGCTGGCCTATCGGTTGGACATCAGTGATGTGATCACCTGGCTTGACCGGGTGGAAAACGTGCAGCTGGCTCGGCTGTATCATCGGTGCGCCCACAGCGGCGGGGCCATGTTGGTGACTTCCCGGGACGAGTCCTTTGGTATGGCGGCGGCGGAGGCCTTGCTGTGTGGTTGCCCGCTGATCACCAACGATCTGCCCGTCTTCCGCGAGGTGTTTCCTGAGTCGTCAATGGTGCAACGCGTAGATATCTGGCAGCCGGGGCAGGTGGCATCGGCTGTCGAGCGGCTGTCACGCGGCGTTGCGACTAAGGATGAGTGTCTGAACTTGTACGAGACGTTGCGCACCCGTTATGGTGTATCGGCATTTGTTGCGGCGTTACGCGGGGTGATGGGCAGTGGGGCGTAAGACAGAGACTGAACAGCAACTTGAAGCAGCCCGCCAGGAGTTGGAGGCGTTGCGTCTGGAGTTCCAGCGTGTGGAGCAGAGCAGCAGTTACCGCCTCGGGCGCCTGTTGACGGCGGCGTTGCGTTCACCGCGGCAGCTGTTACGCCTGCCTGTGGGGCTGTTCAGGCTGGGGCGGGAAGCGCTCCAGCTTAGGCGCCCCCCAGCGCCGGATTCGACGATCTTCCGTCAGCTGTGGCAGGCTTGGCTGGGGCTTGTCGAACAGGTAAATAATGAATCGGCACCCGTGATCTTCATGTTTTCTGGCACCACTTTCATTCAGGGCACTCGGGGGAATAGGCCAATTCGCCAGACTCAGGCGCTGCTGCGCCAGGGCGCCAAGGTGCTATTCAGCTACCATCGCTCGCATTTTAATGATCCGCTGCCAACTTGGAGTGCTCATGGCCTAGTGCAGATGCCACAGGATGTTAGCCTGCAACTGCTGCCGGAAATCGCTCAGGCGGATCTGGGCTCTGCGCCCAAGCTATTCATCGTGTCATACCCCTATCCTGGTATCGAAAAGCAAGTGGAGGTGTTTCGCCAGCAGGGCTGGAAAGTGGTGTACGATTGCCGGGACGACTGGGAAGAGTTCTCCAAGGTGGGTATGGCCCGCTGGTTCGATGCCGATGTGGAGCAGTCTCTTGTGCGCCAATGCGATGCAACCCTCTGCGTGTCGGCTCCCCTGGTGAAGAAGATGTGCGGTTTTGCTCTGGACAAGCCGGTTTTACTGGTGCCCAATGCCGTTGAATCAGACTTCTTGCCGGTGGGCTATCGACGTGCGCCTGTGGTTCCGCCGGTGGTTGGCTACTTCGGTCATTTAGCCGATGCCTGGTTCGACTGGGAGGCATTTGTGCAAATTGCCGAGGCCTGTGCCCAATACCGTTTTGAAATCATCGGCCATTCCGCTCCCCAAGGGCTGAAACTACCCGGTAACGTGCGACTGCTGGGCCCCAAACCCTGGCATGAGCTGTACCGTTATGCTTCCCGCTGGAGTGCTGCGATCATCCCATTCCGTATGGGGCCGCTGGCCGACGGCGTGGATCCCATCAAGATTTATGAGTATCTCTCCTTTGGCTTGCCGGTGGTTTCGTTCCGAATGCCGCAGATTGAGCGCTACCCCTGCACAGCCACGGTTGATTCCGTATCTGATTTCTGTATAGAGCTTAAGGTAGCATGTTCGATGGAGCCTGATGGACAGTTGATAGGTGAATTTATCGCTGCTAATTCCTGGGAGATTAGAGCACAAGAGTTGCTTAACCTGATTAGGGATTCTGGCAATGGCAGCTAAATTGGTTTCTGGTCTTCGCTGGAATGTCTCTCTGGGCGCCAAGTTTTTAAGAGTGGTGCCGTTTTTCACTCTGGTTGTTGTATTCCTTACGCTGGTTTCACAGATAGCAGCGCTGCTTGCCTCATTCTTGCCCTTGAAAGTAATTATCATGCTGGGGTCGGATGGAATCCCTCGCTACTTTCCTTCCTCTTTTGCCACGCTGGATCGGGATAGTCTTATTGCAGCCTTGAGTGCAGGAACTCTCGGCTTCTTTTTGCTTCACTTTCTAGCCGAGCGGATGATTGGCTGGGTGACTTCCCTGTCAACCAGTCAGCTGTTGTCAAGAAGTCAGAAAATGGTGCTTTTTGAAAATCAGGAGGAGCTGGCAGCAAGCTCTTATCAGCGCTATTCTCGTGCTTTAGCTGGCGGTGTTTTTATTGTTCTGTCACTTTTCGGGCTGGTCTGGTTTTATCCTTGGATGTTTACTGTAATCATCGGATATTTTTTTCTGGTGAAGGTTGTGTTTCTCTTGTTGTATCAGTTAAGCAATGGATTTCGTGAGCGTTTGGAGTCCAAATTGCCTCAAACGCTAAATTTATTTGGCGGGGTTGGTTTTTTTGTCGCCTTCGGATTTTTGGTGACAGACTTCATCTTCTGGTCCCCCCCTGGTGTGATCATTGCCATTGTCGCGCTGCTGCTTAGCCGGCAAGTCATGCAGCGTGCCGCTGGTATGGTGGGGGACCTGACGTCATTGCGTCGGCAGCAGGTAAAGCTCGACGCTTTGTTTTTCCATGGTAAGGTGCTGTTGCCCCAACAGGTCCATCCGGAGAAAACGCTGTGGCCGCTATTAGCACCTGAGGCTAGGCAGGCTTGGGTGGCTGCAGTATTGGATGAGCTGGTAGGTCCTGAGCAGGGTGAGCTTGATTGCCATTGGCAGCAGTTGGGCACACCCAATGTGGTAGGGCTGAGAGCCATGCGTGCTAACCGCCAGTATCTCGTCAAGCTGTTTGAAGTCAACCGTAGCTCCTGGGCCCTCCATGAAGCTACATTGATGGCCGGGTATCCGAACAACTTGTCGGCGCCTTGTTGGGTTGGCACCACCCAGTTGCAAAAATTCCATTGTCTTGTCTATGCGCTTCCCCAAGGTGCAGGGCCTGAAGTACGGCAGGTGAAGGAGTTTGTTCAGCAGCTGCAAGGAGATCTACTGGCTGCTCAGCTAAAGCATGAGGATGTAAAGCGCTATCAGCGCTCCAGGGCAATGTTATGGCAACGTCTTGAGGCGAACCTTATAGAGCGGCTTAGCGTTGCCGCAGAGACACCTGATCAGAGACAGGACTTGGCTAACTTGCTCAAGCAGATGGCACACCTTCACCAGCAGCTGAAAGCGCTTCCCGTGGTACTGCTCAATCCCGAGATCACTCAGGATGCGATCTGGATTCCCGCTGCGAAAGGCGAAGAGCGAGCGACACCTATCTTGCTCAATTGGGGGCGGTGGTCGCTGGAGCCAGTGGGCGCAGGGTGGCCGGAGGATGAAAAACAACTGGCCAACCTGGGTGAAGCCCTGCGCCTAGCCGCTGAGCAGCGTGCGGAACTCTCTCGAGTTAACGTCGAGCAGGCTGAGTTAGCTGCGCTTGCCTTTGCACTGGAGCGTGAATGCAATAGGCAGCGCTACGTGCAGGCGTTGGAACTCGTGCCTCGTATGCTTGAACGACTTGCCGTTCTTGAGACCGATGATCAACCAGGAACTGCCAATGCAGGATGAGATTCCCTCCATCGCAAGCTCTCGTGCAGCGCGTGTCAGCATGTTGGTCTGGAATACCTTTCAGAACGATGCTCGTGTGCTGAACGAAGCTAAAACCTTGGCACGCGCTGGTTATCAGGTCACGGTTCATGCGCTGGCGCTGCCCGGAATCGCACCAAGGGTTGAAACGCCGGAAGCCGGCATCACGGTGCGGCGCTGTGGCGGGGGGCAAGGCCGCAAGCAGATCAAGAGTGCTGGTGGAAGAAGCGCCTCTTGGTTTTCGCTGCTGTTGCAAGCGAGCTCTCGCACCTTTGCGCTGTTGCAGATGGGCAGGGCAGCCTTACGCGCCCGCCCGCAGGTAATCCATGCGCACGATGTCAACGTGCTGCCCACCGCTTGGCTGGCGTCGAAACTGGCAGGGGCGCCGCTGGTCTACGATGCCCATGAGATCAGCACCGACCGGGAAGGCTATCACGCCTTTCGCGGGCTGGTGGCAGGTCTCGAAAAACGCATCATGCCAAGGGCGGCGGGCACCATCACCACCACCGACGCCCGGGCCAAGTTCTTCGCGCGAGCCTATGGCATTCCCCGGCCGCTGGTGCTGCAGAATCGGCCGCGCCGCGTCCAGCCGCCTCGCGGCAACCGTATTCGCGATGAGCTGGGACTGAGCGAGCCCTGGCCGATTGTGCTCTATCAGGGCGGGCTGCAGCCGGGGCGGGGACTGCTGCGGCTGGTCGAGGCAGCGGCGGATGTGCCCAACGCTTATTTCGTGTTCATCGGCGGAGGACGACAGCGGCGCGAGCTCGGCGAGCGGGCGGAGAGTCTGGGCTTGTCCCATCGGGTGCGTTTCATCCCCACCGTGGTACTCCGTGAGCTGCCGTCCTATACCGCCTCGGCGGACATCGGCGTGCAGCCCATCGAAAATACCTGCCTCAATCACTTCACCACCGACTCCAACAAGCTGTTCGAGTACGTCATGGCCGGGCTACCCGTGGTGGCTAGCCGGTTGCCCGAGATCAGCCGAGTCGTGGCTCCCCATGATCTGGGCTTGCTGGTTCCCCCTGGCGACACGCCAGCCCTGGCGGCAGCCATTCGACGCCTGGTCGATGAGCCTTCGCTGCGCGATGAGTATCGTTCGCGAGCCGCTCTCGCCGCGCAGTCGCTCAACTGGGAAGCCCAGGAGCAAGCCCTGGTGGACCTCTATGCCAGGGTGCTGCCCGCACCCTCAGCCCACCCCGGCTCATGACGGCGCCGCTTCGCCTGTTGTTGCTGGGCTTCCACTATCCGCCCGACATCAGTGCCGGCGCCTTTCGTGCCCAGGCGCTTGTGGAGGCCCTGGCCCGCCGCCTGCCCGAAGGCAGTGAGCTGCTGGTACTGACGACCCTGCCGAATCGCTATACCGCCGGGCGCGACGCCGTACCCGAGGTAGAAACCCAGGCGGGAGGCAAGGTCACCATTCGGCGACTGCCGGTCGCGGGGGGAGCAGGCGGAATGGCCGCCCAGGCCCTGGCTTTTCTGCGCTATGCGCGTCATGCCAACGCCCTGACCCGACACGGCTCCTACGATCTGGTGATCGCCACCTCATCGCGCCTGATGACCGCCGTGCTGGGGCGCTGGATAGCCCGGCGCAGCAACGCCAGGCTCTATCAGGATATTCGCGACAACTTCGTCGACAATCTGCCTCACGTACTGCCACTGGGTGCCGGGCACTTGCTGGCCCCGTTGTTCGCCAGGCTTGAACGGTGGTCGCTGGAAAAGGCGGATTGCCTCAACCTGGTCTCCCGAGGGTTCGGCGACTACTTTCAAGCTCGCTATCCGCGGCTCGCCATTTCCTGGCACACCAATGGCATCGATCCGCTCTTTCTGGAGGCCTCTGGGTCGGTCAGGTTCCCGTCGAACCCTGGACACCGCCAGGGCCAGCCCCTGCGGGTGCTCTATGCCGGCAACCTAGGCGCCGGGCAGGGCATCGAACGCATCCTGCCGGCACTGGCCGAGCGTCTGGCAGGGCGTGTGGAGTTTCGAGTGATCGGTGCCGGCGGGCGGCGCCAAAGACTTTGCAGCGAGCTTAGCGCGCGCGGCCTGACCAATGTTCAGGTAGAGAACCCCGTTCCCCGATCGCGCCTGCCGGCAGCATACGCCGAGGCGGACGTACTGTTCCTGCACCTCAACATGCTTCCCTCGCTGGAGGCCGTGCTGCCATCGAAACTGTTTGAGTACGCCGCGACAGGCCGACCGATATGGGCGGGCCTGAGCGGCTTTCCGGCGGGATTCGTGGAAAACGAAATCGATAATGCGGCGCTGTTTCCCCCGGGCGATGTCGAGGCGGCTCTCGATGCCCTGGGGCGGCTTGAGATATGCTTTCGCCCCCGGTTACGTTTCGTGGCCAGGTGGCGACGGGACACGATCATGCAAGCGATGGCAGACGATCTCATGGCACTGGTGACGGATGACACTTGAAACATGAAGTATGAAACATGAGCCATGAATACGAACGCCGTCACTCGCGGTGGTACGAGGTGCTGCTGCTTGGCCTGCCGGTCCATGTGCTGGTGGGCATGCCCTTGGTCATCGGGCTGCCGGCCATCGACCGCTGGGGCTGGCAGTTCTGGCACTACCTGCCGGATGTTCGCTTTAACACCGTGCTCGCCATTGGGTTGGCCTTTCTGGCGTCGGCCTTGACGCTCAGGCGCATGGCTCGCTTTCCCGGCTCGCAGCTGGCGGCGCATATCATGCCCACGGTATCCATCGCCTTCCTCTTGGCGGCCGCGCTGCTGCTCTTCACGCGCGAGGGTTATACTCGCCAGGTGCTATTCGGTGGCTATCTGGCCAGCCTGGCGTGGTTTTACCTGGGTTACTTCGCTGGCCGGCGCTTTCGCAAGCCCAAGCTGGCGCTGGTCCCGTTTGGCGGAACTGGGCAGCTGTTGGGCACAAGCTGGGCAGACCTGCGGATGCTGAGTTCCGTGGATATGGGCGGGGTGAGATTTGACGCCGTCGTGGCCGACCTGCGTGCCGTGGACATGCCGCCCGAGTGGGAAAAATTCCTGGCGCACTGCACTCTGGCGCATATTCCCGTCTATCACATCCGCCAAGTGGCGGAGTCGCTGTCGGGCCGGGTGCAGATCGACCATCTGGCTGAGAACGAGTTCGGCACCTTGTTGCCGCCACTGTTTTACGTGGGTGCCAAGCGGGTGATGGATTTTGTCGCTGCCCTGCTGATGCTGCCGTTGCTGGTTCCCCTCATGCTGCTGGTGGCCGTTGTCGTCAAGATCGACAGCCCGGGCCCGGCCCTTTTCCTGCAGCCGCGCATTGGCTATCGGGCGCGGCCGTTTCTGATGTTCAAGTTTCGTAGCATGTACCACGACATGAGCGGTGAGGACTTTACCCTCTCCGATGACGACCCGCGCATCACGCGGGTGGGGCGGGTGATCCGCAAATACCGCCTGGACGAGCTGCCGCAGATCTTCAATATCCTCAAGGGGGAGATGAGCTTCATCGGCCCGAGGCCCGAGTCGGCGTCGCTCTCGGAGTGGTACGAACAGGATGTGCCCTTCTTCAGCTATCGCCATGTCGTGCGCCCGGGCATCACTGGCTGGGCCCAGGTGAATCAGGGCTATGCCGCCGAAGTGGGCGGCATGACCACCAAACTGCAGTACGACTTCTATTACATCAAGCACTTTTCCCTGTGGCTGGATGTGCTGGTTTGCCTGAAAACCGTGCGCATCCTGTTTACCGGGTTCGGTTCGCGCTGAAATGAAAGCAACGGTATGGAGGCCTCCCCGCCAGGCAGATTGGTGAAGGTTTGCACGATATGGAACCAGTCGACCGTCACCTCGGCGTTGGGCAGGTTCTCGGCGACGCCGCTCAGGAAGGCGCTGAGAGCCTTGATGGCGTCCTTGTCATGGCCAGGAACGGCGAAGATACCGGCTCCTGCTTACGCTGCATGTCGAGGAATACCGTGACATAGCGGTGGCCTCGTCAAGAGGCCGTCTCGTCCATGCCATCCCTGCTGTCATCGTGGAGGCTCTATCGTGGCTCAACACTGGGACCGGATTCCACACCCAACGACGAAGAGCCCAATTTTTGTGGTGCTTCTCCATGATGTGGTTGTTTATCATCTCAGTAAATCGAATTGAGATTTAAATGGGGCTCATGGCTGATATATTACACAGTATCGGAAAGAGTATTCAGAATGCCTGGTGAGATTAAAGGGCTTGCAGAGCGCTATCCGGCTCAGCTTATGGTGCCTATTATTGATGTCTTGTCCATCGTGCTGGGCGGGGCGGTAGCGCACGTGTGGCGTTTCGGAAATTTGCAACTTCCAGAGCGTTTTGTGCTGGCGATGGCCATCATGGCCCTGTTGGTGGTGATATTTAATACCGTCCTGGGTGGCTACTCTCGTTGGCGAGTCACCCGTGTGTCAACGCTGCTTGGGCGATTGCTGCTGGTCTGGATGATGGTAGCGCTGATGGCAATGTCTACTATCTACCTTGCCGATGCCGCTCAGCGCTACTCGCGCTTGTGGGTGGGAGTTACGCTACTGGTTTCCTTTATCATCGCAGCCAGTGCGAGGGTGACAGCACAACTGGTATTGCGAGGAGTGCGCCTGAGGGGAATGGCAAGACGTTCGGTGTTTCTTATCGGGCCGGGTCATCATCTGGTGAATGTGGCCAAGGGCATGCGAGCATCGCCGGGAGAGGGCTATTCCATTGCAGGGGTCGAGCGACTGTCCGGCATGCCGGATCAGGCCTGCGTGACACGGCTCTCCAAGCGAGTGAATGACTCCGGGGCAAGTGAAGTGTGGATCTGCGTTCCGTTGGAAATGGGGAGTGTCGTGCGTACCATTTTTCATGCGTTGCGAAATCATACTGCAGAAGTCCGTTTCATACCTGACTTCAAGGATATGCACTTGCTTAACCACCGTGTGAGTGAGGTGGTTGGCCACTACTCCATTGATCTTAGTGTGACGCCGATGGATGGTATGGCCAGGGTGATAAAGCGTATAGAAGATATTTTGTTAGGGGTTTTTATCAGTATATTGATTCTGCCAATCTGCGTCATGATCGTTCTTGCAATAAAGCTGACATCCCCCGGGCCTGTGCTTTTCAAGCAATATCGCACGGGTGCCAATGGAAAGCAGTTCAAGGTCTATAAATTTCGCTCTATGGAGGTTCATCATGAGGAGGGAGGGCGCCTGACTCAAGCAACCCCGGGTGATCCAAGGGTGACGAAAGTGGGAGCCTTCCTGCGCCGCACCTCGCTCGATGAGCTGCCACAGTTCTACAATGTACTACAGGGGCGCATGTCGATTGTAGGGCCAAGGCCCCACGCCCTGGCGCACAACGAGCATTACAAGGAGCTGGTGGAATCCTACATGCGCCGCCACAAGGTAAAGCCCGGGATTACAGGGTGGGCTCAGGTCAATGGCTTGCGCGGTGAGACGGATACTCTGGAGAAAATGGAAAAGCGCGTTGAGTATGACCTATGGTATATCGATAATTGGTCGCTCTGGCTGGATCTTCGCATCATTATCCTGACCGTCTTCAAGGGGTTTATCAGCAAAAACGCATATTGAGGCATGTCAGGCAATCCATGGTGAGCCTGGTAACGGATGCTGCCATCCATAGTCGAGTGCAGTCACTCTGCCCTAGGCAACGCGCCGTATGAAACACTCGGCAGAATGCCTGACATGCACCATACTGAGCATATCCATACTCCTGATGCCATGAGGGTGACGGCCACCCTCATGGCCTTAGCGGGTTCTGCGTGCCCAGGGAGCAAGCCGCTCATGGACGAATCCAGGGAGTTGCCGCGTGGCCCCGCCAGGTCGGTGGTCAGGTGCACGTGGCTCATATATTTGATCACCCTGGTGATTGCCTTGGTGGTTGCCGCCGTGCTGCTCTACGAGCGTAGCGCGGTGCAGGCTGGCTGGTGGCAAACCCTGCTGCTGCTGGGCGGTGCCTGGCTGTTGCTGGCCGGATTTGGCCTGTGGGGGGTGTGTCACTACCTTGACCTGCGGGAGAGCGAGCAGCGGCGCCGCGCCAACGAACGCCGGCTGGCGGCGCTGGTCAGCGCCATACCCGATCGAATCTTCGTGCTGGACCGCCAGGGCCGGGTCCTCTTCGCCAATGGCCGGGAGCAAGCCAGCCAGGAGCGGGGGGGCGATCTGCTGCTGGTCGACTTGCTACCGGGGGTGTCCGCCGAGTCGCTGCGCGCGGCCATGCAGCGTATCGGGTCCGAGGGCGCCACCGCTGAGCTGGAGTACAGCGAGTCAGCCGATGAAGGCGGCATCGCCCACTGCCATGCCGTGCTCAGTCCCCTCGATGCCAGTGCCGATGCAGATGCAGGCAGGTTGGTGATGGTGGTGCGCGATGTCACCGAGAGCAAGCGTGTGGAGGAGCGTCTGCGCATCGCCGCCACGGCGTTCGAGACCCACCTGGGCGTAATGATCACCGACGCCAGTGGCGATATCGTCGATGTCAACACCACCTTCACCCAGATCACCGGCTATGAGCGGGAGGAGGTGCTGGGTCGCAATCCGCGGCTGCTGAATTCTGGCCAGCAAGGCCTCGAATTTTACCAGCGCATGTGGGAAGCGCTAACGCTCAACGGCCGCTGGCAGGGCGAGATCTGGAACCGCCGCAAGGGAGGCGACCTCTATCCCCAGTGGCTGACCATCAGCGCCGTGCGCACCCCAGCGGGGGAGCTCACCCACTATGTCGCCACCCTCCATGACCTGACCGAGCGCAAGGCCGTGGAGCAGGAGCTGCATCACATGGTGTTCTTCGACCCCCTGACCGGCCTGCCCAACCGCCGGCTGCTGCTCGACCGCCTGGACGGCGTGCTCAAGGACAGCTATCGCAGCGGCAAGCTGGCGGCGCTGGTACTGCTCGACCTGGATCACTTCCAGGCGGTGAACGATACCCTGGGGCACCGCTGCGGCGACCAGCTTCTGGTTGCCTTGGCCGGCCGCTTTGCCACCATTCTGCGCGATACCGATACCCTGTCGCGGCTAAGTGGCGACGAATTTGCCATCCTGCTGCACGATATCCACGGTGACTCGGATGCGGCCGCCATTGCGGTTGAGCGGGTCGCTGCCAAGCTGTTGGAATCCCTCAAGGTGCCGGTGACCATTGCCGGACAGCCGCTGGTGGTGACGGCGAGCCTCGGCGTCAGTCTGTTCCGTCAGCAGGAGGTCTCGCTCGAGGACGCGCTCAAGCAGGCGGACCTGGCGTTGATGCAGGCCAAGCGGGGCGGGCGCAATCAGGTCTGCTTCTTCGACCCGCAGGTGCAGGGGCGGCTCAAGGCCCGCGCCCAGTTGGAAATCGACCTACGCCAGGCGCTGGGACGGGGCGAACTGGCGGTGGCCTATCAGCGGCAGGTGGATGCACGGGGCGGAACGGTTGGCGCGGAAGCCCTGCTGCGCTGGCGGCACCCTCAGCGTGGTAAGGTGCCTCCCGCCGAGTTCATCCCCATCGCCGAGCAGACCCGGCTGATCGTCGAACTGGGGGAGTGGGTGCTGGAGATGGCCTGCCGGCAGCTGGTGGCCTGGGCCGAGGTGCCGACCACCGCCGGCTGGACGGTGTCGGTGAATGTGAGTCCCGTGCAGTTCCGTGAGAGCCGCTTCGTCGACCAGGTCCAGGCGGTGTTGACTCGGACCGGCGCCGCCCCCTCCCGGCTCAAGCTCGAGGTCACCGAGTCGCTGCTGATTCATGACCCCGACGAGGTGCGTGCGCGCATGATCGCGCTCAAGGCGCTGGGGGTCAGGCTGTCGCTGGATGACTTCGGCACCGGCTACTCCTCGCTCGCCTATCTGCGTCGGCTGCCCCTGGATCAGATCAAGATCGATCAGTGCTTCGTACGTGAACTGCTGGAAGACCAGGCCAGCGCCGCCATCGTGGAGACCATCATTTCGCTGTCGGCCAGCCTAAAGCTCGAGGTGATTGCCGAGGGGGTGGAGACAGCTGCCCAGCAGCACTGCCTTGCTTCCCGGGGCTGCCAGTTCTATCAGGGGTTCCTGTATGGCCGCCCGGAGGCCAGCATCGCGCTGTAGGCCGAGTGGTGGCTTTTACCTGGCGATGAGCGCCAGCCTCTACCGGTAGGTGGGGGCTTTCTGGTATCCTCCCGCGGTTAAACCTCCCCCGCTTGAACAGTTTTTTCTAACGGTGACTCGCCTTATGGCAAAGCAACAGGACGCTACCGACCTCCAGCGCGCCTTGAAGGACTGCCGGAGTTCGTTTGCCTCGGTGGGCTTCTTCAGCATGTTCGTGAATATGCTCATGCTGGTCCCACCGATGTACATGTTGCAGGTATACGACCGGGTGCTGACCACCCAGAGCGTCGAGACCCTGCTGATGCTGACCCTGCTGGTCGTATTCCTGTTTATGGTCATGGGCGGGCTCGAGCTGGTGCGCTCGCGCATGCTGGTGCGGGTCGGCAACCGGCTGGATACCAGCATCAACGCCCGGCTCTACAGCGCCATGTTCCGTCGCAGCGTGGTCACGCAAGGGCAGCAGAGCGCCCAGCCGCTCAGCGACTTGACCAATGTGCGCCAGTTCCTGACGGGCAACTCGCTGTTCGCCTTCTTTGATGCGCCCTGGGTGCCGGTCTACCTGGCCGTGCTGTTCCTGTTCCACCCCTGGCTGGGTTTCTTCGCCACCTTTGCTGGCATCGTGTTGCTGGTGCTGGCGATCGCCAACGAGAAGGCCACCAAGAATCTGCTCGCCGAAGCCAATAGCGAACATATCCAGGCCCAAAACCTGGCCAACTCCAACCTGCGCAACGCCGAGGTGTTACATGCCATGGGCATGTTGCCGGGCATCATGGGGCGCTGGGCCGAGAAGCACCATCAGTTTCTGGCCAAGCAGTCTCAGGCCAGCGATCGCGCCGGCGCTTTGACCAACACCTCCAAGGTGCTGCGCCTGCTGGCCCAGTCGATGATTCTCGGCCTGGGTGCCTACCTGGTGCTGCAGGGAGATATGACCCCGGGCATGATGATCGCTGGCTCCATCATCATGGGCCGCGCCCTGGCGCCTATCGACCAGATGATCGGCGGCTGGAAGGGGTTTGTCGGTGCGCGTGGCGCCTACGACCGCCTCAATGAACTGCTGACCCAGATCCCCGCCGAGCAGCGGCGCATGTCGCTGCCTGCCCCCAAAGGGGATGTCGCCGTGGAAAGCATCGCGGCCGCTCCTCCCGGCGTGCGCATGGCCACCATTCGCGGCATCAACTTTTCCGTACCCGCTGGCGAACATGTGGGGATCATCGGCCCCAGCGCAGCCGGCAAGTCCACCCTGGCCCGCGTCATGCTGGGCGTGTGGCCTACCCAGGTCGGTAGCGTCAGGCTCGACGGTGCGGAGGTGTTCCACTGGAACCGCGATGAGCTGGGCCCCTATATCGGCTACCTGCCCCAGGACATCGAGCTGTTCGAC
The DNA here is from genome assembly GCF_022341425.1 of Billgrantia campisalis. GTDB lineage: Bacteria > Pseudomonadota > Gammaproteobacteria > Pseudomonadales > Halomonadaceae > Halomonas > Halomonas campisalis. The sequence continues at coordinate 19,517 of NZ_JABFUC010000007.1, read as the reverse complement.
GGCACTATCAGCGAGAACATCGCCCGCTTCGGTGAGGTCGATCCCGACAAGGTCGTTGCCGCTGCGCGCAAGGCCGGCGTGCACGAGATGATCCTCGAACTGCCCAATGGCTACGATACCTACATATCGGCCTCCACCGGTGCCCTCTCCGGTGGGCAGCGCCAGCGTATCGGCCTGGCCCGTGCGCTGTACGGAAACCCGGTGCTGGTGGTGCTCGACGAGCCCAACTCCAACCTGGATGAGGCCGGCGAAAGGGCGCTCTCGTCAGCCATTCAGCAGCTCAAGGCCGAGGGCGTGACACTGTTCGTGATCAGCCACCGCACCAGCGTCTTGAAGAACATGGATCAGCTGCTGGTGCTCAAGGATGGTCAGGTCAGCATGTTTGGTCCCCGCGACGAAGTGCTGGCTCAGTTCGCCCGCAAGCCTTCGCAGGTCAGCCAGACCGCCAATGCCCGACTCTCCGCCATCCAGGGCGGCAAGTCGGGTTCTAACGACCCCACCCAGGAGCCGTAAGCCATGGCAGACGAACGCGACCCGCGCTCCAACGAGGGCAAGACGTCATCTTCGGACTCAACACCCGCCATCGATGTCACGCCGGCCAAGCAGGGCGGCGACACCCTCGAGGGCGAGTACTCCGAAAAACTCCCCACCAGTGACAAGGGCTACAAGCGCTTGGGGCTGGTCATTCTGCTGGTGGCTTTCGGGGGCTTCGGAACCTGGGCCCTGACCGCCTCACTGGCTGTTGCGGTCGTGGCCCCGGGCAACGTGTCGATGGAATCCTTCAAGCGGACTGTCCAGCACCTTGAGGGGGGGATCGTGCGCGAGATCCTTATCGAGGACGGTGAACACGTCGAGGCCGGCCAGCCATTGATCATCCTCAGTGACACCCAATCCCGCTCGCAGCTGGAAATTGCGCGTTCCCAGTACCTGCTCAATCGCGCCATGGAAGTTCGCCTGTTCGCCGAGCAGCAGGGCCTCGATCACCTCGATTTCCCCACAGAGCTGCTCGACAGCGAAGAGCCCCGCGTGCAGCAAGTGCTGGCCGTCCAGCAGAGCCTGTTTACAGCCCGCCGCCAGTCGCTGATCGGCAGTCTCGAGTCCCTGGATGAGCAGAGCCAGCAGATGCGCGAGCAGATCGAAGGCCTGAAGTCCCAGATCGATGTGAATACCCGCCGGGTACGTTCGCTGCGTTCCGAGGCCGAGGATTTCCGCTCGCTGTTCCGCGAGGGGCTGGGCGACAACCAGCGCCTGCGCGAGCTTGAGCGGCAGGTGATGGAATACGAGGGACGTATCGCCCAGCACCGCTCCGAGATTGCCAGCCTCAAGTCGCGCATCAGCGAAAACCAACTGCAGAAAGAAGTGCGCCGCCAGGAGTTCCAGAAAGAGGTCGGCGAACAGCTGCGCGATGCCCAGGCGCAGATCGCCGAAGCCGAAGAGCGCATTGTCTCGCTCCGCGACCAGGTCGAGCGCACCACGCTCCACGCCCCCGTATCGGGCACGGTGGTGGATCGCCAGGTGCACACCATCGGTGCGGTCATTCGCGCCGGCGACCCCATTCTCGACATCGTGCCGGGTGACGACGGCTTCGTGGTCGAAGCACGCATTCCCAACCGTGATATCGACCACATCTACCGGGGGCAGCACGCTGAGATCCGCTTCTCGGCGTTCAACCAGCGGCTAACCAACGTGATCGATGGCGAAATCATCTATGTCAGCGCCGATAGCTTCGAGGATGAGGCCACCGGGCAGCGCTATTACCGTGCTCGGGTCCGTGTCACCGAAGAGGGCAAGCAGGACATGACCGAACAGATGCAGCTGCTCTCCGGGATGCCCGCGGAGGTCATGATCCGCACCGGTGAGCGCACCTTCGCCAGCTACATTGCCAAGCCGATCACCGATATGCTGGCTCGTGCCATGAGGGAGGATTGATGTTCGGCACCCCGCCCAAGCGATTCATCAACAGGCAGAGTTGCCTCAGCGGACTACTCCTGCTGAGCGTTGCACTGGCAGTGCCCGGCCATGCGGAAACGTCGGGGCAGGAAGCGGACATACCCGCCGGCGAGCAGGCGATGGCGGAGCTGGCCGCCCTCGGCGAGAGTTCGGGCGCGGAAAGCGCCCGTGCGCTTCCCTCCTTGCCGCGCCTTTTCCAGCGCTCGCTGGAGTATGACGCCGACCTCTCCCGGCAGCGCTTCGAAGTTGAGGCGACCCGGGAAGAAGTCCCGCTGGCGCGGTCCCAGCTGTTGCCCCAGGTGACCGCCAGCGGCGGCTACCTGTGGCAGGACTCCACCAATATCCAGACGGAACTCGACCCTGACGTGCCGCCGGAGCAGCAGAACGTCCGCCCCGGCGAGATCAATGAGCACCATTGGCAGGTGCAGGTTCAGCAACCGCTGTTCAGCCTGGAGCGGTGGCGCGGCATGGATCGTGCCCGCGCCCAGGTCAGCGTCTCCGAACTGCAGCTGGCAGTGGCCGAAAGTGACCTGGCGCTGCAGGTCGCCGAAGCCTATGTGAACGCCTACCTGGCATCACGAAGACTCGGCCTGCTGGAAGCCCAGAAAGAGTCCCTGGAGCTTCAGGTACGCCAGGCGCAGCGAGCCTATGACCTGGGGGTCGGTGACCGCATCAACCTGCTCGAAGCGCGATCGCGGCTCGACCAGGCCATCAGCGATGCCGTCATGGCCGAGAACGAACTCGGTAACGCCTTGACCCTGCTCGAACGCCTGACCGGAGAGCTTCCCGACTTCAGCGGTTTTCAGCTGGGCGACGTCGTATCGGCGTCGGTGCAGCAGGATTGGGGCGACATCGAGGACTGGCTGAAGCGCACCGCCAACAACCCTCGGGTCAGGCTTGCCCGCGAGCAGCAGCGCGTCAACCAGGCTGACTCCAGCATGCGTCGCGGCGGCTACTTTCCCGAAGTCAACCTCAACCTGAGCTACTCCGATCGCGAAAGCGACGATGAGCTGCGTTCCAGCGAAGACTACCGTGCCAGCGTTGAGCTCAGCGTGCCGCTCTATCGGGGGGGGTTCACCTCCGCGAGCGTTCGCCAGGCCGATCTCAATGCCCGTGCCGCCGAAGAAGGCGTTGCCCACGAACTCAACCTCGCCGGGCAGGAGGTCCGCCAGCGGATTCGCTCGCTCAACGGCAGCGTCAGGCAGCTACAGGCCCTGGGCGAGTCGGTCGCCTCCAGCGAACTGTTTTTGCAGGCCGCCGAACGCGGTGAGCAGCTCGGGTTGCGCGACCTGGTGGATGTGCTGGATGCCCGTGCCAGCCTGTACGACCAGCGGATTCGCTACGTGGATACCATCGGGCGCTATGTGCTCGACCAGCTCGCGCTCAAGGCAGCGGTGGGCGAGCTTCGCAGTGATGACATGCAACAGGCCATGCAGCTTCTCGCTAGCATTACTGACACCGCCGACTGAACGCCCTGGACAATGGCCACCATGACCAGCGACTGGCTGCGCCGCGGCATGCGCTGCTTCGATGCCTCCCTTGCCCTGGCAGTCGCTTTTGGCCTGCAGTACTTGATGCCCGGGCTGGAGCATACCCAGGGCATCGAATACCCGCTGCTGATCCTGGTTGGCAGCCTGCTGCTGCCTGCCTGTGGTGAGCTGCTAGGGCTTTATCAGCCTTGGCGGGGTCGCAGTCTCTCCCGCATGCTCGGCGTTTACGCCGCCGCCTGGATACTGACCATTGGCCTGCTCAGCCTGTTCCTGGTGATGACCCAGAGCGCGGTGATTTTCTCTCGCGGTTGGATGGCGGCGGCCTCGCTGGCCGTGCTTGCCGCGGGTCTGCTGCTTCGCGGCCTGCTGCACGTCGTGCTGCGCCAGCTGCGAGCCAGCGGGCACAACCAAAAGCGGGTGTTGCTGATTGGCACACGGGCCAACCGTGAACGCGTGCAGCGGCGTCTCGCCGATTTGCCGCACATTGGCTATCGCATCACTCAGGCAATCACCGATGAAGGCCAGGGCCCCGGCGAACCCGGGGGCGCCGACGTTCACAGCCGAGTCGAGGCGCTGGCCAGGCAAAGCATCTTCAAGCGCGATTTCGACGAAATCTGGCTCAGCTATCCCCTCAGCGAAGGCGACACCGTCAAGCGCCTGGCCAATGTGCTCATGGCCGTGCCTGTCGACATACGCTACTTCCCCGACCTGACCGACGTGCGCCTGCTCAACCATCGCGTGGCGCAGGTTGCCAACATGTACTCGCTGGACCTCAACCACTCGCCGCTCAACGGGCCCATGCGCCTGGTCAAGGCGGTGGAGGATCGCGTTCTGGGGCTGGCGCTGTTCTTGCTGTTCCTGCCGGTGATGGCGGTCGTGGCGGCGGTGATTCGCTGGAAAATGGGCGGTGCGGTACTGTTCAAGCAGTATCGTCATGGCCTGGACGGCAAGCGCTTTCGTATCTACAAATTTCGCACCATGGTGGCGGATGACGCCCAGTGCACCCCGCAGGCGTGCCACCTCGACCCGCGGATCACCTCGCTGGGGGCCTTCCTGCGGCGCACCAGTCTCGACGAGCTTCCCCAGCTCTTCAATGTCCTGCAGGGGCGCATGTCGCTCGTCGGGCCAAGGCCCCATGCGATGGACCACAACGATCACTATAAAGACCTCATCGACAGCTACATGCAGCGTCACCGGGTCAAGCCGGGCATGACCGGTTGGGCGCAGGTCAACGGCCTGCGCGGCATCACGGATAGCATCGAGCTGATGCGCAAGCGGGTAGAGTACGATATCCACTACATCGACAACTGGTCGCTGGGTCTCGACCTCAAGATACTGGCCATGACGATTACGCGGGGTTTCGTCAACCGCCAGCGCTAGGCGGACCTAGGCCCGTCGAGGGAGAGGTTGTCGGGCGGGTGTCGCCGTGCTTGCCAAGTGTTATCATCGCCAACCCCTTTTAGGTCGCCGAAGAGCGGCTATGAGCACGCTGGGAACGCCGATACGTCAACACCTCAAGGAGGACCCATGATACTGCCCGTCATCCTGTCTGGCGGCTCTGGCTCCCGGCTTTGGCCCGTTTCACGTGAGCACTACCCCAAACAGTTTCAGCGTCTCAACTCGGCGCAGCACAGCCTGCTCCAGGAAGCCGCTCTCAGGTTGGAAGGGGTTGAAGGGGCGCTGCCACCGCTAATCGTGTGCAATGAAGCCCACCGTTTCCTGGTGGCCGAGCAGCTTCACTCCCTGGGCGTGTCCTCCGCGCGCATCATGCTCGAGCCCTTCGGGCGCAATACGGCCCCGGCGCTGGCCCTGGCCGCCTTGGCCGCCAGCGAAAGCGACCCCACCAGCCTGTTGCTGGTCATGCCGGCCGACCACGTGATCGAGCGCCGGGCGGCCTTCCTGGCGGCGATCGAGCAGGGCAGGGAACTCGCCGAAGAGGGGCAACTGGTCACTTTCGGTATCCAGCCGGCCAGTCCCCATACCGGCTACGGGTACATTCGCCGCGGCGAGATGCTGGGCACGGGCTACCGTGTCGACGCCTTCGTCGAAAAGCCGGATCGCGATCGCGCCCAGGCCTATCTCGACAGCGGCGACTACCTCTGGAACAGTGGCATCTTCCTGTTCTCCGCCGAACGCTATCTCGAGGAGCTGAAGGCCCAGGCGCCGGACATACACAGCGCCTGCCTGGCGGCCTATGCCGGGCGCCGCGAGGACCTGGACTTCCTGAGAGTCGACGGCGAGGCGTTCGGCGCCTGCCGCAGCGAGTCGATCGACTACGCGGTCATGGAGAAAACCCATCGAGCCGCCGTGGTGCCCATGGACCCCGGCTGGAGCGATATCGGCGCCTGGGATGCGATCTTCGCGCTCAAGTCCGACCCCGCCGCCTGCGGCAACGCCGTCCAGGGCGATGTGCTGCTGCATGACACCCATGACAGCCTGATCCACAGCCAGTCGCGGCTGGTCGCCACGGTGGGCGTGCAGGATCTGGTGGTAGTGGAAACCGAAGACGCCGTGCTGGTCGCCCACCGCTCCCGCGCTCAGGAGACCAAGCATATCGTGGAAGCCCTGAAGGCGAGTGGGCGCTGCGAGAGCCAGGCGCTGCCGCAGGTCTATCGCCCCTGGGGGCACTACCGCACCATGGTGCTCAACGAAGGTTTCCAGGTAAAGGAGATCGTCGTCAAGCCGGGCGCCAAGCTGTCGCTGCAGATGCATCACCACCGTGCCGAACACTGGATCGTGGTCGCCGGCACCGCCAGGGTCACCCTGGGCGATGGGCATGGCGATTGCGAGCACTTGCGCAGCTTTCTGCTCAGCGAGGACGAATCCACCTACATTCCCCTGGGCACGGTGCACCGCCTGGAGAATCCCGGCGTCATTCCGCTGCGCCTGATCGAGGTGCAGACCGGCTGCTACCTGGGCGAGGACGACATCGTACGCTTCGACGACGCCTACGGGCGCGTCCCCGAGTCCCGTGGAGCCGCGCAAGAATGAGTGAGAACGCCCTCGAGCGTCTGCGGCACTGGGGCGGGGCACGACGCATCGCCATCGTCCACGACTGGCTGGTGGTGTCCGGCGGGGCCGAAAAGGTGCTCGACGCCCTGCTGCAAGCCTTTCCCGGCGCCGAAGTCTTCACCCTGGTGGATTTCCTGCCGCAAGCGCATCGCGGCAGGCTGGACAAGCACCGCGTGCACACCAGCCTGATCCAGCGGATGCCCCTGGCGCGGCGATACTACCGGCACTACCTGCCGCTGATGCCCTACGCCATCGAGCAGTTCGACCTGCGCGACTTCGATCTCGTCATCTCCTCCAGCCACTGCGTCGCCAAGGGTGTGATCACCCACTCCGGCCAGCGCCACCTCTGCTACTGCCACACACCGATGCGCTACGCCTGGGACATGAAGGAAGCCTACCTGGTCGATGCGCACTTCCGGCTTCCGGGCATGGAGGCCCTGGTGCGTCGCACCCTGGGTCGGCTGCGTCAATGGGACCACTTCACCGCCAGCCAGGTGGATCGCTTCGTGGCCAACTCCGCCAACGTCTCCCGGCGCATCGCCAAGTATTACGGCCGCGGGGCGTCGGTGATTCACCCCCCGGTGGACCTCGACGCCTTCACGCCCAACGACGGGGCCCGTGAAGACTACTATCTGGCGGCCTCGCGGCTGGTGGCCTACAAGCGCCTCGACCTGATTATCCGCGCCTTCCGCGATATGCCGGAGCGGCGCCTCAAGGTGGTGGGGGATGGCCCGGAGCGGGGTCGCCTGGCCGCCCTGGCCCGGGGCTGCCCCAATATCGAACTGCTCGGCTTCCAGCCCGACCCCGCCCTGCGTGAACTGATGGCCCGCGCCCGGGGCTTCGTGTTCGCCGCCGACGAAGACTTCGGCATCATGCCCCTGGAGGCCCAGGCCTGCGGCACCCCGGTGATTGCCTACGGCCGTGGCGGCGCCCTGGAAACCGTTCGCGAAACGCCGGATGCCCAGGCCACCGGCCTGTTCTTTCACCAGCAGTCCGCCGCCTCGCTAAGCGAGGCACTCGCGCGCTTCGAGCAGCGCCGGTATGATCCCCACGCCTGTCGTCGCCAGGCCGAGCGCTTCGCTCCCACGGGCTTCTGGGAGCGCTGGATGAGTCTGCTGGAAGCCGACCAGAGCGAAACCGACGCTGTCGTTCCGAACTACCGAGACAACAAGGAGCCGACGTCATGAAGCGCCAACTGCGCCGACTCGTTGCCCGCCTGCTGAATCGGCTGGTACGAATTCCCCGTCTCAAGCTCATCGGCCAACGCGTTCTCAGCCATTTTCCCCGGCTGCGCGGCCTGGTGCTGCGCATCATGCACGGCGGAAGCTGGCGAGCGCCCAGCGCCCAGCCGGTGACCAATGCCTTCGATACCCGTGGCGAGCGGCAGCAGCGGCTGCTGGACGACCTGCAACAGCGATGGAACCGCCCCTCACCATGACGACCTGCTATCTCGTCGACAATCCCGCCGGCCGGCCGCTGGCCGAGGACCCTGGCTGGCTCGATGCGCTGAAGGCGTCCCCCGGCGACAGCGGGATCCTTATCGGCTTCAGCCACGCCGACCTCATCACCATCCGGCAGCGACTGGAAGACCAGCTTCCACCCAGCGCCCTTCTCTCGGTGGACGAGGCCGCCCTGGACGCCCTGGGAGGCGCCGAAAGCGAGCTGGCGCGGCTCGCCCTGGAGCGCGCCATCGAGGGCCTCTGCCCGGAAACCCTCGAATGCCACGGCCACGCCGGACAGCGCCTTCGGTTCGGCATGCAAGCGTCAGTGGCCGAACCGCAGACAGCGGCGGTCGAGCCCGACCGGCGGCCGCGGCTCGCCTTCGTCTCGCCGCTGCCCCCCCAGCCCACCGGAATCGCCGACTACAGCGCCGAGCTGCTGCCCTACCTGGCGGAGCATTACGAGATCACCCTGGTGGTCGACCAGCCAAGCGTGGAGGAGCGCCTGGCCGAGCGGTATGCCGTGATCGAGACCGCGGACTTCGCCAAACGAGCCCGTGAGTTCGACCGGGTGCTCTATCAGGTGGGCAACTCCCTCTATCATGCCTATCAGTTCCCGCTGCTCAGGCGCCACCCCGGCAGCGTGGTCCTGCACGACGTCTATCTATTCGATGCCGTCTGGTGGATGCAGGAGAGCCAGGCCTGGCCGGACGGCCTCGCCCAGCAGCTGTTCAGTGACCATGGCTACCCGGCGTCGCTGGCCCTGCACCAGCGCGACCCCGAGAAAGAACCGCTCCCACGCGGCCCGGAAGACTACCCGGTCAACGGCTTCGTGACCCAAGAGGCCGCCGGCTTGATCGTCCACTCCGCCTTCGCCCGCGACCTCGATCGCCACTGGCGGCCGGATGCCGAACGAGCGCCCGCGGCGGTGATTCCCCATCTGCGCCAGCTGCCCGACGAGATCACCCCGGCGCTCAAGCGCCAGGCCCGCCAGGCGCTGGGAGTGGCCGAGAACACCTGCCTGATCGCCAGCTTCGGCGGCATCAACCCCAAGAAGCTCAGCGACCGGCTGGTCGAGGCCATCCTCGACACCCCCCTGGGCGAGCATCCCGACATCCAGCTGGTGCTGGTCGGGGCCCAGCATGGCGGCGAATTCGGCCGTCGGCTCGAGCGGCGTCTGCGCGGTCATCCCCGTGTCGGCCGGGTCACCATCACCGGCTTCGTCGACCGTGAGCGCTATTTGCGCTGGCTGCAGGCCGCGGATATCGCCGTCCAGCTGCGCCAGCACTCTCGCGGCGAAAGCTCCGGGGCGATTTTCGATGCCATGGCCCATGGGGTGGCCGTGGTGGCCAACGCCCACGGCAGCAGCGCCGAATTGCCCGAATCGGCGGTGGCGATGCTGCCCGAACAGTGCGACCTGAACGCGCTTTCCGAGTCTCTGGTGGCGCTGGTCGACGATCCACAGCGGCGCCAGGCGCTTGGGCAGGCCGCACGCGGCTTCGTGGCCGAAGCGCTGGCCCCGCCGCGCATCGCCACCCGCTACCGCGAGGCCATCGAAGGCTTCGCCCGGGGGACCCGCCGGCAGCGTGCCGAGCAGTGGTTGGATCGCCTGGCCGCCTGCCAGGCGCTGCGCGAGCTCGACGAACCGCGGCTGAAAAGCGCCACCCGCACCCTGTGCGAACTCGACACCCTGGCCCCGGCCCAGCCACCCCGCATCCTGTTCGACGTCAGCACCATCGCCTGGCACGACCTCAAGACCGGGATCGAGCGGGTCACCCGCCGGCTGGCCGACGAGCTGCTGCGCCATCCGCCGCCGGGCTGGCGGGTCGAGCTGATCCGCTGGGGGGGCGACGACTTCCACCTGGCGCGCGGCTTCGCCAGCGACCAGCTGGGCATCGCGCCGCCGGCACCGGACCGCCCCTGCGAAGCGCGCCCCGGCGACATCTACGTCAGCGTCGAGTGGGCGCCCCCCCTGCTGGAGCAGGCGGGCCACGCCCTCGAGCGCCTGCGCGCCCGCGGAGTGCGCTGCTACTTCACGGTGCACGACCTGCTGCCCCTGCGGCTGCCGCACTGCTTCCCGGACGACACCCCGGCGCGCATGCGCGCCTGGTTCGAGGCCATCGCTGGCCTGGCCGACGGCATCACCACCGTCTCGGCCACCGTGGCCGACGATGTGCGCGGCGAACTGGAAGCGCTGGCGCTGCCCCACCCGCCCTGGGTGCGTCACTTTCACCTGGGGGCCGATTTCTCGGGCCATGCCGCCGGCGAGCCGCTGCAGCGCGGCGAACAGCGCCTGCTCGAGAAGATCGGTCAGGCCAGCGGCGCCACGCTGCTGGTGGTGGGCACGGTGGAGCCCCGCAAGGGCCATCGCCAGGTCATGGAGGCCATGGAACGCTGCTGGCAAGACGGGGCCGAGCTGAACCTGGTGATCGTTGGCAAGCAGGGCTGGGACGTGGACGACCTCATGCAGCGAATCGCCCGCCACCCCCGGCGCGATCGCCGCCTGTTCTGGGTGGAGGGCGCCAGCGATACCCTGCTGCGGCGCCTCTATGCTGGAAGCGACGGCCTGGTGGCCGCTTCGCTGGGCGAGGGCTTCGGCCTGCCGCTGATCGAAGCCGCCCATCACGGCATTCCCATCCTGGCACGCGATATCCCGGTGTTCCGCGAGGTGGCCGGCGAACACGCCGACTACTTCACGGCCGAGACCGCCGAAGACCTGGCCCAAGCGCTGACTGCCTGGCAGCGGCGCTGGCGGGCCGGCGAGCTAGGCGACTCGCGCGCCATGCCTTACCAGAGCTGGGCCCAAAGCGCCGGGCAGTGGCTGGGGCATATCCTCGCCGAGCAGCCCACGCCAGCGGCGCCGGGCCAGCCCCAGGGAGAGAACGGCTCATGTTGAATGCACTGCAACCCCGGCTGGCCGGCTGGCGGGCCCAGCTGCCGCTCATCTGGCACCTGGCCCGTCAGGAACTGGTCGACCGCCACAAGGGCTCGGTGATCGGCAAGGCCTGGACGCTGATCGGACCGCTGATCAACATCCTGGTCTTCGTGCTGGTCTTCTCCCGGATCATGGGCGCCAGGCTCGAAGGCTTCGGCGCCGAGATCGACCAGTACACCTACAGCATCTACCTGATCTGCGGCATTCTCGCCTGGACGGCCTTCGCCAAGTCGCTCAGCAGCATCACCAACCTCTACGCCGAGCGGGCCCACCTGATCACCAAGGTGAAGGTGTCGCTCAAGGCGCTGCCGGCGTCCGTGCTGCTGGCCGAAAGCATCATCTACGCCATCAGCATGGCCTTCTTCGCCGCCTTTCTGTGGCTGATCGGCTTCCCCTTCAGCGCCTGGTGGCTGGGCGTGCCGCTGGTGTTTGCCCTGCAGCTCGCCTTCACCTACGCGCTGGGGCTACTGCTGGCGATCCTTGCCGTCTATCTCAAGGACATCAAGGAAGCGGTGGCCGTGCTGCTGCCGGTGCTGTTCTGGACCACGCCGATCGTCTACGTCAGCGATATCCTGCCGGAGTGGGTCATGGGCTACATGCGCTTCAACCCCATCTACCAGCTGGTCGATGCCTACCGCGACCTGATCATGTACCACCAGTGGCCCGGAGGGCTGGGGTTGATCGGTGTCGCCCTGGCCACCCTGGCGCTGCTGCTCACGGCCCTGTGGCTGCTCAAACGCACCGAGCGCGACCTGCGTGACTGTTTATAACACCCGTTCAGGACTGTCTATAACACCCGTTCAGGACTGTTTATAACACCCGTTCAGGACTGCCCGTGACGCTTTTCAAAAGAGGCCAGCGATGATCACCGTCAACGACCTGCACAAGTCCTTCAAGCTATTTGCCAAACCGGCGGATCGGCTGCTCGAGGCATTGACGGGCCGTGCCCGCCACGCCACCCATGTGGCGCTGGACGGCGTCAGCTTCCAGGTGGGCGAGGGCGAGGTGCTGGGCGTGCTGGGCCGCAACGGTGCGGGCAAGTCCACCCTGCTCAAGCTGATGACCGGTGTGCTGCTGCCGGATGCCGGCCAGATCCATATCGACGGCCGCGTCACCGGCCTGCTCGAGCTCGGCACCGGTTTCAACCCAGAGCTCAGTGGCGCCCAGAACATCACCGCCAACGCCCTGATGCTAGGCATGACCCACGAGGAGATCGATGCCCGCCGCCAGGCCATCATCGATTTCTCCGAGCTCGGCGACTATATCCACGAGCCGCTGCGCACCTACTCCTCCGGCATGGTCATGCGGCTCGGCTTTGCCGTCGCCATCCATGCCGACCCCGCCTGTCTGCTGGTCGACGAAGCCCTGTCGGTGGGCGACGGCTACTTCCAGCAGAAGTGCATGAAGCGCATCCGCGAGTTCAAGGAGCAGGGCGGCGCCATCCTGTTCGTCTCCCACGACCTCAACGCCGTCAAGGTACTCTGCGACCGCGCCCTGGTGCTGGAAGACGGCCGGGTGGTGCACGAGGGCGACCCCGAAGGCGCCGCCAACCTCTACAATCGCATCATGGCGCGCCAGGCCGAGGAGGAGGAGGGGCGCCACCAGGCCCGCCAGCACGGCGCCTATGGCACCTATCAGGTAGAGATCACCGGCGCCAGCGCCCTCGGACGGCGCAGCGGCAGCACCACCCTGAGCAGCGGCGAGACCCTGGAAGTGAGTCTCGACCTCCACGCCCGCCAGGCCCTGGAGGATGTGGCGCTGGGCATCATGATACGCGACCGCTTCGGTCAGGATGTGTTCGGCATCAACACCCATCAGCGCCAGGGTCCCTTCCGCCTGACCGCCGGCGAGCGTCGGCGCATCCACCTGGCCATCGAGGCCGCCATCGCGCCCGGCAAGTACACCATCACCCTGGCCCTGCACTCCGGCGATCACCACCTCGATGACTGCTACTGGTGGCATGACAGCGCCCTGCAGTTCGAAGTGGCCGGCTATCTGGGCCCGAAATTCTCGGGGCTCTGCCGGTTGCCCTGCGAGATCGACCTGAACGCCTCAGACCAGGGGCTGCCCGAGAAGGAATCGACATGAGCGAGTCGCAGCAAACCGAGCTTGAGGCTCTGGTGAACAGGCTGCGGGATGCCGCTGCCACCCTGGATGCCGAGCAGCCCCCCATCGCTCCCCCGATCGGCGACTGGCGCCGCCAACTGCTGGCGCTGCGAGAAGGGCTGTCGGCGCCGGACCCGCTCCTCGACCCCCGGCGCCCCGAACTGGCCGAGCTGCTGGCCTGGGACCGCGATGCCGAGGCCTTCCTCGCCACCCTCTACCGGTATCTGCTGGGACGGGAGATCGACCCGGAAGGGCGCGACTACTACCTGGGCATACTGCCCGAGCTGGGTCGGCTGCAGGTGGCGGCCCTCCTGGCCGACTCGCAAGAGAGCCGGGAGCATTGCCGGCACCAGGGGGTCGAGCTGCCCGCTGGGCTGCGGCGGGTGATTGCCGCAGCGAACCGGGCGGGCCGGCTGGACCGGCGATACCTGCCGGTCCAGCGCCTGTTGACACGGCTCCTCGCCCTGGTGACCCGCTGGCGGCGCCGCGACTGGCGGCACGAGGCCTCACTGGCGCGCCTCCTGGCCCAGCGCGCCACCTGGGAGCAGGAGCGTCGCGAGCTGATCACCGCCGTGCTGGAAATGGACGATCGTCAGAACCAATTTGGCCAACGTCAAGATCATGAGTACGCCCGTCAGCGCTCGCTCTGGGAGCAGCTCGCCGTGCTGCGCAAGCGTACAGCCTCGGGTGCGACCTCACCCTCGGCGCTATCCACAGCCCCGCCCACGCACCCAGCCACGGCCCAGTCCGTGGCTTCCGCGCCCCCAGAGTCGCCCCTGGGCGCCGGCATGGACGAGGAGCTGGACGCCTACTACCTCGCCTTCGAGGCCGCCTTCCGGGGCCCCGAGGCGGATATCGCCAGCCATCTGGATCACTATCGCGACGCCTGGACCCGGGCCCGCCAGGCCGGCGAGCGGGCCCTGGACCTGGGCTGCGGCCGCGGCGAGTGGCTGCGCCTGCTGCAACGGGCCGGCTTTGCGCCCCGCGGCATCGACCTCAACGCCACCATGGTCGCCCACTGTCGGGAGCAGGGCTTCGACGTGGCCCATCAGGACGCACTGGCCGCCCTGCGCGAATGTGAAGCGGGCAGCCAGGCGCTGATCAGCGGCTTTCACATCGCCGAACACCTGCCGTTCGAAAGCCTGTTCCAGCTAGTGGCCGAGGCATACCGCGCCCTGGTGCCTGGCGGCGTGCTGATCCTCGAGACGCCCAACCCCGAAAACCTCATCGTCGCCAGCTACAGCTTCTACCATGACCTGACCCATCGCCATCCGCTCACCCCGCCCACGCTGCAGTTCCTGCTGCGCTTCCACGGCTTCGGCGATACCGCCATTCGCCGCTTCAACCCGCCGCCGGAGCAGACCCGGGTACCGGGCGAGGGCCCCGTCGTCGAGCGCCTCAACGCCATGCTGGCCGCGCCCATGGACTACGCTGTAGTAGGTACCAAGCCCATGGCGGGAGAAGAGGAGCGCCAGCCATGAGGCTGTTGGTCACCGCCAACCACACTCCCTTCATTGCCGGCGGCGCCGACTATCACGTCAATGGCCTGGTGGATGCCCTGCGCCAGCACGGCCACCAGGCCGAGCTTTTGCGGCTGCCGTTTCATTACGGCGAGGCCGAGATCGAGCGACTCATGGCCTTCACGGAAGGGCTCGACCTGCGCCGCGTCAATGACGTGGACATCGACCGGGTGATCAGCCTGCAGTTTCCCGGCTACGGGGTGAACCACCCCGATCATGTCGTCTGGCTGATGCATCAGCACCGTGCCTGCTACGAGCTCTATGACCCGAACAACGCCAGCCCCGCGCTCGCCGCTCTGAAACCCAAGGTGGAAGCCTACGACCGTCACCACCTGGCCAAGGCAAGCCGACGCTATGCCAATTCTCCTCGCGTGGCCGAGCGACTTCGAGAGTACAATGGCCTCGCGGCTCAGCCGCTCTATCATCCGCCCCACCGGCCGGAGCGCTTCACCTGCGCCGCCGACTGGGGCTACATTTTCTACCCCAGCCGCCTGGAGCCGCTGAAGCGCCAGGCGCTGTTGATCGAGGCGGCGGCCCATCTCACCACGCCGGTAAAACTGCTGATCGCCGGCGATGGCAGCCAGCGCCACACGCTGGAGGCCATGATCGAGACACTGGGCGTGGAAGACCGCGTGCGGCTATTGGGGCGAATCTCCGAAGCCGAAAAGCTCACGCTGTATGCCCACGCCCTGGCGGTGGCCTTTCCTCCCTTCGACGAGGATTACGGCTACGTCACTCTGGAGGCGATGCTCAGCGCCAAGCCGGTGATTTCCTGCACCGACAGCGGCGGGCCCACCGCCTTCATCGAGCCCGGGGAGTCGGGCTGGATCACCTCGCCGACCCCAGAGGCCCTGGCCGCCGCGTGTGACGCCGCTTGGCAAGACCGGCGGCGTACGGCAGAAATGGGCCAGGCAGCGCGTGCCGTCTATGCTGGGTTAGATATCGGTTGGGAAGCTGTCATTGAAACCTTGCTGTCCTCATGACCGATTAATCAGCGTTGATCAAATGATGCGGCTTAGGCA
Organism: Billgrantia campisalis; assembly: GCF_022341425.1. Lineage (GTDB taxonomy): Bacteria > Pseudomonadota > Gammaproteobacteria > Pseudomonadales > Halomonadaceae > Halomonas > Halomonas campisalis. The sequence goes on along the minus strand of NZ_JABFUC010000007.1, from coordinate 4,043 downwards.
AGTTGCGGATGCGCGGGCAAGTTGCGGATGCGGTGGTTGCCTTCTAGAGTGAAAAAAGCGTGAGCGGCACACGGGGGGCTGCTCATGATAAGTTATGAATGAGATTTCGGTCATGAGGATGGTCGTCATGAAGATGTCAATGGCTAGTGGCAAGATTTGTCTTGGTTTTTAATGGCTCCAGGCGTTGACGATATTGGAGGGAGGCCATTACATTGATGCGTGGAACGCCGCGCCCGGAGGATTGGTAGACTGTCGCAGGATCGGCGGGTTCAAGGGAACGCTTGCCGTCCTGTTACGCCGACAGTCGCTCAAATTGTCGGCGCGAGGCACCACCATGGAAAGACCTTGAGCGCTCAAGGTGATGCAAGGGCTGATGCTCCTGTAGCGTCGGATCTTCAAATTGGAAGGAGACTATAGTCCCATGGCAACACAAGAATCTTTGGATCTGGTCCAAAAACTGTACGTGGCCTACTACGGTCGCCCGGCCGATCCGTCTGGCCAGCAGTACTGGGCAGAACAGATCGACGAGCGAGGGATCGACGCGGTGATCAACGATTTCGGCACCTCGCCGGAATTTGATGCCCGTTTCGGCAGCATGTCCAACGAGCAGTTGGTCAACAATCTCTACTTCCAGCTGTTCGGCCGTAGCGCCGAGGCGGAAGGTCTGGCCTTCTATGTCGACCATCTGGAAGCCGGCAACCTGACCCTGGCCGAGATCGCTCTGACCATCGCGGGTGGCGCGCAGAACGAAGACGCCGTAGCCCTCGACAACAAGCTGGCCGTGGCACAGTCGTTCACCGACGCCATCGACGATCCCAACGAGATCACTGCCTATCAGGGTAACAACGCTGCCAACACGGCGCGTCAGTTCCTGGTCAATGTCAACGAGAACACCGATCCTGCAGCGGTAGATGTCGACGGGTTTATTGCCCAGCTGGTTAAGGCCGCCGGCCAGCCCAGCACCCAGAACGTCTTCACGCTCACTGAAATTCCCACTCAGACCGAGACCACGCTGAGCTGGAATGGCGTGGACGTTGAGGACGCCCTGGCCTTCCTGCAAAGCGTCAGCGACCTGACCCTGGAAGACCTGGGTATCGAGGTCTCCGGCGACAAGATCGTCAACGTCGAAAACGTCAATATTTCCGACAGCGGCGATAACTCCACCATCACCGTGACCCTGCTGGATGGCTCCGTCTTCGAGGCCACCATCGATACTCCGGCCGCGCTGTTCGCCGAGATCATCGATGGCCTCCAGCAGAATGAAGAAGTCACTCAGACTGGCATCGTTCTGACTCCCACCCAGAACAACGGCGGTGCCTTCGAGTCCGGCTACACCACCAGCGCCAACGACCTGATCATCGCCGGTCGCCCCGAGCTGCTGCACGGTGCCTACATCGACGGCGGCGGTGGCTACAATGTCCTCGAAGTGGACATGAAGGGCTTCTTCGCCCAGCCCTTCCAGCTGAAGAACATCCAGGAAGTGCAGGTCCAGAATCTGCCGAACTACTATCAAGTCAGCGAGACGATCTTCGAAGACGCCAACTTCCCGATGCCCGACATCGATGGCGGTGCCAGCATCCTCGACCTGAGCCGCGCCCGCGAGCTCGAGAAGCTGGTCATCAACGAAGGCGGTGCCTTCAGCGGCGAAGGTGAGGCAGGTGCCCTGCACCTCCTCGGCATCGAAGGCAGTGCGACCGCCCGCCTGGAAGGCAACTTCACCCAGGACGTCAACCTCTACTACGGCCGTGGCCTGGGCGATGCCGTCGAGCTGGAGCTGGCCAACGTCACCATGAACACCGGTAACCTGGCGCTCGGCCACAACGCCGGTACCGTCAACCTGCTCTCCGAAGGCCGCCTGAACGTTCTGGAGAACGCAGACTTCGGTGAATTCCTGCGTGAACTGAATGTCTCCGGCAGCGGCGAGCTGGTCATCAACTCCGACCTGCAGTTCGCCTTCGGTGAGGCTCACGTCGATGCCTCCGCCAACACCGGTGGCCTGCGCCTGGGTATCACCGCTTCTGACAACCTGGACGATGCCGACGGCACCGGCGGCAGCGACCTGCTCCAGGAAGTCACCGTGCTCGGCTCCCAGGCGCGCGACGTTATCGCCATCAGCGGCACCGAAGCCGGTGTGGTGCTGAACGTCGACACCAACGCCGGCCGTGACACCCTGATCCTCGACGGCGTTGACGCCGGCCGTGGCTCCAAGATTGCGGGCAGCGAGCTGACCCTGCACATCAAGGGTGACGTCGAACTCGACTTGGTCAACACCGACGATGTGACCGTGGATCGCGTCGTGCTGCACCAAAGCAGCAAACTGACCCTCAACCAGGAGCAGTTTGCCCTCTGGGGTGGTGTCCTCGAGACCAACCATCGCGACACCGTTGAAATCGAAGTGATCATCAGCGAAGACACCTCGCTGTCTGAGCTGATGGCCGACTTCGATCTGGACAGCAACATCAAGCTGAGCCTGATCGTCGAGAAGGGTGCCACCCTGACCCTGACCGCCGAAGAGCTGCACAAGTATGTGGCTGAAGATGGCATTGAGTTTGACGCCGAAGACGGCCCGAGCAAAGGCTTCTTGGTTATCACCGAGGCTGGCCTGCAGTTCGATGCCACCGGTCAGAGCAACTACAGCACTGGCGGTACCATCTCTGGTTGGGGTGATGATAACCTCACCATTGAGCGCAGCTTCAACGGCTTCGAGCGTCCGGACACTGTCGATAGCCTCGACGTGCTGACCATCGATACCGACCTGCTCAGCGCTGACGATCAGCCGATCGGTGACATCGAGACGGGTGCCCAGACCCTGGTGATCACCGGGTCGCAGGACGTCGTGTTCGATGGTTACGTCGAGCTGAACGGTGGTGATGGCATCTTCTTCATCGACTTCTCCGAGCTGGAAGGCACGGTGGAAGGTCTGACCATCAAGAACTTCGATCAGATCTACAATACTGCCGATGATGAGTGGGGCTCCATCATTGGCAATAACACCGGTACCCGCATCGATGTGATGCTGGCAGGTGATGTGGGTGAGGCCTCTCCCGATCCCGCAACCGGTCTGCCCACTCAGGGCGTAGCCGAGTATGTGGTCGTGGACCTGGGTGGCGAAGATCGCTTCTTCAACATCTCCGACAGCTCCCAGGACCTCGAGCAGGTCGGCCTGAAGGGCAATCAGGGCTACACCCTGACCTTCAACAACCTGCCGTTCGGTAGCACCAACCCGGAAATCCTCCTGGAAGGTGACGGCTTCGCCAACTTCGACGAGCTGTCCAAGGCCGCTGGCGACCCCAACGCCTCCAACATCGGTACGGTGGAAGCCCTCTGGTTCCGCGATGGCGAAGCCTCTGGCGTGTTCAACATCAACAACGCTGGTGTGACCCTGGGCGCTACCTCCACCGGTGGCACGCGTTCGCTGCATGTCGATGGCATCATCACCAATGCCGGTGACGTAACCATCAACGTGGCCGACGGCGACGCCATCATCGGTACCCTTGAAGCCAACTATGCGTCCTCGATCACCGTCAACTCCAACCCCTCTGACGTTCAGCTGTGGTTGGATGGCAGCAGCTTCGATGAAGATGTGCTCGAGACCATCGACATGTCCGGCGTCGACGGTACCGCTGTGCTGGGTGTGGGTGAGCATGTTGACACTGACGATTTCAGCTTCAGCGGCTTCGAAGGCGGGGTCATTGACCTCTCCAATGTCGAGCTGATCGGTATCGATGCCATCGCCCTTGCCAAGGATTCCGAGCTGACACTCAACGTCAACCAGCTGCAGGAAATTGATCTGATCGCTGCATTTGATGTTGATGAGGACTCCGCCACGCTGAATGTAGCCAACTACGATGGCTCCGAGTTCGACTTCGGTACCCTGGATCAGGAAGGGATCGATGTTGGCACCGTGACCTTCCTGGAAGGTGAGGACATCGTCGTCGATCCGGCCACAGACTTCACTGGTATCGACCAGCTGGTCATTCCGGAAGGCACGAACGTCACCATCTCCGCCGAGCAGTTCAAGCAGCTGGTCGAGTCCGGCGCCA
>NZ_JABFUC010000006.1 GCF_022341425.1 Billgrantia campisalis | reverse complement strand
AGCACAGTTCGAGCATCATGCGATGCTTGGGGTTGTGGCACGCCGTCAGGATCCGACGGACTTCGTCGCGGGTTAGCAGTTCCGGAATCCGCTGCGGCTTCTTCGGTACCACCGGCGATACGTCCACCGAAGGCCAGTGCAACACCTGCAGGTACAGGAACCGCACGCCGTACAGATAAACGCGGCAGCTGGCGGCGGACAAACCACGTTCCTGGACCAGATGGTTGAAGAAGTGTTGCAGGTCATCGGTGCTCAAGGTGTCTGGCGGGCGGTGGAAATAACGCGCCAGATCCGTGATCACCATTAGGTAAGTGGTGTGGGTACGTTGGGCGAAGCCACGTTGACGCATGGCCTCGATCATCTTCTGTCGTAAGGCAGTCATCGTCATCACTCCTGTTCTCTGACCCACGTGGGTCAATGAACAGTGTGGTGCGATGGGGCAAAAGACAGGATTCGACGACAGCTACCGCGAAGCGGTTTAGTTCAACAGTGATTGGACTGCACGTCCTGATATTGGATGAACGCATCTGCTCGTTCAACAATGTTCGCCAGCATGCTTCTTCCCCCCCTAACCTATTGATTTTTCCAACACCAAAGTATAGCTCGGCCACTCATGCAGAATTCGCGCGCTTGCGCGTTTTGCCGGAACCAATAATACTGTATGTATATCCATATCAAGAGGGAGCTGCCGTATGGATACGCAGACCAGACCGCCAAAGCTGATGGACCGTGTGAAGGCCACCATGCGGGTGAAGCGCTACAGCCCGCGTACCGAAAAAACCTACTGTTACTGGATACGCTACTTCATCCGATTCCATGGGATCCGGCACCCCGCCAGCATGGGAGCGCCAGAGGTGCGTGCTTTCCTGGAGTACCTTGCAGTGGAACGCCAAGTGGCAGCCGCCACGCAGAACCAGGCCCTGAATGCTATCGTCTTCCTCTATCGCCATGTTCTCGAGCAGCCCTTGGGAGAAATCGGTGAATTTTCACGCGCCAGGCGCCCTCGCCGGCTGCCGGTGGTGCTATCCCACGAGGAAGTGATGCGCGTACTGGGCCACCTTTCTGGCTCCATGTATCTAATGGGGACATTGATGTACGGCTCAGGGCTGCGGCTCATCGAAACATGCCGCCTACGTGTCCGGGATATCGATTTCCAACGTCAGGTTATTACGGTGAGAGCTGGCAAGGGCGACAAGGACAGAACCACCCTGCTCCCTTCGACCTGTATTCCCGCCTTGCAGCATCAAATCTCCACGGCCAAACAGCAACTTGACTATCGCCTGCATCATGGCCGTGTACCGGTGACGCTACCCCACGCGCTGGATCGCAAGTACCCGAATGCGGGTATTTCCTTGGCTTGGCAGTGGCTTTTCCCCGCCACCCGGCCCTGCTGCGATATGGATGGCAAGGTTGTTCTCCACCATATCCACCCATCGGCAGTGCAAAGGGCGGTCAGACATGCCATGCGCGCCGCATCGCTACCACGCCCCGGCTCCTGCCATACTCTGCGACACAGCTTCGCCACTCAACTGCTGAGCCAGGGAACGGATATCCGTACGGTGCAGGAGTTGCTCGGGCACAAGAGCGTGGAAACCACCCAGATCTATACCCATGTGCTGGGCAAGGGTTTTGCCGGGGTCCGCAGCCCTTTGGGGTAGCGGCACGGCATGAAGTCCAGCCACGCTACCGCCCTACCCTGCACGCCGTGGTGGTGCGCTGGCATCCGTGAGGTAGTCCCGGTGTTCCTTCGATGGGTTTCGTCAGTCCAATCTCTCAGCGGCCTTAATTCAGCCAGAGTATGCAAGAGTGGCGATGGATGCAAAATGGCCGTTGGTCGCAGCTTGTCGGGCACGGCTCAGCTGCGCCGGAAGCCGCGCCAGCCGCTACACTGATGACGACACCCTACCCTTCGACATAGACGCCATGGGAAACCATGCGAGGGGGCCCTATGACCGGCACCATGCCTGATATCCAGACCATCAAGGACGGCATGCGCAAGACCTGGATGGCCGGCGATTTTGGAGAAGTCGCCAAATTCATCCAGCACCACGCCGACGACTTTATCGCCAACCGCCATATCACCCCCGGCCTGCGACTGCTCGATGTCGCCTGCGGCACGGGGAACCTGGCGATTCCGGCGGCCCGCGCCGGGGCATCGGTCACCGGCATCGATATCGCCGACAACCTGATCGAACAGGCCCGCAGCCGCGCGCGTGCCGAGGGCCTGGATATCCGCTTCGAGGTCGGCGATGCCGAGAACCTCGCCCTGCCCGACGCCTCCTTCGATGCGGTGGTGAGCATGTACGGGGCCATGTTCGCTCCACGCCCCGAGTACGCCGCCGCCGAGCTGGTGCGGGTGTGCCGCCCCGGCGGCACCATCGCCATGGCCAACTGGATGCCCGAGACCTTTATCGGCGAGATGTTCAAGGTCGTCGGCCGCCACGCGCCGCCTCCGGAAGGCGTGCCCTCACCCGCGCTCTGGGGAGACCCCGCGACGGTGCGGGAGCGCCTGAGAGAGGGCATTACCGAGCTGCGCACCTCACCGGTCACCGTCATCTTCGAGTACCCGTTTTCCGTCCCCGAGGTGGTGGAGTTCCACAGGCAGTTCTTTGGCCCCATCGAGCGCGCCTGGGCCCGGCTTGAGGACGACGGCCGCGAGGCCCTGCGCCAGGACCTGGAGGCCCACTGGAGCCGGCATAACGAAGCCACCGACGGCAGCACCCGGGTCGAGGCGCAGTATCTGGAGGTCGTCGCCACCCGGGCGACGTCCTGACGCGACGTTGTGCGCCGGATAGCACGCGGGCTAAGCTGCGGGGCATGGTAACGACAAGGAGTCACCTGCCCCATGAAGACCATCGGCATGCTGGGTGGCATGAGCTGGGAGTCCACCGCCAGCTACTATCGGGCGCTCAATGAAGGCGTCAAGGCGGCCCTGGGTGGGCTGCACTCGGCGAAGCTGTGTCTCTACAGCGTCGATTTCGCGGACATCGAGCGGCTGCAGCATGCCGGCGACTGGGCGGCCACCGCCGAGATACTCTGCCAGGCGGCCCGGTCGGTGGAGGCCGGCGGCGCCGACTTCCTGATCATTGGCACCAACACCATGCACAAGGTGGCGCCCGAGATCGAGGCGGCGGTCGACATTCCGCTGCTGCATATCGCCGACGCCACGGGCCAGCGCCTGGCGGACGATGGCATCCGTCGCGTCGGCCTGCTCGGCACCCGCTTCACCATGGAGCAGGATTTCTATGCGGGCAGGCTCACCGAGGGGTTCGGCATCGAGGTGCTGGTCCCCGATGCCCTGCAGCGGGACCTCATTCACGAGGTGATCTACACCGAGCTCTGTCAGGGCCGGGTGCTCGACGCATCGCGCCAGCGCTATCTCGAGATCATCGACTCCCTGCAGGCGCATGGCGCCGAGGCGGTGATCCTCGGCTGCACCGAGATCGCCCTGCTGGTTCAGCAGGCCCATACCTCGGTGCCGCTCTATGACACCACGGCCATTCACGCCGAGCAGGCCGTGGCCTGGGCGCTGAGCGAGTCGATGGGAGGAAAGCCCGCGTGAAATACCTCGGAGCCCACGTCAGTGCCGCCGGTGGCCCCGACCAGGCGGTGTTGCGCGCCGTGGAGATCGGCGCCGATGCCTTTGCCCTGTTCACCAAGAACCAGCGCCAGTGGCGCGCCAAGCCGCTGACCGACGAGGCCATCGAGGCCTTCCGCACGGCCTGCCGCGAGCACGGTTTCGGCCCGGGGCAGATCCTTCCCCACGACAGCTACCTGATCAACCTCGGCCACCCGGACGCCGCCGGGCTCGAGAAGTCCCGCGCGGCCTTCCTCGACGAGTTCCAGCGCTGCGAGCAGCTCGGGCTCACCCTGCTCAACTTCCACCCCGGCAGCCACCTGAAGAAGATCAGCGAACGCGAGTGCCTGACCCGCATCGCCGACTCGATCAACCTGGCGCTCGCCGAAACCCGCGGCGTCACCGCGGTGATCGAGAACACCGCCGGCCAGGGCACCAACCTGGGCTGGCGCTTCGAGCACCTGGCCGAGATCATCGATCAGGTCGAGGACAAGACGCGGGTCGGGGTCTGCCTCGACACCTGCCACGCCTTCGCCGCCGGCTATGACCTGCGCACGCCGGAGGCCTGCACCGCGACGCTGGACGAATTCGACAAGGTGGTGGGTTTCAGGTATCTGCGCGGCATGCACCTGAACGACGCCAAGAGCGAATTCGCCAGCCGCGTCGACCGCCATCACAGCCTGGGCCAGGGCAACATCGGGCTGGACGCCTTCACCACCCTGATGCGCGACCCGCGCATCGACGAGATCCCCATGGTGTTGGAGACCATCGAGCCGGCGATCTGGGCCGAGGAGATCGCCTGGCTACGCGCTCAGCAGCCGGCCTGATCGCGATAAAGCCAATCCTTGTGTTACGGCGAGAAGTGATCGGCCGGCAACTCGGGATCGAGGTCGATATCCTCGAACCGCACCACCTCGAGTCGGGTGCCCTGGTCATCACGGCTGATCACCTGCAGTGGAAACAAGGTCTCGCTGTCGAGCCACAGTTCGTAGCGGGCCACCTCCCCGACTCGCTGGTCCGGCGCACCCTCCACGACCAGCTGCAGGGCACGCCGGCCCTGGAGGCTGACCTCACCGAGCTGCTGGAGCGTGCCCTGCTCCTGCAGGCGCTGGATATTGCGCAGCAGGGTGCCTACGTCCGACTGGTCCACCCGGTGTCCCCGGGCGCTGCGCACCATGCGGTTGAGCGGACTGAGCGACACGCTCGGCCGATTTCCCGGGCTGCCGAACGGCCAGAGCTGCACCCGCCGGGTCTCGGGGCTGTAGATCAGCACGGCGCCGCGGTAGGGCATGATCAGGTCCATGCGAATGAAGCCGGGACGCCGATAGCTGTAGCGGATCACCTCCTCGCCGCTGTCGCCCTGACTGCGCAGGGTCAGTTGATAGGCGTCGAGCTGTTCGAAACGCGCCAGCGCCGCCGCCACCGGGTTTGGCTCGAGGCTCAGGACCACCATCATCAGCAGCTCCGGTAGCATGATCACTCCACCACTTCCAGCACCCCGACCATGCCCTGCTCGCGGTGGCTCCGGAAGAACAACAGGCGCTCATCGCAGTAGAACTCGACACGTCCCGGCAGCCGGGGGGTAAAGCGAATCAGGGTCCCCTCGGTATCGAGCGAAACCTCGATATCGAGTCCCATTTCGGCAGAGCGGATCACCAGACTGTGGGGCGTGAGACCATACACCCGGCGTGCCGTCAGCTCCACCGGTATGCCGGCCCGTACCACGATATGCTCGGGTTCGAAGTAGTAGTTGCCACCCACCTGGGTGATGCGTTGCACACCGTCAGGGTCCATTCTGGCCATCTGGGGCGTCGTCTCCGTCCACGCCTTGCTGGCGATCACTAGAAGGCTGCTGACCAGCCCCCACCACAGAACTCGCTTCAGCATACGGCTGTTCATGTCGCACCACCCGCTCCGGCTCCGCATTCGCCGTCCATTACCCTGACTTCAGCATAGCAGTGAGAACGACGGCTCTCGGCGCCCTGAGTTTCCCCGACGCGGCCTGGGGCTTGGTCATGCTCACCCCGGAAGGGCAGGAACAGTTCATCGCTGCGGACCCCGAAGGCTTTCAGCCCGCCCAGGGCCAGTGGGAGATACCGGGCTACTCCAGCTCCACCAGCCCATGGCGCATCGCGTAGCGAAACAGGCGCGCCATGGAGTTGGTATTGAGCTTGCGATAGATATTGCTGCGATGCGACTCCACCGTGCGAGCGCTGATGGCTAGCGCCTCGCCGATGTCGCGACTGCTCATGCCTTCGAACATGAGCTTGAGGACATCGGTCTCGCGCTGGGTCAAGCGCCCCTCCTTCTCCTCGAGCAGGGCCCTGGAGACGCTGGAGCCGAAATGGCTGCGGCCACTCGCCACCTCGCGCAAGGCGAAGACCATATGCTCGGCGGAAGCGTCCTTGAGCACGTAACCAGCGGCCCCGCAGGCGACGGCACGGCGGATGTACTCTTCATTGTCGTGCATGGTCAAGACAAGGACCCTGATAGCAGGACAAGTCTCCCGCAGAATCCTGCAGGCCTCGAGGCCGGAGAGGCCTGGCATGGTGATATCCGTTACCACCACGTCAGGCTGCAGCGCCTGCGCCAGCGTCAACAGCTCCTGCCCCGAACTCGCCACCCCGACAAGATCAATGCCCGGCTGGGCCTCCAGCCGGTAGCGCAGGCCTTCCAGAACCAGCGGATGATCGTCCGCCAAAAGTACGCTTATAGACCCGTCCATCGCTTCTCTCTCCGCTTGCCTTGCTGGTAGCACGCTGATACGGCACCTTGAGCCTGATGCGCACGCCCTTGCCGGGCGCCGTATCGATCGTCAGGCGACCACCCAGCAGGTCGACTCGATCCTGAATGTTGCGTAACCCCAGACCGCTGCCATCCTGTTCCTGGCTCTGATCGGGGCGCCAGGCGAAGCCTTCACCATCATCCTCTATCTCCAGGTACACCCAACTCCGACGCCGCCGCACCTTCACCCTAACCTGATGGACCCTGCCGGCGTGCTTCTCGATGTTGTGCAGGCTCTCCTGGGTGATGCGATACAGCGCCGTTGCCAAGACCGGCTGACACTGCCGGCTGTCGATGTTCGACTCGAACTGAATCTGGACGGGCTTGCGCTCCACCAGGCCCGAACAGAGACTCTCCAAAGCCGCCACCAGCCCCAGATCGTCTAGCATGCTCGGGCGCAGGTCATAAGCGAGCCGCCTGAGGTCCTGGATTCCCGTTTCGAGGATGCGATCAGTCGCGGCCAGAGAGGAGGAGGCGTCAAGGTGATCTCCTCGTCCCAGGGCGTCATCGACACGCTCCAGTTTAAAACGCGCCGACACCAGCAGCTGGTTGATGCCATCGTGGAGCTCGCGGGAGATCCGCCGTCGCTCCTTTTCGAGGAAGCTGAAGGTCTTCTGGGCCATCCTGACCATTTTGCGATTCGCCACACGCGCCTCGCTCAGGTTGACCGCAAGGCCGATCACCGCAATGACGAGCAGGCAGGAAGCGGTAAAGAAAGCCATCAGAAGAATCGTCTTGCGCGCATTCCCGACCATGTGCCGTTCCATCTGACTGACGACCAGTTCAACGTCATCCAGATAGAGCCCCGTGCCAACCATCCACCCCCAGTCATCCAGGCCAATGGAGTAGCTAAGTTTGGGTTCCGAGTTACCACCGGAGGGCTTGTCCCAACGGTATTCGGTAAAGCCACCACCCGCTTGCGCCTTCCGGATGAGCTCCTGAATCAGCAGGTTCCCATCTTCATCACGGAAGTTCCACAGATCCTGACCCGCCAGATGCTCCAGGCGGGGATGGACGATATTCACTCCATCGTAATCGTAAACGAAGAAGTAGCCATCGGAACCATACTCCATGCGACGAAAGGCATCCGCCACGCGTCCTTGTGCCTGATTTCTGGACAAAGCAGGGTCTTCGTATATGTCACTGATCGCCGTATAGGCCAACTCCATATAATTCTTTAGCTCAGCCTTTTTGGCTTGCAGCAACCCATCCTTGAGGATGTCCGACTGCACCCCACTCAACCGCGCACTCTGATGGATAGCAAAGAAAGTGACACCTGCAATGAGAACCAACAGAGGTAGCAAGGTGAGCAGCGTCAGTTTGGTTCTGAACGTGAACACTGGCGCACACCTGTTCATTTATTATTGTTGAGCGATAAGCCCCGCCAACCTCTATGTCGGACGAGGATTGGCAGGGCCTGATCGCCAATTTTGCCCTAACGATTATAGCAACTCACCATCCTACCACCGCGGGCAACCATAGCACTACCTCTGGGAAAACGATGATCAACGCCAGGGCCAGGACCTGGATCAGGACGAAAGGAATGGCCCCCTTATAGATGTCGCCCGTGGTGATCCCCGGTGGTGCCCCCCCCTTCATGAACAGCAGCGACCAGCCGAAGGGCGGCGTCAAGAAGGAGGTCTGAAGGTTCATGGCGATCAGGATGGCCACCCAGACCATGGACATGTCGCCCTGGCTTGCCAGGAAGGGCAGAAACAGCGGTACGGCGATATAGGAGATCTGGATCCACTCGAGGAAGAACCCCAGGAAGAAGATCAGCAGCAGCATGAAAATCAGCGTGCCATACATACCGCCCGGCACCCATTCGAACATCGCCTCGATCAGGAACTCACCGTCCAACCCCCTGAAGGCCAAGGCGAAGACCTGAGAGGCGATCAGCACGAAGAAGATCATGCAGCTGACGCGCAGCGAGGTCTTTACCGTATCGGTGAACACCGCGAACGTCATGCGCCCGGAGATGATCGTCAACAGCAAGGCTCCCACTGCCCCTACCGAGGCGGCTTCCGTTGGGGCGGCTACGCCACCAATGATCGAGCCCAGCACGGCGAAGATGAGCAACAGCGGTGGCACTACCACCTTGCAAAAATCCTTGCATAGCGCCAGCTTGCTGACGGCGGCGCGCTCATCTTCATCGATGGCGGGCACATCGGCGGAAAAGAAAAACGCTAGCACCAGCAGGTAGGCCAGATACATGCCGGCCAGCAGCAGGCCGGGCACCAGGGCGGCGGCGAAAAGGCTGCCGACTGAAAGGTTCATGATATCCGCCAGCACCAGCAGTACCAGGCTTGGCGGGATGATCTGCCCCAGAGTGCCGGCGGCACAGATGGTGCCGCACGCGACCGTCTTCTTGTAGCCGCGGCGTACCAGGGTAGGCATCGCCATCAGGGTCAGTGTCACGATCACCGCACCGACGATTCCCGTCGCCGCCCCCAGCAGCACACCCACGATGATTACCGCCAGCGCCATCCCGCCCGGTAGGCCACCACACAGGTGGCCAATCACGTCGAGCATACGCTCGGCGATCTTCGATCGCTCCAGCATCACCCCCATGAAGACGAAAAGCGGGATCGCCAAGAGAGTGTAGTTTGAGACGACACCGTAGATCCGCGAGGGCAGCAGCTCGAACAGCCAGCCATCGAAGCCAATGAAGCCGAATACGAAACCGACGAAAGCCACTACGAAGCCAACCGGAATGCCGGTCATCACCAGGACGAAAAAGGCAACGATCATGGCCAGAGCGTAATATTCCAACGGCATGACTCAGGCACTCCCAGCGTAGTGTTGAATAAGGCGCCTGCTGTTCTCCAGCGCCTGCCGTACCGATTCTGTCGCCACGAAGACGAAACCAACGACCACCATGGACTTGGGTATCCAACGCCAGGGAAGCCCTGATGAATTCGGTGAGCGCTCACCGCGAATCATCGAGCTCTCGGCGAACGGAAAGCTGTAATGGATAATGAGCAGTGCACAGGGCAGCGCCACCAGGATCGCGGTGATGAGATTCAGCCATATCATGCCCACGGGGCTGAACCGGCTCGACAGAATGTCCACGCGAACGTGGTCGTCGAACTTCATGGCATAGGCGATCCCCATCATCGCCATGACCGACAGCAGGTACCACTCCAGCTCCTGAGCCCAGACCGCTCCAATACCCAGGGCATAACGACTCAGCATATTACCGAATATCAAGGCGATCATGATGACCATGGTCACTCCGCCAATAAAACCGGCAAGGCTCGTGATACGCTCGAGCAGGCGCTCGAGCGACTTACAGAAACGCAGCATGTGAACTCCCCCTCCGGGCGGGCACCCGGTGGACGTCAGGCAAGGTAAGCGGGACTTTCGAAAGGCCAGACAGAAAAAGCCCTTGGCTTCGATGCGGTTGTCGAAGTCAAGGGCCTGGACGAGGTTAGATCATGCCCTGTCCATAGTGGCTAATGGTATTGGCGAATACGGTTTCGCTGTTGGCCTGCCAGCCATCATGCTTCTTCTTGAATTCCCAGAAGCTGTCGTTGATTCGCTTCACCAGCGGGTCCTTGTTGGCCTCGCTCGCGAGAATGTCGCGTGTCGCCTCGAACAGGGCCATGATGACGTCGTTGGGGAGGGTGTTGAACTGAACGCCATGGTTATTCATCAGATCTTGCAGGGCGTCGCCGTTCTGGGCTTCGATCCAGGTATGGGAAGTGATATTGCAGGCTGCCGCCGCATTGTGAAGCACGGCCTGGAGGTCACTTGGCAGGGAATTGTAGGCGTCCTTATTGACAATGACCTCGGTGGTGGTGGAAGGCTCGTGCCAGCCCGAAGAATAGTAGTGTTTGGCCGCGTTATGCAGGCCCAGTGCCCGATCGAGATAGGGCCCCACCCACTCAGCCGCATCGATGGCACCGCGCTCCAGGGCGGCGAATATTTCCCCTCCAGGCAGTAGTCGGGCATTGGCACCGATGGCATTGTAGACATCGCCGGCCAACCCCGGCATGCGGATATTCAGGCCGCGGAAGTCTTCGACACTGGTGACGGGCTCACGGAACCAGCCCACCGGCTGCGCGCCGGTACAGCCCACTGCCAGAGGGATCAGGTTGTAGGGCTCGTAGGTTTCCTTCCACAGTTCGTAGCCACCGCCATGCGCCAGCCAAGCATTGAACCCCTGAAAGGTCATGCCGAAAGGTACGGTGGTGAAATACTGGGCAGCGAACGACTCCCCGGCCCAGTAGTAGGAGCAAGCATGATTCAGCTGAACCTGTTGCCCCCGGGAAACGGCATCGAAGCCATCGAATGCAGGTATCAATTCACCGGCGCCATAGACCCGGATCTTGATGCGCCCCCCCGACATCTCTTCCACACGTTTAGCGAAGTCCGTGGCGGAGCCAGGCCCCGACTGGAAAAACGGAAACCCGGAGGGCCAACTGGTGGTCATGCGCCAGTTGAAGGTTTCCCGGGCCTTGACGATACTCGGCGCCATGACGGTACCCACTGCGGCGGCACCAGTGTACTTGAGGAAATTACGCCTGTTGACGCTCATAAAATCTTCTCCTGGCGAACTCGAAAAAAATTACAAAGCATCAAGAACGCCCTTGTTTGTTTTAATGATAAAAATCGAACTGGTCAGAAACCTGACCCGTGCAGAATAAACCGATGAAATCGAAAATAAATCCGAAGGATTTCGCAAATTACCCTGCTGTTATTTCTTAGGGTGCATCACGCAGATCGATGTCCGTAGAACTACCTAGATTGGGTACAACCGCATGCTGCCGGGTGCTCGACACCTGCCACGCCTTCGCCGCCGGCTATGACCTGCGCACGCCGGAGGCCTCTACCGCGCACTGGATGAATGCGACAAGGTGGTGGGGGGAGGTATCTGCCACGCTGATGCGCGACCCGCGCATCGACGAGATTCCCATGGTGCCGAAGACCATCGAGCCGGCGATCCGGGCCGAGGAGATCGCCTGGCTACGCGCTCAGGTCGAGGGGGGGTTGCGGGGCGCCGACGGCGCCCCGGGGGGACAAAGCCAATGGCGCGACTCAGCTCCAGCTGCCCTTGCCGCCGCCGATGCCGGTCACGATGGAGACAGCGCCCGACTGGAAGTGGCCCAGCAGCTTGCTGTGCCGGTCGAAGAACAGCACGCTCAGATAGACCGGCGTTGACTGAAACTCGAAGCTCACGGTATCGCGATAGAGCCGGTCGAGATCGTTGGTATAGACATGCCCGAAGAGCGCGCCGCCGCCCGGCGAAGAGGCCCCGCCGGCGTGCCCGTCGAAGGTCTTGCCATCGGTGATGTTGACCTGGAACTGGAGGTAGAAGATCAGGCTGGCCACGCTTCCGGTAGCCCCGTAGGCCTTCTCGGAGGTCACCAATGCCTCGACGGCGTCATCGATCTGCTCAGGTTCGAGCTTGCCATGCATGGCGACACGGAAGTCGTGGGCGATCAGCTGCTTATCAATATCATGGGGAGCGTTCATCGGTCGGTACCTCGTGCGAGTGTCGTGGCAGGGGTCGTGGAATCGGCGGCCGGATGAAGCCGACCGCGGCTTTGCCCTATCCATTCCAGTCCCGATGCCGCATGACGTCAGCATCAGCTCGGTATCACCGCCAGCACAGGCGCCGGCCGCAGCAAGTCCCAACGGATCACTTCGGTATCAGCTGGTTCTGCCCCCTTGGTTGCAACGCGCCCTTGACCGACCCTGAAGCAAACCAATGCTTGGGGAGTACCATATGGACAATGCACCGCTGCGCGTCGCCATCATTGGCGGCGGCGTCTCCGGCCTGTCGCTGGCCTACTATCTGCAGAAATATGGCGGCGAGACGGCCCGGGAGATCGAGGTCACCCTCTTCGAGCGCAAGACCACCCTGGGCGGCAACGCCGAGACGGTGTGGGTCGACCTGGGCAGTCGGCGCCAACCGGGCAAGCCCGATTCCCCCTATCGGCGCTGGGCCGACCTGGGGGTCAACGATGTCAATTTGGCCACCTACGATCGCCTGCGCGCCGTGCTCGGCGAAATCGGCGAGTTGGACCGCATGAAACCGCTGGAGAATACCGAGAGCTATTTCAGCCGTGACGGGACGATTGCCCTGACCGATGACCGCGACCTGGTCCACGGTGTCAGCGATCCCGCCCACGAGCTGAGCCAGGCCGAAGGGGGCAAGCTGGCGCCGCTGATCACCGTGGTGCATCAGAGCGCCATCGACCTGGTGGAGAGCCAGCGGATTACCCCCCGCTATACGGTGGACGACTTCTTCGACGGCTGCGTCGCCGCTCCCTCCGAGATGCTGGCCGCCGCTGCGGATCGTTTGAAAATCGACATCGACTGGCAGGACCCGGCACTACCGGCCCGCCTGGAGCGTATCCGCGGCACCATCTACTACCCCCGCATCTCGGCCATGTACTTCGCCGACGATCGCGGCCCCGGCGGCATGCCGCTCCAGGCCCCCTTCGAGTACTACCGTATTCAGGAGGGCGGCTCGCCCCCGGATCGCCGCTACTTCGAGCACGGCGCCCAGCACTGGCTGGAGGCCCTGGCCGCCCATATCGCCAACCCGCAGATCCAGGGGCCCAGGGTCACGATTCTGCGCGGTATCGAAGTGGAGGCCAGCCTCTCGCCGCGAGGCGTGACACTCACCGAGCGCAACGCCGCCGGGGAGCGGCGCTGGGAGGCCGACCTGCTGATCATGGCCACCCATGCCGAGGATGCCCTGCCGATGTTGACGTTCGGCGACGGCCTGGCCGACACCCAGCGGGCCCTGCAGCATATCCTCGGCAAGGTGCGCTACACCCGCGGCTTCGGCGTCTGCCACACCGCGGCCGCCCGTCTCCCGCCCAATCGCAACCTGTGGCGCACCTACAATATCGAAGTGCGTGACCGCGAAGACACCTTCTTCCCCTACCGGATCGACTATGTGGCCAATCGCCACCAGAACGATGCCGGCAATCCCGCCTACGACCGGGCCGGCCTGCCCCAGTACTTCGTCTCGCTGGTGGATGACCTCAACCGGATTCCCCGTCGCGAGATGCTCGACCGGCGCCCCTCCCCCCTGAACGCGCCCGCGGCGCTAGCGAACGCCACGCCCGGCGAGGCGGGCTACCGGGACCGGCTGCCACCATTGGACCCCGAGCTGGAGGCCAAGGCCTGGACGATGTTCAAGCACAATGTGCTGGATGCCGACTGCCTGGAGGCCCAGGCGGAGGTCGCGCGCTATAACCGGACCGCCGCCCGGGGGCGCCTGGAGGGCCGCCAGGACGTATGCCCGCTGCTGTTTGCCGGCGGCTGGACCCGCGGCGCCGGCCTGCAGGAGCAGAGCCTGGAGCAGTCCGCGCAGATCGTCGCCCAGTTGCTCGGGCATACCGGTCAGTCGGACGCGTGACGCCCCGGGCTGTCGACTACAGCCGCGCGGCGGCCAGACAGGGCAGCGTCATCCGCAGGCCGGCGGCTTCGCCCCGGCGCCAGCAGGCCCGCAGGGCCTCCAGGGCGCCGGCCTCGCCGCTCTCGTCGACATGCTCCAGCCAATCGGCATGGGCCTCGATCAGGGCGCGGTGGTGCTCGCCCCAGGCACAGGGCTCCGCCGCCATCAGCCGGGTCAGGCGCCGGGCATAGTGGCGGGCCGCGGCGGGGCGGTGGTCAAGCAGGCAGACCTCCGCCGCCGCGATCAGGAAACGGTAGCCGTTGTGCCCCACACAGCCGGTATCGAGCAGCGCCTCGCCCTGTTCCAGCGTCGCCAGGCGAGCCTCGGGGGTCTCCTCCAGCAGCGCCCGGGTGCCCAGCACCCAGGGGCCGATAAAGGCCTTGAGTCCGTGCTGTTCCACCAGCTGCCAGGCGCGCTCGATGCTGGCTCGCGCCTCCGCGGGCCGCCCGGTGATCAGCTCGACCCGGGCGCGACTCTCCAGCAGAAAGGCCTCGAAGCGCCCCGACCCCAGGCCGCGAGCCACCGACAGCGCCTGCGCGACCTGCTCGTCGGCGCCGTCGGGCTCTCCCTGGGAAATCAGGATCCAGGCCGCGGTCAGCCGCGCCACCACCTCGGCGCGGCGATTGCCGACCCGCTTGCCCAGCTCGGCGGCATCGAAGCAGTCGGTCAGCGCCGCCCCGGTCTCGTTGGCGTAGATGCGGGCCGTGCCCAGCATGAACAGGTTGGAGGCCTCCAGGTCGGCGTGGCCGTGCTCCCGGCAGAGTGCCACGCAGTGGGTGAACAGCTCGTGGGTGCTGCGCATCTGCCCCTCGGCATAGTGGGCATCGCCGAGCCCGCTCAGGGCCTGGATCTCGGTGCGCACATCGCCGCCGCGGCGGGCCTGCGCCAGGGCCCGGGTCTGATAGGCCCGGCTGGTGGCGAAGTCGCCCCGGGGAAAATAGAGGTTGCCCTTGAGATAGAGCGCCTCGGCCAGGGGCAAGGGGTCCTCCAGCGCCTCGGCCAGGGGCAGCAGCTCGTCGAGTATCGCCTCCTCCGCCTCCAGGGCATCGAGCATGTTCAACGCCCGGGCCAGCCACAGGTCCGCGGTGATGCGCTGCCGCTCCTCCTGGGCAAAGCGGCGAGCCGCCTCGAAGTACTCCCGCGCCGCCTGAATACGCCCGGTCGCCATCGCGACCTGGCCCTGCAGCAGCGTCAGCCGGTACTCATCCTTCGGCGCATAGTCGATGGACTGGCACTGGGTCAGCAGCGCCAGGGCCTCCTCGTGCCGGTAGCGGGCCATTTCCGCGACCACCGCCTGCAGGAAGGCGCTTGGCGCCTCCAGGGAGCGTGCCCGATGAAGGTGGCGCGCCCGCAGCCCCGGCTCCGCCTCGCCATAGTGCTCGGCCAGGCGCAGGTGCAGGCGGTCGCGCTGTACCTTGGGAATCCCTTCATAGATGCCCTGCAGGATCAGGTCATGCACGAAGCGGTAGCTCCCCTCGCCCAGGGGACGCACCAGACTATGGCGCTGGGGGAGATCGGGCCGGTAGTCGGGCTGTCCCAACAGCTCCCGCAAGGCTGGCAGGGAGAAGCGCTGCCCCATGGCGGCGACGATGCACATGGCACGACGATCCAGGTCGGTGAGCTGGTCCAGCTTGGTCTGTACCAGGTTGGCCAGGCTCGCCGGCAAGCTGCGGTGGGGATGAAACAGCAGCAGCTGGGTCAGAAACAGCGGGTTGCCCTGAGCCTGGGTCACGCAGCGCGCGGCGTGCTCGGCGGGCACCGTGCCGAAGCTGGCCACCAGGGTCTCGGCCTCCTGGGGGCGCAGCGGGGGAAGCTCGATCAGTGTCAGCGGCGACTCGGGCAGCTGCGGCCTTAGGCGGGTCTCCAGCGGGTCCTGCTCCAGACGCGAGGTGAACAGCCAGATCACCGGCGCTTCCAGGGTCTCCTGGAGCAGCCCGGTCAGGGTGCCCAGCAGGGCCTCATCGGCCCAGTGCAGATCCTCCACCACCAGCAGCTGAGGGCGATGAATGGAGCGTGCCAGGATGATGTCGCGCAGTGCCTGGATCAGGCGCTGCGCGCGGGTCTCGGGGGTCATGGCCGCATAGAGACGCCGTGCGTCCGCCGGCTGGGCCAGCCCCAGCAGCGGACGCAGCAGCATGGCATGATCCTCCGGCAGGCGCAGCGCCGACAGGTGGGCGAGCAGGTGCGCCTCGTCCATCGTCTCATCCATCGCCTCGCCGGACCTCTGCAGTAGCGAACGCGTCAGCTGCATCAGCGGGCCTTCGTCGGCGCGGGTGCCGAAGTCCAGTACCTCGGCCTGATGGTGATCGGCATGGGCCGCGGCCATCTCGGCAAACTCGGCGCTAAGGCGGGTCTTGCCGATGCCGGCCACGCCACGGATGTAGATCAGATGGCCCGCCTGGTAGGCCCGGGTGCTCTCCAGAATGGCGTGCAACTGACCCAGCTGCACCCGGCGCCCCACCAGCTCGAAGCGGGCCTCCTGGGCCTCGTCCCGGGGGTGGCGATAGCGCAGCCAGGCCCCGCCCTCATCGTCGAAAACGAAGCGCTCCGCCAGCTGCACCGCCACCCCTCGCTCGACCCAGACGCCGCTCAGCCCCTCCGCTCTCGAAGGCGTGGCGCCAGCCGGCCAGCGACCGGCCTGGAGGTAGACGCCCCGGGCCACCCCCTGCTCCACCAGGGTCACGGCGCACAGCAGGCCACGCTGAGCATCGCTACGGTAGGCCCGGGGTAGCCCGAAGAGGGCCGCCCCCTCCTCCGTCAAGCGGCCGCCGAAATGCTCGACCCAAGTGGCCAGACTCATCGTGTCGGCGGCCACGGCGTGCAGCTGGATCAAGACGCGCTCGAGCTCCATGTCTTCGATCTCGGACGCTGGCGCGGCGGCGTCCTGACCGGCATCCGCCGCCAGGGCCTCGACCTCGACGCCGTAGATCTCGGCCAGGTGGCGGGCGGTGCGGTAGAGCACCGGCCGGCCGCTCTCGGCCCGCTTGATGGAAGCGATGGAGACGCAGAGGCGACGGTCGAAGCAGTGCTCGGCCAGGGCCTCCTGACTCAGCCCTAGCTGCTTGCGATGGTGTTTCAAGCGCTGGCGATCCAGCCTCAAGCGTCCGTCTTGGGGGTGTATCACGATGGGCTTCCTTTCCTGAGCACGCGCGACCAAACAACCGTCGCGCCTCATGCGTCATATCATATGAGCAAACAGTCATCCTAGCAGATCAAGACCCGGCACCAGAGTAGTAGCGGGACGATGGCTGGCACCGGCCGCCGGAGAACTTGGCGCCGCCAGGATGATCGACTGCGGCGATGAAGGCGGAGCTCGAAACCCAGGCTCGCTTTGTATCCATAGGCATTCATAGGTTAATATTGTGTCTATAGACACCGAGAGAGTATCGACATGAGCGCGATGGAAGCTGCAACCCACCGCAAGTCCACTGCAGCGACCGGGCTGAAGGCGGCTGTCGCGATTCTCGAGAAGTGGGGCGCGACCGGTGAGCAGGGCACGGCGATATTGCGTGTCTCCCGTAGCACCTATGCGCGGGCGAAGCGGCGCGACCCGGCCTGGGAGGTCAGCCTCGATGCCGACCAGCTCGCTCGCATCAGCCTGGTACTGAACATCCATTCGGCGCTGCGGGTGGTCTTCGACAACCCGGAGAACCTCTACGGCTTCATGTCCATGGCCAACCACAACGGCTTCTTCCATGGCCGCACGCCGCTGGAAGTGATGGCGCAAGGTGACTTCATCTCTCTCTACGAGACCTTCAAGCGGATCGACTCCCTGCGGGGGGCGCAATGGTGAGCCTGGGGGCCCTTCCCCGGCTACCAGGCAAGCAGCGGCGCGCCTACCGCCTGGTGAACTCCAAGTTCCCGCCGATCAACGTCTTCGATGACGTCGCCAGTGCCGAGGAGTTCCAGGCGCTCTATGAGCTGCAGGCGCTGACCAATCCACGCTTACAGAACGAGGCCGGTCGCCTCGACCTGATCCCTCCAGAAGCGATCCCCTTCGGCATTCCCGGATGCTCTTATGCGGTGGCGCCGTTCACCCATGTGAATCCTGATGGCTCGCACTTCAGTGACGGCAGCTTCGGCGTCCTCTACCTGGGAGACACCATGGATACGGCCCTGGCCGAGGTGCAGCACCATCAAGAGGCCTACTGGCGCCATGTTCCCGACCTGAGCTACGAGCGCTTCGTGTTTCGCGGCCTGGCCTGCGATTTCGACGAGGCGGGAATGGCGGATGGCTTGACGATTCACCGCGAGCACGAGATCTATTCGCCGGACGACTACCGCGCCTCTCGCCAACTGGGATTAGCCCTCAAGGAAGAGGGCACGCCGGGGCTGCGCTACCATTCGGTTCGCGCTTCCGGCGCCACCTGCTGGGCTCTCATGACCCCACGGCCGGTCGCGTCCATGGTGCAAGCCGCTCACTTCGAAATGATCTGGAGCGGCACCATCGTCGCGGTCAACCAAGTGGCGGCGGTGGCCGGCTCTCATTGAGTGCATTGACCCGGTCGCGATCCTCTCCCGCCGTCATGAGGCTTGCCCCACCGCCGCCCTGGATGCCCAGAGCGCCAGCTGGCAGACAAGGCCGGAAGAGCGATCTATCCTGAGAACGAGCCCCGTCCGGAGCATCTAGGGAGGCGGTGATGACAGAAGCCGAATTTCGTGCCCTGGCCCTGGGCCTGCCCGGGGTGGTGGAACATGCCGAGCAGGACCATCCCGACTTCCGGGTCGGCGGCAAGGTCTTTGCCCTGCTCGGTCGCCCCGAGACGACCTGGGCCACCCTGCTGTTGTCCGCCGAGGACCAGCCCGACATCGTCGCGGCCTGCCCCGAGGCCTTTCGCCCGGCCCCGGGCGGCGCGCCCGGCCACACCCAGGTCCACCTGAGCGAAGCGCCCCACCCGCGGGTCCGCGAAGCCTTGATCGCCGCCTGGCGGGACAAGGCCCCGCGACGCATCCGCGACCACTTCCGCGAATAGCCCACAGGGCCACGCCGGCCCATCGCCTCCCCCCTTTACCTATCCCCATAGTGGGTCGCCACCCGCCTGGCCAGATTCACCGTACAGCGGGCACGACAGGCGGAGGAGCGATGGCTCGCTCCCCTTCCAGCATGCCCAACAAGGAGTCCCGACATGATCGCCGTTATCTTCGAGGTCGAGCCCAAGCCCGGCCGCCGCGACCACTACCTGGACATCGCCGCCGAGCTGCGCCCGCTGCTGGACGAGATCGACGGCTTCCTCTCCATCGAGCGCTTCGAGAGCCTGACCCGGCCAGGCAAGGTCCTGTCGCTCTCCTTCTGGCGCGACGAACAGGCCATCGAGGCCTGGCGACGACTGGAGCACCACCGCGCCGCCCAGAACCAGGGGCGTGCCGTGGTCTTCGACGACTACCGGCTGCGGGTGGCCACGGTGATCCGCGACTACGGCATGCACGAGCGCGACCAGGCCCCCACCGACAGCCGCAAGCGGCATGGCGATTGATCCAGGGCTCCGTGCTCCGGTGAAGGTGGGGGGTAGGCCTGCTGCGGATCGAATAACCGGTGGTAAGCGATCCAGCGGTCCATCGAGGTGGGCGCAGCCCTGTTCCACCGCTACCCCGCCCCAGATGGCGCAGCAGTTCCTGCTGGACGCCCCCACGATGAACTGAGCCACCATGTGGCAACGAAGGATACGACCGGGTACTGGGACACGGGATAACTGGTTCCTTATCGTCGCTACGGAGAAGGAAAGCCGCACTATCGTGCCCCCCAGTGAGGGCCTCGCTGGCCTCTGGTAGCATCGTGTCGCCGAGGCATGACCAGGAGACGGCATGAAACTGATCCTTAGCCGCAAGGGCTTCGACTCCGCCGCGGGGGGTGTGCCGAGCCCCATCCTGCCCGACGGCCGGCTGCTGGCCCTGCCGATTCCGGATGCCGCCTCGACGATTCGCTATGGCGATATCACCGTCGACGGCACCTCGCTGGACAGCCTGGTCACGCCGCTGACCCGAGGCCGGATCCGCGCCGACGATGGCGCCCATCTGGATCCCGACCTGGGCGCCGGGATGCTGCCCCGGGCGCCTGGCTGGCGCCCGCTCTTCGGCCAGAGCGGCCAGGCCCAGGGGCACCTGCGCAACCAGGGGGTCGGCGCCGGGGATCTGTTCCTGTTCTTCGGACTGTTTCGGCGCATCGAGCGCCACGGCACCACCTGGCGCTGGGTGCCCGGCACGCGGCCCTGCCACCTCATCTGGGGCTGGCTGCAGATCGACTCGATCCTGCCGGTCGACGAGGCGCGCTCCCCGGCGTACGCCTGGGCGCATTATCACCCCCACTTCCGGCGCGGGGCCGATCCCAATAACGCGCTCTATCTGGCCCGCCAGCGCCTTGCCCTGCCGGGGCTCGACGCGCCGCTGCCCGGCGCCGGGACCTTCCCCCGCGCCGCGCCGGAGCGCCAGCTGACCGCCCCCGACGCAGAGCGGGTCTCTCAATGGCACCTGCCCGCCTGGTGCTATCCGCAAGGCAACCGCCCGCCGCTGAGCTACCACGCCAACCGGCAGCGCTGGCGGCGGCACGCCGATCACGCGGAATTGACCGCGGCGGCGCGGGGCCAGGAGTTCGTCCTCGACGGCGAGGCGTATCCCGAAGCCCTGCCCTGGGCGGGCGAGTTGATCCGACATCGAGCTGGGTAAGGCCTCCTAGCCCGATCGAGGCGGGAAGGGGAGCATCATCAGTGCATAGGGCCGGCCCAGCTACTCGAGCATCCCCAGGGGACGGAGGAGCGCGCCGACACAGTGATGGAGTCGAAGCATGGTGATCTAGCCGCGCAGGTCGCGAAAGGCCTCGATCACTCGTGCCGCCAAGGCTTCGCCGGCCTCACCGAGACCATCCCGACGCACCAGGGCCACCTGGTAGTCGCCCAACGGCGGCAGGGTATCGCCGTCGAGCCGTCGCAGCGGCGCTCGGATCAAGGCCAGGGGGAAGGGGGACACCGCCAGATCGGCGAGCATGGCGGCTTCCTGCCCCGCGCAGTGTTCACTGGTGTAGGCGACCCGATAGCTCAGGCCGGTACGGTCCAGGGCGTCCAGCGCCGCCTTGCGCCACGGACAACCGTGCTGGGCCAGTGCCACCGGTAACGGCGAGCGCTGGGCGGCGACCCCACCCTCGCGCCCGGCCCAGACCAGCGGTTCGCTGTGCACCACCTCATCCTGCGTCGACTGGCCATGCATGGCGACGGTGACCAGGATCAGATCCAACTCGCCGGCCTCCAAGCGCTGGCGCATGGCGGCACCGCTGCCCACCACCACATCGACCTGCACCGCCGGATGCGAGCGGGCGAACTGTGCCAGGACGCCGGGCAGGATGCGGGTCCCCACGTCGTCGGTGGTGCCGAAACCCACCCGACCCTCCAACGCGGGCGCCAGGAACTGGGTCACCGCCTCCTCGTTGAGCTTGAGCAGCCGCCGCCCGTAACCCAGCAGCATTTCGCCCTCCGGGGTGAGGCGCACCCGGCGCGCCTCGCGCACGAACAGCGTCTGTCCCAGGGTCTCCTCCAGGCGCTTGATCTGCATGCTCAGCGCCGAAGGCGTGCGGAACACCTGCCGGGCGGCACGGGTGAAGCTGCCGCTCTCGGCGATGGCGACGAAGGTCCGCAGCACCTCGATATCCAGCAACGGCAGCGAGGCACGTTCGACCATTGGCATCGGGGTCATGGTCATCACCTTTCAATATTTCTTAACGGTAAATGTAGAGCTTTTCGCTGGATTGATCAAAAGGCCGGGGCCATGCTTTTCCCCAGAGGTCGCGACCCTCCCATCAACCCGAAGCCATTGCCGATAGCCGCTGATGCGGCCGCCCGCTGGGAGGTGCCAGATGAGTCAGTACGAACCCTTTCACCGCGCCGAGTCCGCGCAGGACACACCACCGCCACCCCCTCCACCCCCTGCCAGGCTTGACTTCTATCTGCCGGCCACGCCGCCACTGGAACTGATTCATGCCCTCGAGCACTGGTGGTGGGCCTATCGCCGCCGCCGGCGCTTCCGCAAGAGCATGCTGCCGCTGCTCGAATACGACGACGCCATCCTCGAGGATCTCGGCTACTATCGCGACGACCTGCTGTGGGCGCTGCGCCTGCCGCTCAAGGAAGATGCCCTGCGTGCCCTGGAAGCCCGCCAGGCCCAGCGCCAGGAGGTAGAACACGGCACTTGAGAAGGCCAAGCAGGCCAGCGGCATGACGGTGCTGCTGGCCAATTGCCTGGGCCCCAGCGACGACTACATGGGCGCGGGTCGTTCCAGGGGCGGGGCAGGCCACAGGTTTCCCAGAGACGGATCACCGTCGCCTCGTCCTCGGGGCGATAGCCGCGGCGTCCGTGCTACCTCCATCACGCTCTCCTTGCGTCAGTGGGTGGCTCCCCGACCAGGCTACTCCCCTTCCAGGCCGTCGAGCAGCTTGCCGAGCAGCCTGTTCAGGGTCTCCTGCTCCTCGCGGCTCAGGCCGTCGAGCAGCCGCGCCTCGTTTTCCACATGACGGGGGATCAGCCGGTCGATCAGCTCCAGCCCCTGCTCCGTCAGGGAGACCAGGACGCCGCGGCGATCCTCGGGGTTGGGTGAACGCTGAATCCAGCCGGCACGTTCCAGGCGGTCCAGGCGATTGGTCATGCCCCCGGAGGAGATCATCAACGCCTCGAACAGCTGGGTCGGCGTCAGCGCATAGGGCGCCCCGGCACGGCGCAGTGAGGCCAGCACATCGAACTCTCCGGCCTGCAGGTCATGCGCCTTGAAGAAGGCGTTCAGCCGCCCCTGGGTGATCAACTGGCTGGTCTTCAGATAGCCCACCACCTCCATGGGCAAGAGGTCCAGCTCGGGCAACTCACGCTGCCACTGGCTCACCGCCTGTTTCACTCTGTTCATCGATCGGCCTCGCCACCATTGCCAACTATTAATCTTGACACTAAGATACTTCTCACAAAGTCACTCTATGTCGAGATACTTCATTGAAAGCTATAGGAGCCGAATGATGACCAAGGTCACCTCCCCGCACAAGGGATCCCCCCGGCCCGGCCTCCGGGCGCTCGGCTGCCTGCTGCTGGTCGGCAGCTTCCTCGCCCTGTCGCTGACGGTCGCCAAGCTGGCCGATGATGCCGGCGCCCCCCGGGTCAGCTTCCTGATGGTCGCCATGGCCGGCGCCGGCCTGGTACTGATGGGCCTCGCCGCGCTACGCCGGCGGCCCCTGAGCTTCAACCGTCGCACCCTGGAGTATGCCCTGGTGGCCGGTGCCCTGCTGGCCCTGCCCAATGCCCTGGCCTTCGTGGCCATCCGCCATGTGGGCGCAGGATTTATTTCGCTGAGTTTCGCCTTCCCGATCCTGATCACCTGGGTGCTGGCCGTCTGCCTGAAACTCGAGCGCCTGCGCCTGCTGCGCCTGTCGGGGGTGATCCTGGGGCTCGGCGGCGGCCTGGTGCTGGCCGTCGCCAAGGCCGGCGACATGAGCGGTGCTCCAGGCTGGGCCCTGCTGGTGATGGCCATGCCACTGGTGCTCGCACTCGGCAATATCTACCGCACCCTGCGCTGGCCCGAGGGCGGCTCACCGCTCTTCCTGGCGGCACTGATGCTGCTGGGTGGCGCTGCCACCCTGCTGCCCCTGTCGCTGCTCCTCGAGCCCGGTCAACTGCCGCTGCTATTTACCCGCGAGGCCGTGCTGCGGCTGCTGGCGGTGGAGGCCACGGTCTTCACGGTGCTCTACCTCTTCTTCTTCGTGCTGCAGAAGCTCGCCGGCCCCGTCTATCTGAGCCAGATTGGCGCCGTGGCGGCCGTGGTAGGCACCCTGATCGCGGTACTGGCCCTCGGCGAGGCAACGCCTCCCAACCTGGGCCTGGCCGCCCTGCTGGTCATCGCCGGCAGCCTGCTCTTCCAGCGCGGGGCCCGGGCCGCCTCCCAAGCCGTGAACTCGACAAGCTCCGGCCAAGCGTCTACCTAGTAGGGGACCCCCTATCCCACGGCCCGGGAGACCCTATGGCCCATCACATCACTCCACAGCTGATGTTCGAGGGCAGCGCCGAGGCGGCCCTGCGATTTTATGTGTCGCTGTTCGAGGAGGCCGAGATCACCCACCTGGAGCGCTACGGCCCCGATGAGGACAGCGCAGAAGTATGACTCCTGAGCGAGGTTCGGGCGGCCCGCCGTGACAGAGTGGTCTACGCTGAACGGCACCCTGGCCGGATCTCTCCGGTGCCGATCTGCCATCAGCGGAGGTAGTCCTCTATGCAACCACGGATCACCCTGATTACCCTGGGGGTCGACGCGGTGATGGCCCAGGCGCAGCGGGCCGGCGCCACCCATACCAAGTTTACCCACGAGACCTTCTGGGGCGGCTATGCCGGTTACTTCCAGTACCCCGACGGCCACCTATGGGAGGCGGCCTGGCCCCCCTTTTGGGAACTCGAAGAATGAGGGGAAAGAGGCAAGCGGCACCCATGACGGACGCGGAGTCCCTCGAACGCGCCATCCACGAGCGGGTGATGTTGGTTCCCTACGACCCGGCCTGGCCGGCGCGCTTCGCCACCGAGCGCACGCGCCTGCTGAGCCGGTTTCCCGAGAGCCTGCATGAGGTGGAGCATATCGGTAGCACCGCCGTGCCAGGCCTGCCGGCCAAGCCGATCATCGACATCATGGCCGGGGTCGACTCCCTGGCGGTCGCCGATGGGCTGATCGCGCCCTTGCTCGAATCGGGCTACGTCACCTCCGCCACGTTCAATGCCGCCCTCACCGACCGGCGCTGGCTGATGCGTCACGCCGACGGCCGGCGCACCCACCACCTGCACTTGGTGGTCCAGGGTGAGCGCCTGTGGCGGGAGCGGCTGGCCTTCCGCGACGCCCTGCGCGCCTCCCCGGCCCTGGCCGGGCGCTACGCCCTACTCAAGGCCGAGCTGGCGGCCCGCCACCCCGACGACCGCGAGGCCTATACCCGGGCCAAGGGCGAATTTATCCAGGCGGTGCTGCGCAGCGCTGTACCTATCACCGGTTATCGCTGAAACGCGCCTCCCCCCTCACTCAGGGCCAGCCACGCACGTGCCAGCCAGCCCCCGGCCCGGAGGATCTCGTCATCGCGGGCGCCGGCATAACCCCGCTGGCTCAAACGGTGGCAGGGCGACCCGTGCGGTCACGAGCACCCGCCTGGGCGGGCAATCGGGAGCGGGCCGCATCGTCGAGGCGCGGCGCTGGCGCCGGTGCCGCTTCGCGCAGCACGAAGCCGCCGACCCGCTGGGCCAGTCGTTCCGCCTGTTCGGTCAGCCGGTGGGCAGCGGCGCGGGACTGTTCGACCAGCAGGGCGTTCTGCTGGGTCATCCGGTCCAGTTCGCTGACCGCCTGGTTGACCTGGCCCACTCCATCGCTCTGCTCGGCGGCTGCCACGCTGATCTCGCCGAGCATCCCAGCCACCCGCTCGACGCCGTTGACCAATCCCTGTACCGACTCGCCGGCGGCGCGCACCTGGCTGCTGCCGCGGCTGACCTTGTCCCGGGAGGCGGCGATCAGGCCGCGAATCCCCCGTGACGCCTCGGCGCTGCGTCGCGCCAAGTGGCGGACCTCCTCGGCCACCACCGCGAAGCCCTGTCCATGCTGGCCGGCCCGGGCCGCCTCCACCGAGGCGTTGAGGGCCAGCAAGTTGGTCTGGAAGGCGATGTCGTCGATCAGGGTGACGATCTCGGCGATCTGCTCGGAAGTGGTCTGGATCTCTTCCATGAGGTCGACCACCCTGATCACCGCCGAGCCGGACTCCCTTGCCTCCGCGGCGGCTCCCTGGGCCAGCTCATCGGCCTGGCGCGAGGCGGCGGCGGTGTGCTCCACGGTGCTCGAGATCTGCTCCATAGAGGCCGAGGTCTCCTGTAGGCTCGAGGCCGCTCCCTCGCTGCGGCGCGCCAGATCCTCGCTGCCGGTGCTGATCGCCGTCGCCGCCTCGCGTACGGTGCGACTGCCGCGGCGCACGTCGAGCAGCACGTCGTGGATCTTGTCAGTGAAGCGGTTGAACTGGGTCGCCAGCTCGCCGATCTCGTCCCGGGATTTCACCGGCAGGCGCTGGGTCAGGTCAGCTTCGCCCGAGGCGATCTCCTGCATCTGCCCCGAGACCTCACGGATCGGTGCCGTCAGATAGCGTGCCACCGCCCCGGCGGCCAGGATCGCCAGCAGCAGGAACAGCAGGCCGAGCAGGCTCAGCTGCCAGGCCAGGCGGTTGGCACCGGCCAGCATCTCGTGGCGGGGGATCAGGCCGATCAGGGTCCAGCCAAGCTCCGGGGAGCGGTAGACGGTGGCATGGAAGGCCTCGCCGTCATGCTGGACCGCCTGGCTGAGCGCGTCGCCGCTGTGGGCCAGGGCCTGGAGCTGGGCCAGCGAGGGGTCGTCGAGCGCCTCCACGTGACGAAAGCCGGCGGCGGGATCACCCGGATGGGCCAGGACGGTGCCGTTCTCCTCCAGGAGCACCAGATAGCCCTGCTCGCCGAACTCGATCTCATTGATCATGCCCATCAGGCCGGCCAGCGACACGTCGACCCCCTGGACCCCGGCCACCCGGCCGTCATCGTCCTCCACGGTATGCACAGAGCTGATGATGGTGGCGTCGTCGGCGGCAAAGTAGTAGGCCTCGGTGCGCACGACTTCCCCGGGACGGTTCAGGGCCGCCTGGTAGAAGGGGCGTTCGCGCGGATCGTAGCCGGCACCGATATTACTCTCGGGCCATTGCACATAGCCGCCGTCGGCGGTGCCCAGATAGACATAGGCCAGGCCGGGGTGGGCGTTGGCGAAGCGCGAGTAGAGCGCATAGAGTTCGGCTTCCGTGCCGGCGTTGCGCGAGGGCGTCATGGGCCGGGTTTCGCGATTGTCGAGGTAGCGGGTCAGGGTGCCGTGGGCCTCGCGGACCAGCGGCTCCGCGGCCAGGAAGGCCGCGTCCTGGGCCACCTGATCCAGGAGGGTGGTGAGCGAGTAGTCCACCTGGCGAAGGTACTGGGCGCTGGCCTCGGCGAAGGCATCGACCGCCGCCTGGCGGCTCTGCAGGATCGCCAGGCCCGAGATCCCGGCGACCGCCGTCGCCAGGATCAGGCCGAAGGTCACCACCATTTTGTGGGTAATCGACACGGGGCGTTTCCTCGTTGTTATGGGTATCGGGATCGGGAGGGGGATGAGGCGCTGCCGGACAGCGAACGAGGAGAGTAACGGCCGGGGCCCCGAGAGACTTGAGGCGGATGTCGCCGATGGAGCAGTGGATGTCGTTTACTGGGGCACAAGGTGTCGGCACCGGGCCAGGCGGCGCGACGACGGCAACCGACTGCCGCTGGCCATTAGCGCCCCGACACCGACTCGGTCTGCACCGCCTCGTCGATATCCACGCCGATAAAGCCGCCGGACTGGCGCTGCCAGAGGGCGGCGTAGAGGCCGTCCCGGGCCAGCAGCTCCCGGTGGCTGCCGCTCTCGACGATCCGTCCCTCGTCGATCACCACCAGGCGGTCGAGCATGGCGATGGTGGAGAGGCGGTGGGCGATGGCGATCACCGTCTTGCCCTCCATCAGCGCGTAGAGCTGCTCCTGGATTGCCGCCTCCACCTCGGAGTCCAGCGCCGAGGTGGCTTCATCGAGCACCAGGATGGGCGCGTTCTTGAGCAGCACCCGGGCGATGGCGATGCGCTGACGCTGGCCGCCAGAGAGCTTGACGCCGCGCTCGCCAACGTGGGCGTCAAGGCCGCGGCGCCCCTGGAGGTCGATCAGGTCGTCGATGAAGGTATCCGCATGGGCCCGGCGCACCGCCTCCCAGATCGCCTCCTCGCTGGCATCAACGCTGCCGTAGCGGATGTTGTCGCGCACCGAGCGGTGCAGCAACGAGGTGTCCTGGGTGACCATGCCGATATGCCGGCGAAGCGACTCCTGGGTCACCCCGGCGATGTCCTGGCCATCGATCAGGATGCGCCCGCCCTCCAGGTCGTAGAAGCGCAGCAGGAGGTTGGCCAGGGTCGACTTACCGGCCCCGGAGCGGCCGATCAGCCCCACCTTCTCGCCGGGGGCGATGGTCAGGTCGAGGCCGTCGAAGACCCGCCGGCCCTCGCCGTCGGGGCGCGCATAGCCGAAGCGCAGCGCCTCGAAGCGGATCTCACCGCGGGGGACCGCCAGCGCCCTGGCATCGGGTCTGTCCTTGATGGCGGGCTCCCGGGCGATGGTGTTGATGCCGTCCTGCACCGTGCCGATATTCTCGAACAACCCGGCCACCTCCCAGAGGATCCAGTCGGACATGAAGCGGATACGCATCACCAGGGCGATGGCCACGGCGATGATGCCCAGCGACACCGCCTCCAGGTACCAGGCGCCGATGGCCATGGCCGCCACCCCGGCCAGCAGCAGGGAGTTGAGCACCGTCAGGCTCACGGTGAGCCAGGTCGCCAGGCGCATCTGCCGATAGACCGTGGTCATGAAGCCCTCCATGGCGTCCCGGGCATAGGCCTGCTCGCGGCGGGTGTCGGCGAACAGCTTGATGGTCTGGATGTTGCTGTAGCTGTCGACGATGCGCCCGGTCATCACCGCCCGGGCGTCGGCCTGGGCCATGGAGACCGCCCGCAGCCGCGGCACGAAGATCCACATGATGGCGATATAGCCGGCCAGCCAGAGCACCAGCGGCAGCATCAGCCAGGGCTCGGCGCGTCCCATCAGCAGCATGGCGCCGGTGAAATAGACGATCACATAGACCAGCAGGTCCATCAGCTTCATCACCGTCTCGCGGATCGCCAGGGCCGTCTGCATCACCTTCTGGGAGACCCGCCCGGCGAACTCGTCCTGATAGAAGGCCAGGCTCTGGCCGAGCATATGGCGATGCGCCAGCCAGCGGCCGATCATCGGGTAGTTGCCGAAGATACTCTGATGGGTCACCAGCGCCTGCAGCAGGGTCAGCAGCGGCAGGCCGATCACCACCAGCGCCGCCATGCCGGCCAGGCGCCAGCCGTACTCGGCGAAGAAACCCTCGCGCTCGGCGCCGGCCAGCCAGTCCACCAGCGCGCCCATGTAATGGAAAAAGAGCACCTCCGCCGCCGAGACCAGGGCGGTGAGCAGCGACATCACGATCAGCAGCGGCAGCACCGGCCGCGAGAAGTGCAGGATAAAGGCGAACAACCCCTGGGGCGGCGTGCCTCGGTTATCCGCCGGGTAGGGATTTACCCGAGTCTCGAAGTAGCGAAAAAGGGAGCGAAACATGGCAGCTGTCCGATTGCGTTCGGTGGCACGGGTCGACATGCCCGGCGCTCGCCCCGTGCGCCTTGCGGCGCGGTGCCTAGCGCGGCATCACCACCGCCAGGGTCACCGTGGCCTTCGCCACCAGCCGCATCTGGTCGAGAGCGTCGCCCGCCAGCAGCTCGGACTCCACCACGATCAGGGTGCGACCGGGCTTGAGCACCCGGCTGACGCAGCGCAGCTCGCGCCCCTTGGCCGAGCGCAGCAGGTTGATCTTGAATTCGGCGGTGAGCACGTTAGCCCCGGCGGGAATCAGCGTCGCCCCCGCCGCTCCGGCGGTGTGGTCGCCCACGGTGGCCAGCACCCCGGCATGCACATAGCCATCCTGCTGCTGGTGATCCTCGCGCACGGCCAGCCGCGTCTCGCAGTGGCCGGGGGCGATCGACACCGGCTCCAGGCCCAGCCCCCGGATGAAGGGAGCGGTGGTGAAGATCCGCTCCACCTCGGTGCGGTAGTCGGCATGGGCGGGCTGAAAGTCCGGGGTCTCGGCCATCATTATCACTCCTATATCCCTCCTCTGCTCACCCCAGTATGAATATCACGCAGGCGGCGGTAAGCCCACCCATCACCAGATTGAAACGTCGCCAGGCGCGCGGTGTGCGCAGCCAGCGGCCGATGGCGGTGCCGAACCCCGCCCACAGCGCGATGCAGGGCAGCGCCACCAGCTCGGCGAAGCCGGCCAGCAGCAGGGCATTGACCAGGGTATCGCCGCCGCTGGGCAAAAAACCCGCCATCAGCGCCAGGCCCATCACCCAGGCCTTGGGGTTGGCGAACTGGAAGGCCGCCGCCTGCCAGAAGCTCAGCGGCCGCCCTTCGCCGCCGCGCCGCAGGTCGGGCGGTGGCGCGGTGGCGATGCGCCAGGCCAGGTAGAGCAGATAGGCGCTGCCCACTATTCGCAGGATGGTCTGTACCATCGGATAGCGCTCGAAGAGCAGGCCAAGCCCCAGGGCGATGCCGGCGAACAGCAGAAAGCAGCCGCCCAGGATGCCGAAGATATGCGGCAGCGTCCTCAGGAAGCCGTAGTTGGCCCCGGAGGCGGTGAGCATCACATTGTTGGGGCCGGGGGTGATGGTCATGGAGATCATGTAGAGGGCCGCCGGCCCGAGAAATGCCAAGGCTTCCATTTAATTGCATCCATACAATTGTTGATTAATCACGCTATATCGCCTACATTTCCCAGCATAATCGGTGCAATTTTAGCGTCAAAGGTTTTATTGTCACCATGACAATCTGGCTACCACGACTCGATGAACAGGGCCCCCGCTACCGCGCCATCAGCGAGGCCATCGCCCGTGCGGCGCAGAGCGGCGAGCTGCAACCCGGTGAGCGCCTGCCGCCCCAGCGGCGCCTGGCCGACTCCCTGGGGTTCACGGTGGGCACCGTGACCCGCGCCTACGCCGAGGCCGAGCGCCAGGGCTGGGTGGCGGCCCGGGTCGGCAGCGGCACCTACGTGCGCGGCGGCGAGTCGCCGGGCGGCCGCGCCTTCCTGGCCAATCGTCCCGGCGACGACGGCGTGATCGACCTCAGCCTGAGCCTGCCGCCGCCTCACCCGCTGCGCGCCGCGGCCCTGGGGCGCGCCCTGCAGACGATCGCCCAGGACGACGAGGTGCTGGGACGCTGCGTCGAGTACCAGTCCGAGCGCGGCGTCCCCGCCCACCGTGAGCGGCTGGCCGAGTGGATAAGCGGGCTCGGCATGCCGGTGTCGGCGGATTCGCTGTTGATCACCCAGGGCGGCCAGCACGGCATCAGCCTGGCACTGCAGGCGCTGACCCGTCCCGGCGAGCGTATCGCCGCCGATGCGCTCACCTACCCCGGGCTGATCGGCGCCGCCCAGCAGGCCCACCTCAAGGTGCTGGGAGTGGCGATGGACGACCAGGGCATGGACCTGGACGCCCTGGCACGGCTATGCGCCCAGCAGCCGCCGCGGCTGGTCTACGTCACCCCCGATCAGAACAATCCCACCGGGGCTCAGCTCAGCGAGGCGCGGCGGGAGCGCCTCGCGGCCCTGGCCCAGCAGCACGACTTCTGGATCCTCGAAGATGGCGTGCAGTACCTGCCGGAAGACGAGCGCGGCACCCCGCTCTACCGGCTGGCCCCAGAGCGCACCCTGTTCGTGTTCAGCACCGCCAAGGTGCTCGCCGGCGGGCTGCGCATCGGCACCCTGGCGGCGCCGGCGGTGCTTCGCGAACGCCTCGGCGCGGCCCTGCGCGCCCAGAGCTGGATGGTGCCGCCGCTGATGGTGGAAGCGGTGTGCCGCTGGGTGGCAAGCCGCGACAGCGAGCGGCTGCTGGCCTGGCAGACTGAGGAGCTGGGCGCACGCCAGCGCCTGGCCCGTGAGCGTCTGGCGGCCTTCGCTCCCACCGGCCGCCCCCACGGCGCCAACCTGTGGCTGCCGCTGCCCGGCGAGCAGCGCAGTGCCGCCCTGCTGGAGGGGCTCGAGCGGCGTGGCCTGCGGGCCACCAGCGCCGAGCCCTTCTGCGTCGGCAGCGAGCCGGCCCCCCAGGCCCTGCGCCTGTGCCTGAGCGCCGCCGCCTCCCGCGAGGCGCTCAGCCGCGCCCTCGACCTGCTCGTCGAGGCGCTGGAGGAGCCCCCGCCCTCGCCCTGGCGCACCCTCTGAGCCCGGTCGGGTGAGCAGCGCCGGATAGCCGCCCCCAAACGCAAAGCCCCCGAGCCAGTGAATGAACTGACTCGGGGGCTTGATGATGGCGCAGCGCAGCAGCGCCGCTGGCGATCAGGCCGGGGCGCGCATCCCCGCCCGGGCGGCCCGCGCCGCATGCAGCTTCTGGTAGCTCTCGATCAGGCGCTGGTGCTTCTCCAGCCCTTCGAGCTGCAGGCTGGTGGGTGTCAGGCCGTGGAAGCGCACGCTGCCGGTCACCGAGCCCACCACCGCCTCCAGGGTCGCCGCGCCGAACATGCGGCCGAGGTTGTAGCGGAAGTCATCGAGTTCCAGCTCGTCGTCCAGCACGATCTCCAGCACCGCCTGCACCGCCCGGTAGAAAAGGTTGCGCTCGACGGTGTTGTCGTTGAACTGCAGGAACATGCCGACCCGCTCCAGGGCCTCTTCGTGCTGCTCGAGCGCCAGGTTGATCAGCAGCTTCAGCTCGAGGAGGGTCAGCTGGCCCCAGACGGTGTTCTCGTCGAACTCGATGCCGATCAGGGTGATGATGTCCATGTGCTCGTCGAGCTGGCTCTCCTCCAGGCGCTCGAGCAGGTCGGCCAGCTGGCCATCGCTCAGGCGGTGGAGATTGAGGATATCCTCGCGGTACTGCAGCGCCACGTTGGTGTTATCCCACACCAGGTCATCCACCGGGTAGACCTCGGAGAAGCCCGGCACCAGGATGCGGCACACCGGCGCGCCCAGGTCCTCGTGCACGGCCATGTAGGCCTCCAACCCCATCTCCTCGAGCAGGCCGAACAGGGTTTCGGCCTCTTCCTGGGTACTGCGAGAGCCGCTGCCGGAGAAGTCCCAGTCGCTGAATTCGATGTCCGAGCGGGCGCTGAAGAAGCGCCAGGAGATCACCCCGGAGGAGTCGATGAAGTGCTCGACGAAGTTGTTGGGTTCCGACACCTCCAGGGAGTTGAAGGTGGGCGGCGGGAAGTCGTTCAACCCCTCGAAGCTGCGCCCCTGCAGCAGCTCGGTGAGGCTGCGCTCCAGGGCCACGTGGAAGCTGGGGTGGGCGCCGAAGGAGGCGAAGACGCCGCCGGTCTTGGGGTTCATCAGGGTGACGCACATCACCGGGTACTGGCCGCCCAGGGAGGCATCCTTGACCAGCACCGGGAAGCCCTGGGCCTCCAGGGCCTCGATGCCCTCGACGATCTCCGGATAGCGCGCCAGCACCTCCTGGGGCACGTCGGGGAGTACCAGCTCCTCCTCGATGATCTGCTTCTTCACCGCCCGCTCGAAGATCTCCGAGAGGCACTGCACCTGGGCCTCGGCCAGGGTGTTGCCGGCGCTCATGCCGTTGCTGAGGTAGAGGTTCTCGATCAGGTTCGACGGGAAGTAGACCGTCTCGCCGTCGGACTGGCGCACGAAGGGCAGCGAGACGATGCCGCGATCGGCCCGGCCGGAGTTGGTGTCGATCAGGTGCGAGCCGCGCAGCTCCCCCTCCGGGTCGTAGATCTCGCGGCAGTGTTCGTCGAGGATCTCCGCGGGCAGTTCATCGTTCGGCCCCGGCTGGAACCACTTCTCGTTGGGGTAGTGAACGAAGTCGCTTGCCGCGATCTCTTCGCCGAAGAACTGGTCGTTGTAGAAGAAATTGCAGCTCAACCGCTCGATAAACTCGCCCAGCGCCGAGCAGAGCGCGCTCTCCTTGGTGGCACCCTTGCCGTTGGTGAAGCACATCGGCGAGGCGGCGTCGCGGATATGCAGCGACCAGACGTGGGGCACGATATTGCGCCAGGAGGCGATCTCGATCTTCATGCCGAGCTCCGCCAGATGGGCGGAGAGGTTGGCGATGGTCTGCTCCAGCGGCAGGTCCTTGCCCTCGATCCAGGTGCTGCCCTCGCCCATCGCCTTGCCCATCAGCAGCGCCTGGGCATCCTCGTCGATGTTCTCGACCACCTCGATCTGGAACTCGGGGCCCTCCTGGACCACCTTCTTCACGGTGCAGCGGTCGATGGAGCGCAGGATGCCCTGGCGGTCCTTGTCGGAGATATCCTCCGGCAGCTCCACCTGGATCTTGAAGATCTGCTTGTAGCGGTTCTCCGGGTCGACGATGTTGTTCTGCGACAGCCGGATGTTCTCGGTGGGGATGTCCCGGGCGTTGCAGTAGACCTTCACGAAGTAGGCCGCGCACATCGCCGATGACGCCAGGAAATAGTCGAACGGCCCCGGCGCCGAGCCGTCACCCTTGTAGCGGATGGGCTGGTCGGAGATGACCGTGAAGTCGTCGAACTTGGCCTCCAGGCGGAGGTTGTCGAGATAGTTGACCTTGATTTCCATGGGGCACCGGACGAGTTGGCGTGGGCAGAGCGAGGGGCGGAAAACCCGCCATTATCCAGCTTTTCACGCCATTCGTCTCGGGTGCTTGACAAAAATTCACCGGCCAGGCACCCGCCGGGCAAGAGCGAGTATGGCGAGCTACCCTCCCCGCGTCTTTCGACCGAGCTGAGCGGTCGATTCGACTCTGCCGCGACGAACCCCCACGCCACGCCTTACTGGGCGCAGTAGCCGCCGTCGACCAGGTAGGTGTTGCCGTTGCAGCCGGAGGCCAGGTCGGAGAACAGGAACACCGCCATGCCCGCGCACTCCGCGTTGGTGACGTAGCGCCCCAGAGGCACCCGCGCCACGAACGCCTGGTGCACCTCTTCGCCGTGGCCCGGATTGGCCTGGTCTTCGATGGAGCGCATCATGCGATTGTCCACCGGGCCCGGATTCAGGGTGTTCACCCGAATGCCCTCCGGGCCGAGCTCGGCCGCCAGGCAGCGCATCATCCCCACCACCGCATGCTTGCTGCTCACGTAGGGAGAAAGCCCCGAAGCACCGCGCACGCCGGCCACGCTGGAGGTGATCACCACGCTGCCGCCCCCGGCCTTGCGCAGCGCCGGCAGCGCCGCCTCCACGCCGAAGCGCACGCCGTGCACATTCACCGCAAACACCTTCTCCCAGGCCGAGTCGGAACGGCTGTCGAACGGCCCTACCTCACCCTCGATGCCCGCGTTGAGAAACACCCCGTCCAGCCGGCCGAAGCGCTCGAGCGCGGCCGCCACCATGCGCTCGTTGTCCTCGCGGCGGCTCACATCCACGGCAAGCCCCACCGCCCGCTCGCCCAGCGACTCGGCAATCGCCTCGACCGGGCCCGCTTCGCGGTCGGTGATCACCACGCTGGCGCCCTGTTCGTATGCCATGCGCGCCGTGGTCTCGCCGATGCCGCCCGCACCGCCGGTGATGACAATCACTTTTCCGTTCAAGCTGCTCATGTCCAACTCCAGAAACTGGGGGATGGGCAAGCCATGGGACGGCTCGCCGAACAGTCAATAGTCGCCGACACACGCCGGATAATAAAGCCACCAAGGGGCGTTTCCATCAAATATTTGACGTGTATCAAGCAGCTAAGGTGGTCATGGCTGCGCCACGGAACTCGCCATCTGAAACTGCGAATCACGCGCTTCTCGTCACGCCAAATCCAGCGCTTCCATCGTGGCCGCAAGCCGTTGGCGCCCTTCTCCGCTCAAGGACTTCAGCGGCTGCGGCAAGCACGGCGATTCCACCAGCCCCTGCAGCTCCGCAGCGGCCGCGACAACGCGCAGGCTGCCGCCGTTGTCGCGGAACAAGGCCCAAAGGGGAGCCAACCGCTCGGACAAGCGCGTCGCTTGCTCGGCATTGCCGGCCTGGGCAGCACGGGTTATCGCCAGTGCCGTGGCGGGGAAGACGCCCCCAATCACGGAGTACCAGGCCTCACAGCCCGCATTCAGGCCGGTGGCGGCAAAGGCATCGCCGCTCACCCCCAGGGTGACGTGGGAGGGTATCTGCTCGCGAAGACGCCCAACCCGCGCCCTTGCGGCCTCTGGCTCCACCGGCACACCGGGAATTTTGATGGACGCCACCTTGGGGAGCCGGGCGATCTGGCCATGAAGCTCGTCGGTGAAGACAAACTGCGTGGTGCCGGGATTATCGTAGACGCACAGAGGTACCGACAGCGCGTCCGTCGTCGCTTCGAAGAGCCCATAGACCTCGTCGGCGAACAGCTTCTGGTAGGACATTGGGGCGAGAAGCACCCCGCTCGCGCCGGCCGCCTGCGCCTTCTCAGCCAGGGTAAGCACATCGCGGGTGCGCAGCGCACCGATGCCGGCGATCACCGGGATCTTGCCCGCATGCTCCACCGCGAGCGCCACCACCCGCGCCCGCTCGGCCATCGTCAGATAGGCATAGTTCCCGGTGGAGCCCAGCACCCCGATCGAATCGACATCGGCTGCGACCAGGCGCTCGATCAGGCGAACGAAAGCCCTCTCGTCCAGACCGCCCTCATTCATCGGGGACAAGGGAAAGGCGCTTAACCCGGTAAACATGCTGGACACTCCCGAATGATTGAACACTGGCTACCTATGGAATCAGAGGATTTCCCACACCATCTGCAGCTTGATAGTTGGCTCAGGCCTTTTTCACAAACTGGGCGGTCACCATCATGTCGCCGGCACCATCCACCTTGCAGTCCAGCTGATGGTCCTTACCTTCTACAATGCGCCGAATGACGGCTTTAGTTCCGATTTTAAGCACAATCGAGCTGCCTTTTACCTTCAAGTCTTTGGCCAAAGTAACCTTATCACCCTCAGACAGCAACGTCCCATTAGCATCTTTAACCGACACGACATCTTCATCAACAACTTCTGACGGATTCCACTCATAAGCGCACTCAGGACATACTAGATGATCTTGATCCTGGTATACATACTCAGACTGACAGCTTGGGCAAGGGGGAAGCGACATGGATCTATTTCTCTAAACTAGATGAAGCCGCATATAGTACTGTTCGCCGGGCATGATAGCAAGTGCGTTTGCGTGATTTTTGGCATAGCCATAATGTCCGTAGTGATAAGCTATAACGCAGCTATAAGCTTCGAGCGCAACGAGATCCAGCACTCAAAAGACGAGAGTTTCATGGCTTTATTATGAATGGAGCTGCATCACCAACTCAGCATACCCGATATGTGAATCCCTCCTTTCGGAAACCTCCTGAAAGCCACAGCGCTTGTAAAACTCTACGGCCTGCTCATTCTCCTTGTAGACGCCCAGGGTGATCCGCTTGCGGAGCGACTTGACCTTTGTCATCAGCTGCTGACCAATCCCTTCTCCCTGACAACCGGGAGCCACGAACATCGCCGCCAGCGTATCACCATGCAGCGAGAAAAACCCTTTCACTTCACGACCCGATTCATAGACATACGTCTCTGAGGCTGGTATATAGATGTTTCTCATATCATCCAGCTTGGACTCCCAGAACGCACGATCAACAAAATCATGCGCTTTCACAGAAGATTCAAGCCAAATTCTTAAAACACTGTCCATATCTGAAGCAACAAACTCACGTATCATTTTTATCCTCATGACGCGAACGCTCAGCCGCGCGGTTTATCCGTGTCGGATGGAGCGGCTTGTTGGGTTTGCCTACGCGGCACATCGTGCAACAAGCCTAGTACTTCGTCTGTCGCACTGTGTTCGTATTTGTTCTGCGGAGGCCAGGGCCGGTTGCGCCAATCTGGTTCAAACGAAAAAGATGATTTTCTACGACCGGGAAGCAAGGTGCCATTTCCCGCTCCCTTAGCGTAATCGTAATAAAGCTTGATGATTTCCTCTCTTGTGACCTGCTGTGCAGCGGGGTGCGCGAGGCATGCATCGCGCCATCTGCGTACACGTGAGTATTGCTCATCATCGGGCAATTCAAATCCTTCGTAGTACTCCAGAAACCAAAAGCGCATGAAGAGCGGCGTGAACACGGTCTCAGCCCATCCGAAATCTTCGAAGAGAAACGGGCCGGATGGGGAGTGTGTATTCAAAAACGTATTGATCCGACCATACTGTTCCAGCATGCCCAGCTTGAGAGAATCGCGCCTTGTGATATCCTGATTGAGAATGTACGTATAGCCCTGGACACAAAAGTCCCCCTCCATTCTCACCAACATGCTTTCAATGGCACGTCGATATGGATCACGCTGTGCGACCGCCGGGTCCGGGTAGATGT
Source organism: Billgrantia campisalis (assembly GCF_022341425.1). Lineage (GTDB taxonomy): Bacteria > Pseudomonadota > Gammaproteobacteria > Pseudomonadales > Halomonadaceae > Halomonas > Halomonas campisalis. The sequence goes on along the minus strand of NZ_JABFUC010000006.1, from coordinate 223,450 downwards.
TTTCCAGATACTCCAGAAGGACCATGCTTTCCTTGAGGATTTGTCCATCCTCAGTCTCCATGACTGGCAGCGCAGTCGTGCCTTGTGTCTTCGCAAGCAGCCAGGCAGGGCGGGGCCGGGTGATATCGATCACATGAAAGTTAACTGCGTTCCGCCTTCTCTTCAGATACAACAGAATTTCGAGCCGCTGGCAGAAAGGACATACTGGGATGTGATATACGATCGGCTTGGTCATAGTTTTCGCGCTTTCCTCATGCTACTGCGGGTCTTAGGAAGACTCCCCTCCCAACGCCGCCAGCTCGCGCGGCTTTGTAGTGGAGGCGAAGCCGCAACGAAAAAGCCGTCGCCGTGTCTGCCCTTGTTAACTGTGTATGGCACGCTGCTTTGCATCCCTTTCTTTATCACTATCCTCGATCGCCTCAACCGATGTGATTTTAGCTGCGATGTAATCCGATGGAAGCGATGCTTCGTTTGCACCAATCAGGACGTGATTCACATACCAAGAATACGGTTTTAAATTCTTATCGATATTCGTGGCAATATAGGTCGTTGCCGTTATCGAAGATCCGTCAAGAGCCGTGAGTGTTACTACTTTTTCATCATATCCATATCCAAGCCCCTCAGCCCTATCTAAAGCATTTTTCTCGCTCGGATCAATTTTGAACAAAACTCCGTATACGACATCCCCTGCGTCTGAGGTGAAATACGCATCGCATTTTCCGGAACCATCTTTGCTCGACTTATGAAACCGTAAGTCATGCCCGTTGAGAGCAAAGCAACCAAGAGCTTCTGCACTTGGAACCCGTTCTCTTAATCGAGAAAGTGACATATTCGATCCGTACGCGAAGTAGTGCATGACTTTCCCGAACAGTTAACGAGGCTGTAGAAAAACCCGATTCAGAGCCATTCCCACCGCCTCTCTTCTGAATTCTTTTACCGACCACCAAACGGACGATCATCTTGGCCACGGAGCCTAACTGACCATTTTGGCTCTTTGGTGATGTCAAAGCGCTCATCACCAGTTTCTGGCCTCCCAGCCCCTATATCACTTGCCTAATCGACCATAATTGGCGAGCTTCTCGATGTTGTGTATCAGGCAGTATAGCTGCCATTGCCCCTGGACCTTTTTCCGGCCTCTCAGGCTAAATCGGTCAAGCCCCTTGTTCGTACCGATGTTGCCAAACACCGGTTCTACCACCGACATTCGGTGGCTATAGACCTCTTTGCCATACTGACTGTCCACCCGGTGTTTCATCCAATCAGTGTAGCTAGGCAAACCTTTATTCTCGATGGTGAATGATACCTGCCGACCCGCTCCGTTGCGGTGGTCCGCCGAGGCCGGATTCTGCATGCATTGATGTTTCTTCGGGCAGTGTCGGCACTGCAGCAGTCGCCCCTCGAAATGAGCTCGGTTCTTTCCGTTCTCAGCCTCCCGCTGGCCCCGGTAGGTCAGGGACTCACCGGCCGGACAGATGCAGGTCATCGTCACCGGATCGAACTGGAATTCACTGGCCGGAATGATCTGTTTTCGGTTGGAAGGCCCGCGGTCCTGATGACGTTTTCCGTATTTGCCTTTCTGGGCGCTGAATTTTGGGTCGCGGCTACGGAATTGGTTGTCGGGAATGTAACCGTTGATCTGCTGTTCGTACAGATAGCGCATGTTGGCTTCGTTGGCGAAGCCAGTATCGGCCGTCACCACGGTGCCGTCTTGATAGATATCCGGACTGATGCCCAGTCGTCGGTAACGCTGCTCGATGCTGACCAGTACCGGCTTGAGCGTGTGGTGCTCCTGACCCTCGCCAAAGGCCTGGGCATCGATGATGATCTGGTGTTTCTTGTCGACTGCCGCCACCCCGTTATAGCCCTGGATCGTGCCTTTCCCGGTCGTCATCTTGGCACTTTCGTTGTCGGTGAGGTTGCTCTTCACCTCCTGGCTGCGCTTGCCCTTCCCCTGCCGGGGGCGCTGCGTGTTCAGGAACCGGTCTACCTTGGTCATGGCTCTGTCGAGGGAGAGGATCATCTTGGCATGGCGGATATCCCGTTCTATCTCTGCCTCGGTTTCCGCCTTGTCGCGCTGGAAGTGCTCGTCCAGGTGGTGGCGAATGAAGCGGCGCAGCTTGTCACGTTTCTCGCCGAGTTCCTTGAAGGTGCCAGACCACTCCTTGGCTGCATTGGACGACATCTTGCACCCGTCGATGGCGAAGAGTTCGTTGCCCAGCAGGCCCTGCTCGTGGCAGACCAACAGGACCTGCTCGAACAGAGCTTCGATCTCGTCGGTGTGGCCGCTGACGAATCGGGCGAGCGTGGTGAAGTGGGGTACCGTATCGCAGGACAGTGCCTTGAACAGGATATTCGTCTCGCAGCACCACTGCATTTCCCGGCTGGAGGTGATGCCCTTGGAGTAGGCGAACAGGATGATCTTGAGCAGGATCGCCGGATCGTAGGCACAACGACCGGTGTCGTCGTTGCGGTATCGGGGATGGAACACCGACAGATCCCCAGCTTGTGCTCGATCAGGTAGTGCACGGCATGCTCAAACGTGCCGGGTTGCAACTGGTCCAGATAGTTGATGGCAACCATGGCGTGCTGATCGTAGTCGTAGGGCTTGAACCTGGGCGTGCTGACGACTCTCCCTTGCCTTTTCCTCATCCTACCGGGCGTAGTCGGGGTTTTGCTACAGCCTCAACGCCGGCCATCAGCCGCGCGAGGCACGAGCGTCGGCTGGATGGCCTTGTTATGCATACATCAATCGCCCTCGCGGCTCCGGGATCGGCCGTCCAAGCTCCCGCGCAGTCTCGATCCACTCCCCAATGACCTGCTGAGCATTCGCCACAGCCTCTTCATAGGTTTCTCCGTCGGCCATGCAGCCTGGCAACTCAGGAACCTCCACGACGAAGGACTGGTCCTCATCGCTCCAGTAGATGATCATCTCGTACTTAATCGACATCAGTCTCTCCCAACCGGTACTTGACCAGGATACTCCGAACTTGTTTGACCTGATATGGCTTGGCCTTGCTCCCCTTGGGCTGCAGATTGAGTATCTCCGTCACCCCATCCCGAGAAAATATATGGTGACTGCCTCTGACCCGTTCCTCGAAACCGAGCCGGACCAGAAGCTGACAGAGGACTGAGAACTCAACGTTCGTATCTGAGCTTCCCGACAGGATCATCTGCCTTATCTTTGAGTATCTTCCCATTGCCTGATCATCCTTATGCCCCTTGGATTCCAGTCTGCATAACTGTTAAGCAGGCGATGAAGGCCGCATCGCTGCCGCGCCCCGGCACCTGCCACACCCTACGACATAATCGCTACCCAGTTATTGAGCCAAGGCACGGATATCCGCACCGTTCAGGTGCTACTCGGGCATAAAAGCGTGGAGACTACCCAGATCTATACGCATGTCCTGGGAAGGCTTTGCCGGTGTACGCAGCCCGCTGGGTTAGCGAAAAACCTGACACCCGGGCACGCTACCGCCCCTACCCGGCATAGCGCGATGGCCTCCTGCCACCTTCCTGCGGTAGTCCGTTTTCCGGGGCTGTTCGGCTCGTGGTCTGCTCCCTGCCAACGGCCGTCTTCGGCGGCCTTGACCAACCAGCCTATGTAACCTTTGACGGGCTGGCAAAGAAAAGCAACGGCTAACATGGTCACAAGGCTGAGCCTGTCCTGCGGCCAGGGTCGGCTTGCCCCAGGCTTTAGACTTAGGTCGAAGATTGCTAGAATGCCGCCGCTCTAGTCGGCGCCATGGCTCATCGGCGCACACACTCTCCGCAACTAGAGCGTCCTGATGTCATCCCAGAACACCCCCTCCCCCGCCGCCCCCTCGGCGCTGTCGCGCCTCGGCGATCCCATCGTGCTGCTGCTCACGGTCGGTTTCATCGTCGCCTTCGTCGGCCTGTCGCTGTTCGATATCGATCGGGTGGCCGACAGCATCGGCGCCGGCTTCGCCTGGACGGCGGCCACGCTCGGCACCTACTTCCAGCTCCTGCTGCTGCTGACCTTCGTCATCGCCATCGGCGTGGCCATCTCGCCGGCCGCCGGGGCGCGGGTCGGCAATCTGGAGAGCCCGCAGATCGGCACCTTCAAGTGGCTGTCGATGATCATGTGCACCCTGCTGGCCGGGGGCGGCGTCTTCTTCGCCGCCGGCGAGCCGGTCTACCACTTCGTGGTGACTCCGCCGGCCTTCGAGACCCAGGCGGGCACCGCCGAGGCCGTGGCCGGCGCCCTGGCCCAGTCGTTCATGCACTGGGGCTTTCTGGCCTGGGCGGTGCTGGGCTCGCTCAGCGCCATCGTGCTGGCCCATGCCCACTACGTGAAGGGCCAGCCGCTGCAGCCGCGTACCCTGCTCTACCCGGTGTTCGGCGAGCGCATCATGAGGGGCGCCTTCGGCAGCCTGGTGGACGCCTGCTGCGTGATCGCGGTGGTCGCGGGCACGGTCGGCCCCATCGGCTTTCTCGCCACCCAGGTGAGCTTCGGGCTGCACGAGCTGTTCGGGGTCAGCCAGGGCTATGGCACCCAGCTCGGCATCCTGGTGTTGCTGGCGGCGGTCTATGTCACCTCCGCGATGACCGGCATTCATAAGGGCATCCAGATCCTTAGCCGCTTCAACGTCTTCCTGGCGCTGGCCATCGCCGCGGTGATCCTGGTGGCCGGCCCCACCCTCTTTCTGGTTAACGCCTTCGCCCAGGGCTTCGGCGAGTACCTGTCGTCGTTCTTCGCCATGGCCACCATGACCGCCGAAACCGCGCCGGCCTGGTGGATGCAGTGGTGGACGGTGTTCTTCTTCGCCTGGTTCATCGGCTACGCGCCGCTGATGGCGATCTTCGTGGCACGTATCTCCCGCGGGCGCACCATCCGCGAGATGATCCTGGCCGTGGCGGTAATGGCCCCGGTGGCCACCACGATCTGGTTCACCCTGCTGGGCGGCTCCGGCATCCACTACCAGCTGACCGGGGTGATCGACCTGGGTGAAGCACTCAACAACTTCCAGTTCGATGTGGCTACCCTGACCGTGGCCCAGGCGCTGCCGGGCGGCACCCTGATGGCATTGGCCATCCTGCTGCTGACCAGCATCTTCGTGGCCACCACCGGCGACTCCATGAGCTATGCCATCGCCGTGGTGTGCGCCGGCCACGACGCGCCGAGCCCGCTGGTACGTGCCTTCTGGGGCATCGCCATGGCGCTGATGGCGGGTATCCTGCTCTACATGGGCGCGGGACAGATCGGCGCCCTGCAGCAGTTCATCGTGATCACCGCGATTCCGGTCTCGCTGATCCTGCTGCCCACTCTGTGGACCGGCCCCCGTGCCGCCTACGCCCTGGCGCGTGAACAGGGCATCCTGCCGACAGCCGTGAAGCAGGCCAAAGCAGCCGGCTGAACGGCCTCGCGCCAGACGGCAGCGGATTCGCCCTTGAAGTCGCATCCGCTGCCGCTGTCGTCGCTCCCCTGTGCAATGGGGTTATAGAATGAGAAAAATTGCATAAAACGAGAACAGTCATGCAAGCCACCCTTGAACAGCACGCCCTGAAAGTCTCCATCGTCGTGACCCTGGTGGTCTCCAGCCTGGGGGTCACCTTCGGCCTGCTGGCCGGCTCCCAGTCGATCCTCTTCGACGGTGTCTTCTCCACCATCGATGCCGCCATGTCGGGCCTCGCCCTGGTGGTGTCGAAGCTCGCCATGCGCGAGGCCAGCCAGCGCTTCCAGCACGGCTACTGGCATCTGGAGCCGCTGGTCGCCGCGCTGAACGGCAGCATCCTGATGCTGCTCTGTTTCTATGCCTTCCTGAACGCCGTGCAGGGGCTGATGGAGGGCGGCCGCGAGCTCGATTTCGATATCGCCATCGCCTACGCGGGGGTGGTGGCCATCGTCTGCTTCACCATGGTGATCTACCAGAAGCGCATCAACCGGCGCGCCCAGTCGGAGTTCGTGCGCATCGACATGCAGGGCTGGATGATGGCCGCGCTGATCACCACCGCCCTGTTCGTCGCCTTCCTCATCGCCCTGCTGCTTCAGGGCACCCCCCAGGCGCACTGGACCCGCTACATCGACTCGCTGCTGCTGGTGGTGCTGACGGTCTGCTTCATGCCAGTGCCGATCGGCATCGTGAAGCGGGCCATGAAGGAGGTGTTCTTGATCGCGCCGAGCAAGATCGACCGCGAGGTGCACGCCGCCATGGCGCCGGTGATGGCGCGCGAGGGCCTGCTGGAGTACTTTAGCCATGTGGCCAAGGCAGGCCGCGGCCACTTTATCGAGATCCATATCGTCACCACGCCCGACTTTGCCGTGGGCCAGGGCGTGGCGCTGATGGACGAGATTCGTGAGCAGATCAGCGCCGGGCTCACCATCCCGCCAGAGCGGCGCTGGTTCACCGTGGCCTTTACCGCCGACCAGCGCTGGGCTTAGGCGCGGCAGGCGCCGCACGGCCTGGCGGGTGGCGACGGCCCGGAGCCGGTAGCGCAATAGTTGGCGATGGCAGCAGCCAACCATCAGGAGGCCTCCGCCTGTCGAGTTGCGCTATGTCAATTGAGTTTGCTGCCCTGCCTAAGGCAACATGGACCACAGGAAACCAAGCAAGGATGGATGAGCCACGGCATACCGCTGGAGAAGCCACATGCAACCGCTGAGCTATTACTACTACAACGTGCTGGAAAGCCTCGAAAAGCCGTGCGATGTGCCGACGGACCGCCTACAGGAGGGCTACGATATCCTGTATCGACATGGCGGGCGGATCGAAGTTGACCTGATACGCAAGGCCGAAGAGGGCAACGCCAGGGGGGAGCCGTACCACTGGTACGAAGCCCTCGATGACGAACAGCGCGCGAAATTGCACAAGGCGCTTACTGGCGGCGACCCCGCCAAGATCCTCAAGGTCATGCAGCGCAACGGGTATGCCGGCGTTCTGTATCACCATGCATGGGAGCACTTCCGGGAAAAGTCGGGGGTTGCCTAGGCATCCTGCTGTACGATTTCGAATCGTACGGTATTGAAAGGGCCCGCGAGAGATCGCGGGCCTTTTGGGTTGTGAATACACGCCTTCTGCTGGCGCAGTGCCGGCGTGACTGCCTCAGCGATCGCCTTGCGCCGTTAGGCATTGCCTTGCCCCGGCCCTGTCCGGGCGGGCGGAATGTTGCGATTGACCCGGAACCGGTTGTCCGGATCCCAACGGTGCTTGATCTCGGCGAGTCGCTCAAGGGCGGGGCCGAGGGCCGCTTCCATTCGCTCGGGGCCTTCGTCCTCGGTCTGGAAGTTGATGTAGGCGCCACCGGTGGAGAACGCCTTGAGGTCCTGCCAGGCCTCGCGGGCCCAGGCGATGTTCGCCTCGTCGTCCTCCGGCTGCTCCCAGGCGCCGCCTGCGTTGAAGACGTAGCGGGCATCGCGATTGCCCACCGGCGAGTGGTCGTTGTCGAGCTGATTCAGGGCGCCGCCGAGCTGGAACAGGATCACCGCCGAGTGCGGCGAGCGGATGCGCCCGGCATGCTCGATCGCCTTCTCGCAGAGCGCAGGCTCGATACCCGGCAGATACTCGCTCTTCCAGTAGTAGCGCCGCCCCTTGGGCTGGGTGGCATCGAGCAGCTTTTGCATCTGCGCATAGGGCCGACGCACCAGCACGTCGCCGATGGGCTCGCCAAACCCCTTGATCGGCGCGACCGCCGCTTCGCCCGCCTCCGGATCGCCGCTGTGGCAGGCGAGCAGCGCCACGATCGGCTCACCATGGTACTCCTTTGGCAGCCAGGGGGCCGGCGGCGCCGGCCGCATCAGAGCCACCAGGGTCAGCTCGGGCGGTGCCTCTTCCGCCAAGCGCCGATAGAGCTCGAGTACCGCCGGAGCCTCGCTGGCGGGCCAGGCCACCACGCCTCCCACCACCTCCGGGCCGACGGGGTACAGCCGGTAATCGAAACCGGTCACCACGCCGAAGTTGCCGCCACCGCCGCGCAGGGCCCAGAACAGGTCGGGATTCTCCTCGGCACTGGCATGGACCAGTTGGCCATCGGCGGTCACTACGTCCATGCCCAGCACATTGTCGGTGGTGTAGCCCCAGCGCCGGGTCAGGTAGCCAAAGCCACCCCCCAGGGTGAGCCCGGCGATGCCGGTGGTCGAGATGAAACCCAGCACGGTGGCCAGGCCATGCACCTGGGTCTCGCGATCCACGTCACCGAGCACGCAGCCCGCCTGGGCATGGGCCACCCGGCGGTCGCGGTCGACCCAAACGCCGCGCATCAACGAGAGGTCGAGCATCAGCGCGCCGTCGGCCACCGCCAGCCCGGCGATATTGTGACCGCCGCCCTTGATGCAGAGCAGCAAGTCATGCTCGCGGGCAAACCGCACACACGCCATCACGTCGGCGACGCCCAGACACCGCGCCACCAGGGCCGGCCGGCGGTCGATCATCGCATTCCACAGCCGGCGCGGTGCCTCGTAGTCCGGGTCGTCGGGCATCAACAGGGGGCCCTGCAGCTGCGCCTGCAAACCGTTGAGCACCTCCGGTGTCAGGTCGATCTCGCGACCCTCCAAGGTTATCGCTCTCATGTCGGCTCTCCTCGCGAAGGATGTTGAAGGGATCTGCTACCCTCTTGGTTTGCGTAGCCCCTGAGGTTGCGCCACCCTCAATGCATGGCTGGCATGGATCGACAGCCATTCCCTTTCAGGGGGAGGGATACGATAGAGCCTAGCAGCAACGCTCAACGATGATTGATTCACGATCTGAACCGCTTCGCCTGGTGCGGCGTCGATCCTCGGTAATAAGTAAAGCCACGCCAACGGCGACAAGACTGCTGGGAGGGAAACTGATGGCTGACTGGGGATATGGGCAGTTCTGTCCCGTGGCCATGGCCTCGGAGGTGCTGGGCACCCGTTGGACCATGCTGGTCGTGCGTGAATTGCTGTGCGGCAGTCACCGCTTCAATGACCTTCGCCGGGGCTTGCCTCACATCTCACCGGCCCTGCTGTCGAAGCGGCTGCGCGAACTGGAAGAGCTGGGGGTGGTGAGGCGTCACCTCGACCCCAACAGCGGGACGCCATTGTACGAACTGACGGAAGCCGGCGAGGAGCTAAGGCCCGTGATCATGGCGATGGGGTGCTGGGGGCAGCGCTGGCTGGAGACGCAGCTCTCCATGAAGAACCTCGACCCGTCGCTGCTGATGTGGGACATGCGACGCAACCTGAACCCCGACCCGCTGCCTCCTCACAGGGTCACGATTCAGTTTCTGTACCACGATGTGACCCCCGGCCAGGCGAAATGGTGGGTGGTCTTCGACAAGTCGGGCGAGGATGGCGTCGTCGACCTCTGCAAAAAGGATCCCGGCCACGATGTCGATCTCTATGTGGTCAGCGACCTGCGTAGCATGACCGCCATCTGGATGGGCCTGATGACGGTTCAGGAAGCCCTCGACGCCGGCAAACTACAGCTGACCGGATCACGCCAGCTGCAGAGCAGCATGCAGACCTGGTTGGGGCTGAGCGTATTCGCCGACGAGCCCAAGCGGGTCTCTGCATGACCGCGCCCACGGCTCATTGAAAGGTGAGCTGGGCGCATTGTTTGTGCGAAGGCTGTGATGCTACGACAGAAGGAATCGAGATACCGACTGTACGTATTGCTCAGGGTTCGTCGTCATGCCCTCATGCGCCTGGCCGGCGAGTTCCTCTACCTGCACGTTCGGCAGCACCGAGGCCAAGGCATCCGTCAGAAACAGCTCTCGCGGGCTTTCGCTGCCAAACTGCAGCATGACGGGGACACCTAACCCCGCCGCCTTTTCCAGGTCGAAACGGTGGTTCGCCAACGCGCGCATATCGCCGAGCGACGCCTTGGCATCAGCGACGATCGGCGGCCAAAGCGACGTTGCCTGAAGCGCCTCAAGCTCCGTCTCCGGGACGAGCAGGGTGTCGCGGAAGAAGGTGATAACAAATGACTCCCAGCGCTGTGCCCGAGCCAATTCCTCCAGTCGCCTCAACGTCTCCGCTCCCAGGAGGTCCGGCCTGGGCGGTTCATAGAGCACCAGCTTGGCGATGCGGCTCGAGAGCGCCATGGCCGCAGCCAGTGCCATGTGCGCTCCATAAGAGTGCCCCAATAGAGATACCGGTTCGTCGATCACCTCCACTACCGCGCCAACATCCCCGGCCTCGTCCATTACGCCATGCCATTCCGTCGCATCCGTTTCACCGCGGCCACGCCGGGCAATGGAATAAACGGTAAATTGCTTGGCAAGCATCGGTTTGACGAACTGCCAGTTCGTCCGATGATCGGTGAAACTGCCATGCACGAGGACAAGCGGCGGACCCTGGCCGTCCTGTTCATAAGAGACGGTTGCGCCGCTAGGTGAACACACATGATGCATCGGGGACCTCCATGCAAATCAGCTAAGCAAGTCGCTTGTTCATGACTCCCCCTCTTCCAGGCCCAGCCGTCGGTGCCACTCGGCGATGCTCTCTTCAGGGTAGCCGGCGAAACACTGGTCATGCTCCCGCGCCTCGACCTCCACCCAGCTTGGCTTGCCGTCCAGCAGCAGGTGAACCCGCTCGGGCGGAGTCGGTAGTTCGCTGTCGATGGCCGAGGCGAAGGGGTGGACCAGTGCCGGCCAACGCGGGTCGTAGACCCACAGCGCCGAGGCGCAGCGGTCGTCGGGCATCAACAGCGGCCCCTGCAGCTGCCCCTGCAAACCGTTGAGCCCCTCCGGCGTCAGGTCGATCTCGCGACCCTCCAAGGTTATCGCTCTCATGTCGGCTCTCCTCGCAAAGGAAGTTGTAGGGATCTGCTACCCTCCCTAGTGTGAGTTACTCCTGCTGTTGCTCCGCCCAGAATCCATGCCCGGCATGGACCGAGCGTCATTCCCTTTCAGGGGGAGTGATAAGAAAGAGCCTAGCAGCAACGCTCAACGATGATTGAGCCATGACCTGAACCGCCCGAGTGGCAGAAGCGCAACCTTCCACGGCAGATGGTCGCGAAATGCATCCGGGCATCATCGGCGGCGGCGCGTGCGGGCACATCCAGGCGCACCGCTTCCCGTGGACGGTCACAATTCGCTTGAGGGATAGGCAGCGCATGGCATTCAGCGACGGACCTCGTTTCCTGGAAGCGGCCATTAAGAAGTCCGACTACTCGGTGGTCATTACTACTGGCGAACTGGCCCCACCGGGGCCGGTGTTCGTGCACGCCAATGATGCCTTCACGCGCATGACGGGCTATACACGCGAGGAGCTTCTGGGCGCCACGCCACGCATCCTGCAAGGCCCGGACACTGATCGAGCGGTCCTGAATCGGCTCAAGTCGAACTTGCGCGCCGGCGATTCCTTTGAGGGTCGCACCTGGAATTACCGCAAGGATGGCACGCCGTACCTGGTGGAGTGGACCATCACGCGTTTGCGCAATGATGGCGAAGGGGCCGACTATTTCTTTTCCGTGCAGCAGGAGGTCACAGACCTGCATCCGCCCCAGGACAGGCTGGAAGGTCAAACCCGGAAGTTGAATGTCCTCCTCAATTCGACCGGGGCCAGCCACGATCCGATCACTGGTGCCCTGAACCATCGGGGCATGTTGCTGCGGCTCCAGCGTCTCATTGACGAGACGGCAGCCGCGCATTCGGTGACCGGGATCGTGTCGTTGCAATTCAGGCGCCTGGACCGCATTGACCAAGCCTTCGGCGTCGAAGCCATCAACCAGCTCTTGTGTGATATCAGTGAGCGTCTCGAGAGCCGTCTCGAAGCGACCGAATCGCTCGCCCGCTCCCATGCCCACACTTTCGCCGCTGTGATCCCTGCCGATGCCGGTGCGGCAAGCGACCCGGACAGTCATCTGATGACGCGGGCACGCGCGCTCGTCGCCGCTGTCACGGAAACAGGCTTCGAAGTCGGCGGTGAATCCCTCCAGATTGAGGTCAGTGCGGGGATCGCCCGCGCGCCGACCGATGGCCGCCACGCACGCGAGCTCGCGCTGCTGGCAGAAGAGCTAACCGACGGTGCGGCCAACACCGACGTGGACTCCATCCGCTGGGCGGATCACGGCATCAAGGAGACACAGCGCTGCGAGATCAAGCTCGAGGCCGACCTGCAGCGTGCCGTCACCGAGCGGGAGTTGGTGCTCTTTTATCAACCCGTCATGGATCTGGATAGCGGTGAGGCGGTGGGGGCGGAGGCGCTGGCGCGCTGGCCCCAGCCCGACGGCCACGCCCCCATCGGGCCGGATCGCTTCATCCCCCTGGCCGAAGAGCTGGGGCTCATGGATGAGCTTGGCGAGCAGGTCTTCGAGAACGCCTGCCGTCAACTGCGACGCTGGCAGGAACTACCAGGCAACGCGGCGTTCTGGGTGTCGGTTAACGTCGCCCCTTCTCAGCTCCGTGATCCGACCCTGGTCGAACGCTTTATCGCCATCACGCAGGCAACGGGCGTGTCGCCGGCTTGCGTGAAGCTCGAAATTACCGAGAGTGCGCTGGAATTCGGCCTCGACGAGGTCAGCCATGTCATCGTCGAACTCGCGGCCGCGGGCTTCCCTCTCGCCCTGGACGACTTCGGCACGGGCTACTCGTCGCTGGGACGGCTGATCGATATGCCGTTCAACCTGATCAAGGTCGATAAAGTCTTCATCTGGCAGACGCCTGACGGACGCGGCGCGGGCGTCGTGGCCAGCCTCTCGCAATTGAGCAGCCACCTCCAGATCGACGCCCTGGGCGAGGGCGTAGAGACCGCCGCCCAAGAGGCCTTCTTGCGCACTCTCAACTACCGCTACGCCCAGGGCTTTTTCTACGCCAAGCCCATGGCGGCGGCCGACTTCGTGGCCTGGGCGGGATGGCCGGCGGATTAAGCATGGCGCCGGATCAGCCATATGACCGATCCGGAACATCCGCTGACCTGGCGCCACGAGGCAAGGCAGGCTGGAGTGGCTACTCCTCCACGACGACTTCGAAGCCGCCGTAGATCAGCCGTTTGCCGTCGAAGGGCATGGGATTCACGTCGGGCTGCAGACGCGGGTCCTCCATGACCTTGGCCATCCCCCGGTCGCGTACCTCCCGGGAGGGCCAGTGGATCCAGGAGAAGATCACGGTCTCATCCGGCTGGCATTTCACCGCCATGGGAAAGGAGGTGAGCTTGCCCTCGGGCACGTCGTCGCCCCAGCATTCCACCACGTTCAGGGCGCCATGCTCCTTGAAGACCGTCGCCGCCTCTCGAGCGTGCTGGATGTACTGCTCACGGTTGGCGGTGGGCACCGCGGCGGCGAAACCATCGATGTAGGTCATGGGGTCACTCCTCGTCTCTGGGAGGCAGTTCCCGCACCGGGCGCACCTCGATGGTGCCGAAGCGGGCGGGGGGTATGCGGTTGGCCAGCTGCAGGGCCTCGTTCAAGTCACGAGCCTCCAGCAGGTAGAAGCCGGCCAGTTGCTCCTTGGTTTCGGCGAAGGGCCCGTCGGAGATCAGCACCTCGCCGTCGCGAACCCGCAGGCTGGCGGCGCGCTCCACCGGCTGCAGGGCCTGGCCGGCCAGGTAGTGGCCCTGCTCGGTCAGGCGCTCCACACCGGCCAGACACTGCTGGTTGAGGTCGTGCCACTCCTGCTCACTCATTGCCTCGATCAGGCGCTCCTGGTAATAGACCAGCGCGGCATATTTCATGGTTCGCTCTCCTCGCTCATGGGGCAGCGGCCGGTCTGGCAGCCGATCATCCAGTGCACGCCGAAGCGGTCGGTGGCCATGCCGAAGCCCTGCGCCCAGAAGGTGGGCGCGAAGGGCATGGTGACCTGGCCGCCCTCGGCCAGGCGCTGGAACACGGCCTCGGCCTGGTCGAAGGCTGCATACTCCAGCGACACCCGGGCGCCCTGGGGCGCCTGGTAGCAGTCGTCGGCCATGTCCGCGCCCATCAGCCGGCGGCCGCGGACGTTGAGGGAGGCGTGGATGATCCGGTCGTGCCGCTCGGGCGGGGTATCTCGGGCAGCCGGGGTCTCGCCATAGGTAATCAGCGCCTCCAGCCGGCCGCCGGTGACATCGGCGTAGTAGGCCATCGCCTCGCGGCAGGTGCCGGGAAAGCCCAGGTGCACATTGAGTTCGCTGGGCAGGCGCGCCAGGTCGCAGTGCTTGTCGAGCCCGGCGCTGGGTTCGAAGTCCTCCAGGCTGAAGTAGCGGCGCAGCTCCAGGGTGACGTCGCCGTCTTCACTGGGCCACTGCTTGGCCCACTCGATGGCGGTCTCCAGCGAGTCCGCCTCCAGCACGGTGTAGCCGGCGAGGAGTTCCTGGGTCTCGGCGAAGGGGCCGCCGGTGACCAGCACCTCCCCGTCGCGCCGCTCGAGCCGGCAGCCTTCGCGGCTCGGTCGCAGGCCGTTGCCGGAGACGAACACCCCGGCCTCGGCCAGTCGGCGGTTGTAGTCCGCCATGGCTTCGAGCACGCCCTGATCGGGCGGGTCGCCGGCTTCGGTCGACGCATCGGCCTTGCGCATCAGCATGTATCGCATGAATTCCACCTCCGTTGGCTGGTTGCCTCCCTGAGTCGCGTGACAGTCGGCAAGATCGACAGCACAGCGCGATTTTTTTGATTATTCCTCCAGCGCGTTCAGCTCGGCCAGCCGGCGCTGCAGGAAGCGGCGCTCCGGCTGCTGGATGGTCAGCGCCAGGGCCCGCGCATAGGCGAGCCGAGCCGCCTGGCGATCACCGGCGCGGCGAAGCAGGTCGGCCCGGGCAGCATGGAAGAGGTGGTAGTTGACGATGGCTTTGTGGTCGGCCAGGGCGTCGAGCAGCGCCAGTCCCGCCTGGGGGCCATCGCGCATGGCCACGGCCACCGCGCGGTTGAGGGCCACCACCGGCGAGGGCTGCCGGCGGTAGAGCGCCTCGTAGAGCAGCGCGATCCGCGCCCAGTCGGTGGCCTCGGCGCTGGGCGCGCGGGCATGCTCGGCGGCGATCGAGGCCTGCAGGGTGTAGGGGCCAGTGGGGGTCAGGGCCAGCGCCTGGGCCAGGCGGGTCAGACCTTCACCGATACGCCCCCGGTCCCAGCGGGCACGGTCCTGCTCCTCCAGGGGAATCAGCTCACCCTGCGCCCCCTGACGGGCGGCACGCCGGGCGTCATGCAGCAGCATCAACGCCTGCAGGCCGAGCACCTCGCCCTGGGGCAGCAGCCGGGCCAGCGCCTCGGCCAGCTCCATGGCCTCCGCCGACAGGCTGACATCGACCAGCGACTCGCCGGCACTCTGCGAATAGCCCTCGTTGAACACCAGATAGATCACCCGCAGCACATCGGGCAGGCGCTCCGGGAGGGCCCTGGCGTCGGGGATTTCGTAGCGAATGCCAGCCTCGCGGAGCTTGCGCTTGGCCCGCACGATGCGCTGGGCCAGGGTGGCGGGCTTGTGAAGCAGCGCATGGGCCACCTGCTCGGTGGTCAGGCCGCACATCTCACGCAGGGTCAGCGCCACGCGCTCGTCCAGGGCCAGGTAGGGGTGACAGCAGGTGAACAGCAGCCGCAGCGGGTCGTGGGCGATGCTGCGCTCGTCGAGGCTGACCGTCGCTTCCTCGGGTACCACGAGATGGGCATAGTGGCGCGAGGTCTGGCGGCGGCGGATCTGGTCGATGCCGCGGCGCTGGCCGGTGCGGATCAGCCAGGCGGCGGGATGCTCGGGCACGCCCTGGCTCGGCCACTGCTGAACCGCGGCCATGAAGGCCTCCTGCATCGCCTCCTCCGCCAGCTCGAAATCCCCCAGCAGACGGATCAGCGTCGCCAGCACCCGGGGGGAGTGCTGTCGATAGAGGCGCTCGATGGTGAGATCGCGATGCATGGTGCTATGCCCTCCTCCGCTGAGTGGCAACCGTCACTGCAACCTTAGGCTTTGTCCGAAAAGTGCCTGCGCTCGGTCATACGGCGTTAAAAATCGGCTCGTGCGCGAGTCCGATCAAAGTACTCATTTACACCCCGTAAACTCCGTCTTTTCGCCGATTTTTGCCTTGTCTGACCATCGCTCGTCGACTTTTCAGACACAGCCTAGCCGCATCGCGCGAAAGCGTCGCTCATACCCGCTCGGCGTAAGCTCCACCCGGCGGCCGAGCCGCCGGATGAAGCTGGGATCGGCGTACCTCAATGGGCGTGCATCGGCGTCGCCGAGGGTACCAGGCTTGGCAGCCAGGCCGGGTCCAGCATCACCAGCAGGCCGAGCACCATCAGCAGCGCCCCGGTGGGCCGGACGATGCGCCGGCCGTGACGCGCCACCTTCTCGACGAGCATCAGCGCGGCGAGCGGCGCCATCCAGGCCAGGTTGGCGATCCCCACCACGAACATCACCAGCATCAGCGCCCAGCAGCAGCCCAGGCAGAACAGGCCGTGACGCGCCCCCAGGGCGAAGCCGCCGGCCAGGCCCTGCCGATAGTGGTTGAGCAGAAAGGCGCGGGGCGCTCGACACTTGTCCAGGCAGCGCTCCTTGAGCGAGGAGAACTGGAAGGCCCCGGCGAGCAGCAGCACGCCACCGGCCAGCCACTCGGGCCGATGGTGCAGCCAGTGCCAGTGCATCGACAGCCCCTCCAGCAGTGCCATGGCGACCAGCGCCGCCAGGCCGAAGGCGGTCCACACCGCCAGATAGCCGCCGAGAAAGCCGCTACGCGCCAGCGCCGGATGGCGCTGGCCGGCAGAGGCTCGCTGGAAGAGGCCAACCATGGGCAGCGTGCTCGGCAGCATCATGGCGGCAATATGCACCTGCCAGGCCACCAGAAAGAGCGCCAGACTGGCCCACAACGCCAAGCCGTCCACCCTCAGTTGGTGGTGGTGCACCCACTGCACTTCGCCGGTCAATTCGGCGAGGATGGCCAGCAGCCAAGCCAACACAATGATCCCGATGAGCAGCGGAGCGCGCCCCCAGGCGGGGCGCGCTTGAGTGACGGCGCTCATGGCTGGTGCTCCATCATCCAGGCGGTCTGGATGGCGTTGTGCCCGTCGAAGGACCAGCTCATGGCGTATTGCGGCAGGTCGACCCGGTAGCGCCGCGACTTGCCGAGATAGGCCGGGGCCCCCTTCACCGTGGTGAAGGCGCTGTCGTACAGCGTCGCCGTGGTGCCATCCGGCGAGGACTGGATCGGCGCAAACTCCGCCTCCAGCATCCCTTCGACCTTGAGCTGTCCACTGGCCTGATGGGCCTCGTGAGTGATCGCCACCCGCTCGACGGCCACCAGTTCACCGACCAGGCTCGCCAGGTCGGCCAGCGGCCCGCCCAGCTTGCCGCCAAAGGCATCCAGCAGGGCCTCGACCTGCTCGTCATTGGCCCGGCTATCGACCAGCAGCACCGAGCGCCAGCCGCCCGCCAGGGCATTGCCGGGAATATGGGCGACGTTCACCAATGTCAGGCCCGAGACGTCGACGCCGCGTGCTTCTCCCCGCTCCAGGTGAAAGGCGATCACCCCGAAGCATTCGTTGCCGTCGGGGTCCTCGCCGATAAAACAGGGACAGGACACGGCACAGGAGCAGATCTCCAGCATGCTGCCTTCGAGACGATAGCCCGACTCCATTGCGGTATTCATCTTCCACCTCCATAGCACAGGATGGGGTTACCCGAGCGTGGTGGCATGCCGTGGGCTTGCGCGGCAGTGGCCACGCCGGGAGCACTCGCTCCACAGGCCGCCTGTGGCGGCCACATCCCTGGCAGCTCGCCCCGCTTACCCTACGGATCGGGTCGCCGCCGAGAAGTAGAAATCCAGCATCTGGTCGAGCGGGGCGGGATCGCGCAGCAGGCGACTGCGCAGTGCAGCGCCCTCCCAGCAGTTGAGCAGCAGATTGGCCAGTTCTCGGGGATCCGCCTGCTGGGGGATCTCGCCCTGCCGACGGGCCTCCTCCAGGCAGCTGGCGATGCGGCAAGAGATCTCGCTGAAGCAGGCCTCGATCTTCGCCGCGAAGGTCGGGTTGACGCCGGATAGCTCCTGACCCAGACCGCCCAGCATGCAGCCCAGGTAGCCGTCCCGGCGGTACTTCTCCCGCGACAGCTCGAAGAAGCGGCGGGCGCGGGCCAGGGGCGTGAGGCCCGGGTCCTCCAGAGAGAGCTCCAGCCCCCGGTGCACCTCCTCCATGTAGCGATCAATCACCTGCAGAGCGAAGTCTTCCTTGCTCTGAAAGTGGTGATAGAAGGAGCCTTTGGGCGTCCCTGTGGCCCGCAGCAGCGCCTGGATACCCAGGTCGTTGTAGCCGTGTTGAAGCAGCATCTCGAGTCCCGCGTCGAGCAGACGCTCGCGTGTCGTCATCGCCATCCAATTCTCACTAGACTGACCGGTCTATTCTCAACATAGACCAAGCGGTGGCACCGTCAAGGTGAAGCCCTGCCCAGAGGGTTCGGCTTGGAAATTGAGCGTTTGGTTTGAAGAACAAGGCGTTTGGCGAGAAAACCCGGCGGCCGGTCACGGCTCCAACAGCAGGCCCGACTCGCGTATCGCCCGGCCGATCTCGGCCAGCGCCCGCTCGCTGCGTGCCACCTCGGGCTCGCCGCGGACACAGGCCACGACCACCAGCTGGCGCCCCTCGCCCACCGCGGAGGCGATGCCGGCATCGCAGGCCAGGCGATGCTGGGTGCCGGTCTTGTGGGCGAAGCGGATACCGGGCCCGAAGCCCGCCTTGAGGCGCGGCTCACCGCTGGCGGTGGCGGTCATGATGGCCAGCAGATCGGCGCCGGCCTGAGCGCCCAGCGCCTGCCCCTGCGCCAGGGCGGCGAGCAGGTCGGCGAAGACGTCGAGCCCCCCACCGTTGAGGCCGCCGGCGTAGTAGCGGGCGAAGGCCGCATCCAGGCTCGGCAGGCGCAGGGCCCGCTGCGGGACCTCGAGCCGACGCGCCAGCCAGGCCAGCCGCCGGGCGTCGTCGGGCTGCTTCTGCAGTTCGATGAAGTCGAGGCCGGTCAGCTCACGAGCCGCCGGATGCAGGGCCCCGTAGACCTGGCGGCGCACCTCCACCAGGGGGGTGATCGGCCCCAGCCGCTGCGGCTCGCCGACCAGCGAGGCGGCACGCCGGTTGATGGCCTCAAGCCCCAAGTGCTCGATCAGCATATCGGTGGCGGTGTTGTCGCTCACCGTGAGCATCGCCACCAGCAGGTCGCCGAGGCGCAACGGCGTGCCGGGCTCGGCCCAGTTGGTGGGGCCGGCACCGTCCACATAGTCGCTCTCGCGCAGGACCAGGCGCTGGTCCAGCGTCAGCTCGCCCGCCTCCACCCGGGCCATCAGCTCGATGGCCACCGGCACCTTGACCAGCGAGGCCAGGTACCAGGGCTCGGTATCCCGCCAGCCGACCCGCGGCGCGCCAGGGGCCAGCGGGCGCACGTGCACCCCCAGCTCGCCGTCGAAGGCCTCCTCGATGGCGGCCAGGCGCGACTCGAGCCGAGCCGGCCAGCCGGGCTCGGCGGCGGCCGGCGCCGCGAGCAGCAGGCCGGCCAGGGCCAGCACCGTTGCCAGTGTCCGTTTCATCGCCGCGCCCCCATCCAGCGCAGCAGGGCGATCCAGCCCGCCGCCCCCAGCACCAGCGCCACGCCGATGCCCAGCGTCTGCGGATAGCTGTAGACCTGCCAGGCCTCGAGCAGGAAGCGCAGGAGCAAGAAGATCACCACGATATGAAAGACGAACGCCTTGAGGGCGTCGCCGCCGATCAGGGTGATCGGCCGCAGGGCCCGCGCCGCCCCGGCCCCGCCCCACAGACAGAGCGCCAGGATCACCAGGGCGCCGCCCAGGCTGAACAGCATGAAAGCGAGTTCGGGAGGATGCTTGCCCCGGTTCCTGGCCACCGCTATCAGGGCCTCGTAGAGTTCGGGCAGCGCCAGTGCGAAAAAGCCCAGCAGCATGGCCACGCCCAGGCCCCCTACCCCGAGCACCAGCCGCCGCCGGGTCGCCGGGGCGGCGTAGCCGCGCAGCAGCGCCTCGCCGATCAGCAGACCCAGCATCACCAGCGGCAGGCGCGATAGCTGCCCCCAGGCGTAGTGGCTGTCGTCCTCCACCAGGATCGCCTTGAGCGGCTCGACGCCCCAGAAGTGGAAGTGTCGCTCCAGGGCGCCCGCCAACAGGGCCACCGCCACCGGCGCGACCAGCCGCGACCACAGCGGCAGACGCCGCCACAGCGGCAGCACCCAGGGCAGCCACAGCAGGGCGATGGCGTAGAAGCCGAGGATCTCCACCCAGATCGGGAAGCGCTGGTACAGCAGGGCGTCGAGGATGTCCTGGGGCTCATAGAGCGGCAGCATCTCGACGATGGTCAGCACCTTGTACCAGAACAGCACCTCGAGCCCGCGCAGCAACAGCTTGAGACGCCGCCGCGGCCAGCCGGGCTCGCCGACCCTGGGCAGGAAGGCCACGGCCAGGGCGATGCCGAACACGGTGATGAACAGCGAGGAGGAGAACTTGGTCAGCAGGTGGATCGGCACCATGCCCCAGTCGGGCACCTGGCGAATGCCATAGAGCCCGCTCACCGCATGGCTGATGATCATCAGCGCGATGGCGATGCCCCGGGCCAGGTCGATGGCCTCGATGCGCGCCACGGGCGTCGGCAGCTGCGGCCGTTCGGTGAGCCTCAGGATGATGCCCTTCCCCGGCATGTGGCCCTCCTCAGGCTCGGCCCTGACTCAGTGCTGTCGAGGGGCCCGGTCTACGCTAGCGCGCTGGCAGTATACCAGGCGATCATGCGCTCTTCGTCGGTGGGGATCACCCACAGCCCCACCCGGCTGTTCGCCGCCGCGATATCGCTGGAATCGGCCCGATTGGCGACTGGGTCGAGCGCCGCCCCCAGCCACTGGCAGCCTTCCACCACCGCGGCACGCACCGGGGCGGCGCGCTCGCCGATGCCGGCGGTGAACACCAGGTGGTCCAGCCCACCCAGCGCCGCCGCCAGGCTGCCGATCTCGCGCACGATGCGGTAGACGTAGAGCTCGATCGCCTCGCTGGCTTGGGGGGCACCGCTCTCCAGCAGCTCGCGCATGTCGCCGCTGATGCCGGACACCCCGAGCAGCCCGGACTCCTTGTAGAGCATCCGCTGCACGGCCTCGGCGGACATGCCCTCCTGCAGGATCAGGTGCAGCACCAGGCCCGGGTCGAGGCTGCCGCTGCGGGTGCCCATCATCAGCCCCTCCAGGGCGGTGAAGCCCATGGTCGAGGCCTGACTCACGCCGTCGCGCATGGCGCACAGGCTGGCGCCGTTGCCCAGGTGGGCGACGATCACCCGCCCCGGGGGCGTCCCCTGGGCCGGCCCGCTCCCCGCCCTGTCCGGCAGCACCCGCTCGTTGAGGGTGCGGTTGATATAGTCGTAGGAGAGACCGTGGAAACCGTAGCGCACCACCCCCGCCTCGCGGTAGCGGCGCGGCAGCGGAAAACGCCGGGCAACCTCGGGCTGGCCGGCATGAAAGGCGGTATCGAAGCAGGCTACCTGGGGCAGCGCGGGGCGCAGCGCCGAGAGTACCCGCACCGGGGCGAGCCCATAGGGTTGGTGCAGCGGCGCCAGGGGGTTGAGCGACTCGAGGGCCGCCAGGGTCGAGGCATCCAGGCGCACCGGGTCAGTATGGTCGTGCCCGCCGTGGACGATGCGATGCCCCACCGCCGCGATATCGCCCAGGTCCGGGTGGGCCTCGACCCACGCCAGCAGCCGCTCCAGGGCGGTGTCGTGATCGAGCTCGGCGGGCAGCGCGTCCAGCGCCGAGCCGGCGGTCTCCAGCGCCCTGCCCTCGGCGTCGTGTAGGCTCAGCCGTGCCTGGCCGCCGAGACCGGCCAGGTGGCCGCGAAAGCGCAGCGCGAGCTCGCTCAGCTCACCGCCTTCCGGTGCGCCGAACAGCGCGAACTTGAGGCTCGAGGAGCCGCTGTTGATGACCAGGATCTCGCGCATCATACCCCCACCCGCTGCTGATAGGAGGCGGCCAGCAGCGCCAGGGCGCAGGAGGCCAAGCGGGTGATGGCGTCGTCGGCGCGGCTGGTCAGCACGATGGGCACCCGGGCGCCCACCACCAGGCCGGCGCCGGTGGCGTCGGCCAGGTAGGTCAGCTGCTTCATCAGCATGTTGGCGGATTCCAGGTCAGGCGCCACCAGGATATCGGCCCGCCCCGCCACCGGCGAGACGATGCCCTTGGCGGCTGCGGCGGCTTCGGAGACGGCATTGTCGAAGGCCAGCGGACCGTCGATGACCCCGCCGCGGATCTGACCGCGCTCGGCCATCTTGCACAGCGCCGCCGCCTCCAGGGTCGAGGCGATCTTGGAGTTGACGGTCTCTACCGCCGAGAGAATCGCCACCTTGGGGTTGGCGTTACCCACGGCGTGGGCCAGGTCGATGGCGTTCTGCACGATATCGCGCTTGGCGTCCAGCTTGGGGTCGATATTGATCGCCGCGTCGGTAATGAACAGCGGCCGCGGGTAGGTGGGCACATCGAAGGCCATCACATGGCTGATGCAGCGCTCGGTGCGCAGCCCGCCGTCGCGCTTGACCACCTCGTGAAGCAGCTCGTCGGTGTGCAGCGCCCCCTTCATCAGTGCTCCGACCCGTCCCGCACGCACCATCGCCACCGCTTCGGCGGCAGCGGCATGGCTGTGGGGCACGTCGACCAGCGGAAACTCGCTGATGTCGATGCCGGCCGCCTCGGCGGCGGCGCGGATCTTGGCCTCGGGCCCGACCAGCACCGGGCGGATCAGCCGGTGGCGCGCCGACTCATAGGCCCCCATGATCGACACCTCGTCGACCGGGTGAACCACCGCCATGTCCACCGGCTCGGGCAGGTCCGCCGCGGTGAGCAGCTCGTGCAGGCGAGCGCGCTCGGCCATGCGCACCCGCGGCAGCACGGTACGCGGACGACGAATCTTCTCGGTGGGCGCCTGCACCTCGGCCTCGCCCTCGATGACGATGCGGCCGTTCTGGTTGGTGCAGCGACAGTCGAAGATGATGCGCTTGCGCGCCTCGTCCTTGCTGCGCACCTTGACGCTGACCTGCAGCACATCGCCGAGTCGCACCGGCTCGCGAAAACGCAGTGTCTGCCCCAGATAAATGGTGCCGGCGCCGGGCAGTTCGGTACCCAGCACCGTGGAGATCAGCGCCCCGCCCCACATGCCGTGGGCCACCACCTCCTGAAAGCGCGTGCTCTTGGCGAAGTCCTCGTCGAGATGTGCCGGGTTGATGTCGCCGGACATGATCGCGAAGAGCTTAATGTCGTCCAGGGTCAGGCGCTTCTCGAGCGAAGCGCTCTCGCCGATGTCGATTTCGTCGAAGGTACGGTTCTCAATATAGCCGTTGCCGTCCATTAGCTCGTGGTTATCCATCCGGTGGGTCTCCATGGGATAGGGATGGCGCCCAACATACTGCAACGCAGCATGGGGCATCCAGTCAGCATCGACGATAGCTTGACCGATATCAAGGCCGAAATCCGGCCCGGCGCGGCTTTCGCGGGGCGGTGTCTAGGCAACTACTATTAGACAACTACTATAGTGACTCAGGCCCCTGGACGTGCAAGAGAGACACCGCAATGCCCGACTACCGCAACGATCCTACGCTGGCGATACCGGCCTTTCCCGGCAGCCATCTCGTACTCGATGACCATTACGTGTTCGTCTCGGGGCTGACCGTGGCTGATATCCAGGGCGGTGAGAGCGTGATGGGCGATATCGGCGAGGAGACCCGCTGGGTGATGCGTCGCCTGGCGCGCATGCTGACCTATGTGGGGGCGGATGTGGCCGATACGGTGCGGGCCGACGTCCACCTGACCAACCTCGACGAACTGCGCAACATGGACGCCGCCTACGCCGAGTTCTTCGACCATCACCGCTATCCGGCGCGCACCTGCACGATGACACCGCGCCTCTACGGCGGCGCCAACGTGGAGATCACCCTGATGGTGCGCCGGCGCCGCGAGGCGCCGGACTCAAACGACTGAGCCGCCGGGCTCACAGCGTCATACCGGGCTCGATGCGATAGCCCAGATCGATTGCCGCTTCCCCTCCCGCCTCGCCGCGGATGCGCCTGAGCAGCTCGCTGGCCGCGCGTTCGCCGATGGCCTGACGCGGCGTGATCACGCTGGCCAGCCGCGGCGTCATCACCTGTCCCACGTCATGGCCATGAAAACCGGCCACCGCCAACTGCTCGGGCACCTTCACGCCGCGGCGCAGGCACTCGAAGTAGGCCCCCACCGCCACGTCGTCGTTGGTGCAGAAGATTCCATCGGCGGTCGGATAGTCGCTGAGGATTTCCCCCAGCAGGGCGGCCCCGACGCTGTAGGAGGAGCGCTGACTGCGCTGCAGGGTGACCGGCTCGAGGCCCTGCTCCTGCATGGCGCGGCGGTAACCCGCTTCACGCTGGCGGGTACGCTCATCGAGGCGCACCGCCAGGTAGATGATCCGGCGACGGCCGCGGCGAATCATCTCGCTGACCATGTCGTAGGCGGCCTGGACATTGTCGTAGCCCACCGCCTGGTGCAGCGGCGGGGTCAGCGAGTCCATGATCTCCACGGTGGGGATGCCGGCGGTCTCCAGCATACGCAGGCTACGCGGGCTGTGGTGGCTGTCGGAGAGGATCACGCCGTCCACGTTATAGGAGAGCAGCGAGGCCAGGCTGCGCTCCTCCAGCTCCTGACTGTAGCCGTAGTGGGAGAGCATCAGGTGATAGCCCGCCGGCTCGGTGATCGTCTCGATGCCGACGATCACCTCGGCGAATACCTGATTGGTCAGCGACGGCACCAGTACGCCGATGGCATGACTCTTGGCCTTGGAGAGAATATCCGGGGCCCGGTTGGGGATATAGCCAAGCTGCTCGGCCACCTCGAAGATGCGCTGGCGAAGCCCCTCCGAGACCGTGGCCGGGTCGCGCAGGCAGCGGCTCACGGTCATCTTGGTGGCGCCGACCTTATCGGCGATATCCTGAAGTGTAGGGCGTTTCTTTTTCACGGCTTTCAGCTGACTTGGCGATGAGCCCTATCCAGGGCGGAACGTGGCGGCGCAGCCAAGATACCCGACTTGTCCCGTCAACGCATGCCCGTCCCACTACCCTCGGGTCAAGGCATGCGCAGCCAGTCCATGCAGGCCTCCACAATGCACTGCGGAGAACGGCTGACTGACAGCGCCAAGGCCTCCCCTTCGCTCGGCGGCTCCAGGTCGGCCAGCTGGCTGTCAAGCATCTCATCCCCCTTGAAGAAGTGCTCCGGCCGAGCCATCAGGCGCTGTCTCAGCAGTGTCCGTTCGCCATGTAGGTAGAGAATCCGCAGTGCCGGGTCCGCGTTGCGTAGCAACTCCCGGTAGCGGCCTTTCAGGGCCGAGCAAGCGATCACCAGGCTGGCATCGTGACGCCGGTAGTCGCCAAAGAAGCCGGCCAGAGTCTGCAGCCAATCCTGTCGGTCGCCGTCATCGAGCGGCGTCCCGTTGGCCATCTTGGCGATGCTGGCCGGTGAGTGGTGGTCATCGCCATCGATGAAGTCGGCTTCGAGTCGTTTGGCGAGCAGGCGACCGACATGCGACTTGCCCGAACCGGATACGCCCATGACCAGGATGCGATACGTGGCGTCTGACATGATGACCTCCTTGTCAGTGTCAGTTGCCGCGCACGGCGGTCAGGTCAGGCAGCCAGGTAACCAGGCCCGGAAAGGCGATCAATACCACCAGCATTACCAGCAGCGCCGCGTAGTAGGGCAGCATCGCCTTGACCAGCGACTCCATCGACACCTTGCCCACTCCGCAGCCGACGTAGAGGCAGGTCCCCACCGGTGGCGTCAGCAGGCCGATACCGAGGATGAAGGCCATCAGTACGCCGAAGTAGGCCGGGTCGATGCCCACCGAGGTGACGATCGGCATCAGCATCGGCGCCATGATCACCATCGCCGGGGTCAGGTCCATGACGAAGCCCACCACCAGCAGCAGAGCGGCGACGATCAGCAGCAGCAAGAACGGCTCCTGGGTGATCGCCTGTACCTGGCCCACCAGGGTCTGCGGCACCATGTTAATGGTCAGAAACCAAGCGATCACCGTGGCGAAGGCCAGCAGCAACAGCACCATGCCGGTCAGCCGCGCGGTGCGGATCAGCATGCCCCACAGGTCACGCAGCCCAATCTCGCGATACACTAGCAGGGAGATGAGCAGCGAATAGAGCAGCGCGGCCACCGCCGCCTCGGTGGCGGTAAAGACCCCACCGATAATCCCGCCGATCACGATCACCGGCAGCACCAGTGCCAGCCAGGCGGATTTGAAGGCCTGCCATAGCAGGTCGAAGCGGAACTTGCGTGTCTGCCCGGCATGCTCGATGCCGGCCATGATGAAGGTGGTAACCATCAACGCCAAACCGATCAACACCCCCGGCACGATCCCGGCAATGAACAGCCGACTGATCGAAGTCTCGGTCACAATGCCGTAGAGGATCAGCGGAATCGAGGGGGGAATGATGATGCCGATCACCGACGAGACGGTATTGATCGCCGTGGCATGAGGGGCGGAGTAACCCTGCTGCTTCATCGAGGGGATCATCATCGAACCGGTAGCCGCGGTATCGGCTACCGCCGAGCCGCTGATGCCGCCGAAGAACATCGAGCCGGTGATTGCCACCTGGCCAAGACCGCCGCGAATGAAGCCGACCAGCGCACCGGCCAGCCCCATTAAGCGTTGGGCAATACCTCCAGCGCTCATCACTTCGCCGACCAGAATGAAGAAGGGAATCGCCAGCAGCGGAAAGCTATTGACGCCGCGAATCGACTGCTCGATCAGAATGGACAGCGGAATATCGGAGAGCACCGCCATGACCACCGCCGCCACACCCAGCCCGAAGGCAATGGGCAAGCCCAGGGCGATAGAGGCGAACAGGATACCAAGAAAGATCCAGAGCATGGCTCAGCGCCCTCCCTGAGGGGTAGATGACCAAGGTGAGCGAATCAGCCTGATGCACTGCCAGGCACGCCACAGGGCCACGGCCCCGATGAAGGCGGCACACAGTACCAACGCGATGTTGATCAGGTTCCAGGGCACGCCGAGGATGGCGGTGCGACCGGTGGAGCGCGACAGCACCAGGTAGCCGCCATACAGCATCACCCCCATCAGGCCGGCGATGATCAGGTGCTGAATCAGGTAGAGCCCGTAGGCGGCACGCGGCTTGAGGCGGCGCACCAAGTAGTCCACGGCGATATGTTCGTAGCGGGCGAAGGCCGCCGCGGCACCGATAAAGACCAGCCAGATAAACAGCATGCGCGCCAGCTCATCGGCCCATGGCAGCGAGCGGTTAAGCAGCGAGCGGCCGATGACGTTGGCCGAGACCGAGACGATCAGGGCGACCAGGATGGCGGCGATCAGTTGCTCCATGGCCAGGGTCAGCCAGCGAAAGACGGCAGGCCCCTTACGGGTTTCGAAATCGAATTCCAGCGGCTTGCGATTGGGGTCGTCGAGATAGACACCGGGGTCGGCCGGTGGCGGCGTTGAGGATGTCATGGAAGACTCCGGCGACAGGGCAAGGGGCGAGTTCCCCTTGCCCTGTCCTGTCAATGGGCGAAAGGAATCGGTGGTTACTGGACCGCGTTGGCAATCGCTTGGATTTCGGCGATCAAGTCTTCGCCAATACGCGGTGACCACTCCTCATAGACCGGCTGCACGGCCTCCTGGAAGGCGGCGATCTGCTCGTCATCGAGGCGAGTGATCTGCATACCGCGCTCCTCGAGCTGGCTGCGCGACCAGTCATCGTACTCCGCCGACAGCTGGATCTCGTACTCGGCCGACTGGCGTGCCGCTTCCTGAACCAGTGCCTGATAGGCAGGGTCGAGGCGATTCCAGGTGCGCTCGGACATCATCATGATGAAGGGCGTATAGACATGGCGGGTTTCGGTACCATAGTCCTGCACTTCATTGAAATTGGAGGTGAGAATGGTGCTCCAGGGGTTCTCCTGCCCATCGACCACGCCCTGCTCCATGGCCGAGAAGAGTTCACCAAAGGCCATCGGCGTGGGGTTGGCGCCCAGCGCCTCCCAGATGGCGAGGTGAACAGGGTTCTCCATGGTCCGTACCGTCAGGCCGCGCACATCCAGACCCGCCACATCCTGCGGGGAGGTTACCGGCCGGGCGCTGTTGGAGAGCTGGCGATAGCCGTTCTCGGAAAAGGTCAGCGCCTTGATCCCGGTGTCCTCGAAGGCATCGAGCATGCCCTGAGCCACCTCGCTGTGCATGACGGCGATGGCCGCTTCACGCGACGGCAACAAGAACGGCAGGTCGAAGGCGGCGAGCTCGGACACATAGGTGGTGGCAGCCGAACTCGACGGGTAGGTCATGTCCAGGGTGCCGGTCTGCAGCATCTCCATCATCTGCACGTCATCACCCAGCTGGCTGTTGGGGAAGACATTGACCGTGATGCGCCCGTCGGTGCGCTGTTCGAGAATGTCGCCGAAATAGCGGCTGGAAATGTACTGGGGCGAGGTTTCCGATAGCCCGATCCCCATGCGGATGGTGTGGCTGCCGTGATCGGCCACCACCTCGCCCTCGATGGCGGGCGGATCGGAGAGCTCCGGACTCTGGGCATGGGCCATGCCCAGGCTGAGGGTGGCCGCACCGGCCAGAGTGAGCGTACTGCGCCAGATAGGCGTCATGGCGAAATCTCCATTGCAGATTGTCGTTGTTGATGCACAAGCCAGGGGCGCCTGAGACAAGAGAATAGGCCCGAGGCATCGAATGACCGGTCAGTGTTACCGGTAACATTCAATGCCAGAAGACTAGAAGGACCGCACCCGGCTGTCAATGCGGCAAGCGCCGCCCTGCCCTAGACCTTAGTCGCAATCCGGCGTGTGGCGTACCAAGGCGCCGGGTCGAAGCACCCGGGTCAACCGCCGCCGTCTTGCAGCACCTCGACGCTCTCCAGGGTCAGCCGACGCCCCTCCGCCGGCGCATACTGAAACTCGCCCACGACCCGCACGCGCTCTCCCAGGTGGGGGGCGATCGCCTCGTGGGGGAAGATCTCGACGCGGTTGAGGTCGGCGTCCTCGATCCAGTAGTGAAGCGGGTCGTCGAAGTGACGCACCTCGCCCTGGGTGGCGATGACGGCACCGTCATGCCCCGCCGGATCGGCGGCCAGCACCGCCAGGGTCACTTCCCGGGGAGCGTCTTCGCCGCCGCAGGCGGCCAGGGCGGCGAACAGTCCCGCCACCCCCAGGGCCCTCACGCGAGCCCGGCGGCTCGACTGTCTCGACTGTACTGCTGCACGCATTGCGGCCTCCCATCGGCCGGTCAAAGGATGGCCGCGACCGAGCTGCCCCGGCCGCGGGCGCTGGCTCAGGGCAGGATCAGGGTCATGCCGGGCCAGACATGGTCCGGGTTCTCGAGCACATGCTCGTTGGCCTCGTGAATCTCCGGCCAGCGGTTGGCATTACCGTAATAGCGACCGGCAATTCCCGCCAGCGACTCTCCGCGGCGCACCCGGTAGAGGGTGCCGCCCTGAACCCGCGAAACCAGGCGCTGGTCCTGCTCCAGCTCGTCCCCCAATTGCTCGAGGTCGGCCTGCCGGGCGGCATCACCGCCGCCGGCCCGGCGCAGATCCCGCTCGGCCGTACGCATCGCCTGGGCCGTCAGTCGCGCCGACGCCTGGGCCGACTCAAGCTCCAGGGTGCCGCCCTCTTCCGGTGGCAGCCGGCTGCGCAGGGCGGCCAGTTCCGCGTGGTGCTCGCGGTACTGGATGTCACGCTCGCGCTCGGCCTCCTGCAGCGCCTGCTCGAGCTCGGCCACGCGCACCGCCAGCGCATTGACCTCTTCGCTGGCACCCGCCTCATCATTGAGCGCCTCGCGGGCCTCGTCCGCCATCTCGGCCGCCTCGGCTGCCTTCTCGCGCGCCTCGGCCAGCTGCGCTTCCAGCGTCTCGATCTGCCCTCGCAGCGTCTTCGCTTCGCTCTCCTGCTCCGCCAATTGGCTTCTGGACGCCTCCAGCTCGCTTTGCAGCGATTCCTGCTCGGCCTGCAGCGCCGCGTGCTCGTCCTGCAGCGCCTGGTAGGCCTCAGCGTCCTGTTCGGCCAGCGCCGGGGCAGCCAGGGCGGCCACCAGCACCCCCGTGGCAAGCAATCCGGGCAGTGGCAGCCGGCGTTTGGCGCCTTGAGACGCGTCGAGGAAAGAATCGGTCATGGTGGTGTCTCCCTGCAAATGCATTCGGCCCGCCACACCATGCAGCAGACCTATCGATATCCGAGACGCGGGTATGACCCGCGGTCATCCCACGCACTGCAGTATGGACAGACCGAGGCCAGGTTTCTTGCCGTCGCTTCAACGCAATAGCGTTTCGCGCCAGCGCAACACAGCCGAGGATGGCATCCTGGCGGCTGGGACGGCATCATGGGCATCCGAATTCATCGTTTCATTCACCGACCCACGAGACTCAACCCAACCTCATGAGACTTCTGATTCGCTACTTCTTCCGCGGCGTTCGCCTGGTGCTCACCCCCGTCATGCTGACCGCCGAGAAACTCTCCACCCCCACCCGGAGCGTCGAGCGCAGCGCCGAGCAGCAGGCGCTGGTCGACGAGCAGTGCCGGTCGCTGGCGCTCTACCAGTTCCGGGCCTGTCCCTTCTGCATCAAGGTGCGTAAGGAGCTGGCGCGCCTGGGCCTGGATATCGAGCTGCGTGACGCGCGTCACGACGCCGAGCACCGCGAGGCGCTGGAGGCCGGCGGCGGCCGCGTCAAGGTGCCCTGCCTGCGCATCACCCACCCGGACGGCCGCGACGAGTGGCTCTACGAGTCCGACGAAATCATCGCTTGGCTGCAGCGCCGCTTCGACACGGCCGCCCCTCAGGCCGCCTGATCGGCCTCCACGCTGGCCAGCAGCCGGTTGGCCAGCGCGTAGGCGTCGTCGCAGGCCAGGAACGGCAGCGTCACCCGGCCATTTGCCAGGTGCAGCCGCAGCGTCGCCACGCCGCGCCGCCGCTGCAGCCAACTCTGCTGGACGCTCGCCGAGACCAGGCTGCGCAGGGGAAACAGGCTAGTGCGCTGGCCCCATAGCCCCTGGCGCACGCGCAGGTAGTCGCCCTCCCGGGCCCAGCCCAGCGCCAGCCAGCGCAGCTGGGCCAGCCCGGCCGCCAGCGGCAGCAGCCCCGCAGCGAGCAGCCCCCAGGTCATGGGAGCCAGGCTGGCCGGGCCCACCAGGGCGCCAAGCCCCAGCAGCGCCGCCGCCAACCCCAGCAACAGGCGCCAGAACAGCACGCGCCGATAGAGCCGGGTGACCCGCGCCAGGGGCTGACGCATCGACAGCCCGGGCCAGAGTACCGCGCTCAGCTCCCGTCCCTGAGCCGAACTCAGCCCCGGCACCAGGAAACGGCGCGCCTCGGCGGCCTCCCCGCCGCCCAGCGCACCGAACTGATGGCAGACCAGGTAGCCCCGCCCGAGCAGGCGCCCCAGGCCGGTCTGCACCCATTCCACCACCTGCAGCCGCGACAGCGTCAACACCTGCTCCTGGCGGTGAAAGAGCCCGCTGACCTGCACCTGGCGGTCGCCCTCATCACGCAGCACATAGCCGTGGAAGCGCCACCAGGCGGCCAGCACCGAGAGCAGCGCCAGTGCCGCCACCACCGCCAGGATGCCCAGCGCCACCGCCAGGGGGGCCGAGGCCGGCAGCCAGGCGCGCAGGTCGAGATGCGGCAGGTGGTCGTGGACCCAGCGCTCCAGCGGCTGCACCAGCGGCGAGAGCATCGCCGCAACCACATAGACCGAGCGGCTGGTCAGGCCGTGCAGCGCCAGCGCCCCGGGGGTGATGGCGAAGCGCACCCGCGGGGCTTCGTCGGCCTCTCCCGCGTCCTCTGCGGCCGCCTGCTGGGCGGCGTCACTCGCGCCCCGCAGCCGCCGCCCCAGCGCCTCGGCGATTTCGCGGCGGATCCCCGGCAGCTCGATGCGCGAGGCCTCCCCGGCCAGGGTCTCCAGCTGCCACTGCACCACCCCGAAGGGCCGCATATAGGCGGGCTGATGCACGGCGATATGCTGCACATGGGCGGCGGAGACCTTGAATTCGCGGTGCTCGAAGAGCCCCTTCTGGATGACCAGCACCTCGCCCTCGAGCCGGAAGCGAAAGCGCCGGTAGTAGAGCAGGCTGAGCAGCACCGCCAGCAGCAGCAGCAGGGCCCCGCCCAGCGCCAGCTCGCGCAGCCCGACTCGTTCCACCAGCGCCAGGCCGGCGCCGGCGCCCAGCAGCAGCGGCAGGTGCTGGCGAATCAGCGAGAGCCCCGAGGTAATCAGCAGCAGCCCCACCGCCCAGGGCGACAGCCGCTGCCAGCGCGCCAGCCGCGCGTCGGCGGTCTCGGGTCCGGGGGGGTTCATGGTGCCTCCGACGACGAGGGCGACGTGCCTTCCAGGCGTGCCAGCAGGTGCTGCTTGACCGCCTCGGCGCGGGATGCCGGCAGCCCCTCGAGCAGCAGGTCGGCGCCGCGCCCACCGGCGGTGAAGCAGGCCAGCCGCACCAGCCCGAAGGCCCGCTCGACGGGGTTGCTCAGCGTCTCGACGTGCTGGAGTCGCACCAGCGGCAGCACCTGGGTACGCCGCACCAGCAGGCCGCGCCGGTAGATCAAATCATGCTCGCGCACCCCGTAGGCGCGCCGCCGCGCCTCGACCCAGCCCAGCCCCACCGCCGCCAGGCCGACCAGGGCCACGGCAGTGGCCGCCACCAGCTGCCACTCAGCCGCCGCCTCGTGCTGGACCGGGAAGAACAGCACCAGCAGCGTCACCAGCGCCCAGCGGCCCAGCAGCGACACGGCCTGGCAGGGCGCCAGGCGAGGCGAGACCGGGGTGAGCGGCGCCTGCTCCAGGGCCGGCAGCGAGTCGAGGTCGAGGGGATCATTGGTGAACGGCACGGCGGCTCCTGGTTTCTAAGGGGATAGCGCAACCCGCCCATGGCCGGCCTCTTCCTGGGCGCTATGCTGTAGGGCGTGGGAACCGCAACTTCGCGAAAGGAGGCACGGTAATCTGACAATTGTCGGCCCTGGCGGCCGAAGGAGAAAGTACCATGGCCATTCCGATGACCATCCGCGAATACCTCAGAGCCTGTGATATCGACTATGAGGAGGTCAAACACCCGCGTGAGGTCAGCACCAGCCGGCTCGCCCAGGCGGCGCATGTCAGCGGCGACCAGCTGGCCAAGGCGGTCATGCTGCATGCCGACTCGGGCTGCCACCTGGCCGTGCTGCCCAGCAGCTGCGATGCCGACCTCGAGGCGCTCTCGCAGCTGTTCCATGAGCGCGTCGAGCTTGCCTCCGAGTCCGAAATCATCAGCCGTTTCAGCGACTGCGACCCGGGCGCCACGACTCCGGTGGGCCAGGCCTACGGGCTGCGGGTCTACGTCGACGACATGCTGCGGCATCAGCCGGACATCTATTTCGATGCCGGCGACCACGAGACCCTGCTGCATATGAGCGGCAGTGAGTTCAACCGCCTGATGGGCGACAGTCCGCACGGGCACTTCAGCCGGCACCACTGAGCCGCCCTCGCCCATTAGTCACAGGCTCACCCCGGGGCCGCAGTCGCCTGCCGCGGCCCCTGTTTTTGTGCCCGCCGCTATTGCCGCCGGCCATCTCCTGCCTCCCCCCCGGCGCTTGCCTTGACGAGGCCTGGCGCCTACACCTTGAGCATGGAAAGCTCTCCCGCTCCGACCGGCCCGCCCCGTGGCCCGCTCGGCATGCTGCGATTCCTGGGGCTGGTCATGCTCGGCGCCATCATCGGCGCCGTGGCGGCGCTGCTGGCGGTGGGCTTCGTGGCGGTGGTGCTGTGGCTCAATGACCTGCTGCTGATCTCGCCGCGCAGCCGGATGATGGTCGAATCCCCCGGCGTGCTGGTGGTCGCCACCCTCGCCGTTCCCGCCCTGGGCGGCCTGGTGGTCGGGCTGCTGCACCGCGGCATTCCCGAACAGCGCCCCCATACCCCCGCCGACGTGATCGCCGCCGTGCAGACCCGGCGCGGCCGCCTGCCGGCACGGGCCGGCGGCCTCTCGGCGGTGAGCGCGATGGTCTCGCTGGGCGCCGGCGCCTCGGTGGGGCAGTACGGCCCGCTGGTGCATCTGGGCGCCACCCTGGGCTCCCAGGTGGCGCGGCTGCTGCGCCTGGGGCGCTCCAACGACAACGTGACCATCGCCTGCGGCGTGGCGGCGGCCATCGCCACCGCCTTCAATGCGCCGCTGGCGGGGATCCTCTTCGCCCACGAGGTGGTGCTGCGCCACTACGCGCTACGCGCCTTCGCCCCGGTGGCCGCCGCCGCCCTGGTCGGCCATGTGATCGCCACCGGCGTGCTCGAACGGGGCGCGCTCTTCCACGTCGCCGACCCGGCCCTGCCGGCCCCCTGGGAGTTCGCGGTGTTCCTGGCCATCGGCGGCGTCGGTGCGCTGCTGGCCGGCGCCTACCTGCACGCCATTCTCGGCGTGGGACGGCTGTCCCAAGCCCTGCCCGTGGCCCCGGCCCTGCGCCCCGCCTTGGCCGGGGCCCTGTTAGGGCTCGCCGCCCTGTGGGTACCCGATATCCTCGGCATCGGCCAGGAGACCCTGCGCTTTGCCACCATCTTCGGCGCCTACGGCAGCGGCGAGCTGGTCGTGGTGCTGCTGCTCAAGCTGGCGGCCACGGCGCTTTGCCTGGGCATGGGCTTCAGTGGCGGCGTCTTCAGCCCCGCCCTGGTGATCGGCACCCTGTTCGGCGCGCTGTGCGGCAGCCTGGTGAGCGAGCTGACCGGCGCGCCCCTGGAGACCTTCGTGTTCTACGCGGTGTGCGGCATGGTGGCGGTGACCGCACCGGTGATCGGCGCGCCCCTGACCAGCCTGCTGATCGTCTTCGAGCTGACCGGCAGCTACGCCCTGACCACCGCGGCGCTGGCCAGCGTGACCCTGGCCAGCCCCATCGCCGCCCAGCTGTTCGGCCGCTCGCTGTTCGATATCCAGCTCAGGCAGCGGGGGCTGGACCTCTCCGCCGGCCGCGGCCGGGCGCTGCTGCGCAATAGCCCGGTATGCGACCACCTGACCCGGGACTGCGTCGCCCTGGACCCGGTGACACGGGTCGCCGAGGCGATAGGCCGGCTCAGTCAAGCCGACCACGGCGAGGGCCACCTGGTCGACCGCCGGGGGCGCTACCTGGGCTGCGTGACCCTAGCCGAGCTGGAAGCCGCCCGCGAAGGCGGCGATGGCCGCGAGGCGGTCGGCCGCCTGCCGCTGCGACAGCGGCCGACGCTGAGTCCGGACGCCTCGCTGTGGGAGGCCATGCAGCTGCTGCAGGAGGTCACCGGCGAGGCCATTGCAGTGGTCGACAACGCCGATGGCGAACGCTTCCTGGGCGTGGTCTACGAGGCGAGCATCACCCGCGCCTACCTGCGGCGCAGCGACGAGATGAGGCGAGAAGAGCATGAGAACGGCTGATCTGCGCGGCCTGGTGATAGGCTGCCTGCTGCTGACCACGCCGGCCCTGGGCGACTCGGACCCGGCGGCGCTGACGGTGCTGAGCTGGGGCGGCGCCTACGAGCGCGCCCAGCGCACGGTGCTCTTCGAGCCCTTCGCCGAGGCCAGCGGCATGGCCGTGGAGGCGGCCCGCTACGACGGTGGGCTCGCGGCGCTGCGCGAGGCCGTGGCCAGCGGCGAGGTGCCCTGGGACCTGATCGACATGACCCGCAGCGAGGCCATGGCCGCCTGCGACGAGGGCCTTCTCGAGACGCTCTCTCCCACCCTGCCGGCACCCGCCCCCGACGGCACCCCGGCAGCGCAAGACTTCCTGCCCGGGGCCCTGGGCCGCTGTGCCATCACCCATACGGTCTTCGCCACCGTGGTTGCCTATCGGCGTGACGCCTTTCCCGGCCGGCGCCCCACGCGGATCGCCGACCTCTTCGACCAGCAGCGCTTTCCCGGCCCGCGTGCCCTGCAGCGCACCCCCGGCGCCAACCTGGAGTGGGGGCTGCTCTCCTATCGGGTTCCCCGGGAGGAGCTCTATGAGCTGCTGAGCACCCAGCGCGGCCTGCGCCTCGCCCTGGAACGGCTCGATGGCCTAGATGAGATCCGCTGGTGGACGGGCGGCGAGGAGTCGCCGCGACTGCTCGCCGACGGCGAGGTGGTGATGGCCTCGGGCTACAACGGCCGCTTCTTCGACGCCATGCTGCGCGACGAGGCACCCATCGAGATCCTCTGGGACGGCCAGTTGCAGGAGCACGAGACCTGGGTCATCCCGCGGGGCAGCCGCCATCCCGACGCCGCCCGTGACTTCATCCGCTTCGCTACCACCACCGAGCGGCTGGCCGAGTTCGCCCGTCATATTCCCTACGGGCCGGCGCGCCGCTCGGCGTCGCTGCAGGTCACCACGCATCCGGAAACCGGCATCGACATGCGCCTGCACATTCCGACCCACCCGCTCAACGCCGAAGGTGCCATCTTCAAGGACGAGGCCTGGTATGCGCGCACCCGGGAGCGCATCGCTGCGTACTTCGAGGACTGGCTGGAGAGCCGTTGAGTGGATGTCATGGCTCTTCTTCCCCGGGCCGATAGGCTTTGCGCAGGTCGCGCTGCAGCGCCTCCGGCGCCGGCTCGTAATGGCTGAACGCCAGGGTGTAGCTGCCCGCGCCACCGGTCAGGGCGTTGAGCCGACTGGGGTAGTCGGCGAGTTCGGCCACCGGCACCAGCGCCTGGATGCTGACCTGGTCGCCCACCGTACGGGTGTCCTGGATCCGCCCGCGGCTGGCCGCGAGGTCCGCAGTGAGATCGCCCATGGCGCTGCCCGGCCCCTCGACCACCAGCTCGGCAATGGGCTCGAGCACGATGGGGGAGGCCTTGCGCACGGCGTCCAGAAAGGCCTTGCGGCCGGCGATGACGAAGGCGATCTCCTTGGAATCGACCGGATGGGTCTTGCCGTCGTGCACGATAACGCGGATGTCCTGAAGCGGGTAGCCGGCCACCGCGCCGCTGGCCATGGCCTGGCGCACTCCCTTCTCCACCGCCGGCAACAGGGTGGCGGGTATCACCCCGCCGCGAATCGTATCGGTAAACTCGAAACCAGCGTCCCTGGGTAACGGCTCGACGCGCAGGAAGACTTCACCGAACTGCCCGGCCCCGCCGCTCTGCTTCTTGTGACGGCAGTGCCCCTCCGCCGCCACGGTCACGGTCTCCCGGTAGGCGATCGATGGGGTATGGGTCTCGACCTCCACGTGGAAACGCTGGCGCAGCCGCTCCAGGGCCATGCGCAGGTGCAGTTCACCCAGCCCGCGCAGCACCGTCTCCTGGGTGGCGGCGTCCTGCTCAACCTGCAGGCCCGGATCCTCCTCGACCATGCGCGTCAGTGCCTCAGAGAGTTTCTGCTCGTCACCGTGGCGGGTGGCCTGGATGGCCAGGCCAAACACCGGGGCGGGCAGCTCGACCGGGCGCAGGCGAATATGGTCCTCGTCATGGGAGTCGTGCAGCACGCTATCGACGGTCACGTCTTCAACCTTGGAGAGCGCGCAGATCTCGCCCGGACCACAGCGTTCGACGTCCAGATGCTGCTGGCCCTGGAGACGGAACAGGGTCCCTACCCGGAAGGGCTTGCGCGCCTCCCCGACGTACAGGCGGGTCTCCCGGGTCACGGTCCCCTGGTGGACGCGAAACACCGCCACCTTGCCGCGGTAGGGGTCGTGCTCGACCTTCACCACGTGGGCCAGGACGTGGGCCTCGGGGTCGGGGCGGGCGCGGTACTCCCGGATACCCTGCTCATCCTCACGCAGGAAGGGGGGCGGATTGCCCTCCAGCGGGTTGGGCATCAAACGTGCGAAGACCGACAGCAGCTCGGCGACGCCGGCGCCGGTGGTCGCCGAGGCGAAGCAGACCGGGACCAGGTGGCCCTGGCGCAGCGCCGCCTCGAAGGGCGCGTGGAGCTGGGCGGGGTCGAGCTCCTCGCCCTGCTCCAGATAGAGTGCCATCAGCGCTTCATCCAGCTCCACCACCTGGTCAACCAGCCTCTCGTGGGCCTCGGCGACGGAGGCGAAATCCGCCACGCCGTCGGGAGCGAAGAAGCAGTCCGAAACCCGCCGGGCGCCGTCCGCAGGCAGGTTGAGGGCCAGGCACTGGGGGCCGACGCTGTCGCGCAGGGTGTCCAGCAGCGCCTCGAGGCCGCCGGGGACGGCATCGATCTGATTGACGATGATCAGCCGACACAGTCCGCGCTGCTCGGCCCACTGCAGCAGGCGCCGGGCCATGGCATCCAGGCCGCCGGCGGCGCTGATCACCACCGCCACGGTCTCCACCGCCGGCAGCACCGACAACGCCGCCCCCTGGAAATCGGCATAGCCGGGCGTGTCGATCAGGTCGATCCAGGTATCTTCCCACGCCAGCCCCAGCACTGCGGGGCTCACCGAATGCTGCAGCCCCTTCTCCAGCGGTGAGGTATCGCTCAGCGTCGTGCCCTTCTCCACGCTGCCGGGGGCCGCAATCTCGCCGGCGGCCGCCAGCAGCGCCTCGGCGAGCGTCGTTTTGCCGGTGCCGGCGCCGCCGGCCAGGGCGATGTTGCGAAGACGCTCAGGGGCTCGTTCGACCATGGGATCCTCCGCCAGGCTCGTGGCTGCCGACCGGCAACGTTGACTAAAGCGTAGCAGGGCGAGCCGCCAGGCGAGCCGCTCAGCGGTGCAGCCAGCAGGCCGAGAGGTGGTTCTCGCGGGGCGTGAAGTCGGGCGGGTCGTCGCGGTCACAGAGCCCGGCCATGGCGTGGGGGCAGCGGGGATGGAAGCGGCAGCCGGTGGGGGGCTGGATCAGGCTCGGCGGCTCGCCCGCCGGCACCTCGCGCAGCCGGCGCGCGTTGGCCGCGTCGGGGTCGGCGATGGCGGCGAGCAGCGCCTGGGTATAGGGGTGCTGGGGATGGTCGAGCAGCTCATCCACCGCGGCGCTCTCCACCACCTGGCCGGCATACATCACGAAGATCCGCTCGGCGAAGTGGCGCACCGTGGAAAGGTCATGGGTGATGAAGACCAGGGTCAGCTCGCGCCGTGCCTGGATGCCGCGCAGCAGGTTGAGGATCTCGACGCGCACCGAGGCGTCGAGCATCGACACCGGCTCGTCGGCGATGATCATCGAAGGCGCCAGGATCAGCGCCCGGGCGATCACCACCCGCTGCTGCTGGCCGCCGCTGAGCATATGCGGAAACTTGCCCAGATACTCCTCGGCCGGGGAGAGCCGCACCTCCTCGAGCACCGCGCGGATGCGCCGCTCGCGCTCCTGCCGGTCCTTGATGCCATGCACGATCAGCGGCTCGGCGAGGATGCGGCGCACGTCGAGAAAGGGTGGCAGCGCACCGTAGGGGTCCTGCTGGACATAGCCTACCTCGGCCCGGTAGGCCTTGAGCTCGGCGGGGCTGAGCGATTGCATCTCACGCCCGGCGAAGCGTACCGAGCCGCGGGTCGGGCGATGCAGCCCGAGCAGCGTGCGGGCCAGGGAGCTCTTGCCGCAGCCGCTCTCGCCGACGAAGGCCACCGCCTCGCCGCGCTCGAGGGTGAAGTTCACCCCGTCCACCGCATGCACGGCGCCGACGCGCAGAAAGCCCCACTGGCGCAGCTCGAACCAGGTGTGCAGGTCGCGCACCTTGAGCAGCGATGCCTCGGCGTTGGCGGGTAAATCGGCCCGGGATGTCGCCATCACGCCCCTCCTCCGGCCTGGGTGTCGTCATGCAGCCAACAGCGCACCCGATGGCGCTCGGCCAGCCGAATCGCCCGGGGGTCGCGGGAGCAGGCCGCGAAGCGATGCGGGCAGCGCGCGGCGAAGCGGCAGCCCGCGGGCGGCTCGAACAGGCTCGGCGGCTGGCCGGGAATCGCCTGGGGGCGGCTGCGCTGGCGCAGCTTGGGCACGCTGGCCATCAGCATCTGCGAATAAGGGTGGGCGGGGTCGGAGAAGAAGCGCTCGGCGTCGCTGACTTCCACCAGCTGCCCGGCGTACATCAAGGCCACCCGGTCGGCCAGCTCGCTGGAGGTGGCCACGTCGTGGGTGATCAGGATGAAGCTGGTGCCCAGTTCGCGCTTGACGCGCTTCAGGGCGTTCATGATGCTCGCCTGGGTCAGCACATCCAGCGCCGAGGTGGGCTCGTCGAGAATCACCAGCTCCGGCTCGGCGACCAGCGCCATGGCCAGCACCGCCCGCTGGCGCATGCCGCCGGAGAGCTCGAAGGGATAGCGGGTCATGAAGTCTGTCGAGATGCCGACCAGGGCGAAGACCTCGGCGGCCCGCGCCAGGGCTTGGCGCCGCGGCCAGCGGCGCAGCACCCGCAGCGGCTCGGCGACCTGCTCGCCCACCTTGACCACCGGGTTCAGGGCGTTCATCGAGGCCTGCATCACCAGCGCCATGCGCGACCACTGCACTTCGCGACGAAAGCGCTCGTCGGAGAGCGCCGTGAGCTCGGTGTCGCCCAGATGGACCCGCCCTCCCTGATGATGGACGTTGCGCGGCAGCACCCGCATCAGCGCCTTGGCCAGCGAGCTCTTGCCGCAGCCGGACTCGCCCAGCACCACCAGCGCCTCGTTGCGCTTGAGCTCGAAGTCGATACCGTCCACGGCGTGCACCACGCCCTGCCGGGTCTGGTAGTGGAGCTGCAGGTCGTCCACACGAAGCAGCGGCGCATCGCCCATCACAGACTCCTCAGTCGCGGATTGAAGATCCGGTCCAGGGCGAAGCCGAGCATGGCGAAGCCCAGGCCGGTGAGCATCAGCAGCACCGCCGGCGACACCACCCAGTAGTAGTAGCCGTTGTAGAGTGCGCTCTGGGACTGGGCGTCATTGAGCACCTTGCCCCAGGTGGGCAGCACCGGGTCGCCCAGGCCCAGCACCGCCAGCGAGGCCTCCAGGAACACGAAGGTGGGAATCAGGGTGACGAAGGTGGGGATCAGCACCGGCAGGATACGCGGGATCATGTAGCGCATCACGATGCGCAGGTTGCCGGCGCCATAGGCCCGGGCGGCCTCGATATAGGGCGCCTCGCGAATCGGCAGCAGCATCGCCCGGTACATCTTGATCCCCGCGCTGAAGATGCCCAGCACCACCACCACGCCGAGCATCAGCCAGATACTGGTGGAGTAGAGGGTGCCAACCATCACCAGGATCGGCAGCAGCGGCAGGATCATGTTGACCTCGGTGAGCCGCTGGATCACGGCGTCCACCCAGCCGCGATACCAGACGCCCACCGCGGCGATCACCAGGGTGGTCACGGTGGTGCCCACCGCCGCCAGCAGGCCGAAGGCCAGCGCCACCGGGGTGCCCCACATCAGCGCCAGGCTGAGATCGCGCCGCTGGTGGTCGGTGCCGGCAATGCCGTGCACCCGGCCGTAGAGCACCAGCTCGGCATCGATGCCCGCGGTATCGTCGAACACCACGGCGTCGAGCAGCAGCCGGTAGCGACCGGGCAGGACCTGAGGCTCGCCCTCGATCTCGGGGTCGGCCAGCAGGCCAACGTGGGGGACCAGGCCGCCCAGGCGCCGCTCCAGGGCACGGTCCTGGGACAGCGAGATACGATCCTCCCGCCCGATGCGGTGGCCGCCCAGGGCGATCTCGCGCCCGTCGGGGGTCTGCCACGCCAGCCGCGCGAAGGGGCGCTGCGGATGCCCTTCGGCGTGCAGGAAGAGATTGAGCTCACTGGGAAAGCCGGCGTAGTCGTAGTCGACCTCGAGGGGGATACGCAGGCGCCGTCCGCCCTCGAAGGGCACTTCCTCCACCTCGGCGTCCTCGCTGGAGGCGATCAGGGTGCGCGCCTCGCGGCCGCCGGTGAGCCGGTCGAGCCACACCGGCGCGGCGTTCACCGGGTGCAGCTGCCAGGGCTCGCCCCCGCGCCACTTCTCCAGGGCCTGGGAGTAGGGAATGGCGATCACGGTGTAGAGGGACAGGCCCACCAGCAGGGCGATGATCGCCATGCCCACCAGCGCCGAGGGGTAGCGGCGCAGTTCCTCCCAGTGCTCTCGCCAGCGTGCGCCGATCATCGCCGCCCTCCTTCGATGCGCACCCGCGGGTCGAGCAGCGCGTAGAGAATGTCGAGCAGGAACACCGTGACGGCCAGCAGGTAGGCGAAGATCACCACCCCGCCGATGATCACCGGGGTGTCGCGGTGGCCGATGGCCTGGAACAGCAGCGAGCCCAGCCCCGGCCAGTTGAACACCTGCTCGAGGATGATCGCCCCGCTCCACAGGCCGATCAGCATCAGCAGGAAGCTGGTGATGATCGGCGACAGGGTCGGCCGCAGGATGTAGCGCCGTTCGATCAGGTTCGACGGCAGGCCCTTGGCGCGGGCCATCTCCACATAGTCCTCGCTGGAGTGGATCAGAAAGAAGGTGCGCCAGGAGTAGATGGAGATGAAGATCGACGACAGGAACATGGCGACCAGCGGCAGCAGCATGTGGCGCAGCACGCTGGCGGCGTAGTCCCAGCGCCCCTCCGGCGGCGGTGCCGTGACCATGCCGCCCGCCGGCAGCACCGGCACCACGAAGGCGAACAGCAGGATCAGGAAGATGCCGTAGAACCAGCCCGGGGCCGCCGAGGTGGGGGCCAGGGCGATCACGCTGCGATCCAGGGTGCTGCCGTAGCGTCGTGACAGGAACAGCGCCGCGAACACCGAGACGAAGAACACCAGCAGGTTGGCGCTGCCGAACAGCAGCAGCGTGGCCGGAAGCCGCTCGACGATGATGTCGTAGACTTCCCGGGAGCCGCGGTCGCTGTGCATCTGCTCGGCGCGCCCCAGGTCGAGCCGCATGGCCCGCTGCAGGTAGTCGACGCTGCGCACCACGAAGGGCTGGTCGAGGCGCAGCCGCTCCACCTCCAGCGACACCTGGCGACTGATCAGCTCGTTGCGCTCCTCGGAGGAGAGGTCCTGGAAAGCGGGGTCGGCGCGCACCGCCTCGGCGGCCTGGCTGCGGATCTGCACCAGGCGCAGCTCGTCCACCTGCCCGCCCATGTTGGCGATGACGATGGTCAGGTAGACCCCCACCAGCACGGTGAGCAGCAGCGCCACCAGGCGCTTGCCGGCAAACAGCAGCATGTGCCGCAGGTCGCGCAGCAGGCCGCGGCGGGGCGGCGGCGCCATAGGGGAATCGTTCATCGCGCATTCTCCATGCCGCCGCGCGGCACCGTGGCAAACACATGGGAGGCGAAGGCCGGCAGCGCCACCCGCCGACTGGTGACGGCGAGCTCCAGGCTGTTGGCGCCGACGCCCAGTGCCGCCAGGGCCTCCGGCGACAGCCGGATGCGCCACTGGCCGTCGCCCTGAGCCTCGGCCTGGCCGCGCCGGGCTAGCTCGCCGCGGCCGTCGAACAGCAAATACTGCACCTGCTCGATGGCCTCCTGGGGATAGGGCTCGCCCTCGAAGGTCACGGACAGCTGGAAGTCGGCGCCTTCCAGCCCCTCCCCGCCGCCGGCGGCCCAGGGGCCGTTGTCCGCTCCCACGGCCACGCGGCCGCTCTCCACCACCATGGGGCCATCCAGCGTCAGCTCCGGCACCATGGGCGTGGTGAAGCGCAGCCACTTGTCGGCCGGGTCCGGGAAATCGGCGAAGCGGCGCAGCACCACGCTGCCCTCCACCGGGTGAACCGAGTGCAGCTGGAAGGGGCCGTTGCCGATCCAGAAGTGGCCGCGCTCGGCGTGCCAGTCGGTCAGCGCGGCGAAGCGCGCGGCGATCTCGTCGTCATCGAGCCACTCGCCCAGCACCTCGGGGTAGAGCCGCGTGCCGCGCTCGCGGGCCTCGCGCAGGTGGCGCTCGAGAATCGGCAGACTGGGGCCCGCCACCAGGCTCATCCAGTCCACCTGCAGGCGGTCGGCCTTGTTGGAGGAGAACGCCAGCTCGCCGCTGCCCTCGGCGAGCATGCCCAGGCTCAGGGTATGCCAGGGCGTCGGCGTCGGCGCCCTGGCCGCCACAATGGTCTCGGCATCGGGGTAGATCTGGTCGCTGTAGATGTCGATGACCAGCGGGTCCTCGGCGACGATGTGCCAGCCGCGGAAATGCCGCAGGAAGGCCTCAAACACCGGCAGGTGGGCGATATCGAACAGCGGGCTCTGCTCATTGGCGCGCTCGAAGGTCAGGATCCACGGCAGCACGAAGTCGGCCAGCGAGAGGCGTGAGCCGTCGTGCCAGCGCTGCTCGAAGAGCGTCGGGTCATAGGTCACCCGCACCCGGGTCCGCGCGGTGATGCCGTCGGGATGCTTGTCGGCGACGGGAATGAAGCGCCCCGCCTCGCCGTCCCAGTCGATCCAGGCTTCGTCGGGCACGGTAATGACCTCGGCGCTCTCCACGCTCAGCCAGTCCAGGGTACGCTCCACGGGGACGCCCTGCTGCACGGTGACCTCGGCCGCCGCGAGCCGCTGAGGCAGATAGAGGCCGGTGAAGGGGTCGGGCATCACCACCGGATCCTGGGTGGCGCGGATCAGCATGGTGTCGAAGACCCAGTTGCTGCCCGCCACCGGATTCCAGGGCTCGGTGAGGATGCCCGGGGTGCCGAACACCATCTGCCCGCCCACCCGGTCGGTATAGCGCAGGGTGTAGGGCCACAGCGCCGACCCGGAGAGTCCGCCAGCGAGGTCCACCGCCACCTCGACGTTGGCGGCCCGCGCCGAGGCGTTGAGCTGGTCCACCAGCCAGATGCGCACCGAGTCCTCCAGCGCCAGCTCCAGGGCCCGCGCCATCATCGCCTGGCGCTCCTCCCAGGTCGCGTAGTCGCGCCGCTGCAGGCGGTCAGCCAGCTCGTCGAACTCAGCCACCGGCTCATAGGCCTGCCACAGCGGCTCGGCGCGGCCCCGGGGGGTGTAGTAGAAATTGAAGCCCTCGGCCTGGTCGCGCTGAATGACGGTGGTGATCCAGCTGCCGGTGTAGAGGTGCCAGTGCCCGGCGCGGGGGTCGCTGG
The DNA here is from genome assembly GCF_022341425.1 of Billgrantia campisalis. Lineage (GTDB taxonomy): Bacteria > Pseudomonadota > Gammaproteobacteria > Pseudomonadales > Halomonadaceae > Halomonas > Halomonas campisalis. The sequence goes on along the minus strand of NZ_JABFUC010000006.1, from coordinate 178,761 downwards.
CGATCCACAGGCGCGAGGCCTCCTCGGCGGTGCGATAGCGCCGCTCGACGACGAAGCCGATATCCTCCATCAGGTTGGCGATGTAGTCGCCGATTCGCCGACGCTCGTCTTCGGTGCGGATCAGCACCCGCAGGCGTACCGGTTCGCCCGCATACCACCACTGCCCCTCATCGAAGCGGGCGCCCAGCGCCTCCATCTCGCGGTGGATCACCTCGATGGCGGCCTCCGGGTCGTGGGCGTAGCGCAGCTCCAGCTCGCGGGCCACATCGGCCAGGCGCGCGTAGTCGGGAAAGGCGGTGGAGAGTGGCAGGTAGCGGGGCACCGCCAGCCCGCCGTAGATCTCCTCGGCGATATGGCGGCGGTTGATCAGGCGATTCAGGGCCTCGCGGATGGCCGGCACATGGAAGGGATTGAGGGAGCCGTCGGCCAGCTCCGGCCCGGCGGGGTTCAGGGTCAGCTCGCTGGAGGTGCCGTAGGAGAGGTCATAGGCGGTGTGCAGGGAGTCGCGCAGGCGGTTGAACACCGTGGGGCTGGAGATGCCCTGGGTGAAGAGCTGGTGGGTGCCCGCCTCGATCAGCCCAGTGACGCGGCCGACTTCCGCCTCGCGGGTGAACACCAGCTGGTCCACCAGCGCCCCGCGGCGGCCCTCGAGCTGCGCCGAATCCACGGCGTCGCTGACCTCGCCCTGTATCGGCGGCTGACGCGCCGGCGTGGTGAACGCCGGGCGAAGCGCCACCGCCAGCACCGCCAAAAACAACAGCAGGCTGAGCGCCAGTACGACTCCCCTCATGTTTCCACCACTGCAGTGTGCCTCGGCAGGGTCGGTGACCCACGTATGGCATCATTCTTACTGATACCCTAGACAAGTGGACAACCTTGGAGTTGCGGCAAATTCAACGCTTGAGGCCTTGCACTCGGCGGACGAGACCGCACAATCGCCCTGCCATGCCTGCCCGCCCCCGCCAGGGCGGCGCTACCCCACGCCTCAGGAGCCGAAAGATGCAAGCGAGTCAGGATTCGACGAGGCGGTGTGTGCTGATCACCGGCTGCTCCAGCGGTATCGGCCACGCCGCGGCCCATGCCCTGGCCAGGCGCGGCTGGCGGGTCTTCGCCACCGCCCGCCGCGAGACGGACGTGGCCAGGCTGCGGGACGAGGGGCTGGAGTCACTGCGCCTGGACCTGGCCTGCAGCGCGTCGATCGCCGACGGCGTGGAAAGCGTGCTGGCGCGAAGCGGCGGGCGGCTGGACGGGCTGTTCAACAACGGCGCCTATGGCCAGCCGGGCGCCGTGGAGGACCTCTCCCGCTCGGTGCTGCGCGAGCAGTTGGAGACCAACCTGCTGGGTACCCATGAGCTCACCTGCCGGGTGCTGCCCACCATGCGCCGCCAGGGCCATGGGCGAATCGTGCAGAACAGCTCGGTGCTGGGCTTCGCCGCCCTGCCCTACCGCGGCGCCTATGTCTGCTCCAAGTTCGCCCTGGAGGGGCTCACCGACACCCTCCGCCAGGAGCTTGCCGGCACCGGCATCCGGGTCAGCCTGATCGAACCGGGACCGATCACCAGCCGCTTCCGGGAGAACGCCCATCGGGCCTTCCTGGCCAATATCGATGCCGAGCACAGCGCCCACGCCGAGACCTACCGCGCGGTGGAGAAACGCTTGGCCGGCAGCGATGGCGGCGGCGCCTTCACCCTGGGACCCGAGGCGGTGGTCAAGCCGCTGATCCACGCCCTGGAGAGCCGCCGCCCCCGGGCACGCTACTACGTCACCCTGCCCACCCACCTGTTCGGCACCCTGAAGCGCTTGCTCAGCACCGCGGCGCTGGACCGGGTGCTGCTGCGCGCCACCCGGGATGAGCGGCGGGCCTGAACATGCGTGAGACCACTGTCGCTCAAATGGCGTTGCGCAACCCCAGCTCATAGGGGTGGGGATCGAGGTAGGTCTGCTCGCGGATATAGTCCGAGCCGTGGCGCTTCAGGTAGTGGTTGAGCAGTCGAACCGGCACCGCCAGCGCCACATGGCCCAGGCGATACTCCTCGATGGACGCGAGAAGGTCCTGCCGGGTCTCGCCGTCCAGCGCCTCCTTGAGGTAGCCGAACACATGCATCAGGGCGTTGGTGTGGGTCTTGCGGGTGGCGGGACGGGCCAGGGCCGCCATGAAGCGCTGCCGGTAGTGGGCCAGCACCTCGTCCAGCGGCCGCTTGCTGGACTCGGCCAGGTAGCGCCCCAGCTCGCGATAGGTCTCTACGTGATGGGCCATCAGCAGGTACTTCTGGCGGCTGTGGAACTGCAGCAATGCATGATAGCCGGGGTGGGCCTCGACGTGGCGCTTCCAGTCGTCGAAAGCGTAGACCCGGGTGATGAAGTTCTCGCGCAGCACGGCATCGTTCATGCGCGCCTCCTCCTCCAGCGGCAGCTCGGGGAAGTGGCGGCGCAGTTCGCGGACGAAGGCGCCGGCGTCCGAATGGCTGGGCATGCCGTTGTGGTGATAGACCTTGACCCGCTCGAGGCCGCAGCTCGGTGAGCCCTTCATCAGGATAAAGCCGCGCAGGTGGCGATGGCCCTCGATGAAGGCGCGACTGACCTCGGCGAGCGCATCGGTCACATCGAGGCTCGGGTCTACGGTGCCCTGCACCCGGGGCGGCTCGCCAAGCGCCCCGACCAGGCGGATGGGCTCGCGCGGCACCCCCAGCCCGGCCTCCAGCTCGGGACAGAATGGCTCGAAGCGAAAGCGCTCGGCCAGCACCTCCAGGCAGTAGCGGGAGCGCTTGTGACCGCCGTTGTAGCGCACCTGCTCCCCCATCAGGCAGGCGCTGATGCCCACCGGGATCCCTTGGGACGACTCGTGTTGCTCTGCCATGGACCCGCTCTCCCCTGTCGTCTCGTCACCTGTCACCGCGCCGCCCGGCCTGAGCGCGCGTCCTGCCCATTGTGTCAGAGTGCCGGCTGGCCACGCGAGCGGTCCCGATGTCATGGCGGACGGTCGACTAGGCTAGGGGGAACGCTGTCCTTGCTACCCCGGGAGTTCGACGATGTTCAAGTCCGTGCTGGTGCTCGGCCATTTCCGCGGCATTCGCTTCGAGATACACATCAGCTGGCTGATAATCTTCGCTCTACTGATGGTGAGCATGAGCACCGGCTTTCAGCAACACTATCCCGACTGGTCGATGACGACCGCCATCGGCACGGCGCTGGTCACCTCGCTGGTCTTCTTCGCCTCCATCGTCGCCCATGAACTCGGTCATAGCCTGGTGGCGATCAGCCGCGGGGTGCCGGTGCGGGCCATCACCCTGTTCGTCTTCGGCGGCGTGGCACAGATGGTCCGTGACCCCGAGCGTGCCAACGACGAGTTCTGGATCGCCATCGCAGGACCGGTGGTCAGCTTTGCCCTGGCGCTCACCTTCGGGCTGCTGGCCGGGCTGACCGCCGAGTGGTACGAGCCGGTGTCAGTGGCCCTGGGCTGGCTTGCGCTGATCAACCTGGTCGTGGCGGTCTTCAACCTGGTACCGGGTTTTCCCCTGGACGGTGGGCGCGTGCTGCGTGCCCTGGTATGGAAAGTCACCGGCGATGCGCGCAAGGGCAACCTGACCGCCCGGGTCAGCGGTCGGATGGTAGCCTACGGCCTGTTCGGGGTGGCGCTGTGGAACATCCTGGTCATCGGCAACCTGGTCGGCGGGCTGTGGATCATGCTGATCGCCTGGTTCCTGCTCACCATGACCCAGGCCCAGAGTCGCCTGTTCGACATGCGTGAGCGGCTCGCGGGCATCGTGGCCCGGGACCTGGCCGAGGCGGGCGTACCCAGCGTTGACGCCGACTGCCGCCTCGACGACTGGGTCTATCATCACGCCCTGCCCGCCGGACGACGCGCCGCCATGGTGGGCAACCCCGACCGGGTCGAGGGGCTGATCAGCCTGAGCGACACTCAGCGGATTCCCCGCGAGCAGTGGCCCGATACGCCGGTAGCCGCAGTGATGACCCCGCTGAAGGCCCTGCACCACGTGGCCCCCGACACCCCGGCCGACGCCATTCTGCAGTTGATGAATGAACACAGTCTCAATCAGGTTCCGGTCATGCAGGGCCGCCGCGTCAGCGGCTGGATTGACCGTCAGCGGCTGCTGCGCACCATCGAGCTCTATCTGGAAGTCGGCCGCTGAGCGCGGCATTACGGTCGGGCCAGCTCCTCCACGGCGCGGGCTAGAGCCAGGGTGACCCGCGCCATGGTCTCGTAGTCCAACGTGTCCCAGGTGTCGTGCGGGCCGTGATAGTTCGGGTTGCGAAAGTTGGCGGTGTCGGTGAGCATCAGCGCCGGGTAGCCCATCTCCCAGAAGGCCCAGTGATCCGAGCGGCGGATATCGCGGATCAGCTCCGGCGCGGCCAGCCCCTCCGCGGGCACCTCGGCATGGTCGCGAAAGGCGCCGGTCGCCTCGCGGACCAGGCGCCGTGAGGCCAGGTTGCCGACGAAGGCCACGAAGTTACCGGTGCTGGGGTAGACAAGGTCGAGCAGCGGCGGGTGGCGCTGGCTGTCGGGCGCATCGGTAAAATAGCCAAGCATCTCCAGCGAGATCATGCCAACGATATCGTCGCCCCGGGCTCGCGCTTCACGGGCGTAGCGCAGGCTGCCCATGGCGTCGCTGCCGAAGAAGGGCGCCTCCTCGTTGACGAAGGCGACCAAGTGCACGCTGCGCTCGAGCTCGGCCTCCTGCAGCAGCCGGGCCAGCTCGATCAGCACCGCCACGCCCGAGGCATTGTCATCGGCGCCGGGGGTGCCGCGCAGGGTATCGTAGTGGGCGCCGATGACCAGCACCTCGTCGGCCCGGTCGCGGCCCGGCAGCCGCACCTCGAGATTGTGGAAGGTCTCATCCCCGGTCGGCACGGGCTGGCGGTGCGGCTCGTGTCCGGCCTCACGCAGGGCGTCCTCGATGGCATCGGCGGCCGCGTGCAGGGCCTCGGGGCGCCAGTAGTGGCGCTCGCCGATCTCGTCGGAGAGCGTGCGCACATGGCCCAGCAACCGATCCCGCACGGCCTCGCCCCGGGCATCCAGAGGCGACGGCTCACCGCGAAAAGCGCTGCCCGGCATCTGGAACATCAGCCAGTAGCCACTCCCCAGGACCAGCAGCAGCAGGCCCACCAGCCCCATGAGGGCGAGGGCAAGGGGTCGATTCCACATGACAGGCACCTCCCTTTGCCATCAGGCCGGTCCCGCCGACCGGCGCAGCCGATACCACTGGGAGAGATAGACCAAACCATACAGGCTCAGGCCAAGGATATCGGTGAACCAGTTAGGCTGGATCAGCATGAAGGCCACCCCCAGCAGCACCAGCCGTTCCACCACCAGGGTACGCGTGCGCACGAACCCCTGCACCCCCGCCGCAAAGGCCAGCATCCCCACCAGGGCGCTGGCGAAGATATGCAGGATCGAAAACCAGCCATCGACGTCGATCTGCAGCAGCTGGGTGTTGAAAATGAACATGAACGGCAGGATGGCGGTGCGCATGTCATAGATGAAGCCCTGCACACCGGTACGGATCGGGTTGCTGCGGGCGATGCCCGCCGCGGCATAGGCCGCCAATCCCACCGGCGGCGTATCATCGGCCAGGATGCCGAAGAAGAACACGAACAGATGCGCGGCCAGCAGCGGAATGGCAAAGCCGAATTCGTTGCCCAGATTGTAGATGACCGGCGCGGTCAGCGTGGCCATCACCACGTAGTTGGCGGTGGTCGGCAGGCCCAGCCCCAGGATCAGGCTGGCCACCGCGGTGATCAACAGCACGATGACGAACTGGGTGGTGACATCGAAGTCGCCGACATTGCCGCCGAAGAACTCGACCACCGGTAGCGTGATGGTGCCGATGCCCCCGGCCATCGCCGCGCTGAGGATCTGGATGATCTCGGTCAGCCGCAGCCCCACCCCGGTCTGGCTCACCGAGCCGACGATGATCCCTGCCGCGGCAACGGCCACCGCGATGCCCACCATGTTGCGCGCCCCGGCGATCAGTCCGTGGAACAACGTGACCAGCCCCGCCTGTAGGGCCGGCAGCAGCGGACGTCCCTGTAGGTAGGCCTTGATCGGCTCCTGTACCAGTATCAACCCCGCCAGCGAGACGATAGCGAACATCACCGCATAGCCGGGGGTACGACGTTCGATCACCAGGAAATAGACCAGCACCGCCACCGGGATCAGGTAGTGAATGCCCCCGATGAAGGTCTTCCAGCGAGGTGGCAGTTCATCCCGCGGAATGCCGTGCAGCCCCAGCTTCAGCGCTTCCAGATGCATGATATAGAAGAGTGCGAAATAGGCCACGAAGGCCGGGATTACCGCCGCCCGGACCACCTCGATATAGGGAACTCCGACAAATTCGGCGATGATGAAGGCTGCCGCCCCCATCACCGGTGGCATCAGTTGGCCGTTGGTCGATACCGCCACCTCGCAGGCCCCCGCCTTATGGGCCGGGTAGCCGGTACGCTTCATCAGCGGAATGGTGAAGGTGCCGGTGGTCACCACATTGGCCAGCGACGAACCCGAGACCATGCCGGTCATGCCCGAGGCCACCACCGCCGCCTTGGCCGGCCCCCCGCGCATATGACCGAGAAAGGAGTTGGCCACATCGATGAAATACTTGCCGGCCCCGGCCTTGTCGAGCATCGAACCGAACAGCACGAACAGGAACACGAAGGCCGTCGAGACTCCCACCGGCACCCCGAAGATGCCCTCGGTGGTCACGTACTGCTGGCTGATCGCGCGCGCCAGGCTGGCCCCGCGGTGGGCCAGCAGGTCGGGCATCCACTGAGCCAGCCAGGGAATGGCCCCACGCGGCCCGGCCAGCTGGTAGAGGAAGAAGATCCCTGCGATCACCGCCAGCGCCGGCCCCAGGCTGCGTCGCGTCGCTTCCAGCAGCAGCAGCATGAACAGCAGGCCGATCCACACCTCACGGTCGATCGCCAGGCCCTGGCGAGCCTGCAGGCCCTGGTAGTCGAACACCAGATAGAGGGCGCCGAGCCCGGCCAGCAGGGCGAACAGAAAGTCGAACCAGGGCACCCGGTGGAGCTGCTCCAGACGCAGCGACACCAGCACCCCTGCGCTGAGCGCCACTCCCACCCCCATCGCCAGCCAGCCGGACACACTCAGCGGCGTGACCTCGGCCACCAGCATCACCGCGGTGGCTCCGACCCCCAGGCTGATGCCCCCCACGACCAGCAGTTGAAAGATCGTCGGCCGCTGGCGGCCACGAACGGCGGGAAAGACCAGAAAGGCCAGGGTGATACCGAAAAACACATGGATCGCCCGCTGGATCACCACATCCACCGCCAGCACGCTGGCCACGGCGAGCTGGAACAGCGACCAAGCCAGGGCCATGGCCACGATCGTCCACAGCAGCGGACCGCTTGGCATTCGCGCCCCGGTCTCGACGGTTTCGACCAGTCGGCGGGCTTCGCGCGCGGCTTCTTCATCGAGCCGCCACTGCTCGGCGGGACCGACCCCGGCAGAACGAGCGCTATCCGGCTCGGGATCCGGAGGTCCCGGGCGAGGATGCTTCTCGGTCATGCGGGCACCCCGTGATCATACCTTCAACAGCGCCAGGACTTGCGGCAGGCAAGCCCTGGCGTCACCCGAATCACCCTCAGAGCAATCCGGCTTCCTGATAGGCACGCTCGGCGCCCTCATGCAGCGGCGCCCCGAGACCGGTCAGAAAGTCCTCCGCGGTCAGAAAGTTGAGCGCCGGATGGATCTTGGTGAAATCCTCCAGGTTGTCGAGGATCGCCTTGGTGATGCCATAGACCACCTCTTCATCGAGGTCGGTGGTCGTCACGAACAGCGCTTTCACCCCGAACAGGGTAATGTCCTCTTCCTGGCCCCGGTAGGTGTTGGCCGGCACCTCGGTAAAGGCAAAGTAGGGGAACTCCTCGACCAGCGCCTCGAACTCGGGCTCATCCATGGGCACGAAGACCACGTCCCGGGTAGTGCTGATATCCTGCAGCGCCGCCCCGCCGATGCCGATGGTGTAGAAGAAGCAGTCGACCCGGCCGTCACGCAGGAAATCGACGCCTTCCGGAGCCGTCAGGTTATGGGCATTGAAATCCTCGAGACTGATATCCAGGGCCTCGAGCGCCTGCTCCACGGTGAAGCGAATGCCGGAGCCGGGGTTGCCGATATTGACCCGCTTGCCAACGATATCGCGCACGCTGTCGACACCGGCATCGCGGTCGCAGACCAGATGCAGCGGCTCGGCATGCAGCCCCATCATGGTGCGCAGCTGTGGCACGGCCTCGCCTTCAAAGCCTGCCTGGCCCTCGTAGGCCTGGAAGACCACGTCGGACTGGGCCAGCGCCATGTCGAGCTCGCCCGCAGCCAGGGCCCGGGCATTGAAAGCCGACCCGCCGGTGGCCTCCACCGTGGCCCGCACGCCGATATCGGCCTGGTTGATGATTTGGGATGTCGCCCCGCCAACGGGATAGTAGATGCCCACCACGCTGGCGGTACCAATGGTCAAAAACTGACGCTGGGCGGTAGCGTGATGGGCGAAGAGCGCCAGCGCCAGGGCCAGTAGCGTTACGATGAGTCGTTTCATGTCAGCCTCCTCCCGGTAATGCGGAATAGGAAACACGGCTCCCTGCGGCCCCTGGCTGAACCCACCGCCCCGTTGCAACGTCCGTCTCTATCGGCGATGGGGCCAGTTCGCCGACAAGACGTGTTGCACGGTGTGCTCATTTACACTCTAGTGTAGTGCGCCAGGCCAGACTCGCACCGCTGCACGGCTGCCATGGGTCGCGTTTCTAGCGCCACCTCAGAGGGGCAAGGACGCCCTGAGCAGCAAATTGCGCGGCGTCAGCTCACGCGAGCAGAAGGTGCCGAGCTCGATCTCGAAGCCGGCCTCTTCGAGCAGCAGCAGGCGATCCAGCGCCAGCCAGACTTCCAGCGGGCGGCGAAACAGGTGGCGCACCAGCTCAAGGCGCGATACCTCGCGCTGACGCTGCCGCCCCGCCCGCTCCAGAGCCGCCCAGTCGAGGCGTTCGGGCAGCGTCAGCCCCTTCTGGTCGGCCGCCCAGCGGCAGAAATCGGCAAAACCCTCGGGAAGCCGGCCGTAGGCCAGGCTGGGAACCGGCAGATAGCTATCCTGGCCGCGGATCTCGCGCTGCAGCAGATCGAAGCCGAGCCGCCAGCCGTTGGCGCGCTCACGCTTCAGGCGCACGTTACGCGGGGCGGTCACGGTCTCCTGCACCGCCAGGGCCAGATCCTCCCGCGACAGCGTCAGCTCATGGGCAGCGGCCAGCTGACGCCCCTGCCGGGATAGCGGCCGGTAGGTCTCGACGGCGGTGCGCTGATAGCAGCAGGGAGCCAGGGTCACGGCGCTGCCGCTGCTCACCGCCAGCTCGAGCAGGCGCCGGTGCAGGTCGCCGCAGGCGTGCAGCGCGGCGACATGGGTCTGCCGCCCCAGCCAGCGTGCCGCCTCTCCAGCCAGCACATCCTGCTGGTGCACCTCCACCGCCACGCCCTGCCGCCCGGCCAGACGACGCGCCTCGGCACACAGCGAGACCTGCCACTCCAGCGCCATGACCGGGGCGCCACGGTGGCGCGCCAGGGTGCGGGCCAGATGCCCCTTGCCCGCGCACCACTCCAACAGCGCCTGGCCGGGCTCGGCGCGGGTGTGCGCCACGAAGGCTTCGATCTGGCGCCACTTGCGGCCGCCGACGTGCTGGGACCAGGCCGGGGGCAGCCCGGTCGGCGTCGCCTCCAGCGGCGGCAGACTCACCTGCTGCGCCAGCTCGGCCACGGGCAGCCAGGCGGCCAACGGTGTATCGCTGAAGGGAGCGTGCTGAAGCCGCTCGCAGTCGGCAGCGCCGAGCGCCAGCAGCGCCTCTTCCAGGACGGGAAAGCGCTCGCACCAGGGCGACCGACGGTACTGGAAGGGCAGCGGCTGCCACAGCGGCCGCCACTCGGCCAGTAGCGCGGTCAGCCGCTGGAAGCGCTCGCGGTAGGGGACTGGCACGGGCTCAGGCCATCAGGCGCTGCATCGAGCCGACAGATGAAGCCGGCGGCCACCGGCAAACGGCCGGCCCGCCGGTGCCCGCCGCGGCGTCACTGTGGCTTGTCGGCCGAAGCGGCTTCCGCCTGCTCGAGGAACGCTTCGCTGAGATAGAGTTCCTCGTTGCTGTTCACGGTCACGCCGCGCTCGAGGATATCGGCGGCAATCGCCTGGGCTTCCTCGAGGGAGTGCAGGGTATAGGTGCCGCACTGGTACTCGTTGAGCTCGGGAATCTGATCGGCACCCGGCACCCGGGTCACGTCCCGCATGGCGGCCAGCCAGGCGTCGCCCACCGCCTGCTCGGACGGCGTGCCGATCAGGCTCATGTAGAAGCCGGTGCGACAGCCCATCGGCGAGATATCGATGATCTCGACCTCCGGGCCGTTCAGGTGCTCGCGCATGAACCCGGCAAAAAGGTGCTCCAGGGTGTGGATGCCCTTCTCCGAGAGGATCTCCCGGTTGGGAATGCAGAAGCGCAGGTCGAAAACGGTAATGGGGTCACCCGAGGGGGTCTGCATGGTCTTGGCAACCCGGACGGCGGGTGCCTGCATGCGGGTATGGTCGACGCGAAAGCTGTCCAGTAGGGGCACGGCAGGACTCCTGTAGCAAGAAATGCAGGCATTGGGGCGCGGTGCGACAAGCACCATGGCGCAGGCGCCCCACGATACCAGATCGTTGGGCTGGATGGGGTGCCCGCCGGCGATGGATGGGCTCAGAATTCGATCTGGAGGGCTTCAATATCGAACTCCACGGCGACCTCGATCCCCTCTTCCAGGCTCGGCGGCTCGCCGAGGGACTCCTGCAGCGCCAGGGTGCCATCCACGCGACCGGCGACATGGGCCACGTTGCCCTCCACGCTGAAGGACTCCAGGCGAAGGCGCACATCGGCGTCTTCCGAGGTATAGACGGGAGGCATCGCCGTGGTGCTGATCAGGTGGATGACGTCGAAATCGACCAGTTCCCCGTCCACCACGCTGAGGCTGATGGAGAAGCCATCGCGGGTGCGCCAGGAGTCAGGGTCGACCACCCCAAGGATATCGACGCTGTAGATGCCGCCCAGATCGGTGAAGGTGGCATTGGCATCGTTGCCCTCCTTGAGGATGTACCACTGCCACTCTTTGCCATCGAGGGTGCCTGCCAGGCGGTCGGCCAGCAGAGACGCAGGGGCAAGACCGACCATCAGCAGCGCCCCCAGCGAGGCGAGTTTCCATCCGTTCATGATACGCTCCCGTTGCAACGCCAGGCGGCGTGCATCGCCCTGGCCACCGTTCATCCAGCGTAGCAGACAGCGCCCGTCGCGAACTCGCCGAACCAGGCTGTCGTGCTATCCTCGCCCCTTCAATCAATGGCACAAGTGCCGAACATCGAGGAGAGCGACATGGCCCAGGCAACCGCACGGCATATTCTGGTGAGCAGCAAGGAGAAGTGCGAGGCCCTCAAGGCCGAGATCGAGGGCGGACGTGAATTCGCCGAGGTGGCCCGCGAGAATTCCAGCTGTCCGTCCGGCAAGCAGGGCGGCGAACTCGGCAGCTTCGGTCCGGGCCAGATGGTCCGCGAGTTCGACGAGGTGGTGTTCTCGGGCGAGCTCAACAAGGTGCACGGCCCGGTGAAGACCCAGTTCGGCTACCACCTGCTGGAAATCACCAGCCGCAGTTGATCGCCAGCGATCAGCCCACGCCTTGCCCCGCAAGCGGGACGGTGTGGGCATTTGCTGACACACGAGCTCACGGAGGATCTCACTCTTGAAGGATGCCGCGATGATCCGGGTCGAGGGGGTGTCGAAGACCTTCAGGGGGGGCTTCGAGGCGCTCAGGAACATCGACCTGACGATTCGTCGTGGCGAGATCTTCGCCCTGCTCGGCCCCAACGGGGCGGGCAAGACCACCCTGATCAGCGTGATCTGCGGGTTGGTCAACGCCAGCGCCGGCCGCGTGCTAGTCGACGGCCATGACAATGTGGCGGCCTATCGCCGGGCCCGGGAAATGATCGGCCTGGTGCCCCAGGAGCTGACCAACGAAGCCTTCACCACGGTATGGGACACGGTCAGCTTCAGCCGCGGCCTGTTCGGCAAGCCGAAGAACCCGGCCCATATCGAACGGGTGCTGCGCGCCCTGACCCTGTGGGAAAAGCGCAACAACCGCCTGCTCGAGCTCTCGGGCGGCATGAAACGACGCGTGCTGATCGCCAAGGCGCTGGCCCATGAGCCCCAGGTGCTGTTTCTCGACGAGCCCACCGCCGGCGTCGACGTGGAACTGCGTCGTGAAATGTGGAACGTGGTGCGCGACCTTCGCGACCAGGGCGTGACCATCATCCTCACCACGCACTATATCGAGGAAGCCGAGGAGATGGCCGACCGCATCGGCGTGATCCGCCGGGGGGAGCTGGTCCTGGTGGAGGAGAAACATGCCCTAATGCATCAGCTGGGCCGCAAGGAGCTGACCCTGCACCTCGATACGCCGCTGAGTGCGGTGCCCCCCGGCCTGGCCAGCCATGAGCTGACCCTGGCAGAAGACGGCCATGCACTGGTCTACACCTATGATACCAGCCGGCCGGGCAAGGGCGAGGGCACGGGCATTTCGGCGCTGCTCACCGACCTGGAGGCGGCCGGGCTGCAGGTGAAGGATCTGCACACGCGGCAGAGCTCACTGGAGGAGATCTTCGTCAGCCTGGTTCGGGAAAACGCATGAACCTACAGTCGGTCAAGACCATCTACCTGGCCGAGATGGCCCGCAGCCTGCGCACCGTGCTGCAGAGCATCGTCTCGCCGGTCGTCTCCACCTCGCTCTACTTCGTGGTGTTCGGGGCCGCCATCGGCTCACGGATCAGCGAGGTGGATGGCGTCAGCTATGGCGCCTTCATCGTGCCGGGGCTGATCATGCTGATGCTGCTGACCCAGAGCGTGGCGACGGCCTCCTTCGGCATCTTCTTTCCGCGCTTTTCCGGCTCGATCTACGAGATTCTGTCGGCGCCGATCTCCTATTTCGAGATCGTCCTCGGCTATGTCGGGGCGGCGGCCACCAAGTCGCTGATCCTGGGGCTGATCGTGCTGGCCACGGCACGGCTGTTCGTGCCCTTCACCATCCAGTATCCGCTGGTCATGCTGCTGTTTCTGGTGCTCACCGCCATCACCTTCAGTCTGCTGGGTTTCATCATCGGCATCTGGGCCGACGGCTTCGAAAAGCTCCAGCTGGTGCCGCTGCTGATCATCACGCCGCTGACCTTCCTCGGCGGCACCTTCTACTCCATCGACATGCTGCCGCCCTTCTGGCAGGCGGTGACCCTGCTCAACCCCGTGGTCTACCTGGTCAGCGGCTTTCGCTGGAGCTTCTACGGCATGGGCGACGTCAGCATCTGGGCGAGCCTGGGAATGATCGCGCTTTTCCTCGGCGTCTCGCTGGCCGTGGTGAACTGGATCTTCAAGAGCGGCTATCGACTCAAGCCGTGAGGTTGCTGGCTCAGGCCACCGGGATAGAAGGCATGGTCTTGAAGCACCTGATCATCGACGCCCAGCAGCCGGGCGACCAGCAGCGCCTCGAAGCTCCAGTACCCCACGTAGTAGTCGGTGTAGACGAACTCGCAGTCGCACAGGTGGTTGTCGTGCCAGTCGGCGTCCTGGCACTGCTCATACCAGTGGTCGAGGAACACCCCGAGCAGCGTCTGTTGCGTGGCGGGCCCGGCGTCGAAGGCGGCCAGCAGGGGGCGATAGAGGGCGGGATAGAGCAGCGCCTCGGCGGGAGCCTCTGGCGGGCAGCCCAGCCGGGCGGCGATGCGATCCAGCAGCGCGTCGCGCCCGGCATTGCCGATACTGGCCAGCGCCTGTTGGATATGCGCCTCATCGGCCTGGGTGGCGACCAGCAGGCCCAACCACCACAGGGCGTAGATGTAGCGGTTGATATTGGCCGAGCCGCAGGCCTTTCCCTGGCCGCCGAAGACCTCGAAGGGCTGGCGATAGACCTGCTGGCTGGCCGGCAGCCGATCCGCCACTGACGAGAGCTGTTGGCGCAGCGGCAGGATCTCGGCCACCAACGGCACCAGTTCGGCCTGACTGGCACCGCTGGAGTAGTGCGCCACCGCGCGCAGGATCGCCAGTTCATAGAGCTGATGGGCGGCGTCCAGCTGCTCGTCGGGCAGCACGAAATTGCCGGCGTCAAGCGCCTGCTGGGTCTCTTCGATGCCCTCGTCGAACTCGGGTAACAGCTCGGCAAAGTACGCGGCGGAACGGCGGGTATCGCGCAGCATACTCAGTCTCCATGCACCAGGGCGGCGGGGTAGTAACGGTGATCGCGGAAAGTGCTGTCGTCGATATCGAACAGCTTCACCACCAGGGCGGCTTCGTAGCACCAGTAGCCGTAGTAACCATCAGGGCTGCGAAGATGCAGGTCATAGCCAGGACGATCCTTGCGGTTTTCATACCAGTTATCCAGAAAGGCCTTCATCAAGGCCGGTCGCTGGCCAGGTTCGGCATCCAGCACCTTGAGCAGCGGTGCATAGTGCTTCTTGTAGAGCAGCCTATCCGCCACGGGGCGGTTGACATCGCCCAACTGAACGCAGATACGGTCGAACAGCGCATCCAGCCCGGCATTATCCATCAGTGCCAAGGCCTCCTGAAAATAGTCTTGCTCCATCCCCACGCCCACCGCAAAGGCCAGCCACTGCATATACTGCTCATAGCTGTCCTGAGTCAGGTTTTCCCACATAACCCGATCCGGCTGCTCTGCATCGGGCAGCGCATCGGCAAATTCCTTCTGACGCTTACGATAGGTGAGTAACTGCTCCACCTCATCACGCATTCCGGTAATCGCATCGCCTCGAGAGTAACGAAGGGTCAGCAGACTTAGGATTTGATCAACAACTCCATACGCTACTTTCATTCGTGCCGGCAGGTCGAGATGCTCGGGAGTCGCTAGGTCTTCCATATCCTCCGCCAGACACTCTAGCTTGAAAGAAATTCGCGCATCAAAGTAAGCCTTGGGCTTCAAGGGGTCTCGGATCATCAGAGTCTCCTATTGGAATCCTGTGGGTGTACCGGATACATAGCCACGTTGATTGAGAGTACTCACTCTCATGCTACCGTCCGGCAGGTTGCGAATCAGGTGTTTCTCGACGATGTTAGCGTCGCCACGTTGAAGCCCTCTTTGTATTCGACGCCGATCCGATTCGTCGAGACCTGCACTGCGCAGGCGCTGACTGTCATTTGCTAGAAGCCAGCGATCACTCATCTGCCGCCCATCCTGGGTCTTGCCCAAGCGCGCCCGATTGTACTTGGCTTCGCTGATCACATACTCCGGCGGCGGGTTGGTATTACGGTACACCCCATCGATGCCTTGGGCGCCGGGCGTGTATTGGCCGTTGGTATTGCCCACCGGCGTAAACCCTCTTTCATGCATCAGCAGGTGGGCATTGTGCTCGCCCGCCGCCGCCCGGCGATGATTGAGCCCCGCATACTGGGGGAAGTCATCCGGCGTACGCGCCCCTTGTGGCGCCGGCAACCGGCCTGGGCGCATGCCCACATTGTCCGACCTGCGGATGCCGCTGCGTACACCATCGCCGGCTTCGCCCGCTTTGCGTACGGCCCGAACCCCGGGGACGACCGATACCGCCGTGAGCGCGGCCATGCCCGTCGCGGCGCCGTGCCGCCCCTCGCCCCACAGCTGTGCCGTGTCTCGGATATCCGCATAGGTGCCATAGGGGGTCGCGACTTCGGCCGCGAACTCCCCCACCGCCCGGGTGGTCTGGCCGGAGGAGGAAGCGTAGCGTACCTGGCGTTCGGCCTCCTGGCGCAGGTCGTTGGCGCGATGTGCGGCTTCGTCGATGAGGAAGGTGCTGTCGAGGAGGTCGTCGCTGCCAAGGCGTCCTTCCCTGGCGGCGTCCATCAGGGCGTCTTGCTGGGCTCGGGTCTCGCCGATCAGTTGCTGGACTTCAGCGTGGAGCGCTTCGGCGTCTTCCAGCGATTTGCCATTGGGGGTGTCGTTCAGGGCCTGACGCAGGTGGTCGGCTTGGGCCAGGTGGGCTTCGGCCTGCTGCTGGAGCTGTTCGGCTTCGCTGAGCGGTTTGCCGGGGGAGCCGCTGACAGTGTCACCGTCGAGCAGGGCCTGCTGGTGGGCCCTCAGCGTTACATCCTCGCTGACCTCCGGTGCGGCTTCACCCGGCCGGCGTGGCAGTTCCGCCTGCTGCCCGCTGCCCGTGCCGGGGCTGCCGCCGGCGTTGATCTTGATCCAGGGGCCAACGATGGTCACCCCAGAGGCATCGAGCTTGATAAAGCTGCCGCCGGCCTTGAGGGTGATCTCGCGGCCGGCGTTGAGCACGGCCTTCTGGCCGGCCTGGATATGCAGCTCTCGACCGCTCTCGGTCAGCCAGGCCTGGCCGGCCTCGAGGTGTAGGCTGCCCTGGACGATCAGGTGATGGCCGCCCTCGCCCTTCACCTGGGTGTGGCGCTGGCCGTGCACGCTGAGGTGGTCGTCGCCGTCGATCTCGGTGAGGCGGTGGCGCTCGATGGCGAGGTGGCTGTCGCGGCGGATCGTCTCGGTGCGGTCGTTGAGGGTCAGCAGCTCCAGGTCCTTCTGGGCGTGCAGCCAGATCTGCTCGGCGTCGGTCGCATCCTCGAAGCGCAGCTCGTTGAAGCCCTTTGCCTTGTGGCTCTGGGTGCGCAGCACGGTGCGGGTCTTGTGCTCGGGCAGCGCATAGGGCGGAACGTTGACCGCATGGTAGGTGCGCCCGGTGATGATCGGCTGGTCCGGGTCGCCCTCCAGGAAGCTGACGATCACCTCGTGGCCGATGCGCGGGATGGCGAGGCTGCCGTAGCCGCCGCCGGCCCAGCCCTGGCTCACTCTCACCCAGGCGCTGGCCGTCTCGTTGGGCTCGGCATAGCGGTCCCAGGGGAACTGCACCTTGACCCGGCCATGCTCGTCGCAGTGGATCTCCTCGCCCTCGGGCCCCACCACGAAGGCCACCTGGGGGCCATCGACCCGGGGCTTGGGGTCGGGCGTGGGGCGCCAGGCCCGGTCGGCGGGCATCAGCACCAGCTCGTTGTAGTAGCGAGTGCGCCCTGCGGCGTCGACGCCATCCTCCTCCAGGGCCTGGGGCTGCTCGCCATGGTGCACCACCTCGACCACCTGCCAGTCGCGGTTCAGCGCGTCGATATCGTGATCGGTGAGGGTGAACTTGACACCGGGGGCGAGCTCGGGAAGGTCGCTCTCGGCAACGCAGGTCAGGGCGTCGCTTCGCAGGTGCTCGAGGCGGATGCGGGTGAAGGGCACTCCCGAGGCATCGGCCTTGTAGCGGCCGGGGTAGTCGAAGTGCTCGTAGTCCTCCCGCTGGGCGTGCTCGCCGAGCCCCGGGGCCAGGTGCTCGTGCAACGGGTCGTAGGCCGGGTGCTTGAAGGTGTAGTCCTTGAGCATCGCCGACGCCGGGCGCACCCGCGAGACTTGGCGCAGCTTGCGCACATGGCGGCGCGGCGGGGTGCCGCCGGCGCGACCGTGGTAGGTGCGCTCCCCCACGTTGGGCAGCCGCTGGGTGGCATCGATGAACACCAGCCGGTGGGCACCGCCTTCGGCATTCTCGAATTCATGGAGGTAGACAAGCCCCTCCTCGGCGGCCAGGCGCTGGAGAAAGGCCAGGTCGCTCTCGCGGTACTGCACGCAGAACTCGCGCTCGGCGGGCTCGCGGGTCAGGGCGAAGGCCACATCACGCAGGCCGCGCTCCTCGCACAGGGTGGCGAGGATGTCCTGGGGCGGGGTGTCCTGGAAGATCCGCGAGTTGTGGCGCAGGCCCAGGCGCCACAGCGCCGGACGGATGACCAGGGTGTAGACGGTGCGGCGGTGGCCGCGGTCGCCGCGGCCGAACTCGCTGACCACCCCATGGATACGGCGCAGGGGCTCGCCGTCCTGCCAGACCGTCAGGGTAGCGTTGCGATCGAGTGTGTCGGCGGGGGCGATCTCCGGGTCGCGGCTGGCCAGGGTCACCCCGAGCGCGAAGGGGGCGGAGAGGGCCTCGCGATGGGTGAAGTCGATGACCGCCACGTCCTCGCCCCCGGGCAGGGTCAAGGTGAACTGCAGTCCGCTTGCATGGGCCATGCGGCGTCTTCCCTCCTGGAAGTCGGTACGCTTGCCGCGCGACCTGGGCGCGGCGTGTCCAATGGGGTCACTCGAGCCGCTGATGCCAGGGCGCGGCAAGGCGCCCTGGCATCAACGGTCGAGACGATGGCCGCCCGCAGGCGGCCATCCCGGCGCTTATCGGCGCTTACGATTCCAGCGGGGCCCGCCAGTCGTCGGACCCAGAGGTGCCAGCCACGGTGTGCTCCCAGTCGATCTTGCGATAGGCCAGGGAGACGTCCATCAACTGAGTGAACTCGGACTGAGTGGCATCCTGGGCGTGGGGCATGCGCAGGTTGATGTCAACGATGGTGGCGTCGGTGAGGGTGGTGGTGAAGAAGTGCTCCTGACGGCCCTCCACGGAGGTGCGGTACCACTTCAGCTCGACGTTCGGCAGCATCTCGCCGGAGGCCAGGGCGTTGTACATCAGCGGCACGGCCTTGTTCAGGGCCACGGTGAAGATGAACGGCTTGTGGGCACGCTGGCCGGCGGGCTGACCGGACTGCGGGTCGGTGGGCACGGTGACGATGTGCTTGAACTCCTGCACCAGCATCTCGTCCTCGTGGCCTTCCACGTAGATGTTGCCCACGGAATCCGGGGTAAAGGCGCCGGCGGTGATATGGCCCTGGGTCTGACCGTGGATGCTGATATAGCAAGGTGTCGGCATGAGTCTGCTCCTTGACGGTGAAAGAAAAAACGTCCTGGGGACACCAACAATAGGGCAGAGATCATGCCAAAAACCACAAAGCCATTAATAATCAATTTATTACAAAATTCGCCTCGACCAGAACGTCCCGAACGGGCAAGAAATGGCCTGAAAATCGAGTCATTTCTTGCCCGCGGGCAAGAAATGGCTCGACCAATGTTTCCCACAAAGCCCTCCACAGTTACAAAGTTTACAAAATATTAACATCCCACCCCTGTCAGCACTCTGATTCCCCCCCTTGCCTACGGCCTAGCTACGCCGAGTGCCCCCTTTCGATCAACTAAGGCGACAGAATCGGCCATGACGAGCCCGCTCGGCAGGCGCAGAAAGGCGGCCAGGCCGTTAGGGTTTCACCGATGACGGCTGGTCCTCTGGAAACAGGTTTTGGTCGAGTTCATGTTCATCTCTGCCTGGGAATATCCCGGGGTGATGGGCGTTCGGAAGTCGTGAGGCGTTGATTAGCATTGCCCCGTCCGTTTGAAGGGGGCTTAGCGGCGAGAATCACGCCACCCTAACCTAATAGAGCATTGCTCGAACCAGAGCAGGGTCGAACCGAACCAAACTTTGCAACAGTCATGGAGTTACGGGAGCCGAAAAATGCGCGAGAAGCCATTGAAGCTGTCTTTCGCAGCAGCCGTTCTGGCCACCTCATTCGGGATGGCGACACCGGCGCTGGCCGATGAACAGGTCAGTGTGGTGGTGTTCGACGCCTCGGGGTCGATGTGGGCCCGTCTCGAGGATGACAAGTCGCGCATCGAGGTTGCCCGTGAAGTCATGGATGAGTTCGCCGAGAGCCGCGATTCAAGCGTGCCTTTCGGTCTCGTGGCCTACGGACACTCGCGACGCGGTGACTGTGGCGACATCGAAACGGTAATGTCGCTGGGAAACTATGAGGGCAGCGAGATTTCCCGGACCATTCAGGCGCTCAATCCGCAAGGCATGACCCCGCTGACGGACGCCATGGCGATGGCCCGTGACATGATTCCGCGTACCGCAGAGGCAGCCGATATCATCCTGGTGACCGACGGGCTGGAAAATTGCGGGGGCGACCCCTGTGCACTGGCGGCCGACATGGCGGCGGAAGGGATCAACATCCGCGCCCATGTGGTGGGCTTCGCTCTCGAGGAAGAGGCGGTGCAGACACTCTCCTGCGTGCCTGAACAGACCGGTGGGCAGCTGTTTACCACTCAGTCCGGTGCGGAACTCAGCGGCGCCCTCAACCAGATCGCCTTGGCAGAGCCCGAGGCTCTGACCGTGCAGTTGCGGGCGCTTGATGAACGTAATCCCGGGGAGCATGTGCGGCTCGTGGAGTGGGACGTCGCCAGCGAAGCCGGCGAGGAAGTCTATGCCGGACGCAGCCGCGGCATCATCGATCTCGAGCTGCTGCCTGGCAGCTACAGCGCCGCAGCAGAAGCCGACAGCTTTGCCGGGGCCACCGAGTTCGAGATCACCCTGCAGACCGATGAACCAGTCGACATCATGATGGCCAAGACCCAGGCCACCTTGATGCTGCGTGCCGAGGAAGCCGGCACCGGGGCAGACTTGGCGGGCGTGGACTGGACCCTGCTAGATGTCGTCACCGAGACGTCGCTGGAGTTCCATCACGAGGACGAGGGCTTCGCGCCGATGCACCTCGAACCCGGTGAGTACCGTGTCGTCGCCGAGCATGGCGATATGAGCGGCGAGAGCCATGTGACCGCCACGCTTGCTGAGGATCGCGACGTCGTCATCGCCCTCGAAAGGGATATCCCCGAGGCTGTCATCTATGCCCCCGACAGCGCACCGGCCGGCTCCACGGTCGAGGTCAGCTGGGACGGCCCTGAAGACGAACGCGATTTTATCGCCGTTGTAGAGCCCGGGGCCCCGCAGGGGGCGTCGGGCCATTCGCGCCGCGCCAGCAGCCGGGTCAGCGGCAATGAAACGGTATCCATCCAGATGCCCGATGCGCTCGGAACCTTCGAGCTGCGCTATGTGCACCGCGAAAGCGAAGCAACGCTGGCGAGTCACGAGATCGAGCTGGAGCCCGTGGAGGCCTCGGTGTCAGCACCCGAGGCGATCGATGCCGGTTCGCGGTTCGATGTAGAGTGGGAAGGCCCTGTCAACCGCAACGACTATATCGTGATCGTGGAGACGGGCGCGCCGGATGACGATACCGGGCACGGCCGCCGAGCCTCGAGCCGGGTTTCCGAGGACGGCGAGCCGGTCACTCTCCAGGCTCCGGATGCCCTCGGTACGCACGAGGTGCGCTACGTGCTCCGCGACAGCCGTCGCGTGCTTGCTTCCCAGGAAGTGACGCTGACTCCGGTCGAGGCTCGCGTTTCCGCCCCCGAGGAAGTCGGTGCCGGGGCCACCTTCGAAGTGGAATGGGACGGTCCGGTGAACCGCAACGACTACATCGTGATCGTGGAGGCGGGCGCGCCGGATGACCACACCGGGCACGGCCGGCGAGCCTCAAGCCGGGTTTCCGAGGACGGCCAACCGGTCACCCTCCAGGCGCCGGACGCCCTGGGCACCTTTGAGGTGCGCTACGTGCTCCGCGACAGCCGTCGCGTGCTCGCGTCCCAGGAACTGACCCTGACGCCGGTGACAGCATCACTGGAAGCTCCCGATACGGTACTGCCGGGCTCCGACTTCGAAGTGCAGTGGGAAGGCCCCCGGAATCGCAACGACTTCGTCGCTATCGTGGCGCCGGATGCTCCCGAAGGGGATAGCGGGGACAGCCGCAGTGCCAGCAGCCGTGTCTCCGGTGACAGCGTTAGCCTGACGGCTCCGGACGAGGAAGGCGAGTACGAGATCCGCTACGTCATCCGCGACTCGGGGCGGACCCTGGCAGCGATCCCCGTCACCGTGGGCGGTACCGATGTCACCCTGGCCGTTGACGGACCCGTGCAGACTGGCGGCGTCGTGGAGGTCAGCTTTACCGGGCCCGGGCGCTTTGAGGACATCATCGAGATCGTCGAGGCCGGCGCGGACGCGGACGATAGCGCCATACAGGATGCACGTGCCTCCCAGGGCAGCCCGGTGCAGCTCTTTGCGCCATCTACGGCAGGCAATTATGAAGTCCGCTACCGCGCCTCGGATAGCGGTGACGTGCTCGCCACGATCCCGCTGGAGGTGGAATAAACTTCTGCTCAACGGGGATTGCGAAAGGCGCAGGGCCGGAAGGTAATACTCTGTTGCCCGCTTCCTAGGAGCGGGCACGACTACCTTCACCCTGCCCGGACAGGTATCATCGGCCGCCGCCTTTCGCCATCCGGAGCGCTCATGCCGATTCTGCACAGCATCGTTCATCGCATCGACAAGGAGGCCGTCGAGCGGCCGGCCACCCTGAGCCTCGCCGAGGCGGAGCTGACCGACTCGGAGCCCCTGGACAGCCTGGTGACGAGGCTGCATGACACCCTCAATGCCAAACCCAAGGGGTGGGGCTACTTTGCCGAGGCCGACGGCGAAGGCGAACCGGCAGCGGGCCTTGCCGGCGAGCTCGACGACTACCTGGCACAGCGCTGTGACTTCACCGACTTCACCCACCGCCTGGCGCAGCGCCTGCTCGAGGTGGTCGATGCCCACCTCTCGGTCTCCGGCCATCTACTGGTGGCCCACACCCGACAGGGCGACACCCAGTACCTGAGCCTGGCGCTGCTGCACCACCGCAGCGGCTTCCAGATCGACACCGCGCTTAAGGTCACCCCGGCCTTCCAGCTCAATCTGACCCAGCTGAGCCTGGCGCTGCGCATCAACCTGAGCCAGTGGCAGGGCGAAGCGCCCTCCCTGCAGTACATCACCTTCCTGCGCGACCGGGGCGGCCGCAAGCTGGCCGATGACCTCGCCGCCTGCCTGGGCATCGCCGAAGGCGTGGACGCCCCGGGCGAGACCCGCACGCTGCTCAAGGCGTTCAGCGACTATGTGGCCCACGAGGACCTGGCCGAAGAGCAGAGCCGCGAGAAGACCGAGGCGCTGATCGACTACGCCAGCGAACAGGCCAGCCGAGGCGAACCGATGACCCTGGAGGCGCTCTCGGAGGTGCTCGACGAGCAGCAGCCGAAGGCCTTCTATGAGCATATCCGCAACGCCGACTACGGCCTCTCCCCGGAAATCCCGCCCGACAAGCGCACCCTCAATCAGTTTCGCCGCTTTACCGGCCGCGCCGGCGGTGTTTCGATCAGCTTCGACTCTCATCTACTGGGGTCGAGCATCGAGTACGACGAGTCCCAGGACCGTCTGATCATCAAGCAGGTGCCCAAGCAGCTCCGCGAGCAGCTGAAGCGACGCCAGGAGTAGCGATTGCCACCACGCCACCCTGGGACGGCTCACCGTTCATCGCGCCACGGTGGGGATGGCAAGAGCCGGCCCGGCGGCCCTATGTCACGCCGACCGGCCATCCCGCCGTGGGCTATTCTGAAAACGGCGGTATCCCCTTGCCGCCGACCCAGAATAACCACCAAGAGAGGGACACCCTCATGCACCCCGTGACGACACGAGCCCTGGCGCTGGGCATCGCCGGCGCCCTGCTACCCCTGACCCCGGCGCTGGCCGCCGATGCCGAGACCCTGGAGCGCGGCCGCTACGTCAACATCATCGGCGGCTGCAACGACTGCCACACTCCCGACTACGCCCTCAGCGAAGGCCAGACGCCGGAAGCCCGGTGGCTCACCGGCGACGTACTGGGCTGGCACGGTCCCTGGGGCACCACCTACGCCCCCAACCTGCGCCTGAAGGCGGCGGCGATGAGCGTCGAGGAGTGGGTCGAGATGAGCCGCACCCTGCGCACCCGCCCGCCGATGCCCTGGTTCAACCTCAACCAGATGAGCGCCGAGGACGCGGCGGCCCTCTATCATTACATCCGCTCCCTGGGCGAGCCCGGCGAACCGGCCCCCGCGGCCCTGCCCCCGGGCGAGACGCCGCCCGTCCCCTACGCGGACTTCGTGGTGAAGTAGCCCGCGCGGGCCAGGGATGGCCCCTCGACGCGCACCGGCCGGCGCGGCACACTGACGACACCTGCCCACGCCCGAGGGCCGATCGCACCGCGCCGCCCGGTGTACCCTGCGTCTGAGGGAGTCGTCAACGTGGACTATGTCGCCTGGCTGTATCAGCTCACGCCATCCCCTCCCCTGCTGCTGTTGATCATCGCCGCGGTCGCGCTGCTGCAGTGCCTGGCCCTGGTCGGCCTAGTGGTGCCCGGCTTGCTGCTGATGACCGCCGTCGCCTCACTGGCCGGCCATCAGGACCTGGCCGTGCCCCTGGTGCTGCTGGTGGCCTTCGTCGGCGCACTGATCGCCGATGGCCTCAGCTTCGCCCTGGGCCATACCCAGCGTGAGCGCATTCACCGGCTGTGGCCCTTCACCCATCGCCCGGAGTGGCTGGCGCGCGGTGCGCGCTTCTTCCAGCGCTACGGCAGCCTGTCGGTGATCTTCGCCCGCTTCGTCGGCCCGGTGCGCCCCATCGTGCCGATGATCGCCGGCATGCTGCACATGCCGACCGCACGCTTCGCCTGGGCAAGCCTGGTCTCGGCGCTGCTGTGGACCCCGACCTATGTGCTGCCCGGCTACCTGCTGGGCCACACTTGGCAGCAACTGCTCACGGTGCCCCCCGGCCTGCCGCGCTGGCTGCTCAGCCTGGCCGCCCTGATCCTGATGCTGGGGCTGAGCTTCTCCTGGCTACGCCACCAACTGACCCACGAGGGGCGCTGGTACCAGGCCTTGGCGCGACTCGCCCAGCGTCGTGGCTGGAGCCGCCGAGTCTGGGCGTCACTGCGTGCCAGCCGCCCCCGGGCCGGGGTCCCGCTGGGCTCGATGACCCTGCTGATCCTCAGCCTGGCCGCGCTCAGCCTGTGGACCCTGCTGGTGCTCCAGGCCGAAGGGCCACTGCCCATGGACCGCCAGGTACAGGCGCTGTTCGCGCTGGTCGAGATCCCGCTGCTGGATACCCTCGCCCAAGGCCTGGCCCAGACCAGTGACCGCTACGGGGTGATCGCCCTGGTGCTGCCCTGGGGCGCCTGGCTGCTGTGGGCGCGCCACGTCTCGGCCTTCGCCCACTTCGCCACGGCGCTGATCGGCATCGCGACGGCCAACACCCTGTTCAAGCATCTGGCAGACCGCGAGCGGCCCGTGACGCCCGACCTCCTGCTCGACTCCATGGCCTACCCCAGCTCGCACACCTCGGCCGCGGTGGTGCTCTTCGGCCTGGCCTCCGCCTTCCTCGCCCAGGAACTGCCACCCCACAAGCGCGTTCATGCCTACTGGGCGACCATCGCCCTCTGCGTGCCCATCGCCCTGTCCCAACTGGTGCTGGGCGTGAACTGGGCCAGCGACTTGGTCGGCGGTGCCCTGCTGGGCCTGGCCACCTGCGCCCTGGTGCATATCAGCTACCACCGCTTCTCCCACCGCCCCCTCAAGCCGGCCCCCTGGGGCCGGCTGGTCATCGCCTCGCTGCTGCTGCTGGCCGCCCGCATCGCCTGGCTACCACCCGCCTGAGGGGCTGCCGAGATGCCGTGCAGACTGGCGGCGTCTCGATCAGCTTCGCCTCCCATCTGCTGGGGTCGAGCATCGAATACGACGCGTCCCAAGACCGCCTGATCGTCAAGCCAGTGCCCAAGCGGCTCCGCGAGCAGCTCAAGGGTCGCAAGGAGTAGAGTCCTCAACCCGTCAAAACGCAGCGGCTCCTGATTGCGAAGACCATGTCGACTAGTGTGAACGGCTGAGTCATTACCCGCTAAGAAGCTGATAAAACGACTCATTCTTGCGCCACCGCGACTTTCTTGCCGACACTGTTCTGGACAAAGGGGAGTGTGGCGCATGGCAGCTGGCACAACCGATACCGCCGATACCAAGACGGCATCCGCCCTCGACTGGCGAGCGGAGTTCCGTGACCCGGCGCGGGAGGCGCTATTTCGGCGCACCATGCAGTCCCATGATGCCTGCCAGATGCGCGTCGCCTTCTCTGTGGTCGCCGCGCTCTTCCTCGCCTTCAGCCTGAACGACTACAGCCTGGTCGGTTCCGACGCCCCCTTCCCGGCGCTGCTGGTGATGCACCTCACGGTGGCAGCCGTCTGCCTGCCGGCGGCCTGGTCGGTGTGGAACCGCCCGGCCCTGGCTCATCGTCTGCTGCCGGTCAACCTCGTCTGCCTGGTGGGTATCAGCGGCCTGCTGCTGGCAATTCCACTGAAGCCCGACAGCACCGGCATTCATCTCGCCTCGATGGTGGTGGCCAGCATGGTGCTCTACCTGTTCGTACCCAACCGGCTGCCATGGCTACTGGGATGGAATGCCTATCTGTTCGTCGGCTTCGTCGTTGCCACCTGGCTGTGGGTTACCGTGCCACCCGGCATGATGGCCACCAGCCTGCTGCTACTGGGCTTCGTCAACCTGCTTGGCTGGTTGACCGTGACCCGCCTCAGCCGCCTGCAGCGCATGCAGTTCGCCTCCCTGCTGGAGGAGCGCGAGGCCAATCGCCAGTTGCACGCCGAGATCGCGGAGCGCACCCAGCTTGAGGAGCAGCTGCGCCAGATGGCCAGTACCGACGAGCTGACCGGCATCGCCAACCGTCGGTATTTCTTCGAGCTGGCCGAACGGGAGCTGCGCCGGGCACGGCGCGACGACTCACCGCTGGCCATCTGCATGGTCGATATCGACCTGTTCAAGAACCTCAATGACCGCCACGGTCATGCGGTGGGCGACCGCGTGCTGACCGCCGTGGCGGCCTGCTGCCAGTCGGTGCTGCGCGAGACCGATATCATCGGCCGCTACGGCGGCGAGGAGTTCGTGATCGCCCTGCCCCAAGCCAACCTGCAGACGGCGACCGCCATCGCCGAGCGGCTACGCGAGAAGGTCGCGAGACTCTCCCTGCCGATGGTCGGTGACGAGGAGCGCCTCTCGGTGACCGTCGGAATCAGCCTGATCGAGAAGGACGAAGTACGACTCGACGACGCCTTGCAGCGAGCCGACAAGGCGCTCTACGACGGCAAGGCCCGCGGCCGCAACTGCGTGGTGGTTTCACGACAGGACCCGCCACTATCGGCCGTGACGTTCTGAGCATCGCTGTCGATCTCTCGCCCCCTGAGTCATACCGTTGAAACCTCAGGAGAGACATCGCCCCTCCCCTGCGCATGGCCCTCGGGCGCCCGGCGCGATACGCTGCCGGAAATACCCTTGTCATCCCGAGAGGCACCCAACCGATGACGGCCCCCGACCCGAGGGTACTGCTGCGCCTGCTCATCCTGCTGCGCCCCTACCGTTGGCACCTGCTGCTGGCCGCCCTCGCCCTGCTGGCGGCCTCCGGCAGCGTGCTGCTGCTGGGCCAGGGGCTGCGCCTGGTGATCGACCAGGGGTTTCTCGCCGAGGACCTCGCCCGGCTCAACCAGGCCCTGGCACTGATGCTCGGCGTGGTGACGGTGCTGGCCATGGCCTCGGCGCTGCGCTACTACCTGGTCACCTGGATCGGCGAGCGCCTCGCCGCCGACCTGCGCCGCCGAGTCTTCGACCACCTGCTCGACCTCGAGCCGGGCTTCTTCGAAAGCGCCGCCCATGCGGATCGCGGCCCCGGCGAGATCACCTCGCGCCTGACCGCCGACACCAGCGTCCTCCAGACCCTGTTCGGCTCCTCGATCTCGCTGGCGCTGCGCAATCTGGTGATGCTGCTCGGTGCGGTGGTGCTGATGCTGGTGACCCAGCCGTGGCTCTCGGCGCTGGTGCTGCTGGGCATTCCCGCCACGGTGCTGCCGATCCTGTGGTTCGGGCGGCGCGTGCGTCGGCTCTCCCGCTTCAGCCAGGACCGGGTCGCCGAACTGGGGCGCTATGCCGGCGAAGCGCTGTCGGGCATCCGCACGGTTCAGGCCTTCAACCACGAAGCCGTCGACCGCCGCTGCTACGGCGAGCGGGTCGAGGACGCCTTCGCTACCGCGATCATCCGCACCCGACAGCGCGCCTGGCTCACCGCGGTTGCCATGCTGGCGGTGTTCGCCGCCGTGGGCCTGATGCTGTGGCAGGGCGGCCATGCCGTGCTTGCCGGCACCATGACGGCCGGCGAGCTCTCGGCCTTCGTCTTCTATGCGGTGCTCGCCGCCGGGGCGGTGGCCACCCTGGCCGAAGTGGCCGGCGACGTACAGCGCGCCGCCGGTGCCGCCGAGCGCCTTCTGGAACTGCTGGATACCCAACCGACAATTCAGGCACCGGCCGCGCCGGTGGCCCTGCCCAGCCCGCTGCGCGGGGAGATCCAGCTCGAACGGCTGGGCTTCACCTACCCCGGGCGCGAACAGCCGGCGCTGACGGGGCTCGACTTGCTTATCCGCCCCGGTGAGCGGGTCGCGCTGGTCGGCCCCTCGGGGGCCGGAAAGAGCACCCTGCTTGCCCTGCTGCTGCGCTTCCACGACCCGGACAGCGGCCGGATACGCCTGGACGGCATCGACCTGCGCGATCTCGACCCCCATGCACTGCGTGCCGTCATGGGCCTGGTGGCCCAGGAGCCCGTGCTGTTCACCGGCACCGTTGCCGAGAACCTGCGCTACGGCAAGCCAGAGGCGCCCCTCACCGAGCTGCGCCGCGCCGCCCACGATGCCAATGCCCTGGCCTTCATCGAGGCCCTGCCCCAGGGCCTGGATACCCCGCTCGGCCCCGGCGGTGTGCAGCTCTCCGGCGGCCAGCGTCAACGCCTGGCGATCGCCCGGGCCTTGCTCAAGAACCCTCGGGTGCTGCTGCTGGACGAGGCCACCAGCGCCCTGGATGCCGAGAGCGAGCGCCAGGTGCAGCAGGCACTAGACCGGCTCATGGAGCAGCGCACCAGCCTGGTGATCGCCCACCGCCTGGCCACGGTGATCGCCGCCGACCGCCTGCTGGTGGTCGACCAGGGCCGCCTGGTGGCCACCGGTCACCATACCGAACTGCTCGAGACCAGCCCCCTGTATCGTCATCTCGCCGACCTGCAGTTCGGACAGCCCCAGGCCTCGGCCGAGAACGCCTGAGCCGATGGCACTCGCCGGGATTGATGAAAATGCTTTCCATGCCGCATGCTAGGGACTTTCTTACCCACCCTGGAGACTCACAGATGACCCAGCCCCGCCTCGGTTTCATCGGCCTCGGCCTGATGGGCGACCCCATGACCCGCCGCCTGCTCGAGGCCGGCTTTGCCGTGACGGTGTGGAACCGCACCGCCGAGAAGAGCACTGCGCTGCGTGATGCCGGGGCCGAGGTCGCCCCCTCCATCAGGGACCTGGTGGAGCGGGTGGATGTGGTCATGCTCTGCCTGGCCAATACCGCCGTGGTGGAAGAGGTCGTCTTTGGCCCCGGCGGCGTGGCCGAGCACGGCCGACAGGGGCAGACCCTGATCGACTTCTCCAGCAGCGACCCTGCCCAGACGCGGAGCTTCGCCGAATGGCTGCAAGGCCAGAGCGGGATGCGCTGGATCGACTGCCCGGTCTCCGGGGGGACGGCCGGCGCCGAGGCGGGCAGCCTGGTGATGATGGCCGGCGGCGACGCCGCGGAGATCGAGGCGATTCGCCCCCTGCTGGCCCCCCTCGCCTCGCGGGTCACCCACATGGGCCCGGTGGGCGCCGGCCAGGTCACCAAGGTGTGCAACCAGATGATCGTCGGCTGCCAGGCGGCGGTGATCGCCGAGATGGTGGCCCTGGCCGAGGCCAGCGGCGTGGATGCCAGCCGCCTCACCGAGGCGCTGGCCGGCGGCTTCGCCGATTCCAAGCCGTTCCGGATCCTCACCCCGCGCATGGCGGCAAGCGACTTCGCCGACCCGCCCTGGCACCTGCGCACCCTGCTCAAGGACCTAGACATGGCGGTGGCCCAGAGCCAGCGTGCCGGCAGCGCCACGCCCATGAGCGGCCTGGCCGCCCAGCTGATGCGCGCCCACGCCCGCCATGGCCACGCCGAGCACGACCCGGCGATCCTGGTGGAGGCCTATCGCGGCCTGATCCACGCTGCCGAAAGCAGTCAGGGCTAATGCAGAGACGGGCAGCGAGGGGCGCTGGGGGCAAGCCGAAGAGGAGCTCCGGCGCTCCGGGGCTTGCCGACAGATCAGCCCCGAGCGCTGGACGGTATCGACGACAGCCTTGATAGGGGTAGATTTGTCGCCATCGCCGCCCTTCCGTACACTTGTTTGACTTTACCCTATCTGCGACCTGCCGAGGCACGACCCATGGCGTTTGATTCGACTTCCACCTACGTGGCCACCGATGCCCTGAAACAGGCGGTGAATGCCGCCGTGACCCTGCAGCGCCCGCTGCTGATCAAGGGCGAGCCGGGCACCGGCAAGACCCTGCTGGCCGAGGAGCTGGCAGCCTCGCTCGATACCCGCCTGATCACCTGGCACATCAAGTCCTCCACCAAGGCGGCCCAGGGCCTGTATGAGTACGACGCGGTGAGCCGCCTGCGCGATTCACAGCTCGGCGTCGAAGGCGTGGAGAACGTCGCCAACTACATCAAGCCCGGCAAGCTGTGGGAGGCCTTCACCGCCGACGAGCGGGTGGTGCTGCTGATCGACGAGATCGACAAGGCCGACATCGAGTTCCCCAACGACCTGCTCCAGGAGCTGGATCGCATGGAATTCCATGTCTACGAGACCGGCGAGACCATCGCCGCACGGCACCGGCCGATCATCGTCATCACCTCCAACAACGAGAAGGAGCTGCCCGACGCCTTCCTGCGCCGCTGCTTCTTCCACTACATCGAATTCCCCGACCGCCAGACCATGCAGGCGATCGTCGACGTGCACTTCCCCGATATCGCACCGAAGCTGGTCGGCGAGGCGCTGGAGGTGTTCTTCGAGCTGCGCCAGGCCCCGGGGCTGAAGAAGAAGCCCTCCACCTCGGAGCTGGTGGACTGGCTGAAGCTGTTGATGGCCGACGACCTGGCCCGGGAGGCGCTCTACGGCCGCGACCCGGTGAAGGCGATTCCGCCGCTGGCCGGTGCCCTGGTCAAGAACGAGCAGGATACCCAGCTGCTGGAGCGGCTGGCCTTCATGCTGCGTCGCCAGGGCAACCAGAGGCGCTGAGCCATGTTTATCAGCCTATTCGAGACCCTGAAGCGTGCCGGCGTACCGGTGTCACTGCGCGAGCTGCTCGACCTTCACGCCGTGGTCGAACATGGCGTGGTGTTCGCCGACATGGAGGCGTTCTACCAGGTGGCGCGCACCGTGATGGTCAAGGACGAACGGCATTTCGACCGCTTCGATCGCGCCTTCGCCGCCTGGTTCGAGGGGCTCGAGAACCTCGACGCCGCCATCGAGGCGTTGATTCCCGACGACTGGCTGCGCCGCGAGTTCGAGAAGCAGCTCTCCGAGGATGAGAAGGCGCAGATCGAGTCCCTGGGCGGGCTGGAGAAGCTGATCGAGACCTTCAAGAAGCGCCTGGAGGAGCAGCAGGAGCGACACGCCGGGGGCAACAAGTGGATCGGCACCGGCGGCACCAGCCCCTTCGGCGCCTACGGCTATAACCCCGAGGGCATCCGCATCGGCCAGGATGGCTCGCGCCACCGCCGGGCAATCAAGGTGTGGGACGAGCGCCGCTTCCGCGACTACGACGACAGCCTCGAGCTCGGCACCCGTAATATCAAGATGGCGTTGCGCCGGCTACGCAAGTTCGCCCGCCAGGGCGCGGCGGAAGAGTTCGACGTGGACGCCACCATCCGCGACACCGCCCGGGACGCCGGCCTGCTCAACGTGCGCATGCGCCCGGAACGCCACAACGCGGTGAAGGTGCTGCTGCTGCTCGACGTGGGCGGCTCCATGGACGACCACATTCGCACCTGCGAGGAGCTGTTCTCCGCGGCGCGCTCGGAGTTCAAGCACCTGGAGCCCTACTACTTCCACAACTGCGTCTATGAAGGGCTGTGGCGGAACAACGCCAGGCGCCACGGTGAGCGCATCCCGACGATGGACGTGCTGCACACCTACGGCAGCGACTACCAGGTGGTGATCGTCGGCGACGCCGCCATGTCGCCCTATGAGATCACCCACCCGGGCGGCAGCGTCGAGCACTTCAACGACGAAGCCGGCGCGGTGTGGCTGAAGCGGCTGGTCGACAAGTTCCCCCGGCTGGCCTGGCTCAACCCCATGCCGCCCCGGGCCTGGGAGTACACCCACTCCACCCAGCTGATCCGTCAGTTGATCGACGACCGCATGTACCCGATGACCCTGGAAGGGCTGGAAGAGGCCATGCGGGAGCTGGCTCGCTGAGTCGCAATAGCCCCAAAGGGCAATAATGCATAAATTTAGCCTTTAAGGGTTATTTGATTGCCAAGATGTCGATAGTGGGAAGCCATTGCGCTGAAGAGCAAGGGACGCCAGTCCCTTTCTTGACAAGCACAAATATCTAGTACACAGTTTATCGCAACATTGAATACACCCCAGTGCCCATCCTGGGATATGCAGTAAGGCACCTGAACCACGCTTGCGTGGGTAACCCTTCGCCCTTGGCGATGGGTGCGTTTTATTCAGGAGGCTTTGCATGACGTATTTCCCCCGTAATCCCTCCCCCCGCCTCTGGATTCGCCAGCCGTTGAGCTGCGCCGACCCGGCCGCCGCGAATGGCGTGGTGATTCAGGACAGCCGTATCGTCGAGCGCCTCGCCGCCGGCCAGGAGCCCAGCCTGCCCGTCGACCAGGTCTTCGATGCCTCCCAGCATGTGCTGCTGCCGGGGCTGGTCAATACTCACCACCACTTCTACCAGACCCTGACCCGGGCCTACTCCGCGGCCCTCAACAAGGAACTCTTCCCCTGGTTGACCACCCTCTACGACGTCTGGGCCAACCTCGACGAAGAACAGATCACGGTGGCCAGCGAACTGGCCATGGTCGAGTTGCTGCTTTCCGGTTGCACCACCGTGGCGGATCACCACTATGTCTTCTCCGATGCCCTGGAGTCGGCCATTGATCGCCAGGTCGAGACGGTCCGGCGACTCGGCGTGCGCGCCGCCCTGACCCGCGGTTCCATGAGCGTGGGCCGCGACCAGGGGGGGCTGCCGCCCCAGTCGGTGGTACAGGACGAGGCCCGCATCCTCGATGACAGCAGTCGCCTGATCCAGCGCTACCACCAGCGTGAGGAGGGCGCCATGATCACAGTAGCCCTGGCCCCTTGCTCGCCCTTCTCGGTAAGCCGCGAGCTGATGAAGGCCACCGCCGAGTTGGCCAAAACGGAGGGAGTCCGCCTGCATACCCACTTGGCCGAAACCGAGGACGAGACCCGCTACTGCGAGCGCCTCTTCGGCCTGCGGCCCCTCGACTACCTGGAGGAGTGCGGCTGGCTCAATGAGCGCACCTGGCTGGCCCACGGCATCCACTTCACCGACGAGGAAATCCAGCGCCTGGGCCGTGCCGGCACCGGGGTCGCCCACTGCCCCTCCTCCAACATGGTGCTGGGCTCGGGGCTCTGTCCGACCCTGGAGCTGGAGCGCGCCGGGGCCCCGCTGGGGCTCGCCGTGGACGGCTCAGCCTCCAACGATCACTCCAATCTCGCCGAGGAGATGCGCCAGGCCATGCTGCTCGGCCGCCTGCGCTACCGCCCCGACCAGATCGGCCATGACGACGTGATCCGCTGGGCCACCCAGGGCTCCGCACGCTGCCTGGGGCGTACCGATATCGGCGGCCTGGCCCCCGGCCAGCAGGCCGACCTGGCGCTCTTCCGGCTCGACGAGCCGCGCTTCTCAGGTGCCGAGAACCCGCTCGCCGCCCTGCTGCTGTGCGGTGCCCACCGTGCCGACCGGGTGATGGTGGCCGGCCACTGGCGGGTCATCGACGGGGCGATCCCGGATCTCGACCTGGGCGCCCTGATGACACGCCACCATGACGCCGCCCAACGACTCTGGCGGGCCCTCTGAGGGCCAACTTCGCAGCGAACTCCCCTTGAACCGGCAGCCAATAACTACAACCTGCCGCCCCCGCCCCCGGCAAGCAAGTACATAGCGCCCGGATGCAAGGGAGTGCCCATGATTGACCACTCTCCCTGCATCATGACACCCCCGACAGGCTAACTCCTCTCACGCAAACGCCCCTTCAAGGCAACACTTGGCCCCACCATTCTGAACTGCCCAAAATAGTTGGACGGTTTATTCAGGCGGGGCCCCTTGATTGATTGTTCCCTCCTGCTGCCATGCACTGAGCCGAATAGCCTCTAGGGTAAAACAAGGCGTAAATATAGCCCTTAAGGGTTATTTAGTTGCTAAATAGCCTTTTTTGGCTATGGTGAAGGCGACCCTTCTCTAGGAGCGCCTGCCATGACCCAGCGAATCGCCGTGCTGACCGGCGATGTGATCGACTCGCGCAAGATCGAGGATCGCCAGCAACTCTATGCGCTGCTGGACGCGACCCTGGCCGAACTGGCCGCCAGCCACGGTGGTCGTGGCGAACGCTTCCGCGGCGACGGCTTTCAGTTGGCCCTGCCCAAGGCCGCAGCCGCCATGGAGGTGGCTATCGCCCTGCGTGCGGCCCTGATCGAGCACTCCGAGGCAGACCAACGTTGGGACGCCCGCATTGCGGTGGCGGTAGGACCGGCAGGCTGGCCTGGCAACGGCCGGCTCGCCACCGCAGACAGCGAGCCGTTCGTGCGCTCCGGCCACGACCTGGATGGGTTGAACGTGGGCAGTGCGCACCTATCACTGGCACTGCTCGACGAGACGGACGATGGTAGCCTCGCTCTCCTGACGCGCTATCTGGACGACATGGTCGCGAGCTGGTCGCGCTACTCGGCCGAGGTGGTCAGACTCAGCCTGGCGAGCGAGACCTCCCAGCAGGCCATGGCCGACCACCTGGGAATAAAGCAGCCCAGCGTGCACAAGCGGCTGCGTGCCGCCCGCTGGCCGCTGCTGGCCGATACCTTAGCCTACCTGAGCGAGCGGTTGGCGGAAAAGGATACGCAACCATGACCCCCAACGACCTCTCTCTGCTGATGGGGCTGGTGCTGGCCCACCTGGCCGGCGACTTCCTGCTGCAGCCGCGCCTCTGGGTCGACGAGCGGGTGCGTCGCCTGCACCGCTCGCGCCACCTGCTCTATCACGTGCTGGTGCACACCGGCCTGACCGCCCTGGTGCTATTGATCGCGGCCTGGCTGCTACCGGGCTCCCCCGGCCCGCTGGGGGTGCTCATTGGTGCCGCGGCGGTGGCCGCCAGCCACTGGCTGATCGACCTGGGCAAAGCGACGCTGCCCGCCGGCCAGCTGCGCTGGTTCCTGCTCGACCAGCTGCTGCACCTGCTGGTGCTGTGTGCGCTATGGCTGGCCTGGCTCGGCAGCCTGGCGCCACTCGAAGCGCTCGGCGCCTGGCTGCTCACGCCTACGGTGCTGGGCGTGGCCACCGCCTACCTGATGGTGACGCGCCCCTTCTCGTTCGCCATCGCCATGGTGATGAAGCGCTGGAGCAACCAGCTCGAGGATACCGACACCCTGGCCCAGGCCGGCGCCCGCATCGGCATGCTGGAACGGCTGCTGGTGCTCTCCCTGGTACTGCTCGATCAGCTAACCGCGGTGGGCTTCCTGCTGGCCGCCAAGTCGGTGCTACGCTACGGCGACCTGCGCGACACGAAGGACCGCAAGCTGACCGAGTACGTACTGCTAGGCACCCTGGTAAGCGTGGCCTCAACCCTAATTCTGGGCCTGGCACTCAGGCTGCTGATACTGGACAGTTAGGAGAATCAGGCACGCCGCGAACCGCGCTCAGCCACCGGAGGCCGCGCCGGGCAGGTAGTGGATGACGTCGTGAAAACGCAGGCGGCCCTCGCCAGCGTTGCGCATCACATGGGGCCGGTCGGCGTAGAAACGCAGAGTCTCCCCCGCGGCCAGCTCCCGGGGCTGGTCATCCACGTCGAGGGCGAGACGCCCTTCCACCACCACGATATGCTCCACCACCCCCCGGGCATGGGGCGCTGAGGCGCTGACCGCCCCCGGTGCCAGCTCGATCTCGAACATCTCGAAGCCCAGCACTGGATCATAGGGAAACAGCAGCCGCGCCTGCATGCCGGCGCTGTCTTCGCCCCATACCGGCTCTTGCTGGGCGGGTGCCGCCGAGGCGGTGAACAGCGTCGAGAAGGAGACCCGAAAGCCGCTGGCGATCTTCCACAGGGTGGCCACCGTGGGGCTCGATTCACCCCGCTCGATCTGCCCCAGCATGGCCTTGCTGACACCAGTCTCGCGGGCGGTTCGATCGAGGCTCCAGCCCTGCTCACGGCGCAGCCGCCGCAGCGTGGTGGCGAGGTGTCGGGCAATGTCCTGCATCGCTTCCCCCATTGAGCTTTATTCACATTGAGATTTATTCCCATTGTGCGCTATATCGCACGGTGGTATCCTGCCGCCCATTGTACGCGATAACGCACAAACGGGCATCTCGAAGCCCCTGGGAGGACGGCATGCTTCACACCACGCGCATGGCTCGCCACGCAGCCCCTGCCCTCAGCGTCTGGCGGGACATGAGTCTCTCCACGCTGACGGCGGGCGTGGTGGCCGTGATCATCGGCTACGCCAGCTCGGCGGCCATCATCTTCCAGGCCGCCGCGGCAGCCGGCGCCAGTCCCGAACAGATCGCCTCCTGGCTCTGGGCGCTGGGAATCGGCATGGGCATCACCTCGCTGGGACTGTCGCTACGCTATCGAATCCCGGTGCTGACCGCCTGGTCGACGCCCGGCGCCGCGCTGCTGGCCACCAGCCTGCCGGGCATCCCCATCGAGGAGGCCATCGGTGCTTTCCTGTTCTCGGCGGCACTCATCACGCTGTGCGGGGTGACCGGCCTGTTCGAGAAACTGATCCAGCGCATTCCCCCCGCCATCGCCGCGGCGATGCTGGCCGGGGTGCTGCTGCGTTTCGGACTGGACCTGTTCGTCGCCCTGGAGTCGCAGCTGTGGCTGCCGCTGGCCATGTGTGCGGCCTGGCTGGCCGGCCGGCGGCTGTGGCCGCGCCTGGCCATTCCCGGCGTGCTGATCGTGGGCTGCGCAACGGCTGCCCTTCAGGGGCTGGTCAGCCTCGAGGGGCTGCAGCTCACCCCCACCGTCCCGGTGTTCACCACACCGGCCTTCTCGATGGCCACGCTGATCGGCGTGGGGATTCCGCTGTTCGTGGTGACCATGGCCACGCAGAACCTGCCGGGACTCGCCGTACTCCAGGCGGCGGGCTATCGGCCGCCTAGCTCGGCGCTGATCGGCTGGACCGGCGCCTCGACGCTGGCGCTGGCCCCCTTCGGCGGCTATGCGCTCAACCTGGCGGCGATCAGCGCCGCGGTGTGTCTCGGCCCCGAGTCTCACCAGGACCCGGCGCGGCGCTACACCGCCGGGGTCGCGGCAGGTGTCGGCTATCTGCTGATGGGGGTGTTCGGCGCCACCGTCACCACGCTGTTCATGGCGCTGCCGGCGGCACTGGTCATGGCCCTGGCCGGGCTCGCGCTGCTGGGCACCCTGGGCAGCGGGCTGGCCTCGGCGCTAGTGCCCAGCGAGGGACGCGATGCGGCCCTGGTGACCTTCTTGATGACCGCCTCCGGCATCAGCCTGCTGGGCATTGGGGCGGCCTTCTGGGGACTGGTGGCAGGTATGCTGACGCTGTGGGTCACGTGCGGCCGGCGCTGATCGCACCGGCCGGGCCGCAAGGCTAGAGAACGTCGGCGGCCGGCGGCATCTCGCGCGCCAGGCGGTCGGCGTCATCGATCCCCGCCATGCGCACCAGGGCCAGGGCCTCGTCGAGGCTCTCGACCTCGGCCACCTTCAGCGCCTCGCTGTCGAGGTCCACCGGCTTGCCGCTCTTTTCACTGAGCAGCTGCTCGAGGGCCGCCACGTCCATGCTGTCATCGAGCCGCAGGCTATCCACCTGGGCCCGGGCGTGACCACTGGGCAGATAGATAGTGCCGTTGGAGAAGTCCACCGCATAGGCGACCACCCCCGGCACGATGAAGAACAGCAGGCCGACGCCATTGGCAATGGCCACCGCCGGGTCGATGTCACCGCTCACCTGCCCCTTGCGCTCGGGATGAAAGAGCGTACCGCAGGCCGTCAGCATGGTGATCGACACACCGATTACCAGGGTGCGCAGGACACGACAACGCCGGGGCATGCTGGCTCGGGTCATGGCAGAATTCTCCGTGTGTAAGGGGCCCCGACGCAGGGCTAGCCGGCACCGTAGGATCGAATCGGCAAAAGCTTATCACAGACAAGATTCATACGGACGTTTCCCGTTCCACGCTGCCCCCTTGTCAGGCGCGTTTTGCCGCCGCTTCTGCTTGGCCGTACAATGCCTCAACCGCGGCCATCCCAGGCCATACCCGATGTCAGATCGCGAGGAAACGCCGGACCCATGCGCGCCACTCAACTGTTGATCGCCACCCTCAAGGAAACGCCCGCCGATGCCGAAGTGATCAGCCACCAGCTGATGCTGCGCGCCGGCATGATCCGCCGCCTCACCTCCGGCCTCTACACCTGGCTACCGGTCGGCCTGCGCACCCTGCGCAAGGTGGAGCGGATCGTGCGCGAAGAGATGAACCGCGCCGGCGCCCAGGAAGTACTGATGCCGGCCATACAGCCCGCCGAGCTGTGGCAGGAGTCCGGCCGCTGGGAGCAGTACGGCCCTGAGCTCTTGCGCCTCAAGGATCGCCACCAGCGCGACTACTGCGTGGGACCGACCCATGAGGAGGTGATCACCGACCTGATGCGCCGCGAACTCGCCAGCTACAAGCAGCTGCCGGCCAACTTCTACCAGATCCAGACCAAGTTTCGTGACGAGATCCGCCCCCGCTTCGGCGTGATGCGCTCACGTGAGTTCATCATGAAGGACGCCTACTCCTTCCACCTTGACCAGGCCTCCCTCAAGGAGACCTACCAGGCGATGTACGACGCCTATACGCGCATCTTCACCCGCCTGGGCCTGGACTTCCGCCCGGTGCTGGCCGATACCGGCGCCATCGGCGGCACCGACTCACACGAGTTCCACGTGCTGGCGAAGTCCGGCGAGGACGACATCGCCTTCTCCACCGAGTCCGACTACGCCGCTAACGTCGAGAAGGCCGAGGCCCTGCCGGCGCCGCTGGGCACCACCCCCGAGCGCCCGGCCCCCACCGAGACGATGCGCCTGGTCGATACGCCCGATGCCAGGACCATCGCCGATCTGGTGGAGCAGCACGGCCTGCCCATCGAGAAGACCATCAAGACGCTGATGG
Organism: Billgrantia campisalis; assembly: GCF_022341425.1. Taxonomy (GTDB): domain Bacteria; phylum Pseudomonadota; class Gammaproteobacteria; order Pseudomonadales; family Halomonadaceae; genus Halomonas; species Halomonas campisalis. The sequence continues at coordinate 139,830 of NZ_JABFUC010000006.1, read as the reverse complement.
TGCGCGGCGCCGAGGGCGGCCTGGTGGCGCTGCTGGTGCGCGGCGACCATGAGCTCAATACGGTCAAGGCCGGACATCTACCCGAGGTGGCCACGCCGCTGGTCATGGCCACGGAAGAGGAAATCCGCGCCGAGGTGGGTGCCGGCCCCGGCTCGCTGGGCCCGGTGGGGCTCGACATGCCGATCGTCATCGACCGCAGCGTGGCACTGATGAGCGACTTCGGCGCCGGCGCCAATATCGACGGCCAGCACTATTTCGGCATCAACTGGGAGCGCGACACCGCACTGCCCCGGGTCGCCGACCTGCGCAACGTGGTGGAGGGCGACCCCTCGCCGGACGGCCAGGGCACCCTCTCCATCAAGCGTGGCATCGAGGTGGGCCACGTCTTCCAGCTGGGCACGAAGTACTCGGAAGCGATGAACGCCACCGTGCTCGATGACAGCGGCAAGGGCACGCACCCCTGGATGGGCTGCTATGGCATCGGCGTGACCCGCGTTGTCGCCGCCGCCATCGAACAGAACCACGACGAGGCCGGCATCATCTGGCCCGCCACCATCGCCCCGTACGAGATCGCCCTGGTGCCGATGAATGCTCACAAGTCGCAGCGGGTGCGCGAGGAGTCCGAGCGCCTCTACGCGGCACTCACCGCCGCCGGCTTCGATGTGCTGCTGGATGACCGCGATCTGCGCCCGGGGGTCAAGTTTGCCGACCAGGAGCTGATGGGTATTCCCCATCGCCTGGTGGTCGGTGACCGCGGCCTGGACAAGGGCGAGCTGGAGTACAAGGGACGTCGTGACAGTGATGCCACCATGGTACCGGCCGAGCGCATCCAGGCCTTCCTGGGCGAAGCGCTGGGCCGTTGACCGGGGCGCTGCCGCCGCGCTCGCGGCGGCACTCTGGCTGCCCTCCCTGGCCGTTGCTCAGGGCGGCGCGGTGCCGGAGCTCCGCGAAGGCCAGCCCTCGCCGATCCAGACTGCCGCCTCCGAACCGCGGGTGCGGCGGCTGCCCGATGCACCCTCGTCGCTGCGCCAGACCCTGGACGAACTGCGCGGCGCCCAGCTGCCGGCGGCCGACATCTGGGCCGCCCGCCAGTGGATGAACGATATGGCCCCGCGCCTGGCACGCTTCGTGGCTGATGAGGCGCTGCGCGATGAACTGCTGCATCGTATCTACCACGAGGCGCGACTCGCCGGGCTGCCGCCGGAGATCGTCATGGCGGTGATCGAGGTGGAAAGCGCCTTTCGCCCCGACGCCGTTTCCTCGGCCGGGGCGGTGGGACTGATGCAGATCATGCCGTTCTGGATCCGCGAGCTGGGCCTGCCCGCCGACGACCTCAAGGACCCGTGGCGCAACCTGCGCTACGGGACCACCATCCTCGCCCACTACCTGGCGGTGGAGCGTGGCGACCTGACCCGGGCGCTGGCCCGCTACAACGGCAGCCTGGGCCAGACCTGGTACCCCGAACGGGTGATGCGCGCCTGGACCCGGCACTGGCGGCAGGCCGCCCCGGGCGGGCGGGCCCTGGTGACCGACTAGGCGCCCGCATTGCCGGCGGCGGCTTCGACCCTGGCCACCTCCCACCCATCGCGCCCCTCGCCCTTGACGCGATACAGCGCCTGGTCGGCGGCGGCATAGCCCAGGGCCAGGCCCGCTTCACCGGCGATGAAGCGCGCCGCGCCGATGCTCAGGGTGACATGATCGGAATGGGGGTGGGCCGGGTGGTCGAGGCTCGCCGCGCGCAGTTGTTCGGTCAGTCTCTGACAGTCGCCCGCCAGAGTGGCATCTTCGTGACAGTCGAGCAGGGCGGCAAACTCGTCGCCCCCCATGCGGTAGAGCCGCGCCTGCCCGGCCAGGGACTCGTCGATCAGCATGGCCAGGCGGCGTAGCAGCCGGTCGCCGTCGGGGTGACCCAGGGCATCGTTGTACTGCTTGAAGAAATCGATATCGATCAGCAACAGCCCCACGGGACGCCCCTCGCGCTGTACGATCTCCTCGTTGAGCGCGCTCCGATTGCCTACGCCGGTCAGGGGGTCCAGCATGGCCCGGGACATCCACTTAAGGCTTTCTCGCGTGGCCCGCTCGGCGCTGCGCCGCTGCCGCTCGTGCATCCACCAGAAGACAATGCCCAGCACATAGATCAGCAGGCTGCCGAGCAGCACCAGGGTCTGGTGGCGCCGGGTCTCCTCGACGAACTGATTGGTCGCCAGGCCGCGGCGGTCGAGCTGCCCCATCTCGATCTCGGTGAGACAGCCGATCGGCGCCAGCAGGCTGCGGTTGAGCTCGGTCGGGGTCGGCGCCTCGCCGGCCTGCAGCCGCTGCCCCAGACGATCCAGCCGGGCCAGGTTAGGCTCGGTGCAGGCATACTCGCGGCGATACAGGCCGATATCGAAGAGGCTGTAGGCGAGCTCGAGCTGGAACAGGGCCCGCTCTCGATGAGCCGGTTCGTCGGCTCCCTCGAGCAGCAAACCGAGGCTCTCCTGCAGATAGCCCCGCGAGCGGGTGGCCAGCTGCTGGCCGGTCAGGTTGCCTGACTGGCTGAAATAGGCATGAATCTCGGGATGGACCCAGCGCGTTTCGTACGTAATCAGCAAAATCAGTGCCGTAAAGCTCATCAGGCTGAGCCATAGCCAGCCCACATGTCGCCGCCAGGCTGGGGCGGGTTTCACGGCACCGCCTCGATGCTGCGTATCATCCACACCCAGTCGTTGAAGTTGCGCAGGTTTTCAGGATCCCGATCGCCGTAGTCCCGCTCGACGAGCCGCAGCGGGCCGCGATCGCGTAGCCCCAGCGCCTCACCGTTCTGGTGGGTGACGAGAATCCAGTTGGGATCGTCCCAGCCACCGAGAGTCACCTCGTAGTCGTCCCAGGCCGTGAAGGTCAGCCGCTGGGGAACCTCGCCATACTCGGCTTCGAGCAGCTCGCGGAACACCAGGCCGCGCACCTCGACCTCCTCCGCTTCGTACGGGTCGAAGAAGCGAAAATGCTGGTCGGCGCGCTCACGCAAATCGTCGATGGCAAGCGACCTGGCCTGCTCTCCCTGCTTCAGCACCAGGTGGTCGGGGCTGGCCAGGGCAGCGGCGGACAGCATCAGGGTAGCACCGGCGCAGAGTCCGACGAAAAGACGGAAGCCCCCATGACATGATGACAACATCCCTCAGTCCCTCTTCATTACTTATTGAAAATATTGTACGAAGCGGAGTCTAACACGGCAAAAAAAAGCCGACCCAAATGGGTCGGCTACTGGGGGGAAGATCCCCCCTCCCCTGACGACTTGAAGTGCTGCTGGATCAGTGCTTCTTCTTGCGATGGTCCCGCACGATGAACCCGACCCAGCCTGCAAGAAATGCGATCATCATCGCGACGGTGACCAATCCGAAAATAACTGCGTCATCCCAGTACATGGTGTGTTCTCCCCGTCTCCGATGCGATGACTGCACTGTAGCCCGGGATCGGCGAAGGAAAACTGACCTGCATCAATTTTGCTTCCAGGATGGCGACAGGGCGGCGGCGAAACTGACCTGAGTCAATTTTTCACCCCCCCTCGAGCTGGCTATCGCACGGCGGCCGTCGGCAGCGGGTGTCCCTTGGCCAGCTCTTCGCGGCTGGCCTCGCGCACAGACAGCACCGCCAGCCGGTAGCGCAGGGTATGGCCCGCCAGGGGGTGATTAGCATCGGCCAGCACGCTGTCCTCGTGTACCTCGAGAATGGTGACGATCTCGGGGCCATCCTCCCCCGGGGTCTGGAAACGCATACCGGGCGCCAGCTCCTCAACGGGAAAGGCGCTACGGCTGAGCCGCTGCACCAGCGCCTCGTCGCGCAAGCCGTAGGCCTCGGCGGGCAGCAGGGTCACGCTGAGCTCGGCGCCGACCTCGCGCCCCTCCAGGGCCCGCTCGAGGCCAGCCATGATGTTGGCGTGGCCGTGAAGGTATTCCAGGGGCTTGTCGCGTGAACGAGAGTCATCGAGCACGCTGCCCTGTTCGTCGCTGAGCTCGTAGTGCAGGGTCACGACCCGCTGCGGGGCAATGATCATGAAGGTCTCCTGTGGTTTGGATGGGGGGAGCGCCTAGCGCTGGGGGCGCAGGTGGGCCACGGGCATCTCCAGGCGCTGCTGGCGGTGCAGCAGGTTGAGCAGCACGATGGCGCGCTCCTCGCCCTTGTGGCTGGCGAAGACCGCCTGCAGGTCCTTGAAGGGCCCTTCGGTGATCTCCACGGTCTCACCGGCACGAAAATAGACGTTGGCGCCGGTGTCCTCCCCCTCGCTGCCGTGTTGGCGCAGCGTCTCGATCAGGGCGTCATCCACCGGCAGCGGGCGGTCGCCGAAGGTGACGATCTTCAGCACGCCGCGGGTGGAGCGGATCGGCCGCCAGTTGCTGGCCAGCCGATCCAGGCGAATGAACAGATAGTGGGGAAATAGCGGCTCGCTCAGCCAGAGCAGCTTGCCACGCCGCTTCTTCTGGACCTCCAGCACCGGGTGAAACAGCTCGAAGCCCTGGTTGTCTAGGTTCTCAGCCGCGCGAAAGGTCTCTCCTCCCTTGCACTGGATCACGTACCAGCGCGGCAGGCTATCGTCATCAAGGTCGTTCGGGATGCACTGGGAATCACTCATGGCGGGCTCCTGATCGGGATCTCCTGCTGGCATCGATCGCGCTGCTCTGCAACAATCGATCGGCCGTCGCTGGCCACTCGCCGTGTCGGCTGTAACGTCATTCTATCATCGATGTCAGGCAGCCGGCCGCCCACGCCGGCCGGCTGCCAGGAGCGACCAATCGCATGACCTCCCCTACCGTCCACCGCAGCTGGCGAGACGCCCTGGCCATCTACCTGCGGGCCCCGGTCATCACCATGCTGTTTCTGGGCTTTTCCGCCGGCCTGCCGTTTCTGCTGGTGTTCTCGACCCTCTCGGCCTGGCTGCGCAGCGATGGCGTGGAGGTGGCGGCCATCGGTTTCTTCTCGTGGATCGGCATCCTCTACTCGATCAAGTTCTTCTGGGCGCCGGTGGTCGACCGCCTGGCACTGCCGCTGTTGACCCGTACCCTGGGCCAGCGTCGCGGCTGGATGCTGACGGCCCAGGCCATGATCGTCGCCGGCCTGATCGGCCTGGCAAGCCTCGACCCGACGCAAAACCTGGTGATGGTGGCCACCTTTGCGCTGCTGGTGGCCTTCGGCTCGGCCACCCAGGACATCGCCATCGACGCCTTTCGCATCGAGTCGGCCCCTGACGACATGCAGGCGGCCATGGCCTCGACCTATATCATCGGCTATCGCGGCGGGCTGCTGGCCGCCGGCGCCGGCGCCCTCTACGTGGCCTCGGCGATTTCCTGGGAGGCGGCCTACCTGACCATGGCCGCACTGGTCGGGGTCGGGGTCATCACCGTGCTGCTACGCCCGGAGCCGGCGCGGCTGTCGCTGAACACCCAACTGATCCACGAGCCGCGGGTCCGCGCCTTCCTGCGCGCCAGCCGCGGCAAGCCGCGCCATCTGCGTCGCCTGGGCGCCTGGCTGATCGGCGCGGTGGTCTGCCCCTTTACCGACTTCTTCACCCGTCACAAGCTCAAGGCGCTGTGGCTGCTGGTCTTCATCGCGATGTTTCGCATCAGCGACCTGGCCATGGCCTCCATGGCCAATCCGCTGTATATCGACCTGGGCTTCTCGCTTGCCACCATCGCCAATGTCACCAATGTGTTCGGCATCGCCATGAGCATCAGCGGGGGGATTCTGGGAGGCTTGCTGGTGGCGCGCTACGGCATCGGTCCCATCCTGGTGCTGGGGGCCGCGGCGGCGACCCTGACCAACCTGCTGTTCGCCGCCCTGGCGCTCGCCGGTCAGAGTCTCCCCTTCCTGGTGATGGCGATCGTCGGCGACAACCTGGCCAACGGCCTGGCCAGCGCGGTGTTCATCGCCTTTCTCTCGAGCCTGACCTCGAAAGCGTACACCGCCACGCAGTACGCGCTGTTCTCGTCGCTGATGACCCTGCCGGGCAAGTTCCTCAGCGGCTTCGGCGGCCTGGTGGTGGCCGCCGAGGGCTACGCCACCTTCTTCGTGATCGCCACGGCCCTGGGGCTGCCGGCCATCGCCCTGGCAATCTGGATCAGCCGCGACCGCGAACTGGTGCCCCGGCCGGCCCCCCGCGCCATCTGAAGCGCCCCCTCCCTTGCAAAGGGGGGCGCTCGGACAGCGCCACCCTATCTAGAAGATATATCTAGAAGATATTCGGCCAGCGCTCATCGGCGGCCTCGATATAGGCGGGAATGTTGGCCTCCCAGCGCCGCTGGATACGGTGATTGAAGTTCAGATAGAGCTTGTCATCGACGATCTTCCATGCCTCAGGAATGGTCGCGGCGGCCTCACCACGAGCCGCCGCCCAGGCGCACCAGCCGCCGTACTGGGGGGCGTAGGCCTCGGGATTCGCCTCGAACCGATCACGATGCTCGGCTGATGCGAACTTCCAGGTGGCATTGCGCCATTCCAGTCGATAGTCCGGCGACCCCTGCACCGGCTGACCTTGGGTGAAGTAGGCCACCGGGTCCGTACCACCGATGGCCAAGCCGTCGCGTGTAAAGATGCGCTCCTCGGCGACCGTCTCCAGGGCCCAAGCCAGGCCGAGCACCATGACCATTGCCGCCATCCAAGACGTGCGTTTCATGACATGCCACCTCTCGATCAGTAAGTCTTCAAATGTACTGTCGAGAAAGCGCCTCTCACCTTACAGGCGATGCCGACTCACTCCAGATGCTCGTGCAGCCAGGCCAGCGCGCCGGGCGTGGCGCGCCACTGGTCGCGCATCAGGGTGCGATACTGCCAGGCTTCGGCACGGGAGCCAGGCTCGGCGACGACATCCTGCGCGGCGGCCACCGGACGGGGGTTCTCGGCGCACAGCATGGCCAGAGCATGGGCGTTGTGACGCGCCACCTGCCCCAGCACCGCCGCCGCCTCGTCGTAACGCTCCAGGCGATAGAGGGCCAGGGCACGGCCCATGAGCATGCCCAGCACCGGCGCCTGATCGAGATAGGCTTCGGTCATGGCCAGGGCCTCCTGGTCGCGACCTTCGCGCAGCAGCTGGTCGAGCACCAGTTCCTGCAGGCCCAGGCTGTCCTGATCGTCCAGCGAGAGCAGCCGCTCGGCCAGCCGCCGCGAGCGCTCCCGGGCGCCGCGCTCCATCCCCACCACCAGCGCCAGCCCGGTGCGCAGCAGCACCGCGTTGTCCGCGCTGTCCCACAGGAAGGGGCCCTCGCCCTCGCCGCGAATGCGCATCAGCCAGCGCTCCAGCCGATCGGCCAGCGGCTCGAACAGACTCGGCGACATCCACGGCAGGCTGCCGAAGCGGCTGGTCAGTGCCAGCGCCAGCGACTGCACGACCCGCGGCGAATCGAGCCATTCGGGATGCGCGCAGAGCTCGCGCAGCCAAGTGCCCGCCTGAAGCCAGGGGTCGGCCTCGAAGCCCAGGGCGCTCTCCTCGTCCACGGCGGCCTCGAAGTGCACCTGAAAGGCGGCAAACAGGGTGTCCTCACGGGCCGTGCTGTGATACTCCAGCTCGCCTTCCGGCGTATGGCGGACATCCAGGCCGGGGGCCGGGGGCAGCTCGGCGAGCAGCGCCTGCAGGGCGGCCAGGGGCTCGGCCAGGTCCTCCTCGGCGTTGAGCAGCTGGTCGGCCAGGGTGGCGCCGGGGTTCTCGGCCAGGTCGGCGAGGAACTGCAGCTGGTCCGGGTCCAGCTCGCCCTGGCGGGACAGGCGACGAAACCAGAAGCGCGCCCGCTCACCGGCCTCCTGTTCGTGGCCTTCGTGAAGCAGCAGCATGGCCTCGATATAGGCCAGGGTCGGCGAGTCGGGGAGCGCCTGCTGGGCCCGCACGAAGGCGGCCCGGGCGCTGTCCAGGTCATCGCTGTCGAGGTGCATCAGGCAGAGTCGCTCGAGGGCCACGCCGCGCAGAAACAGCGGGCCACGCTCGAGCACTTCGTCGAGCAGGTCGGCGCGCTTGCGAGTGAAACCGCGCTCCTGATAGAGGTCGATCAGCAGCTCGAAGGCCGGCTCCGCCTGGGACGGCAGGCGCGACCAGTCGGCGCGCTGGAACAGCGACTCGAGAATCTGCTGGGCGCGCCCGCGCTGACCGGTCTCGGCGGCGATCAGCCCCGCCTCCAGCAGCGCCTGGGCCGGTGCCCGGCCGCTCTCCAGCGCCGCCTTGAGGGTCGGCCCCTTCCAGTCGCGCAGCGACAGCATCCACATCAGGTGGCTGGGAACCTCACCGGGCAGGGTCACCGCGCCGCAGCAATGCTTGGTCTTGCGACCGGAATCGCACCAGCAGGGCTCGTTACGCCCGGGACGCGCCAGCGGCTCGCAGGCGAAGCCGGCACGCTCCAGCGGCGTCTGGGACCACAGCTCCGGCGCCAGCGCCTGGGCCAGGGGCAGGTTATTGCCCAGCTGTGCGGCGCCCTCGTCCCGCGCCCAGGCCATCAGCGCCGGATAGTGCTCATCTTCGCGGATCGCCTCCAGGGCCCCCGAGGCAAAGCCCAGCAACTGTTCCACCCATACTGCCAGCATCGCTGCCTCCGCAAACCCGAAAACGCCACAGTCTAACAGTCCGGTAACGTTCTGGGCAGGCGCGCTCAGCGCCTTCGGGCCCACGCCAGCAGCGGTTGGGTGCGGGCATGCATGTCCAGGCGCGCGCCCAGACGCACCAGGTTCCAGTAGTGGCCGTTCAGAGTGCGCGACAGCAGCAGGGTATCTGCCGGCGGCTGCAGTCGGTCCATGGCCGCCCAGACCTTGGGGGTGAGGTCGCGCAGGCGACGATGCACGCGCACGTCGGAGAAATCCTGAATCCCGGGGGCAAACAGCGGCGCCACCGCCTCGGCGGATTCGCGATAGAGCGCCAGCGGTGCCCCCTGCCCCTGACGCCCCCCCAGTCCGAGCAGCGCCTCGTCCATGGCCATGGGGTCGCCCGCCAGGGTGGCATCGAGCAGGGCCATCATGGCCCGCAGGCGCGACTCGGGGACGGGCACCACCGCTCCCAGGTCGTAGATCACCAGCCGCCCGTGGTCGTCGGCGGCGAAATTGCCGGCGTGGGGGTCGGCGTGCAGCTCGCGGTGGGTGAACAGCTCCTCGGTGAGCCAATCGGCCAGGGTCGTGGCCAGCCGCTGGCGGGTGGCGTCGTCGGCATCCTCCAGCTCGCGCAGCGGGGTCCCCGCCACATAGCGCATGGCCAGCACCCGCGGCCCGGACAGGGACGGCAGCGGCTCGGGGATCACCAGCGAATCGAGATGCGCGTAGCGGGCCCGGTAGCGGGCCAGCGCCTCGGCCTCGGCGTGATAATCCAGCTCACCGCGCAGGCTGGCGGCGAGCTCCTCGAACAGGGCGTCCAGCCTCACCTGGGGCACCTTGAGCCAGCGCCCCAGGCGCATGATGCGCCGCACCTGGGCCAGGTCGCTCTCCAGCACCTCGGCGAGGCCCGGGTACTGCACCTTGAGCACCAGGGTATTGCCATCATGGGTCACGGCGCGGTGCACCTGCCCCATGGAGGCGCTGGCGAAGGGGCGCGGTTCGATCTCGCGAAAATGGCGATCCAGGTCGCCGTACTGGTCGATCAGGGTGCGGCGAATGCCTTCCCAGGGCATGGGTTCGGCCTGGCGCTGCAGGCGCGAAAGCTCATCGGCGAGGTCCGGCGGCAGCAGATCGTCCCACTGAGCCATGATCTGGGCCAGCTTCATGGCCGGCCCCTTGAGCTCGGAGAGCCCGTCGAACAGCGCCTCGCCCAGCGCTCGCCAGTCGGCCTGCCCCCCCAGGCGAGTGCGGATCATGGCGCTGCCGGTACGCACCCCCAGCCCCAGCAGGCGCCGGGTACGCCCCCGTTCACGCATTGCGCTGCCCTCCTCCTGACTTGCCACACTGCTCAATGACGGTATGTATCGGCAGGCCCTCCATAATGATACAGACTTTGTACAACAACAAGCATCCCGACATCTGGTCATGGCACCGCAATACTGGAAGAATGTCCACCACACCGACAACCGCCGACCTCCGCCATGCGCCTGATCATTGCCGAAAAACCCAGCCTGGCCCGGGCCATCGCCGAGGGACTGACCGGCAGCGTGCGCCGCGACGAGGGCGCGCTCTACGCGGGCGACACCGTGATCACCTGGTGTCTTGGCCATCTGCTGGAGCAGGCGCCGCCGGACGCCTACGACCCCGCCTACAAACAGTGGCGGCTCGACCATCTGCCGATCCTGCCCGCGCAGTGGAAACTCACCCCGCGACCCAAGGCGCGCGGTCAGCTGGCGGTGATTCGCCGGCTGCTCAAGCAGGCCGGCGAGGTGGTTCACGCCGGCGACCCGGACCGCGAGGGCCAGCTGCTGGTGCAGGAGGTGATCGAGCATCTGGGCTGGAAAGGGCCAGTATCGCGGCTGCTGATCAGCGATCTCAACCGCCCGGCGGTACAGCGCGCCCTGGCGCGTATCGAGGACAATGCCCGCTACCAGCCACTCTACCGGGCGGCGGAGTCCCGGGCCCGGGCCGACTGGCTCTACGGCATCAATCTGACCCGGGCCTGGACACTCACCGGCCGCCAGGCGGGCCACGACGGGGTGCTCTCGGTGGGCCGGGTGCAGACCCCGGTGCTGGGCCTGGTGGTGCGCCGCGACGCCGAGATCCGCGATTTCATCCCCCGCCCCTTCTTCACGCTATGGGTCGACCTGGCGGTCCCCCATGGCCAGCTGCGCGCCTGGTGGCAGCCCGGCGAGCAACACCCGCTGGATGACCAGGGCCGACTGCTGACGCGTGAGCCCGCCGCGGCGCTGGCCGAGCGCCTGCCCGGCGCCGAGGGCGAGCTGACCGCGCTGGAGAGCCGCGACAAGCGCCAGGCCGCTCCGCTGCCCTACTCGCTCTCGGCGCTGCAGGTGGATGCCGCCCGCCGCTTCGGGCTCTCCGCCAAGGCGGTACTGGATATCTGCCAGCGCCTCTATGAACGTCATAAGCTGATCACCTATCCGCGCTCGGACTGCCGCTACCTCCCCCAGGACCACCTGAGCAGCGCCCGCGCCACCCTCGAACGGGCCTGCCAGGCCGACGCCACCCTGGCACAATGGCTGGCAGGCGCGGACTTCTCCCTGCGCTCCCGAGCCTGGAACGACAAGCAGGTGGGCGCCCACCACGCCCTCGCCCCCACCGGTAAGCCGGCGGAGCTGTCACGCCTGGAGAAAGCCGAGGCCGACGTCTTTCGGCTGATCGCGCGCAACGTCCTGGCCCAGTTCTACCCGCCGCTGGTCACCCGAGAGGTGAAGGCCGAGTTCATGATCCTGGGTGAGCGCTTCCGGGCCCGGGGCCAGGAGATCCTCGCGCCCGGCTGGAAGCCGCTGTTCACCACCCGCGACGAGGCACCGCCGCTGCCGCCGCTCAGCGAAGGCGAGCGCTGCCGGGTCGAGCAGACCGGGGTGGAGGATCGCGAGACCCGGCCCCCGGAGCCCTTCACCGACGCCAGCCTGATCAAGGCGATGATGAACATCGCCCGCTACGTGGACGAACCGGCGGTGCGACGCACCCTGCGCGACTCCGATGGCCTGGGCACCGAGGCGACCCGGGCCGGGATCATCGAGACGCTGCTGCAGCGCGGCTACCTGGTGAGACAGGGCAAGACGCTGCGGGCGACGCGCCTGGGCAGTGCGCTGATCGCCTCGCTGCCCGAGGCGGCGACACGCCCCGAACGCACCGCCCTGTGGGAGCAGCGCCTGGCCGCCATTGCCGAACAGGGCGACGACCCGACCGCCTTCGTGGCGGCGCTGATCGAGGACCTGCGCCATCTGCTGAGCGGCGCCGACGCCGAACGGCTGCGCCATTCGCTGGCCAGCGCCCGGGGCGAAGAGACCGCCCCGCCTGGCGAGGCAACTCGTCGGCGCCGATCGACGACATCCCGCCGTGGCGGCAATGCCGGCACGCGGCGCCGTCCGCCGCGCCGCAGGAGCTCGACATGACCCACCTTCCCGCCCACTGGATCCTTGGCCCCGGGGCCTTGGGGCGCTTGGTTGGACTGCGCCTCGCCGAGCAGGCGACGGTGACCCTGATCGGGCGTCGCTCGCTGCCCGTCGAGCAGACCCTGATCACCCCCGACGGCGCGTCTCGCAGCCGGCGGGTGGCCGTCGCCCGTCTCGATGCCCTCCCTGGCGACACGCCCGGGGTCATCCACCTGACCACCAAGGCCTATGCCGCCGAGGCGGCCTATGAGGCCATCGCCCTTCGACTGCCCGCCGACACCCCCCTGGTGCTGTGGCAGAACGGCTTCGACTGCCAGCCGCGGCTGGCCGCCCGCCACCCGGGGCCGGTGCTCTGCGCCACCACCACCGAAGGTGCCTATGTCCAAAGCGATGCCCAGGTCGTCCATGCCGGCCACGGCGAGACCCTGGTGGGCACCCTGGACGGACGCCACGCCGAGCTGGCCGGTACCCTGGCCGACACCCTGAGCGCCGCCGGCCTGAAGGCGTTCGCGGTCACCGACATCCGCCACCGGCTGTGGCAGAAACTGGCCGTCAATGCCGCCATCAACCCCTTGGTGGCGCGCTTTCGCATCCGCAACGGCCAGCTGCGCGACCGCCCCTTCCGCCCCCTGGTCGAAGCGGTCATCGACGAGGTGGCGGCAATCATGGCCGCCGAGGGGATTCCCGCCCCCGAGGAGGGCTGGCACGCGCGGGTATGGAAGGTCGTGGCCGGTACCGCCGGCAACCGCGCCTCCATGCTTCAGGACGTGCTCGCCGACCGCCCCACCGAGCGGGAGGCCATTCTCGGGCCGCTGCGGGACGCTGCCCGCCGGCACGGCCTGACCGCGACCCGGCTGGCCGAGCTCGACGACTGGCTAGCGGCCGACCCCTGGTTACATTAGCGCCTGGCGGACTCCGGCCTGCGTTGCTACCCTTACGGGATGATTTGCGCGGGCCAACGACCGTGCACAGCCCGCCGCTTGCGCAAGGTCAGGAGAGATGAAACCGGGACTATCAGCCGCTGCCGCCTTGGCAGTCACAATGGCTTTTGCCGCACCGAGTGCGCTGGCCGACGACGCCGACGCGACGCTGGCGGACACCCTGGCACAGCCGGGCGAACTCGATGCCCCCGCCTATTCCGGTGACAACGCCGAGATGCTGCCACTCGACAACGGACTGCTGCTGCAGGGCAACAGCGTCAGTACGCCCGACGGCTTCACCTCGGGATTTCGCGTGGTGGCCGGCTACCGGCCGCTGAGCCTGCCCCGGCTCGACCTGGGCGCCGAGATCACCTATCGGGCCAGCGACGAGGTGCCCAGCTCCTACGCTGGTGAGAACATCATCCTCAACACCACCAGCCTCGGCGGCAGCCTGATCGCCGGGCTGCGTCTCGGGCAGTTCGGCCTCTATGCGAAGACCGGCTACGCGGATTGGGCCGGGAACCCAGTGAGCCGCGGCGACGGCCGCCAGATGTCGACGGCCGGTACTTCCCGCATCCAGGGGTTCGGCGCCCGCCTGCAGTTCAACAGAGCGGTCAGCCGCCTGGAGTTCGAGGAGATCGACGCGCCCAGCATGGCGCATTTGAATCTGCTCACCGCCTCGATACATTTTCCGTTTTAGGTGCGAGGTGCGAGGTTCGAGGTTCGAGGTTCGAGGTTCGAGGTTCGAGGTTCGAGGTTCGAGGTTCGAGGTTCGAGGTTCGAGGTTCGAGGTTCGAGGTTCGAGCAGGATCGTACCCCTGCCAGCGCTATGACACGAATATGTGCCTGGTCAACGTTTTCCTCGAACCTCGCTCCTTGCCCCTCGCCCCTTGTTCCTTGCCCCTCCCGGTCGAAGCCCGGGCCTACCCCGTATTGCGCAGCCCGGCGGCAATCCCCGCCATGGTCACCATCAGCGCACGAGTGAGTTCGCCGCTGATGGCGCCATCGGCGTCCCGGTTGCGCTGCAGCAGCTCCGCCTGCAGGCCGTGCAGCGGGTCGATATAGGGGTTGCGCACTTCGATGGCCTGGCGGATCAGCGGCATCTGCTCCAGCAACTGCTGCTGGTCGAGAATAGCCAGCAGCATCGACTGCAGGCGGCCGCAGCGGTCGCGCAGCTCCTCACCCAGGGCCTTCAGGGCGGGCTCATCCACCAGCCGTCGCTCATAGTAGGTCGCGATGCCCACATCGGCCTTGGCCAGCAGCATCTCGAGCATGTCCAGATAGGTGCCGAAGAAGGGCCACTGGTCGCGCATCTCCTGCAGCACCTCTAGACCGCCTTCCTCGTCGATGCGCGTGGCGAAGGCCTCGCCGCTGCCGAGCCAGGCCGGCAGCATCAGACGGATCTGGGTCCAGGCGAAGATCCAGGGAATCGCCCTGAGGGTTTCCACACCGCCGTCCTGGCGTCGCTTGGTGGGCCGCGAGCCCAGCGGCAGCCGCCCCAAGGCCCCTTCCGGGGTCACCGCGCGGAAGTAAGGCACGAAGTCGGGGTTCTCCCGTACCACGCTGACATAGCCGCGATGGGCGATCTCCGCCAGGCGGTCCATCTCCTCCCGCCAGTGCGGCTGCGGCGACGGCGGCGGCAGCAGCGTGGCCTCGAGCACCGCACAGGCATAGATCTCCATGGAGCGCAGGGCGATGTCGGGCTGGCCGAACTTGAAGCGAATCATCTCGCCCTGCTCGGTCACCCGCAGGCTGCCGTTCACCGACCCCGGGGGCTGGGAGAGAATGGCCGCATGGGCCGGCCCGCCGCCGCGGCCAACGGCCCCGCCGCGGCCGTGGAACAGGGTCAGATCCACGCCATGCTGGCGGCACACCTCGACCAATTGCTCCTGGGCACGGTACTGCGCCCAGGCGGCCGCCAGCTGGCCGGCATCCTTGGCCGAGTCGGAGTAGCCGATCATGACCTCCTGACTGTCGCCGGCCAGGACGCGATAGCCGGGCAGCGCCAGCAGGCGATCGATGACGCTGGCGGAGCGGTTGAGGTCGTCCAGGGTCTCGAACAGCGGCGCGATGGGCAGGGTCACCGCCCCGCCAACCTCCTTCATCAGCAGCGCCACGGTCAACACGTCGGAGGGCTGGGCGGCCATGGAGATGACGTAGGTGCCCAGCGCCTCGGGCTGCTCGCTGGCGATCACCCGGAAGGTATCGAGCACCTCGCGGGTCTCGGCGGAACACTCCCAGCGGCGCGGGATCAGCGGGCGACGCGACTCCAGTTCGGCGAGCAGGAAGGCCTGGCGCTGCGCTTCGCTCCAGTCACGATACTGGCCAAGCGCCAGGGTCGCGGTCAGCTCTTCCATGACCAGCGCATGGCGGCTCGCCTCCTGGCGAATATCGAGCTTGGTCAGGGTCACGCCAAACACTGCGACCCGGCGCAGGGTATCCAGCAGGGCACCGTTGGCAATGGTGTCCAGGCCCACATCGCACAGCGAGCGATAGCAGGCCAGCAGCGGCGCATAGAGCTGGTCGCGGGTCTCGATGATCGGGCCACCCTCGTAGCCCTTGCCATCGAGCTCCGCCTTGGCCCAGTCACGGGTCGCCTCGACCCGGGCGGCAAGGCGCCGGAGCAGCTCGCGATAAGGCTCGGCGACTTCGCCCACTTCGGCACGCAGGGCGCTGTTGGCCTTCCACATGGAGAGCTCGGCCTTGAGCTGGTCCAGGTCGCGGGAGTAGAGGTCCGCCGCCATCCAGCGCCCCAGCAGCAGCACCTCCCGGGTCACCCGCGCGGTGACGTTGGGATTGCCATCGCGGTCGCCGCCCATCCAGGAGGCGAACACCAGCGGGGCGGCGTCCAGTGGCAGCCGCTCGCCGGCGGTCTCCAGCAACAGGCTGTCCAGGTCACGATGGAAATCGGGCACCGCCTGCCACAGCGAGTTCTCGATCACCGCGAAGCCCCACTTGGCCTCATCCACCGGGGTGGGCCGCTCGTGGCGAATCTCGTCGGTGTGCCAGGCCTGACTGATCAGCTCCTCCAGGCGACCGCGCGCGCGGCTGGCCCGCTCGGGGTAGTCGGCGGAGGACTCGATGGTCGACAGGCAGTCATCGATGGCATCGTACTTCTGGATCAGGGTGCGGCGAATGACCTCGGTGGGATGCGCGGTGAGCACCAGTTCGACGCGCATGTTGGCCAGGCTCTCGACCAGCTTGCGCGGCGCATGACCCCGGTCGCGGGCTCGTGTCAGCAGCTCACCCAGCATCGGCTGGCTGCCCGGGCGGTAGTCCTCCACCCGGCGAAAACGCGCCCGGTAGTGCTGCTCGGCGATGTTGGCCAGGTTGAGGAACTGATTGAAGGCGCGGGTCACCGGCAGCAGTTCCCGGTCGGGCAGCTTGCGCAGGAAGTCGATCAGCTCCCGACTGCTCTGCACATCCCCCTGACGACCCTGCTTGGCCAGCCCGCGGATGGTCTCGATCCGGTCGACGAACCCCTGGCCGAGATCGTCGGCGATGGTACGGCCCAGGCTATCGCCCAGAATGCGAACGTTGTCACGCAGGGATTCATGCAGATCGTAGCTCATGGCCGGCGTTCTCCTTGGGGCGATTCCGGGTTGGATGGTTCATCATGTTTGGCCTGCTGCCAGTAGCGCTCCATGGCGGCGAGTCCCGCATCCTGAGGCCGTATCCCCTGCTCGTGCAAGGCGCGCTCGACAAACCGGAAACGGCGTTCGAACTTGGCATTGGTGCCGCGCAGGCACTGTTCGGGGTCGGCCTTGAGGCGGCGCGCCAGGTTGGTCACGGCAAACAGCAGGTCGCCCACCTCCTCGACGGCGTGGGCATGGTCGCCCGCGCCCAGCGCCTGCTCCACCTCGTCGAGCTCCTCGCGGATCTTGTCGATGACGCCGTGGGCGTCGGGCCAGTCGAAGCCGACCCGGGCGGCGCGTTTGGAGAGCTTGGCGGCGCGGGACAGCGCCGGCAGCGTGCGCGGCACATCGTCGAGGGCAGAGTGCGGCGAGTCGCCGGCGGCCCGCTCGGCCCGCTCCGCGGCCTTGAGCGCTTCCCATCGCGAATGGACCTGCTGCGTCTCGACCTCCTCGGCCGTGACGCCGGGAGGGCGGCGCGACGCCAGGGTGCCATCGGGAAACACATGGGGATGGCGACGCAGCATCTTGGCGGTCAGCGCATGGACCACGTCATGAAAGTCGAAGCGCCGCTCTTCCGCGCCAAACTGACTGTAGTAGATCACCTGGAACAGCAGGTCGCCAAGCTCACCCGGCAGTTCGTCGAAGGCGCGCCGCTCGATGGCGTCGGCCACTTCATAGGCCTCTTCCAGGGTATGCGGGACGATGGAGTCCCAATCCTGCTTGATGTCCCAGGGGCAGCCGTCCCGGGGGTCGCGCAGCACCGCCATCAGGGTCAGCAGGTCATCGATACCGTGGCGTGTCTCGTTCATGACGGCTTCCCCTTGCGCTTGGCACCCTTAGCGCCGCTGCGCAGGCGCTTGACATCGATCACGTTGGACAGCTGCTGGATGCGCGAGAACAGCCGGCCCAGGGTTTCCAGGCCATCGACTTCCACGGTAATGCGCATGCGGGCGATGCCGTCGCGGGTGTCGGTCAGGGTGTTGACCGACAGCACGTTGACCTTGTCATGGCTGAGCACGTTGGTCACGTCGCGCAGCAGCCCGGAACGGTCCCAGGCCTGGATCTCGATATCCACGGGGTATTGGGTGCGGGCGCGCTCGCCCCACTCCACCTCGATGACGCGCTGCGGCTCGTCGACGCGCAGCTGCAGGATATTGGGGCAGTCTTGGCGGTGCACCGTGACCCCGCGCCCCTGGGTGATGAAGCCGACGATCGGCTCGCCGGGCACCGGGTGGCAGCAGTTGGCCATGCTGGTCTTGAGATTGCCCACCCCGAGCACGGTGATGTCGGAGCCGCCGCCCTTGCCGGCGTCGCGGCGCGGCTTGGCCAGTAGCCGGTCGAGCTGCTCCTGGTCATCGGTCTCGCCGAACAGCTGCTGGGCCTGGTGGAGCACCTGGCCGATACGCAGGTCGCCGGCCCCCAGGGCGGCGTACATGTCGTCGGGGCTGACGTAGTTGACCTTGTGGGCCAGGGTCTCCAGGTCCATGCCCTCGATGTCCAAGCGCTTCATTTCGCGCTCGAACAGCGCACGCCCCTCCTCCAGGTTCTGGCTGCGGGCCTGATGCTTGAACCAGGCCTGGATCTTGGCCCGAGCCCGGGAGGTGCGCACATAGCCGAGGCTGGGGTTGAGCCAGTCGCGGCTCGGCCCGCCCTTGCTGGCGGTGAGGATCTCCACCTGCTGGCCGGTCTTGAGCTTGTAGGTGAGCGGCACGATACGGCCGTCGACCTTGGCCCCGCGGCAGCGATGCCCCACCTCGGTGTGCACCCGGTAGGCGAAGTCGATGGGCGTAGCGATGCGCGGCATGTCGATGACATGACCGTCGGGGGTGAACACGTAGATGCGGTCGGGTGCCACGTCGCTGGACAGCCCATCGCGCAGGTTGCCGAAGTCGCCGACCTCTTCCTGCCACTCCAGCACCTGGCGCAGCCAGGCGATCTTGTCCTCGTAGCTGGTGCTCTTGGCCTTGGTGTCGTGCCCCTTGTAGCGCCAGTGGGCGCAGACCCCCAGCTCCGCCTCGTCGTGCATGGCGAAGGTGCGGATCTGGATCTCCAGTACCTTGTTCTCGGGACCCAGCACGGCGGTGTGCAGCGACTGGTAGCCGTTCTTCTTGGGGTTGGCGATATAGTCGTCGAACTCGTTGGGCACATGGTGCCAGCGGGAGTGCACCAGCCCCAGCACGGTGTAGCAGTCCGCCACCTCGGGCACCAGGATGCGCACCGCGCGCACGTCGTTGACCTGGGAGAAGTCGATGCGCTTGCGCTTCATCTTGCGCCAGATGGAGTAGATATGCTTGGCGCGGCCGTTGACGTCATAGGGGCTGATGCCCTGGGATTCCAGCAGCCCCTTGAGGGTCTCGACCACGTCGTGGATATAGCGGTCGCGATCCAGGCGCTTCTCGGCCAGCTGGCGGGCGATGGCCTTGTAGTCCTCCTCGTGGAGGTAGCGGAAGGAGAGGTCCTCGAGCTCCCACTTGAGCTGGCCGATCCCCAGTCGGTGGGCCAGCGGGGCATAGATATCGAACACCTCCCGGGCCACCTGCAGGCGCTTCTCGCGGGGGGCATCCCGCACCTGGCGCAGCGCGCAGGTACGCTCGGCGATCTTGATCAGCGCCACCCGCACATCGTCGATCATGTTGACCAGCATCTTGCGCAGGTTGTCCTGCTGGTCGTGCTGCACCATGCCCTGGCTGGGCGTCTGGAGATTGCTGATGGCGGCCATCTGTAGCACCCCGCCGATCAGCCCGGCCACCTCGGCACCGACCTGCTTGCCGATGGCTTCCAACGATATCAGCCCCTCGCGCACCGCACGATAGAGCACTGCCGCCTCCAGCGCCGACTGATCCAGCTTGAGTTCGCCGAGGATATCGGCCATCTCCAGTCCCATGCGGAAACTGGAGCCCTCCGGCAGCCACGCCTTGTGGGGACTCGATGTCTCCTCGGACAGGCGTTGAGCCAGCTCGCAGGTGTGACGCATCGCGCCGGGGTCGCGCAGCTTGACGTCCTCCTGCAGCCGCGCGAGCCAGTGTTCGATATCGACTTCGCCGTCGCGGGTCAACGGCTGATCGTCACGCACTTTCACCATCTCGCTACACTCCTTGCGATGGTGGCCGCTATTCGCAGTGCTCGAACAGCAGCATGGATTCCAGATGCGAGGTGTGCACGAAGAGGTCGGCCACCGCCGCGCGGCTGATGCGGTAACCGCCATGCACAAGGCGTGCCGCATCCCGTGCCAGGGTAGCGGGATCGCAGGCTACATAGGCGATCCGGGGAACCGGATGCGCCACCAGGGCGCGACAGGCGGCGTCTGCACCATCCCGGGGCGGGTCGAGCACCACCGCTTGGGGGCGCAGCGCCTCGAGCCGTGCCGCCACGGCGGCCTGGTCAGTCAGGTCGGCCTGGCTGGCCGCGATCACCAGGCCATTGGCCCGGGCGTTCTCGGCCAGCCGCTCGACCATCGCCGGGCTCCCCTCCACCGCGCTCACCTCGGCGCCATCGGCCGCCAGCGGCAGGCTGAAATTGCCGACCCCGGCATAGAGATCCAGCACCATGGATCCCGGGAGCGGCGCCAGCCAGTGGCACAGCGTGGCGACCAAGCGCCGGTTGACCGCCTCGTTGACCTGCAGAAAATCCCCTGGGGCGAAGCCCAGGCGCAGCCCGCCGCCGGCACCCGGCAGGCGATAGGCGAGGCTCGGCGCCGCGGTCAGCCAGGCAAAGGCTGGGCTCTCACGCCCCAGCCAGCGTCCAACGGCCACCCCCTGGGCCGCGGCGAACTCCTGCCAGCGCCGACGGTCGGCGACATTCTCGCGCAGCTGGCGCACCACCACCGCCGCCGTGTCATCGCCAGCCACCAGTTCGAGGTGTCCCACCAGGCGGGGGGCCTCAAGCTCCGCCAGCAGCGTACGCAGCGGCGCCAGCAGGGTCGCCAGGGCCGGCACCAGCACCGTGCAGGTGTCCAGGTCAACCAGCCGGCTGGCGTGGCGCGCGCGAAAGCCCAGGTGCACGCCGCCTTCGGCATCCACCTTCACCCCCAGCCGGGCGCGGCGACGATAAGCGGTCCCCGGCTCGGCCAGCAGGGCCGGCGCGGCCGGCAGTGCGAGGCCTTCCCGGGCCAGCAGCTCGCCGAGCACCGCCTGCTTGTGGGTACGCTGGGCGTCGAGCGTCATGTGCTGAAGGTCGCAGCCGCCACACTGAGCGTAGTGGGGACAGGGCGGCTCGACGCGCTGCGGCGAGGCCTCGAGCAGGGTGCGCACATGGGCCTCGTCAAAGCGCTGACGGGTGCGATGCACCGCCACCTCAACGCGCTCGCCGGGCAGCGCCCCCTCGACGAACAGCGCCTTGCCGCTTGCCGCACGGGCCACGCCGCGGCCGTCGTGGGCCAGGCGCTCGATGGTCACCGCCTGCCCCGGGCCGCCGTGGGGACGGGGCGCCTCTCGCCGCCCCTGCAGACCGGATACCCCGGAACGCTGACGAGGCGGCCGGCGCTTGCCAAGCATCGCCACCTCAGACCTCCGGGGCGAACAGGCCGGTGGAGAGGTAGCGGTCGCCGCGGTCGCAGACGATGAACACGATCACCGCGTTCTCCACCGTCTCGGCCACGCGCAGCGCACCGGCCAGGGCTCCGCCGGAGGAGACCCCGGCCAGGATGCCCTCCTCCCGGGCCAGGCGGCGCATATGCGCCTCAGCCTCGTACTGACCGATATCGAGCACGCTATCGACCCGCGAGGCATCGAAGATGCTCGGCAGGTACTCCGGGGGCCAGCGGCGAATCCCGGCGATGCTGGCGCCATCCTCGGGCTGCAGGCCGACGATCTGCACCTCAGGATTCTGCTCCTTGAGATAGCGCGATACGCCCATGATGGTGCCGGTGGTGCCCATGGAGCTGACGAAATGGGTGATGGTCCCGCCGGTCTGCTGCCACAGCTCGGGCCCGGTCCCTTGATAGTGAGCCAGGGGGTTGTCGGGATTGGCGAACTGGTTGAGCGGCTTGCCGTCGCCCCGGGCGATCATCGCCTCGGCCAGGTCGCGGGCCTCTTCCATGCCGCCCGCCTTGCTCACGCTGATCAGCTCGGCGCCGAAGGCGGCCATGGCCTGCTTGCGCTCGCTGGAGGCGCTTTCGGGCATGATCAGCACCATGCGGTAGCCCTTGATGGCGGCGGCCATGGCCAGGGCGATTCCGGTATTGCCCGAGGTCGCCTCGACCAGGGTATCACCCGGGACGATATCGCCCCGGCGCTCGGCCTGCTCGAGCATGGAGAGCGCCGGGCGATCCTTCACCGACCCGGCCGGATTGTTGCCCTCCAGCTTGGCCAGCAGGGTATTGTTGCGGCCCGCCGCAATACGCTTGAGGCGCACCAGCGGCGTGTTGCCGACGACCTCCTCGAGGGTGGGAAAGTGCATGTAACCGTCCTTATGGAAACGCCTTTTCATCATTATATCCGGGCCGCCACCCACTGGACAGGCATCCCGCCCGGCTGTGGCATACTGGAGCGCGAATCACCGTGCAAAGGATGCCCCGATGTCGCTCGGAAACCGTTTGACGCTATGGATACTCTGCCTGCCGCTGGCGCTGATGGCAGTGGCCGTGGTGGTGCTGCACCAGGACACCGAGTGGCGCAAGTCGGCCATGAAGGAACGCCTCACCCTGGCCGCCGAACTCCAGGCATCCAGCCTGGCCGCGGCGCTCGCCGAGCAGGACAGCCAGCGCCTGGACGGCCTGGCCCGGCGCCTGTTGGCCATCGAGGAGGCGCGCGGCATCGGGGTCTACGCTTCCAGCGGTGAGGCCATCCTCGAACTGGGGCGCGGCGATACGCCAGCGGCAGCGGCGACGACGCCCCCCGAGACGACACGCCTGGATGACCACAGCGACCTGTGGCGGCTGCTGGTACCGCTGCACGGCGTCGAACGCCGCGCGGGCAACCCGCCGCAGGCCTGGCTGGAAATCGATATCGATACCCGCACCCTGACCCTGGATCATTATCGGCGCCTGGCCAGCACCGGCCTGGTCCTGCTGGTGCTGGGGCTCGGCCTCTTCCTGCTGGGTTCGAGCCTGGGGCGCCGGCTGGATGCCAGCCTGAGGGACGCCAGCAGTGCCCTGCAGCGCCTGCGACATGGCGACTCCCATGCTCGGCTCAGCGAGGAGGGACCCGCCGAGCTCGGTCAGTTGGCCGCGCAGGTCAACGCCCTGGGCGACGAGCTTCAGCAATCCCGCGACAACATGCAGCGCCAGATCGAGCAGACCACCGCCGACCTGCAGGAGTCGATGGAGACCATCGAGATCAAGAACATCGAGCTGGACCTGGCCCACCGCCGGGCGCTCGAGGCCAGCCGCATCAAGTCGGAATTCCTGGCCAGCATGAGCCACGAGATTCGCACCCCCCTCAACGGCATCGTCGGCTTCTGTCGTCTGCTGGGCCGTTCGCGTCTGGAGCCACGCCAGCGTGAATGGCTCGACCAGGTCCAGGTGGCCTGTGACAACCTCCTGGCGCTGGTCAACGACGTGTTGGATTTCTCACGCATCGAGGCCGGCCGGCTGGAGCTGGATCGCGCCGAGCTCGACATGGTGAACCTGGTGGACGAGGCGCTCAGCCTGCAGGCACCGCTGGCGCATCAAAAGGACCTGCAGCTGCTGGGGCTGGTCTACGACGATGTGCCGGCCGCGCTGCGCGGCGACCCCCTGCGCATCCGCCAAGTGTTGACCAACCTGGTGCACAATGCGCTGAAGTTCACCGACCAGGGCGAGGTGATCGTGCGCGTCATGGTCGAGGAGTCGACCGGGCCGGGCCAGGTCGTATTGCGGATCAGCATCAGCGACACCGGTATCGGCCTGTCGCTGCAGGAACAGCACGAGCTGTTCCAGGCCTTCCGTCAGGCGACCCCGAGCCACCCCCGCCACTACGGCGGCTCCGGGCTGGGACTGGCCATCAGCCGCCAGCTGGTGGAGCAGATGGGCGGGCAGATCAGCGTCGAGAGCGAACCCGGTCGCGGCTCGACCTTCGCCTTCACCCTGCCGCTGGACAGCAGCGACCAGCCGGCGCCTCCCCCGGAGCCCATCCTCGACGGCGCCTGCGTCGCCCTGCATGAGCCACACGCCCCCAGCCGGCACGCGCTTCGCCACCTGCTCGGCCGCTGGGGCGCCCGGGTGGTGGAGATCGACACTCCCCGGAGGGCGGTACCGGAAGCGACCCTGATGATCGCCGCGCTACCCGGAAGACTGACCAGCCAGCAGCTCGAGGAGTGGCAGGAGCGGCTGTCCGCCGCGCCCTGTCCGGTACTGCTGCTGGCCAATACGAGCCCCCTGGAGCTCCCCGAGTTGAACCTCCCGGGCGGCGGCGAAATCCTCTGCAAGCCGCTGCCACGCCACACCCTCGCCGATGCCCTGCGTCGGCAAAACGAGGCACAGGCCTCGGCCGGCGCGGCGCCGGGCCAGCCGCGCCTGATGGTGGTGGACGACAACGCCAGCAACCGCCGCCTGCTCAGCGAACTGCTCAAGCGGCCGGGGCTGACCATCGAGCAGGCCGCCAGCGGCGAGGAGGCCCTCGCCCTGGCCGAAAGCGCCCGGTTCGACCTGGTGCTGATGGATATTCGCATGCCGGGCATCGACGGCGTGGAAACCACCCGCGCCCTGCGCCGGCTCGGCGCCGGCTGGGCGAAGTGCCCGGTCATCGCGGTGACCGCCCACGCCCTGGAAGAGGACCGCCGCCAGCTGCTCGAGGCCGGGCTCCAGGGCATCCTGATCAAGCCGGTGGACGCCAACGAACTCGAGGGGGTGCTGCACCGCTATCTGGGGCTGGCCGCCACCCAGCCCCACGCCGTGGCCGACTCGCCGGCGAAACCGGACCCCGCGGCCAGTGGCGACCTGGCCACCGTGGACCTGACCCTGGGTACGCGACTGGCCAACGGCAGCGAAAGCCTGGCGCGCGAGCTGCTCGATGAGCTGGCTCGCTCGCTGCCGACGAGCGAGGCGGAGCTGCGTGCCGCCCTGGTGGCGAACGACGAGGAGGGGCTGCTGGATGCGGTGCATGCCCTCAACGGGGCCTGTCGCTACTGCGGGGCCCCAGCGCTGGCCCTGGTGGCCGAGACCCTGGAGACACGGCTTCGCTCACGCGGAATGGCGGATATTGCCGCGCTGGTCGATGAGCTGTTCCTGGCCATGGAGCGCCTGAAGGCCTGGCACGCCGCTCAGCCCTCGAGCACCACCATGGCCAGTGCCAGCTCGGCCTCGTCGGACAGCGACAGATGAATGGCCTTGACCCCGGCGGCATTGGCCAGCTCACGCGCCTTGCCGCCCAGCACCAGCGAGGGGCGGCCCAGGGCATCGTTGACCACCTGGATCTCGGTCCA
The DNA here is from genome assembly GCF_022341425.1 of Billgrantia campisalis. Classification (GTDB taxonomy): domain Bacteria; phylum Pseudomonadota; class Gammaproteobacteria; order Pseudomonadales; family Halomonadaceae; genus Halomonas; species Halomonas campisalis. The sequence continues at coordinate 114,981 of NZ_JABFUC010000006.1, read as the reverse complement.
GCGCATGCCGCGCCTTAGGCCCATACCAAGCGCCTTGACGAAGGCCTCCTTGGCGGCAAAGCGCTTGGCCAGATAGGCAGCGGGCTGCGCATGCTCGACCAGCCGCTCACGCTCCACTTCGCCGAGCAGTCGCTCGGCGAAGCGTTCGCCGTGGCGGGCGACGGCGGCATCGAAGCGTGCCACCTGGGCGATGTCGGTGCCGATGCCGATGATCATGGGCGTCAGTCGTCGTCTTCGTGGTGGTGGTCGTGCTCCTCGAGCGTGGCCAGAAATCCAGCCTCATGGCCGGCGATGATCAGCCGCTTCATCTCGGCCACCGCCTCCTTGAGCCCCACGAACAGCGCCCGAGCGATGATGGCATGGCCGATATTGAGCTCGTTGACACCGGGAATGGCGGCGATCGCCTCGACGTTATGGTAGTGCAGGCCGTGGCCGGCGTTGACCGTGAGCCCCAGCTCCAGCGCCATTTCCGCCGCCGCGCTGAGCCGGGCATGCTCGCGCCGGGCGGCGCCGCCGCCGTGCTCGGCATAGGTCCCGGTATGCAGCTCGATCACCGGGGCGCCGGCCTTCGCCGCGGCCTCGATCTGGGCCGGCTCCGGGTCGATGAACAGCGACACCTCGCAGCCGGCTGCCGCCAGCCGAGCGCACGCCGCCGCGATGGCATCGAAGCCGCCGACCACGTCCAGCCCGCCCTCGGTGGTCAGCTCCTCGCGCTTCTCCGGCACCAGGCAGACATGGGCGGGGCGGATCTGCTCGGCCAGTGCCAGCATCTCCTCGGTGACCGCCATCTCCAGATTCATGCGGGTGTTGAGCACCTCGGCGAGCAGGCGTACGTCGCGCTCCTGGATATGGCGGCGATCCTCGCGCAGATGAACCGTGATACCGTCGGCGCCGGCCTCCTCGGCCAGCAGCGCCGCCTGGACGGGATCGGGATAGCGGGTGCCACGGGCCTGTCGCAGGGTGGCGATATGGTCGATATTGACGCCGAGCAGGATACGGGGAGGGTGCATGGGGTCTCCATGGGGACGATAAATCAGGAGTAGGCAACACGCGTGAGCCGTGCTCTCGGGGCTGTCCGGCGGCAGACCGGCGCCCCTCACGGTCATCGCGAGAGGTGCGAGAAAGCTATCAGTGTGTACCGGCTCGACGGCGTTCGGCAAGCTGGCGCATCAGCTCCCGGGAGCGCAGCGGCCGCGCCCCCAGTAGCGGCGCCAGGGCGGCGCGGGTCACGGCCTTGGCGGGTCCGGCGAGGCCCGGCAGGCCCCAGTCGCCGCCGGCCAGCAGCCGCAGGGTGCGGCCGTCGATGCCCGGCTCGCCAGGGACGAAGGTACGCGTAGCGGCATCGAAGCGGTAGCGACACTGGGGGTCGAGCTCGGCGCCGTCGGGCTCGCTGAAACGCGGCTCGGCATCCAGCGCCTCGAGCAGCGCCCCTTCCAGCCGCCGCAGCGCACCGGCCCGCTCCCGGGGCCGCGGCAGCGCCTCCAGCAGCGCCGAGTAGAAGGCGAATACCTCGGGCACCGGCAGCTCCACCTCCAGGGTGCGCGTCAGCAGTTCGTTGGCATAGAGCCCGCACAGCAGGCCTTCACCCGCCAGCAGCGCCGCCGCGCCGCGGCTCTCCATCATACGCAGCCGCTTTAGCTCGCCCTCCCCCGTCCATGTCAGGTGCAGGGGGGCGAAGGGCTGCAGTCGCCCCCGGGAACGTGAACCCGGGCGCTGCACCCCCTGGGCCACCGCCCGCACGCGGCCGTGGCTCAGGGTCAACAGCTCCACCAGGGCGCTGGTTTCGCGGTAGGGCCGCTTATGCAGCAGGAAGGCGGGTTCGGGGGTCATGCAGGGGCCTTCGTCCCTTAATCGTGATCATAGCCAAGGCTTTTCAGGGCCCGCTCATCGTCGGACCAGCCGCGCTTGACCTTGACCCACAGATTGAGCATGACCTTGGCCTCCAGGGCGCGCTCCATCTCCAGGCGCGCCTCGCGACCGATGTTCTTGATCCGCTCGCCCTTCTCGCCGATCAGGATCTTCTTCTGGCCCTGGCGCTCCACCAGGATGCGGGCGCTGATATGCACCACCCTGCCCTCGTCGCGAAACTCCTCGATTTCCACCGTCACCTGATAGGGGAGCTCGTCACCGAGCTGGCGCATGATCTTCTCGCGCACCAGTTCGGCGGCCAGGAAGCGCTGGCTCTTGTTGGTGACCTGATCTTCCGGGAAGTGGTGAACGCCCTCTGGCAGGTGCTTGGCCACCTCGGTCTCGAGCTCCGGCACGTTGCTGCCGTGCTTGGCAGAAATCGGAATGATGGCGGCAAAGTCGCGCCGGGCACCCACGTCGGCCAGCCAGGGCAGCAGGCTGGCCTTGTCCTGCAGGCGGTCGACTTTGTTGACCGCCAGGATCACCGGCGCCTTCACGTGTTCGAGGCGCTGCAGCACGACCTGGTCCTCATCGCTCCAGCGGGTGCGGTCGATGATGAAGACCACGCAGTCCACGTCGCGCAGGGCCTGGGTCGCCGCCTGATTCATGAAGCGGTTGATCGCCTTGCTGCGATCCTTGGACATGATGTGGATACCGGGGGTGTCGACGTAGATGAACTGCGCCTCCCCCTCGGTCTTGATGCCCATCACCTGGTGGCGGGTGGTCTGGGGGCGCCGCGAGGTGATCGAGATCTTCTGGCCGAGGATGCGATTCATCAGGGTCGACTTGCCCACGTTGGGACGGCCGACAATGGCCACAAAGCCGCAGGTCTGGGTCATGAGCTACGCCCCTCCCGGGGTTCGAGCTGGGCCAGCGCCGTCTGGGCGGCCTGCTGTTCGGCATGGCGACGGCTGGAGCCGGTGCCCAGGGTGTGGGTCTCGAGCAGCTCGACGTGACACTCCACGGTGAAGGTCTGGTCGTGGGCTTCGCCTTCCACCGTGACCACCTCGTAGCGCGGCAGCGGCACCTGTCGCGACTGCAGGAACTCCTGCAGCCGCGTCTTGGGATCCTTCTGGGTGTCCTGCAGGTCGATCGCCTCCAGCCGCTCGGCGTACCAGGCCAACACCCGGGCCCGCGCGGTCTGCATACCGGCATCCAGGTAGATGGCGCCGATCACCGCCTCGACGGCATCGGCCAGGATCGATTCGCGGCGATGCCCGCCGCTCTTCATCTCGCCGGAGCCCAGGCGCAGGCACTCGCCGAAGGCCATCTCGCGAGCCAGTTCGGCCAGGGTCTGGCCGCGCACCAGCCGCGCGCGCAGCCGCGATAGGTGGCCCTCACGCGCCTCGGGGAAGCGCTGGTAGAGTGCCTCGGCGATCACGAAGTTGACGATCGAGTCACCGAGAAACTCGAGCCGTTCATTGTTTTGCCCGCCATAGCTGCGATGGGTCATGGCCAGCTCCAGCAGCACGATATCGCCGAACGTGTGGCCGATGCGCCGACTGAAGGCATCAAGGATGCGGGCGTTGGAAGAGTTGCTCACGAAGCTCCTGCTTGTTGACTAGCGACGATCAATTGGGTTGGCGGCGGCCCGGAAAAACGGACGACCCGTGCGGCGGGGACAGTCGTCACCCGCCGCACGCCGGTGCCTCGAGGCGGCCCGGCGTCAGTGGATACGACGGACTTCGGAAAAGCTCGGCAGGCCGCCGTCCCACTGCATCCATACGGCGAAGGCGCGACCGACGATATTCTCCTCCGGCACGAAGCCCCAGTAGCGGCTGTCGTTGGAGTGGTCTCGATTGTCGCCCAGGGTGAAGTAGTGCCCTTCCGGCACCACCAGTTCCCGCACCCGCGGGCCGGGGTCACGGGGATTATTGTAGATCCGGTGGCTCCGCTCGCCCAGCAGCTCCTCCAGCAGCAGCTCGCCCCGCGCACCGTCGGGGGACTCCTCCAGCAGCCGCTTGGGCACCGGTTCGCCGTTGACGTAGAGCTGCTTGTCTTCGTAGCGCAGGGTGTCGCCCGGCAGACCCACCACGCGCTTGATGAAGTTCACCGAGGGCTCGTTGGGAAAGCGGAACACCATCACATCGCCGCGCTGGGGCTCACCCAGCTCGACGAAACGGGTATGGGTCACCGGCAGGCGCAGGCCGTAGGCATACTTGTTGACCAGGATGAAGTCGCCCACTTCCAGGGTCGGGCGCATGGAGCCCGAGGGAATCTGGAAAGGCTCGACCAGAAAGCTTCTCAGCAGCAGCACCACCAGCAGCACCGGGAAGAAGGAGCGCGCATAGTCGACCGGCCACGGCTCCTTGAGCACCTTGGCCTTTGCCTCCGGGCCGAGTCCCTCGGTAGTAGCCGCCTCGGCGGCGGCCAGACGGCGGCGACGTGCCGGCCGCCACCAGACCAGATCCATGAGCCAGATGAGGCCGGACACCACCACGGCCACCACCAGCAGAAGAGAGAAATCCATGTTGTCGTCGACCCCTAGTCATTCACCTTGAGTACGGCCAGGAACGCATCCTGCGGAATCTCCACCCGGCCGACCTGCTTCATGCGCTTCTTGCCCGCTTTCTGCTTCTCGAGCAGCTTCTTCTTGCGGGTGACATCGCCGCCATAGCACTTGGCGGTGACGTTCTTGCGCAGCGCCTTGACGGTGGAGCGCGCCACCACCTGGCCGCCGATGGCCGCCTGGATCGCCACGTCGAACATCTGGCGCGGGATCAGCTCCTTCATCTTCTCGACCAGCACGCGCCCCCGGCTGTGGGCGTGGTCGCGGTGAATGATCACGGCCAGAGCATCGACCTTGTCACCGTTGATCAGCACGTCGAGGCGCACCAGCTTGGCCGCCTGGAAGCGCTCGAAGTTGTACTCCAGCGACGCATACCCCTTGGAGATGGACTTCAGCCGGTCGAAGAAGTCCATCACCACCTCGGACATCGGCAGCTCGTAGGTAAGCTGGATCTGGCTGCCGAGGAACTGCATGTCGAGCTGGCTGCCACGCCGCTGCTCGCACTCGGTGATGACGTTGCCGACGAACTCCTGGGGCACCAGGATGCTGGCCCGCACGATGGGCTCGCGCATCTCCTCCACGTCGGCCATGTCGGGCAGCTTGGAGGGGTTGGCCACGTACTTCACGTCGCCGTTCTTCATCGCCAGCTCATAGACCACCGTCGGCGCCGTGGTGAGCAGGTCCAGGTCGTACTCGCGCTCGAGCCGCTCCTGGATGATCTCCATGTGCAAGGTGCCGAGGAAGCCAACCCGGAAGCCGAACCCCAGGGCGTCGGAGTTCTCCGGCTCGTACTCCAGCGAGGCGTCGTTGAGCGCCAGCTTCTCCAGGGCGTCGCGGAAGTCTTCATAGTCGTCGGCGCTGACCGGGAACATGCCGGCATAGACCTGGGGCTTGACCTTCTGGAAGCCGGGCAGACGCTCGACGTCCGGGGTCTTGGCGTGGGTGATGGTATCGCCCACCGGAGCCCCCTGGATCTCCTTGATGCCGGCGACGATGAACCCCACCTCGCCGGCCCGCAGGACACCGGTCTCCTTGCGCAGCGGCGTGAAGATGCCCACTTCGTTGGCCTGCCAGTCGCGACCGGTGGACTTGATGCGAATCTTCTCGCCCTTCTTGAGGGTGCCGTCGAACAGCCGCACCAGCGAGACCACCCCCAGGTAGTTGTCGAACCAGGAGTCGATGATCAGCGCCTGAAGCGGCGCTTGCGGGTCGCCCTTGGGCGGCGGAATATCGCGCACCAGGCGCTCGAGCAAGGCATCGATGCCCAGCCCGCTCTTGGCCGACACCTGGCAGGCATCGGTGGCGTCCAGCCCGATGATCTCCTCGATCTCATGGGCGACCTTGTCGGGGTCGGCCTGGGGCAGGTCCATCTTGTTGAGCACCGGCAGCACCTCGAGGCCCTGCTCGATGGCGGTGTAGCAGTTGGCTACCGACTGCGCCTCGACCCCCTGGCCGGCATCCACCACCAGCAGCGCACCCTCGCAGGCGTAGAGCGAGCGCGAGACCTCGTAGGAGAAATCGACGTGGCCGGGGGTGTCGATGAAGTTGAGCTGATAGGTATTGCCGTCCTGGGCATGGTAATCCAGGGTGACCGACTGGGCCTTGATGGTGATGCCGCGCTCACGCTCGAGGTCCATGGAGTCGAGCACCTGCTCCTTGAGCTCGCGCTCGGAGAGGCCGCCGCAGGTCTGGATCAGGCGATCGGCCAGGGTCGACTTGCCGTGATCGATGTGGGCGATGATCGAGAAGTTACGAATATGCTTCAGCTTGTCGTTGCGTGCGTCGTTGCTCATCTAGCCCGGTCCGGTGTTCGTCGCGGGCGGAAGCGGCGACATCGTCCGCGCCCGGCCACGTCGTATGAATTCAATGGCGGGTATTGTACCGGCATGGCGGGGGGTTGGACAGCGCGGCCGCCAGAAGCGGCCGCGCCATAGGCGCCCCACGCGGGGAGTGAGAGGCGCCGGGGCAGGTCAGCGAATGGGGGCAAGGCCCTCGGGGAGCCGCGCTATTCCCCCAGTCTCAGCGCCACGAACAGCGAGCGGCCATCGCGGTAGAGACGCACCGGCAGCGCGCGCTCAGCCGACAGCGTCTTGGCCAGCTCGGCCAGCTGTGCCGGGCTCTCCACCCGCTGGTGATCGATACTGACGATGATGTCGCCCGGGCGGATCCCGGCCTCGGCTGCCGCCCCCTGGCTCTCGACCTGGCGCACCTGCACGCCCGACTCGATGCCCAGCCGCTCGCGCTCGGCGGCCTCGAGTTCGGCCACTACCATGCCCAGGCGCTCGTAGCCGCTAGGCTCAGTGGGGCGCTCGGCGCGCTCCCCCGTTTCGGGCCAGTCGGCAATGGTCACCGTCTCGGTGGTCCGCTCTCCGTCACGCATCAGGGTCAGCTCGACGGCATTGCCGGGCACCACGCGACCGATCAGGCGCGGCAGGGTGCTGGAGCGTTCGACCTCTTCACCGTCAACCTCGAGAATGATATCGCCGGCCCGCAGGCCATCGCGAGCGGCCGGCCCTTCCGGGTCGAGGTCGGCGATCAGCGCCCCACTGGGGCTGTCCATGCCGAACGACTCGGCCAGATCACGGGAGACCGGCTGGATCATCACCCCCAGCCAGCCGCGGCGCACCCGTCCGTCGTCGCGGATCTGGTCGGCCACCCCCATGGCCACGTTGATGGGAATGGCAAAGGAGAGCCCCATGAAGCCGCCGCTGCGGGTGAAGATCTGGGCATTGATACCGACCACTTCCCCGTCGAGATTGAACAGCGGCCCGCCCGAGTTGCCCGGGTTGATGGCCACGTCGGTCTGGATGAAGGGCACATAGGCGTCACGCGGCAGCGTGCGGTTGATGGCGCTGATGATCCCGGCGGTCACCGAGTGCTCGAAGCCGAAGGGAGAACCGATGGCGGCAACCCATTCGCCGACCTTCAGCTCGTCGGAGTCGCCGATCGCCAGGGTCGGCAGATCATCCGCCTCCACCTTGAGCAGGGCCACGTCGGTCTGGCTGTCGGCGCCAATCAGCTCGGCCTCCAGCTCGCGCCGGTCGGCAAGGCGCACGATAATCTCGTCGGCGCCTTCGACCACATGGGCGTTGGTCAGGATGTAGCCATCGGCGCTGATGATGAAGCCTGAGCCCAGCGACTGGCGCTCCTCGCTGCGGCCACCGCCGCCCGGCGGCTGCGGAAACCGATCGCCGAAGAAGTGGCGGAAGATATCGGGAATCTCCTGCCCCCCGAACCCCTGGAAGGGATCGCGCCGCTCCACCACCCGGGTCGACGCGATGTTGACCACCCCCGGGGCGGCCTGCTCGACCAGTTCGGTGAAGTCCGGCAGGTCGCGGGCCATGGCCGACTGCCAGGCCATCATCAGCGCGGCCATGACCGCCCAGAGGGAAAGGTGTCGCATCATTGGCTTCATGAAATGCTCCTGCGTCCGCTTGCTTGTTCTCGACATGTGGTGATCTGGCATGAACGGCTCACTCGCACTGATCGGCAGCGCCACCGTAGCGGCGCACCCCCTCCTCTCGTATCGACTATTGGGCGACGTCCTCCCATATCAGGTTCTCGGCAACCTGCACCAGCACCCGCGGCGGCAGCTCGCCCATGACCACCAGCTGCATCAGCTGGTCTTCCAGCGTCAGGTGACGCACCACGGCCAGTGAGATCCCCAGCCGATGCAGGCCGGGTATCAGCCGTTCGCGCCCCTCCTCGAGCGGCTCGACAAACAGGCTCAGGGTGGAGAGGCCATCGCTGTAGATGCGATGCCCAACCCGGTCACTGTGCCAGCGGCTGCGGGTATCGACGGGCTGGGCGATGAAGCCCTCGGGCAGCCAGCCCGGCTGCCACGGCAGCACAGGCGGTTCCCGGCGGGCATCGAGCACCACGCTGCCCTCATAGAGGCGCGGCTGCTCGAGTTCGGTCAGCTGGAAGGTTTCCACCACCCGCCCCTGCTCGTCGATCAGCTCCTGCTTCATCGGCAGGGCGGTCTGCTGATCGAGCCAGAGCCGATGACCGAAGCGCAGGTTGTCCAGGGGCTCGATGTCCAGCCGCACCACCCGCCGGCTCGCGATGCGCTCCTCACCGCCCAGCGTGAGGCGATAGTGCTGATCGAGATGCCGGGCGATCCCTTCCGGCGAGGCAGGCACCTCGCCTTCACCGTCGGACCAGCTCAGCCGGCCGATCCGTCCACGGCGCTCGAAGACCACTGCCGGCCCATCGAGGAAGCGCGCCACTTCGCGCTCGACGCCGTCCTGAATATCGTGAGACAGCGCCAGGGTACGGACACCGTCGATGCCGATCCGCACGGCGCGGGCCTGAAACACATAGCAGTGGTTGGCCCAGAGACTGCGTTCGAACCACGCCTGGGCCGTCTTCGGCGCCGGCCAGTCGGCCAGCTGTTGACAGTCGAAATGCTCATCCTCCTCGGTGGCCACCGCCCCGGCGGCGGCCATGAGGGGCAGACCTACCAGGGCCAGCAGCACCAGACGCCACCCTGTGCGCCGGGCGGCCATTAGCGCTGCCCCAGTGTCTCGCTACCGGATGCGCGCAGCAGCGGCATCCAGGCATCGCCGCTGGGATAGGCGGCTCCCTCGGCGTGGCGGTCAAGGTAGGACTGCAACAGCCGCGCCTGTTCCTGGTCGGCACGCAGCGACTGGCGCGGGTTGGGTGCCATGAACAGCGGACCGTCGAAGCCGGCACCGACCGGCATGATACCGGAGGGCCTGCCGCCGCTGGGGGCAAACAGCGGCGAGCTGGACGCGGCCAGCTGCCCGCCGCCGCCAAAGGCGGAAGACTCCGGCATGCGCTGATCCGCCGCCGGCGCTGACGATGCGTCACCGCCGCCGGCCACCTCGGACGGACTACCCGCGAACTGTCCATCCCCAAAATAGCCGCTGCCGTTGTAGAACTGCACGCCGGTGATCACCATCAGCGACACCGCGGCCGCAATGCCCGCACTGCGGGCAAACGATGGCGCACGGGTCGCCCGACGCACCCCGGTCTCTGCCACCGGCGCCGGCTCCTCTTCGAGGCGCGCCATGATACCGGCAGAGAGATCCGTGCTGACATCGATGTCATGATCCCGTCGCATCAGGCTGCGCATCAGGTGGTAGCGCCGCCAGGCGTCGGCCGCATCGGGCTCGTCTTCCAGAGACTTCAGCACCCGACGCAGCTCGAGATCATCACCTTCGTTGTCCATCAGGGCAGAAAGCGATTCCCGTGCGTTCTGACTCATTTTTTCACACCCTCTACTCTCAAGGCGCCCGCCTTGCATTCAATGTAATCCCGGCATTCCCCGCTGCGGCTGGGTCCTGGTGGGAATGCCGACACACTCCTCGTACATCGGTCACAGCTTCTGACGCCAACGGCGCCCGACAGTTCAGCACCGTGGCGAAAACCCTGCTTAGCTCCCGCCTTCAGTTACCGACTCGCGGGTTCTATGGGTGGTGACCAGGGGCTGAATATGCTGATCGACCGCCTCTCGTGCGCGAAAGATCCGCGAGCGCACCGTCCCCACCGGACACTGCATGATATTGGCAATATCCTCGTAGGAGAGCCCGTCGAGTTCGCGCAGGGTTATCGCCGTGCGCAGATCGTCGGGCAGATTCTCGATGGCCTCGAACACCGCCGCCTCGAGCTGATCGCGCGCCATGGCGGCCTCGGGTGTCTCGATATCGGCCAGCCGTCCGCTGTGGTCGACCACCTCGGCATCGACGATATCCAGGTCGCTGCCGGGGGGGCGGCGCCCCCGGGAGACCAGGTGATTCTTGGCGGTATTGATGGCAATACGATACATCCAGGTGTAGAAGGCGCTTTCCGCCCGAAACTTGCCCAGCGCCCGATAGGCCTTGATGAACGCCTCCTGGGCCACATCCTGCACCTCGGCATGATCCTGCACATAGCGCCCGATCAGGCCAATGATCTTGTGCTGATACTTCCTGACCAGCAGGTCGAAAGCACGATTATCCCCCTGCTGGGCGCGCTCCACGAGCTGCTGATCGGTTTCCCGGTTGCCCATTCACACCCTCCCCGACCGGGAGAGCCCCTGTTGAATGGCGGGTAAGTGAAACGTCGAAACGGTGTCTGAATGCATGGTGTCAACCTGGTGCCAGTCGGCAGCTGATATCCCTAAAAATGGTGTACCTGTCGAAGACAGGCCAGTGTTCCTGTTTCTTGCCCGTGCATCAAGCCGGCTACCCCGAGCGCGCCGGGGCCCGCGTTGTGACAGGATGCGCCGCACGCGGGTTCCCGCGGCAATTGATTTTTTCCTGGCCCCGGGGTGATAGTAGGATATCGTCCTTGCCTTCAACGCTTCACGATACAGGTATCACAATGTCCGATCAGCAGGTCAGCAACCTCAATGTCCTCTCCCAGGATGTCCTGATCACCCCCGAGACGCTCAAGCAGGAAATTCCGCTAAGCGAAGCCGCAGAACGCACCGTGATCGAAGGGCGCGAGACGATCCAGAACATCCTCGACGGCTCCGACCCGCGGCTGCTGGTGGTGATCGGGCCCTGCTCCATTCATGACGTGGATGCGGCCCTGGACTATGCGCGCCGCCTTCGGCGCCTGGCCGATGAGGTCAAGGATAGTGTATTCGTGGTGATGCGGGTCTACTTCGAGAAACCCCGTACCACCGTGGGCTGGAAGGGGCTGATCAACGACCCCCATCTGAACGGCTCCTTCGAGATCGAGGAAGGCCTGCACATCGCCCGCCGGCTGCTGGTGGAGCTCTCCGAGCTGGGCCTGCCGCTGGCCACCGAGGCGCTGGACCCGATCTCGCCGCAGTACCTGCAGGACTGCATCAGCTGGTCGGCCATCGGCGCTCGCACCACCGAATCCCAGACCCACCGCGAGATGTCCTCGGGCCTCTCCAGCCCCGTGGGCTTCAAGAACGGCACCGACGGCAGCCTCGACGTGGCGATCAACGCCCTGCAGTCGGTGTCGCATCCGCATAACTTCCTGGGCATCAACCAGAGCGGCCAGGTGGCGATCATCCGCACCCGCGGCAACCGCTATGCCCACGTGGTGCTGCGCGGCGGCAACGGCAAGCCCAACTACGACAGCGTCAGCGTGGCGCTGGCCGAGCAGGAGCTGCGCAAGGCCGGCATCCAGGCCAACATCATGATCGACTGCTCCCACGCCAACTCCAACAAGGACCCGGGGCTGCAGCCGCTGGTGATGGAGAACGTCACCAACCAGATCCTCGAAGGCAACCAGTCGATCATGGGCCTGATGGTGGAGTCCAATATCGGCTGGGGCAACCAGAAGATCACCGACGACCACAGCCAGATGCAGTACGGCGTCTCCGTCACCGACGCCTGCATCGACTGGGATACCACCGAGGAGGCCATGAAGCGAATGGCCCAGAAGCTCGCCCCGGTGCTGCCCAAGCGCAAGGCGTGACCGCTCGCTCCCGTCGGTAGTGCATCGGGCCCGCCAACGGCGGGCCCGATGCATTGGGACCTCGTCCAGCTGCCTAGCCGCCGTCGATCTCGCGAACGAAGGGCGGCAAGGCATCGAGCAGCGCCCGCCCGTAGCGGCGCGTCAAGACGCGGCGATCCAGCAGGGTGATCCGCCCCCGGTCGGCCTCCTTGCGAATCAGCCGACCGCAGGCCTGCACCAGCTTGATCGAGGCGTCCGGTACGCTGATCCGCATGAAGGGGTTGCCCCCCTGGCTCTCGATCCACTCGGCCAGGGTCGCCCCCACCGGGTCGTCGGGCACCGCGAACGGCAGGCGGGTAATCACCACGTGGGTCAGGTAGTCGCCGGGCAGGTCGATGCCCTCGGCGAAGCTGGCCAGGCCGAAGATGATGCTGCCTTCCCCTTCGTCCACCCGCCCCCGGTGGCGCTCGATCAGCTCGCGCTTGGGCAGCCGATCCTGGGCCAGCACCCGCTGACGACAGGCCGGCGACAGCGCCTTCTCCACCGCACGCAGCTGCGCCCGCGACGAAAACAGCACCAGCACCGCCTCATCCTCACCGAGCGATTCGACGAAGTCGACGATGGCCCGCTCGTGCCCATCGCGGTCGGCGGGATCGCAGGCCTCGCGGGGCACGCTGAGCACCGCCCGAGAGTAGTCGAAGGGGCTTGGCAGGCGCTGGTAGCGATAGCGATTGGCCAGCCCGGCACGCTCCTGGAGCCGCTCGAAGCGACCCAGCGCGGTCAGGGTGGCCGAGGTGACCACCGCCCCGTAGCAGCCCCCCCACAGGGTCTTGGCCAGGGTCGGCGCCGCCGAGACCGGGCTGGCGGCAAAGGTCAGCTCCGGCTCACCGCTGATACGCTCCAGCATCAGCCAGCGGGCCTGCGGGGCCTCGCCCCCCTCGTCCTGGGCGGCGTAGGCCTGCCACAGGGCGTGGGCTTCCAGGGCCCTGCCGTGCAGCAGCGCCACCAGCGGCAGCCAGGCTTCGGCCTGCTCCCGGGCAAGCCCGGTGTGCTTGTCCGGGTCGAGGCTCTCGCGCAGGATATCGCTCATGCTCTCCAGGGTCCGCGCCAGCTCGGCGAACCCCACCAGCAGGGTCGCGGCGTGGTCGCGCAGCGCCTCGGGCACCCGCCCCATCGCGAAGCGATGCTGGCGGCTCTCCTCGTCCTCGCCCAGCCCCTGGGGGCAGCCGGCCAGCTGATGCCCCAGGGCGAAGGCCTCGCCCAGCCGGGGCTCCAGTGCCCCGACGGTCTCGGGCAGGGTTGCCAGCAGGCGCGCCAGGGCCGGCTGCACCGCCAGCGCCTGGTTTAGCTCGGTCAGCGACTTCTTCAGGCTGCCCAGCCAACGCAGCGCCCCCGCCACGCCAACCCGGTGGGTGAAGTGATTGAGCGCCTTGTCGGGCAGGTGGTGCCCTTCGTCGAAGATATAGATGCAGTCGCCGGGAGGCGGCAGCACCACCCCGCCGCCCAGCGAGAGGTCGGCCAGCACCAGGTCGTGATTGGCGACGATGATGTCGGCACTCTCCAGGTCTCGCCTGGCACGAAAAAAGGCGCAGGCGGCAAAGTGGCCGCAGCGACGATTGGTGCACTGGCGATGGTCGATGGTCAGGCGCCGCCAATCGGTATCCGGGACGGCCTCGGGCCAGCTTTCGCGATCCCCTTCCCAGCGGCCGCTGCCGTATGCCTCGGCCATCTCGGTCACCAGGGCCTTGAAGCCATCGCCGGCCTCCTGCACCAGGCTCTGCTCGAACAGCGACAGGGTGGGATTACCGGTGACACCGTCGAGGGCCTGCTCGAGACGCGCCACGCACAGGTAGCGCCCGCGCCCCTTGGCCAGGGCGTAGGCAAAGTCCAGGCCGCTATGGGCCTTGAGCGATGGGAGGTCCTGGTGCAGCACCTGCTCCTGCAGCGCCACGGTGGCGGTGGCGATCACCAGCCGCTTGCCACGCGCCTTGGCCACCGGCAGCGCCGCCAGCAGGTAGGCCAGGGTCTTGCCGGTGCCGGTGCCCGCCTCGAGCACGCAGACGTGCTCGTCGGAGAGGCGCTTGCCGGCGTCATCGGCCTCGATGGCGCTGAGCGTCCGGGCGATCTCGGCGATCATCAGCCGCTGGCCGTAGCGCGGCGTCAGCCCCTGGGCCTCCAGTACGCGGCGGTAGGCGGCCTGTATCTCGCCCTTGAGGGCCTCGTCCAGCATGGCCTCACTCTCTAGAGAACTTAAGGGGAATGGCTTACCTGAGGGAGCCGGGGACAGGTTGAAGAGGAGGTCTTTTGCCATGGGTGAGGAGCACTGCTCCGAACGGGCTGGCCATGGATGGCCAGCCCCGGTCCTGCAAGCGGAGCAGGATGCGAGAGCGAAGCAGGGCAAAAGTAGCGCCCAGGGAAGGGTTCACAGCGCCTCCTCGTAAACCTGTCGACGGCTCCGAAGCCACCAGCAACGCCCAGATGCTCCCCAGTCAGCCGCCGCTGGGGAACAAGGCGTTACAGCAGCCCCTCGGGCGGATGCTCGCAGGGCAGCTTGTCGTTGATGTAGCGCTCGATCTCCGGCAGCGAGAAGGCGTCCTCCTCACCGACGAAACTGATCGACACCCCGGCGGCCCCGGCACGGCCGGTACGCCCGATACGGTGGACGTAGTCCTCCGGGTCTTCCGGCAGGGTGTAGTTGATCACATGGCTGACATCCTCGATATGGATGCCACGGCCGGCGACATCGGTGGCCACCAGCACCTGGATCTCGCCCTCGCGGAAGCTCTCCAGGGTCTTAATGCGCTGGGCCTGGGGGACGTCGCCGGAGAGCATGGCGGCGTTGATGCCGGCCTTCTTCAGCAGCTCATCGAGCTTGCGCACCAGGTCGCGGCGATTGCCGAAGACCATCACCCGGTCGAAGCTCTCCTGCTGCAGCAGATTCACCAGCAGGCGCTGCTTGTCCTCGTCGCTGACCAGGTAGACCCGCTGATCGATATTGGCGGAGTTCTCCACCGTGACTTCGATCTCGACATGGGTCGGCTGATGGGTCCACTGGCTGGCCAGGTTGAGGATGTCCTGGGAGAAGGTGGCCGAGAACAGGAAGGTCTGGCGCTCCTCCTTCTTGGGCGTATGGCGGATGATGCGCTTGACGTCGGGAATGAACCCCATCGACAGCATGCGGTCCGCCTCGTCGAGCACCAGCACCTCGACCTGGGTCAGGTCCACGTCGCGCTTCTCGTGGAAGTCGAGCAGCCGCCCCGGGGTCGCTACCAGGATATCGAGCTTCTTGCCCAGGTTGTCGCGCTGCTTTTGATAGTCCATGCCGCCGACCACGCTGGCCACGTTGAGGTCGGTGAAGCGCGCCAACGCCTTGGCGTCCTTCTCGATCTGCAGCGCCAGCTCGCGGGTCGGCGCCACGATCAGCGCCCGCGGGGCCCCGGGCTTCTGGCCGTCGGGCGCCTCCTCCTCGAGGAAGTAGGCCAGAATCGAGATCAAGAAGGCGGCCGTCTTGCCGGTACCGGTCTGCGCCTTGCCGACCACGTCGCCGCCCAGCAGGGTGTGGGTCAGCGCCTCCGCCTGGATCGGGGTGCAGTACTCAAACCCCAGGGCATGAATGGCCCGCATCAGCGGCAGCGGCAGGTCAAAGTCGTGAAAACGCCACTTGCCCGCCTCGACAGGCACCTGAAACTGGCGCAGATCCCAGTTCGACTGGCGGCGCCGCGGCTTGCGACGACGACGCTTGGGCTTGCGGTTCTGGGCCGGGGCTGTGGTCTGTTCCGACTCGCTCATAGGCTGTATGTCTGTCCGTAGCAGTGGATGGGAAGCCTCGTTCAGTCGGCCATTGTAACAGCCTCCGGCGACGAGGGCGCGCCTGCCGCATCGGGCTGGTAGAATAGGGCGCAATCCGCCATTCCATACCCGAGGGAGTTCGGCCCGATGACACGCCGCAAGAAGACCCGCTCGCTGGCCGACAAGGTGACCATCCGCACCGGCCGGCGCAAGGACTATAAACAGTGGCGCCACGAGAACCCCGACCAGGTGACCTCGTCGCGCCGCTTCACCCAGAAGAAACGCCAGCAGCGCAAGCTGCAGGCCGCCCGCAAGCAGGCCCGCCAGGAAGAGGGCCAGCCGATCGCCATTCATCCCGATGGCCCGGCCCCGTCCGAGTCCGAGGAGTCGACGGAGTGATGCGCCTGGTCTCCTTCAACATCAACGGTATCCGCGCCCGCCCGCATCAGCTCGAGGCCCTGACCCGGAGCCACCGGCCGGCGGTGATCGGCCTGCAGGAAACCAAGGTCCAGGACAGCGAGTTCCCCCGTGAGGCCGTCGAGGCGCTGGGCTATCGGGTAGTCTTCCATGGCCAGAAGGGCCACTACGGGGTGGCGCTGATGGTCGACACCGCCCAGTGCGGCGAGCCCGAGGCGGTCCACTACGGCTTCCCCGACGACACCGAGGAAGCCCAGCGGCGCATGATCGGCGTCCGCCTGCGCGGCAATGACGGCCAGCCGCTGACGGTGTGGAACGGCTACTTTCCCCAGGGCGAGAACCTGGCCCACCCCACCAAGTTCCCCCACAAGCGGCAGTTCTACTCGCAGCTGGCGCGGCTGCTGGAGGAGAGGCACCGTCCGGATGAGCGCCTGGCGATAATGGGCGACTTCAATATCTCCCCCGAGGACCGCGATATCGGCATCGGCGAGGCCAACCGCAAGCGCTGGCTGCGCGAAGGCAAGACCAGCTTCCAGCCGGAAGAGCGCGAGTGGCTCGAGGGCATCAAGCGCTGGGGGCTCGTCGACAGCTACCGGCTGCGCTACCCCGAGGTCGACGACCGCTTCAGCTGGTTCGACTATCGCTCCAAAGGCTTCGACCGCGAGCCCCGGCGCGGCCTGCGCATCGACTACATCCTGGTCAGCGAGTCGCTGGCGGCCAAGGTCCAGGACGCCGGCATCGACTACGACCTGCGCGGCATGGAGAAGCCCTCCGACCACGCCCCGGTGTGGACCGAACTGGCGATCTGAGCCCCCACCACTCGACTCGGCGTAACGCAACAGACGAAACCCAGCGCGGCCGCCTCCGGGGCGGCCGCGCTGCACTCTGGCGCTTTTCTCTGGGTTCGCGTTATCGAATCACGGTCCAGGCAGTCTTCAGGTAGGCCTCACCATTGGCCCTGACGCCGTCGACATCACCGGTTTCGGACGCAATATGCACCTCTTCCAGGGTATCGGCCAGGGCCGCCAGGTCAGTGTGGAGCTTCTCCAGCGCCACTTCCAGCGTGTAGGTCAACTCATGGACGGCATTGAGGTCATCCATGCTGAGCGTCTCCTGCTCCAGGATCGCGGCCAGGTGGGCATTGTGGGAGGTGAAATTGGCCACCGCCTGCACCAGCGTCTCCGAGGGCAGGGCTTCGAAGTGATCGATACGCGAATGCTCATCGGCCAAGGCGAAAGGCGCGGCGGCGAGCAGGCCCGAAAAGGCAATAGCGATCAGCGGCTTGTGCATGTGTCATCCCCTACTGTTCATGGAGTATCAAAGCGATGGAAAGCGGCAGCCCAAGGCCGCCAAGGCGATATAACGCTACCAATGAACAGAGTTAATGTAAACGATTATCATTGCACCCAATCAACTCAAGGGACCGGGGTCAGGTTTTGGTGCCAGACATTCGGTTCTTTCTCAACCGAGCGCAGCGCCGCAAGCCAGCGTTCGGCCTGCTCGGCGCCTAACGCCTTCGCGGTCTCCAGCGCGCTCTCGGCCACTTCGTCTCGCCCCCAGCCATGGGCAAGCTGGCCGAGGCGCAGCCAGTCCTCGGCGGCCTGGCTGCGCCGCGCCATGGCCTCCCAGGCGGCGAGTGCCCGGTCGCGGTCACGGGCGGCCTGCCAGGCCCGGGCCAGCAGCCGGCGATGTTCCAGGCTGTCGTCGAGCGCCTGCTCCTCCAGCGCGGCCTGGAGATACTCCGCGGCCCGCGCCGGCGTTCCCGCCACGAGGTGTAGCTCGATGCGCTGCCGCAGATCCGCCTCGCCGGCCAGCACCCCCAGGCGCCAGCCGGCTTCCCATAGCGCCGTGGCTCGCTCGGGATCGCCCAGCCGCTGGGCCAGCGCCGCGGCGCGGCGCCAGGCCTGGGGATCGGACGCCGCATCCAGCCCTGCCTCCAGGCGCGCCAAGGCGTCTCCCCCGCGATCGACTCGCTGGTAGACCGCTGCCGCCAGGGCCTGGCGCCCGGCATCCGGGGCGTCGTCCACCGCCAGCGCCCGGTCGACCCAGCGCGCGGCTTCCTGCCAGCGCTCCAGCTCCGCCAGGGCGCGCCCCAGCCGCCAGCGGTCATCGGCGCCGCCCGCATGACGCTCGTGCCACTCCAGTAGCAGCGCCACGGCCGCCTCCCGTTGCCCCGCCGCCAGGCGCAATCCTGCCTCCTCCTTCAGCCAGCGGTCGCGCTGAGACGACGGGGCCTCTTGAACGCGGCGGGCCTGGGCCAGGTGATCGGCGGCCACTTCGCGCCGCCCCGCCCTGGCCTCGGCCCCGGCCGCCAGCTGGCGATACAGGGCGCTGGCCCAGCGATCGGCGGCATTACCCCCCTCCAGGCGCCCGGCCTGGGCGCGAGCGCGCTCACCGACCCGGTCGTGTTCACCCTGCTGCAGCTCACGCTGCATCCGCTCCAGGTCGGCGATGATATCGCCGGGCAGCGCCGGGGGGGCGGCCGCCACCGACCCGGCCAGAAGCAGCCAGGCGGCGGCAAACAGCGTGACGACAAGATGGCGGTTCATGGTGTCACCTCAGTTGGAATTCCAGGCGCTGCCGGGCCCGGCGCACTCCCGAGGCGGGCTCGAACTGCCAGCGGGCCACGGCCTGCTCAGCGGCCGAATCGAAGACATTGCGCGGCTGCGACTCGACGACGCGAATGGATGAGCGATCGACGCTGCCATCGGGGCGGATCAGGAACTGCAGCTCGACATGTCCTTCCAACCCGCGCCGCTGGGCTCGCGCCGGGTACTCCGGCGGCACCCGGCTGGTCGGGGCGATCTCGCCGACATCCACCGGCCCCGACTCGGCCGGAGCCGCCTGATCGGTCGTCGGCCCCTCCTGGGCGGCACTGGGCGCCGACGGTGACGGGCTCGGCTCGGCAGCAGGCTCGGGGGGCGGTTCCGGAGCGGGCTCGGGGGGCGGCTCAGGCCGCGCCTCGCTGAGCTCCGGCAGGCGGCTGTCGAGTTCGGGCGACTCCATCTCCTCCGGCGGCAGCTCGGGCTCCGGCATGGCGATCGGGCTCTCCAGCGGGGGCAATGGCTCGGGCCGCGGTGGCGGACTGGCTTCAACCTGGGGCGGTGGTTCGGGGCTGGGTTCGGCCACTTCTTCCTGCACCGGTTCGGGAGCCTCGACCATGCTCATGCTCATGCTGACGTCGAGCACGTCGAACTCCTCCTCCGGTGGCGTCACCAGCAGCGCCAGCAGCCAGAACAGCAGCAGCGCCAGGGCCACCCCACCCAGCGTGGAAAAGGGAATACGCGTCACGACCGACTCCGGCTGGCCGCCACCGCGACCTGCGCCACGCCGGCCTCGCGAATGCGGTCCATCACCTCGATCAGCAAGCCCGTCGTGGAATCGCGATCGGCCTGGATCACCACCGAGCCGTCATTGCTCACCAGGCCGGCCACCTCGTCACCCACCCGGTGCAGGTCGATGGGCTGGCCATCCACCCAGACAGCGCCCTCGGGGGTGATCGCCACCATCACCTGCGCCTCCGGCTGCGGGCTCGCCGCGCTGGACTCAGGGCGCTGGATCTCGATCCCGCTCTCCTTGATGAAGCTGGTGGTCACGATAAAGAAGATCAGCATGATGAAGACCACGTCCAGCATCGGCGTCAAGTTGACCTCGCCGGCATCGCCGGCGTCACTGCCGCTGCGGCGTCTACGCATGGGATTCCTCCACGGCGCGGGCCAGGCGGTCGTGCAGCCGCTGATCCTCGCGTCGAATGATTTGCTCCAGACGGCTGGTAAAGAGTAGCCCCACCACCGCCACGGCCATGCCGGTGAGCGTCGGCAGGGTCGCCCGCGCCACGCCATCGGCCATGGAGCGGGCCTGGCTGGTATCGCTCAGCGCCAGGCTGTCGAACACCGCGATCATGCCGGTGACCGTGCCCAGCAGGCCCAGCAGCGGACACAGCGCCACCAGCAGCTTGAGCCAGGGCAGCGGACGGCGCAGCCGGGCGATCAGCGCCCGCGTCCAGGCCTCGCGCAGCGTCAAGGCGCTCCAGCTCAGGTGATCGGGGCGTGCCGTCCAGCGATCGATCAGCTGGCGGCGGGCGCGACGATAGGTGATGCGAAAGTACCAGACCCGCTCCAGCGCCAGGCTGAACAGCAGCATGGCCACCAGGGCGATGACCACCAGGATCGCCCCTCCCGCCTCGACCAGGCGCTCCAGAGGCTCAAGCCAGAGCGGCATCACGGGCCTCGCTCCCCAGGGGTGCCTTTGCCGGCGAGCTGCGCCGCTCGAGCTGCTCGGCGAGGGCCGCGCTGGCCTGCCCTTCCATCAGCCCCGCCAGATAGCGACTGCGACCGGCCAGGGCGGTATGGGCGAACAGCAGCGGTACCGCGGTGATCAACCCCAGCACGGTGGTCACCAGCGCCTGGCTGATGCCGCCGGCCATCAGCTGAGGGTCGCCGGTGCCGAACACGGTGATCGCCTGGAAGGTAACGATCATGCCGGTGACGGTCCCCAGCAGCCCGAGCAGCGGCGCGACGGCGGCCAGCAGCTTGACCAACGGCTGGCCGCGCTCGAGTCTTGGCAGTTCGGCCAGCACCGCCTCGTCGAGCCGAGCCTCCAGCGCTTCGGGCACCGGATTGGCATCGAGCGAGCGAAAGCGCTGCAAGACTCGCCCGAGCGGATTGTCATCCCGCAGCCGGCTCAGATCGCGCACCTGGCGGCGCATGGTCAGGCTGACGCGCAGCAGATAACCGTACTGCAGCAGCGCCACCAGCAGCCCGATGCCGCCCAGGGTGACCACCACGTAGCCCACGGCACCGCCCTGATGAAAGCGCTCGATCAGGCTCGGTCGCTGGGCCAACGCCGAAATGACCTGGCCACGGGTCGGGTCGAGGGCCAGCGTGCGCGATTCTCCGCCGTGGAAGGCCACCAGGCTGGCGGCCACATCGGGCGGCGTGCGCTCGACCACCGACAGCGTCTGGTCGTCGGCACCTCGACGCAGCAGCTCACCGTCGGTAAAGGCTGCGAAATCACCCAGTCGAATCACCTCGCGGGATGCAATCTGACCATCGGCGGCAGCCACCGGCGCCTCGAAGCGCACCGCTCTGCCGGTATCGACGGTGAGTGCCATCAGGCGGTCGACGAACGCCTCCAGCTGGCCAAGCTCGAGCACCTCGGCATCGTTCAGCCGCGGCGGTAGCTCGGCCCCGGCCAGCGTGAGCCAGCTGTCACCCAGGGTATCGCGCAGCTCACCGCTGTGGCGGACGAGCGAAGCCAGCACGGCTTCGAGATCGTCGCCCTGCTCCTGGCGGCGGGCTTCGAGCTCGGCCTGGCGCTCGCTCAAGGCCTGCGCCTCGGCCTGCAGCTCGGCATTCAGGGCTTCCGCCTGCTCATGGGCGGCGCGAGCCTCCTCGAGGGCGGCTTCCAGCGCATCGCGATCCTCGAGCAGTTCGGTCAGTCGCGCCCGATCGCGAGCCTCGGCGGCCTCGCGCTCGGCGCGCAGCGAACTCAGCGGCTCAGACTGGGCCTGCGCCAAGACCGGCACCGCCAGAAAAGCGGCAATCAGCACCACAATCAGGAGTCTCAGCGATCTCATGTGTCGCCCTCCCCGGCCGGCTCGAGCAGCGGCGAGATGGGCAGCGTGAGCAGCTCCGGAGCACGCTGGTCACGCGCGATGCGCAGCCCGCTGCGCACCTCCCGGCGCTGGGCCTCGCCAAGCGATGCCCATGCCTGGGACGCCTCTTGCCAGACACCGCCGTCGCGGCCGTCAGGGGTCAGGTAATAGAAACCGACGCGCCCCAGTCGCAGAAAATCCACCTCACGGCGCTCCTCACCCTCACCGAGATAGCCGCGCCAGGCGTCGAACTCGCGGCCGTAGGCCAGCTCGGCTCGCCATGCACCGACGATGCGCTCCCAGCGCTCGGCGGTGGAAAGCTCCCCACTCTGGGCATTCAAACTGGCCACTCGCGCCTGGCGCGCTTCGCGCAGGAACGGCATGTCATTGTCGATCCATTGGCCGAGCCGCTCGACCAGGCGCTGCTGGAGCAGCGGCAGGGCTTCACGGGTTTGCTCCAGGGTATCCAGCGCCGCCTCGCGACGGTCGAGCGTCTCGGCCAGGCGCGCGTTGCGCGGGGCGAGCCCGGCGTTCTCCTGCGTCAGACGACGCGCGCCGCGCTCCAACTCGCGCAACTCCTCGAGCATGGCGCGCGACTCATCATCGGCGGCATCGATGCGCGACTGCAGCTCGGCCTGGCTGCGCTGCGCCTCTCTCGCCTCCTGCTGAAGCGTGCTATCGCCAAGCGCCGGCAGCGCCACCAGCGCACCGCTGAGCAGCAGCCAGCCAAGGCGTCGGAATTGAGTCGGGGTGTCACACACGTGGCTTCTCCAGGACCCGCCTCCTCGGCAGGTGTTGTCGACGACTCGCGTCGCCTCGATGTTTCGCACTCTTGCCACCGGCCTTGCCCCAGCGGGGCGCGGCACAGGCATCGAATACAAATGATTATCTATTGCATATCAAGGTGGATCGCTATAGGGTACCACTATAAAAACAAATGACAATCTCTATCGTTTGCATAAGAAACTCTTTCACATCAAGAGACTTCACATCAGAGACAAGGGACTTTCATGATGCCTCACTTGCACCATGCGCTGCGGCGCACCCCGCTGGTCGCCGCCCTCTCCGCCGTTATGGCACTGCCCGCCCAAGCCGAGGAGCTGGACACCCTGGTGATCTCGGCCAGCGGCTTCGAGCAGACCATCGAACTGGCCCCGGCGAGCATCTCGATCATCACGCGAGAGGAGCTCGAGGAGCGCCACGTCACCAACCTGGCCGAGGCTGTACGCGGCATCGAGGGGGTCAACAGCCGCCCGCTGGACGCCCGTTCCGGCAAGACCGGCAATCAGACCGTGAGCCTGCGCGGGCTGCCCAGCGAGTACACCCTGGTGCTGATCGACGGAGTGCGCCAGAACGTCTCGGCCACGGTGGCACCCAACGCCTTCAACGACTCTCAGTCGACCTTCATCCCGCCGATTGCTGCCATCGAGCGTATCGAAGTGGTCCGCGGCCCCATGTCGACGCTGTACGGCTCCGATGCCATCGGCGGGGTGATCAACATCATCACCCGCCGGCCCGGCAACGAATGGCGTGGCGCGGGCTCCATCGCCACCGAGCACTTTTCCGACGCCGACTTCGGTGGCACCACGATCACCGAGGGCTACGTCAGCGGCCCGATCTCCGAGCACCTGGGCCTTCAGCTCTACGGTCGCCTGCTGGAGCGCGCGGCGTCCTCCATCGACATTCCCGGCACCGAGCCCAGCCTGACCGATAACCGCACCATGGGCCAGAATCCTACCAAGGCCAACGTCGAGACTTTCGGCGGCGAGCTGGTGCTGACGCCCCATGATAGCCATGACATCAGCCTGCGCTTTGATACCACGCAACAAACCCTGAATAACCGATTCGGCCAGGTGGGCCGCTTTACCGGTACCGGCAACGCGCCGGAGGATTTCGAACGCGGCTACTCACGTGAGCTGGTCTTTGAGCGCGATCAGTTCCGCTTGAGCCATCGCGGCGATTTTGCGTTCGGTCAGTTGGACACCTCCCTGACCCGGGATATCGTCGAAACCAAGGGACGCACCATCAATGCCGGCGCGGTACCCGATGCCGACCGCTTCGGCACGGCGCGCCAGCTCAAGCTGACCACCGATATCCTCGACACCCGGCTGACCAACGTCTTCGGCGATCACCTGGTCACCCTGGGCGGTCAGTATCTGGACGCCACCTTCAAGGACGGCTTCCTGCCGGAGGATGTCACCCGCGACCAGTACAGCCTCTTTGCCGAGAACGAGTGGCAGGCCACCCAGCGCCTGGCACTGACCGGCGGGCTGCGCTATGACAAGTATGCCGGCATCAGCGGCGAGTTCACCCCCCGCGCCTACGCGGTGTTCGAGGCCACCGACGAGTGGACCCTCAAGGGTGGCGCCGGCCAGGGCTTCCGCGCCCCGCTGATGGAGCAGACCTTCGACGGCATCGTGGGCTTCGGCGACGGCGGCAGCGTGCCGCTGTTCGGCGACCCCGACCTCAAACCTGAGCGCAGCACCAACTACGAGGTGTCGGCCCGCTATGACAACCGCCGGGGCTTCATGACCCAGGTCACTGCCTTCCATAACACCCTGAAGGACAAGATCGAGCGCGCCACCGGCGCCAGCGATCGCACCAACGACAATATCGGTGAGTCGCGCATCCAGGGCATCGAACTGGCCTCCTCCTATGCCTTCACCGATACCGTCACCCTATCGGGCAACTACACCTATACCGACAGCGAGCTGAAGGAGGGCGCCACCGCGGCCAGCCTGGTCGGCGACCCCCTGGTCAGCGTGCCGGAGCATATGCTCAACCTGCGCCTCGACTGGCAGGCCACCCCGCAGCTCAACGCCTTCCTGGGTGCCGAGTATCGCAGCAGCGCCTTCCGCCCGCGCAACTTCCACGAGCCGCAGAACGGTGGCAGATCCCAGGGCGCCTATGATGCGCTGGGCGACTTCAGGAGCACTACGATGGTCAACCTGGGAGGTCGCTACCGGGTCAGCGAGCATGTCTCGGTCAACGGCGTGGTCAACAACCTGCTCGACCGCGACTTCAAGGACTATCGTCCCTATGTGCGCGAAGACAACGGCAACATCGCCTACAGCAATGTCTACAACAACCTCTATGGGCCTCGCTCTCTGATGGTGTCACTCAACGTGGACTTCTGACGCCACCTTTACCGGAACTGTATCGATCGCTTTGAGCCAGCCCCGCGCTGGCTCTTTTTCGCGGACCCCCATCAGTGCACCCTGGACGAGCGCGGGTTGCGTCGCCGCAGACGCTGTTCGAGGAGAGAAGCCGACGAGCGTGGGTGGGAGTCACGCTTTAGCATTTGACATGACCGCCACCGAACACCAGAATGAAAATCAGTCTCATCTTGATGACTTATGGTGCCCTATGAACACGGAACGCTCCCAGCTCTATTACACCTGTGTCTTTCTTCACGTCTCCTTCCAGGCCATCCAGAACTCGGTGGCAACCTCTCCAAGGAGAGATGACACGCCCTGCTGGCTCGATGCTCAAACGCTGCGGATGCTGCTCAGTGAATTGCAGCGTTGCCGCCAGGAGGCGGCGCCTTTCAATGAGGTCTGCCAGGCGCTGGATACTGCGATCTACCACTGCGGCCTGTTGATGGCACAGTGCCCCGCCGCCCTCAACCGCCAACTCTGCCAGCACCACCTCGAAGCCATCATGGCGCCGCTCAAGGAAGCCACCTCACAGCTTTCCGGCACTGCCAACCGCGCATCAGCCAGACGTGCATCATCGCCCAGCCAGCGGCTGCGTGGCTGGCTGGGGTGGTAAGAGGTGCCCCTAAGCGCCGACCACATCTCGTCCCAGCGATACCCTTACCAGCCGTTCGGCGAACCACTGCTGGCGAAGTCCCCGCTGCTCATCGAGAATGAGCGCCAGATGCTCTCGTAAGGGGTGGCCATCTGGCAGCGTATCCCGGTGGTCGCGCAATCCCGCCTGTGCCGTCATCTGCGCGGCCGGCAGGTGATCGGGGGTGGCGTGCTGTTCAAGCCACTCCCGGGGCGGCAGCAGCAGATGGGTGGCCCGGCTGGCGAGGGCGAATCCCACCCCGGAAGCGTCGAAATCGCCCAGGTAGCAGTGCGGTTTCGCCGTTGCCGCCCAGGCCTCGGCCAGGGCGGCGAACCCCCCGCCGTAGTGCGTGTCGCCACGATAGACCACCAGCGGATTCCGCCAGCGGGCGCCAGCCACACTGTCGGGGTCGAAGGCGTAGAAGCCGTCGAGGTTTTCCACCTGGATCAGCGCATCAAAGGCCCCCAGGTCGAGCGAGCGCCGGTCGAGGTCGCGATACTCGCGAGTCTCGGCGACCAGGCCGGGCCGCGGTGCGCCGGCAGCCAGGCTCACCAGCACCCGCCTGGCGCGGGGGCTTTCACGCACGCTCTTGGCTTCGAGACTTCCCCGACCGGCCTGTTCGCCGCTGGTCAGGCCGCTGAGGTCAACGTCGATCGCCGGCTGACCCAGCGCGGCCAGGGTGTCATCGATCTGGGTGAGCAGCTCGCGGTCAAAGCGCAGCGCCTTGGTGGAGCGGCGGACACCAAGCTCAATGTCATGCTCGGCGCACCAGGCCTCGATCTCCGCCACAACCTTGCCGCTGCGCGGCTTTTCCACCCCGGGCGCGCGGCGCAGCCGCTCCCGAATCCCGCGCAGCAGCTTGTAGGCGCCGGGCGAGAGGCTCATGCCGGCAGCGCCAGCTGCAGATGAACGTCATGGATCAGACGCAGATGGTTGAAAGGGCTCGCCTGGCTCTCCTCCTGGTGCAGACGAAAGGCGCACTGCTCGCCTCTCGGCAGCCCCTGAAATTCGGCGATCACCTGGAACAGCCAGATCTCGTCGGTCCACGCCATGTCGCTGGCCCGCAGGTAGGCCAGGGCGCTCAGCGCCTCGCCGTCGTGGTCGATCACGGTCAGGTAGAAGCGCTCCACGTCCTGCTTGAGCGCCTGCTGACGGGCGGCCACCAGGCTCGCCTCCTGGGCCTCGGCAGGGCCCGCAGCGGTGACCGTCTGCGGCTTGTGCGGCGGCGCGGGCAGGCGGTGGAGCAGCTCGGTGAGGACCTTGACGTCCAGGTGGCGATCCAGCGCCGGTGCCGCGGCGGCGGTCAGGGGCGTAGCGCGGTTGACCAGTGCCGGTACCTCGCTGCGCCGAGCGTAGTTGCCGGGCACGAAGCCGGGGTGCTCGCGCAGGAAGGCGGCCATGCCCGCCACCAAGCGACTGCGCGACTGCTGCTGACGGAAGCGTGCCATCAGCTCGATGAGCCGCCGCTGCACCTCGCGCAGGCCAGTGTAGTGCTGGCTGAGCTGCTGCTGGAGCTGGCTGATCAGCAGCTTGCGCAGGGCGCCGTCGCTGCCCACCAGCTCGATCAGTTCGTCGAAGTCGATCAGCGCCAGGCCGTCGAGCAGGCGCACGATCTGCTTCTGGGCACGGTCGTTCTCGCGGATCTTGTCGTTCAGGCGGCTGACGAAGCCGAAGTCGCTGTTGAGGCGTTGCCAGAGGCTGTCGATGGCATCGGCGAAGCGCCCGTTGAGGTCGTCCACCTCCTGGCGCAGGCGCAGCAGGTGCTGCTCCTGGCGCCAGTGCTCGCCCAGGTCGCGGGCCTCGCGGTAACTCTGCACCAGGCTGCGCAGCAGTTCCAGGGTCTCCGCCACGTCGGCATTGACGTGACGGCGGCTCTCGTCGGCGAGCATCTCGGCGATCAGCTCGCGCACCTTGGGGGCGAGCTTCACGCCGCCCTGCTCGTCCGGCCGCCACAGGATCCGCGCCGCCAGCAGCTTGCGCAGGGCCGCCTCGCTCAACGCCGCCAGCGGCACCTCGTCCCGGGTGTAGCCGGCCATCAGCGCCTCGGCGTGCTTGCCAAGCAGCGCCAGTCGCTCGGCGCCGGTGCTGACCAGGCGGCTCTCCAGGGCATGGGGATCATGCGTATCGGCCCCGATCACAGCAGCGCCTCCTGGGTGGCGGCCCCCTCCTCCTCGACGGGCAGGTTCTCCTCGTCGCGGATGAAGCGCACCAGGTCGATCAGGTAGTCGATCTTGCCGGTGACCAGGTAGACCTGGCGCTCGGCATGGGGCTGGAGCAGGTAGCCGTGCTCTCTGAGGCGCTTGAAGACCTGCTTGATCTGGGCGTCGAGCTGCTCGCTCTGGGAACCGAAGAAGCCGTCGGTGGCCAGCCGCTCCAGGCGCTCGCGCAGGCTCTGGTTGTCCTCGCACCTGGCGCTGATCTCGGCGGGTTTGAGCACGTCGCCGGGGGCGATCAGGGCGTCGCGCCCCAGCGCCTCCTGCACCAGCTGCAGCCACTCCAGCAGCGGCAGCAGGCTGTTGACGGTGTCGCCGAGCTGGCGGGAGAGCTGCTCCCGGGCATCGTCGCTCAGCTGGCGCCAGGCCAGGAAATAGACGCTGCCTTCGGGGTTGGCGGCCAGCCGACGATTGAGCGGGCGCAGGTAGGTGTCGATCTGCTCGCGGGTCGCTTCATCCTCCAGGTGACGAAAGGCGCTCTCGTCGCTCACCGCGCAGATGAACTCCCCGGCCAGCAGGCGCTCCAGCAGTGGGCCCAACGCCACCATGGCGTGCTCGACCATTGAGCGTTCGATCATGCGGACACCTCCTCGGCGCTACGCGCCTGCAGCCGCTCGGCCAGGCGGCTCAGGCGCGGCTCGATGCGCTTGAGACGGCGGCAGTTGGGGTCGGCCTCGTCGCGGTCGATCAAGTAGCGATTGTGGAACAGCAGCAGCACGTCCGACTCCGGGTTGGGAAAGGCACCGACGATATGGATGCGGTTGCTGTCGCAGGCATCGAAGAGCTTCTCGACGTTGTGGTAGGCCAGGGTGCCGATCTCGTCGATGGGCCAGTGGATGGCGATCTGGGCCTGGCCGCGCAGCAGCCGCGTGAAGGCGAGCAGGAACTTGCACAGAATCAGATAGGCCATGCCGTGGCTGGAGGACTCCAGCAGCTGGCGGTCGTTCTTGATCACCAGATCGGTGCCGCCTTCGTTGAGGTGCAGCTCCAGGCGCAGCAGGCTTTCGAAGCTGTACTGCTGGTCGCTGCGCAACAGCTCCACCACGTCGGCCAGGGCATCGAGGTAGTCGTCGCTGGGCAGCGGCTGCCCCGATTCCCGCCACTCCCGGTAGCGCTGGGCGAACAGCTTGAGCGGCTCCCAGAAGCCCAGCTCGTCGATGGTGGACTGGATCTTCACCTCGGCCTTGCCGATGCCTTCCAGCTTCAGGTCGTCGGCGACCTCCTCGGAGAGGCGGCGGCTCTGGGCGCTGATGCGGCGGTTGAGGTCGCGAAAGACGGTGAAGAACTTGTCCAGATCATCGCTGAGATTGCGCCCCTGCTGCACCAGCTGCAGCTGCTGGTCCTCCAGCAGTTGCAGCATGCCGCGCAGCAGCGGCAGCAGCCGCCGCGGTGAGTCGCCGGTCAACTTGCCGCGCTCGGCTTCCAGGGCGTCGACGAAGCCGCTACTGGCTCCCTTGATCAGCTCGCCCTCCACCTGCTCGCAGCCCTTGCGCAGGGTCTCCAGCTCGCGGCTGCGGCCGATCAACGCCTGGCGGGCGCGCTCGATGCGCTCGTGCACATCGCCGGGGGCTTCGCTGAGCGGCTCGGCCGCCGGGCTGAGCGCCAGGCTCTCCACCTGGGTCAGCAGCGGCGCGAGGGCGTCCATCACCTCCTGCTCGGCGTGGCGCTTGGCCTTCAGCTCGCTGACCGCCTGCTGATGGGCCGACTTGGCCGCCTGGAAGTCGCCACGCAGCTGCTCGCGCTCGCGCTCGGCCGCCTGACGCTCGCGGGTCAGCGTCGCCTCCTTCTCCACCAGCCGCGGCTTGCGCTCGCCCCACTCGACGCGCATGAAGCGCCGATAGGCCGCCAGCTCCTCCTGGCGGGCCGCGGTGAGGCGCATGCGCTCCTCCAGCGCCGCCAGTCGTGACTTGGTCTCTTTGAGGGTGACCGGATCGACCCCTTGCGCCTCCAGCTCCTGGTTGAAGGCGGCTTCCAGCTCCTCCCGCTGGCGTCGATGCTCCGCCTTCAGGTCGCCAAGCTGGCGTTTGTGCTGGCGGATCTGCTCATCCAGGCTATCCAGCTGGCTCTGAGCGTCGGCCTTCAGCTCGAGCAGCTGCGCCTGATGCGTGTCGGCAAGCGCTTCGAGCGCCTCGCGCTTTTCATCGCGCAGCGCCTGCTGCAACGCCTCCTGTTCGGCCAGCGCCGCCTCACCGTCGGCCCGCCGCGCCTGCTGCTGCCTGGCATGGCGCTCCTGCTGCTGACGGCGTGCCTCCAGGGCGTACTCCACCTCCGTATCGGCGCGCTTGAGGGCGATGCGCGCCTGCCCCAGGGTAGTCTCGGCGCCCTGCACCCGCTCGTGGTGGGCCCTGAGGCGTTTTTCGGCGGCCTGAACGTCCGCTTCGGCACGGGTCAGGGCCACCTCGGCCGCCTCGATGGCGGCCAGCAGGCCCGCCTCATCCTGGGCATAGTCGGGCAGCGCGATCGCGGCCAGGTCGAGGGCCACGCCGAAGAGGTCGTCGCTGGGCGTGTCCTTGACCTGGGGCGCCAGGTCGCGGCGCTCCAGCAGCTCGGGGGCGATCACCTTGCCCAGCGTCTGCTCCCACCCCGGGCGGTGGTAGCGCAGGAAGTGGCGCAGGCTCCCCTGGGCGGGGTCGCGCTGCTGATAAAGAGCTGCGCAGCGGTGCTCCGCCCGTGAGCGCTGCTGCCGCGCCTGCTCGAGCTCTCGCTCGGCAGCGTCACGCTCGCCCTTCCAGGTCTCATGCTCGCGACGCAGCCCCTCCAGGGTGGTGGCGGCCGCACTGCGGTCGCTCTGGGCCTGATCCAGGCGCGCCTGCGCCAGCTCGGCCTCCTGGACCTCTTCGGGGGTCTGGGTGTGGGTCTGCTGCGCCTTGAGCTCGGCCAGGCGCTCGATGCCCTGCTCCAGACGCGCCTGGTAGCTGGCGTCCAGGTCACTCCGCTCGGCCTGATAGCGCGCCTCGAGGGTGCGCTGCGCCTCCCAGTGCCGCTCACGGCGGGCCTCCTTCTCGTCGCCCAGGGCGTCGATGAGCGCCTGGGCTTCATCGGTCTGCCGGGCCAGGGTATCGGCCAGCTCACGCAGCCGCCCTTCCAGCTTCGCCTGGCTGGCCTGCACGGCCTGCTGCATGAATTCCAGGTGGTCGCGCAGCTGTTGATGCTGTTCACGCCACTGGGGCAGGGACTCGAGATCACGCTCCAGGGCCGGCATGTCCGCCTCGGCGTACTGCTCGTACTGGCGCTGCAGGTCATTCAGGTCGCGCTGGGTATGATCCAGCTCGCTACTCAGCTCGCTCGTGCGGTCGTTGAGGGCGTCCCGGGCCTGCTCGTAGTCGCGCTCGCGCGCCTGGAACTCGCACTGGTGCCGGTTCAGCTGCGACGCCAGATCGGCCAGGGTGCGCTCGCCGCGATGGCGGTCGGCCTCCAGCTGGGGTCTCAACTGCCACAGCGTGGTCTCGAGATCGGCGATCTCCCGATCCACCTCCCCCAGACGCCCCAGCGCCTGCTGCAGGGGCTCCAGCCGCATCGACTGGCGCATCTGCGCGATCCACTCACGGGCCTTGGTGTTGCGGATCCGGGTCACCGGCAGCTCGACGCCATCCTCCTCGAAGATCGCCGCCAGCATGGTCTTGAGGGTGTCCATCTTGCCCTCCTTGGCGTGCACCGCCGAGACCAGTTTCTCGATATGGCGAATGCGTCGCTCGGGCTTGACCAGGCTGAACTGGGCGGCGATCTGGCGCAGCTTGAGGCCGTCACGGCTGTTGCCCCGGGGCTGGGAGGCGCCAAACTGGGTAAAGTCGTTCTGGATCACCGAGCGGTACTCGGAGGTGGCGCCCAGCTTGGCCGACACGCTGATCCCTTCGCGACGCAGCCCGTTGGCCCACTGGGCGTAGTCCAGGGCCGCGACCCCGGCATCGCTCTCTACCAGGTAATCCTCGGGCCGGTAGGGCGAGCCGACGAAGCGATACTCCACTCCCCCCTCGCTCTTGCGGGTCAGCACCGCCTGGCAGACGTTGCCCGCTTCACGGCGATACTCGTAGACCAGGTAGCTGTTGCGATGCGGCAGGTAGAAGGCATCGAACTTCATCCGTGTCTTGGGCACCACCTTGTTGGGCAGCTCGCCATAAAACACCGGCACCAGGCGCTGCAGAGTGGTCTTGCCCGAGGCATTGGTGCCGCAGATATTGGTGTGGCCGTCCACACTGAGCTCGACCACCCCCTCGAGATGGCCGTGAATCATCACGATGCGTAGCAGGTGAGCCATGCCGCGTCCTTGATCCGTTGACGTTCGAAGCGCCTATCTTGCCAGAGAGCGGGCGCAGCGGCATTCACTCGTCGGACCCGGCCGCGACGGCGACATGCTGGGCACCCCCTCCGTTCCCACCAATGCTCGTCCCCGCAAACGATATCGCCGCGACCCTTAGGCCGCGGCGATATCGAGTGCCGAGATGGGATTGGCCTACGCCATCAGGAGACTGCGGCCTGGTAGCGCCGCTCCACGTCATCCCAGTTGATCACATTGAAGAAGGCGGCCACGTAGTCCGGGCGCTTGTTCTGGTACTTCAGGTAGTAGGCATGTTCCCAGACATCCAGGCCCAGCACCGGGGTATTGCCGTGCATCAGCGGGCTGTCCTGGTTGAGGGTGTTCTCCACCACCAGGGTCTTTTCCGGGGTGACGCTGAGCCAGGCCCAGCCACTGCCGAAGCGGCCCAACGCCGCCTTGGTGAAGGCATCCTTGAAGGCGTCGAAGCCACCCAGCTCGCTGTCGATGGCCTGGGCCACCTTGCCCTGGGGCTGGCCGCCGCCTTTCGGCGACATCATCTGCCAGAACTTGGAGTGATTGGAGTGGCCGCCACCGTTGTTGATGACCGCCTGGCGCTTATCCTCGGGCACCCGGTCGAGGTTGGCGAGCAGCTCGTCCACCGGCATCTCCTCGAGGCCGGTTCCCTCCAGGGCGCCGTTGAGGTTGTTGACATAGGTCTGATGGTGGCGGCCGTGGTGAATTTCCATGGTCGTGGCGTCGATATACGGCTCCAGCGCATCGAAAGCATAGGGAAGGTCGGGCAGTGTATGCGGCATAGTGACTCCTCCATGAAGGGTGGCAAAGGGGGCTTGCCCCCGACTTCATTCCCAAGGATGGCAGAACATCGATTGTCACGCTAATAGAAATCGTTATCAACTTATATAGCCTTCGGCAATATGCCTCCCCTACCCAATGCCACACGGCCAAACGACAGCGGGCCGACCCTGTGAGGGCCGGCCCGCTGTCGTTGGTGACGCCGGGTCGATTGTTAGAGCTTCTGCTCGAGTTCCGGCAGCGCCTCGAACAAGTCGGCGACGAGGCCATAGTCCGCGACCTGGAAAATCGGCGCCTCCTCGTCCTTGTTGATCGCGACGATCACCTTGGAGTCCTTCATGCCCGCCAGGTGCTGGATGGCACCCGAGATACCCACGGCGATGTAGAGCTCCGGGGCGACGATCTTGCCGGTCTGGCCCACCTGCATGTCGTTGGGCACGAAGCCGGCGTCCACCGCGGCACGCGACGCACCGATGGCCGCGCCCAGCTTGTCGGCGATGCCCTCGAGCAGCTTGAAGTTCTCTCCGTTGCCCATGCCGCGGCCGCCGGAGATCACCACCTTGGCCGCCCCCAGCTCGGGACGATCGGACTGGGCCAGCTCCTCCTTGATGAAGGTGGACTGGGCGTTGTCGGCGACGAACTCGACGGCTTCCACGCTGGCGGAGCCGCCCTCGCCTACCGCATCGAAACCGGTGGGGCGCACGGTGATCACCTTGAGGGCGTCCTCGCTCTGCACGGTGGCGATGGCGTTGCCCGCGTAGATCGGGCGCTTGAAAGTGTCCGGAGACTCGACGGCGATGATCTCGGAGATCTGCGAGACGTCCTTGAGCGCGGCCACCCGGGGCAGCACGTTCTTGCCGGTGGTGGAAGCGGCCGCCAGCACGTGGCTGTAGTCGCCGGCCAACTCCGCGATCAGCGCCGCGGTGGGCTCGGCCAGCAGGTGAGCGTAGGCGGCGTGGTCGGCCAGGCGCACCTTGGCCACGCCGTCGAGCTTGGCCGCGGCCTCGGCCACGGCGGCGACGTTCTCGCCGGCCACCAGGACGTCGATGTCGCCGCCGATGGCCTGCGCCGCCGCGACCACGTGAGCGGTGGCGCCAGCCAGGGCGCCGTCGTGATGTTCGGCGAGTACCAGAATGCTCATGAAATCACCTTGGCTTCGTTCTTGAGTTTGTCCACGAGCTCGTCCACGGAGCCCACCTTGATGCCACCCTGGCGCTCGGCCGGCGGCTCGACCTTGAGCAGCTTGACCTTGGAGGCCACCTCGACGCCGAGGTCGGACGGGCTCTTGACGTCCATCGGCTTCTTCTTGGCCTTCATGATGTCGGGCAGCTTGGCGTAGCGCGGCTCGTTGAGGCGCAGGTCGGTGGTGACGATGGCCGGCAGCGTGAGTTCGATGGTCTGCAGGCCGCCGTCGATCTCGCGAGTCACCTGAGCCTTGTCATTCTCGATCACCACCTCGGAGGCAAAGGTGCCCTGGGGCAGGCCGGTCAGGGCAGCGAGCATCTGGCCGGTCTGGTTGTTGTCGGTGTCGATGGCCTGCTTGCCCAGGATCACCAGACCCGGCTGCTCGGCCTCGACCACCTTGGCCAGCGCCTTGGCGGCGCCCAGCGACTCGACACGCTCGTCGGTCTCGACATGAATGGCACGGTCGGCGCCCAGCGCCAGAGCGGTGCGCAGCTGCTCCTGGGCGGCCTTGGGGCCGATGGTCACGGCGACAATCTCGGTGGCCACGCCTTTTTCCTTCAGGCGCACCGCCTCTTCCACGGCGATCTCGCAGAAGGGGTTCATGGCCATCTTGACGTTGGTGAGGTCGACGTCGGAGTTGTCCGGCTTGACCCGGATCTTGACGTTGTAGTCGATGACGCGTTTGACCGCGACGAGTACTTTCATGGTGTCCTCGCTTGGTTCAGTCTAGGAACCGTCTGGTTAGGGAGCGCCGATCCGCCCGGTTCGCACCGGGCTTGCCGGCGTTTCCTTAGAACCGGCTGACAGGCCCTTATGTGTTTCATGCAAGCGTTTGATAGGCGCCGCAGCCCAAAACCCTTCCAATGTGCCACAAGCTGGCCCGCGGCAACAATCCCGGTCGGTCGAGCTTCAGGCGGCTCCCACCGCACATTGCCCATCGTAGGGGTGACCTGAGTCGTCTATTATGCCTATCATGGAGAATATCGAGAAGCAAACGACCGTTTAAAATTCTTTCGACGTTGGTGGTAGACCGTCGCCATAGCGTCGATGACGAGGGGGAGCAACCGGATGTCAGAGCAAGTAGAGCGTGATTCGATGGAATTCGACGTGGTCATCGTCGGTGCCGGGCCTGCGGGCCTGTCGGCGGCCTGCCGCCTTATGCAGCAGGCGGGTGAGGCCGAGCAGGAGCTCTCGGTGTGCGTGGTGGAGAAGGGCTCCGAAGTGGGCGCCCACATCCTCTCCGGGGCGGTCTTCGAGCCCCGCGCCCTGGCCGAACTCTTCCCCGACTGGGAAGAGCGTGGCGCCCCGCTGACCACGCCGGCGACCCGCGACGAGGTCTACCTGCTCAAGGATGCCGAAAAGGCCCAGAAGCTGCCCAACGCCCTGGTGCCCAAGTCCATGCACAACACCGGCGGCGATCTCACACGCTACGTGATCAGCGCCGGCAACCTGTGCCGCTGGCTGGCCGAGCAGGCCGAGAGTCTCGGCGTCGAGATCTTCCCCGGCTTTGCCGCCCAGGAGACGATCGTCGAGGAGGGCGTGGTCAAGGGTATCCTGATCGGGGATATGGGCGTGGCCGCCGATGGGACGCCCAAGGACGGCCATATGCCGGGCATGGAACTGCGCGCCAAGTACACCCTCTTCGCCGAGGGCTGCCGCGGCCACCTGGGCAAGCGGCTGATCGACCAGTTCAAGCTCGACGAGGGCAAGGACCCGCAGCACTACGGCATCGGCCTGAAGGAGCTGTGGGACATCCCCGCCGAGAAGCACGAGCCCGGCCTGGTGCTGCACGGTTCCGGCTGGCCGCTGGACAAGAAGACCCACGGCGGCTGGTTCCTCTACCACGCCGAAAACCAACAGGTGGTAGTGGGCCTGATCATGGATCTCTCCTATCAGAATCCGTGGCTCTCGCCCTTCGACGAATTCCAGCGCATGAAGCACCATCCGGTGCTCAAGCAACACCTGGAAGGCGCCAAGCGCGTTGCCTACGGCGCCCGGGCCATCACCAAGGGCGGGCTCAACTGCCTGCCCAAGATGACCTTCCCCGGCGGCCTGCTGATCGGCTGCGACGCCGGCACCCTTAATTTCGCCAAGATCAAGGGCCTGCATACCGCCATGAAGTCCGGCCTGGTGGCGGCCGAGGCGGTCTTCGAGGCGCTGAGCGATCGTGACGAAACGGGGGGCGGTGACGAGGGCGGCGCCGAGCTCACCGCCTTTACCGAGAAGTGGGAGGCCAGCTGGGCCTACGCCGAACTCAAGGAGAGCGCCAGCTTCGGCCCGGCGATCCACAAGTACGGCACCGTGGGCGGCGGGGCCTACAACTTCGTCAACCAGCTGCTGGGCGGCAAGCTGCCCAACATCCACGACACCACCCCGGACCACGCAACGCTCAAGCCGGCCAGCGAGTTCGAGAAGATCGACTATCCCAAGCCCGACGGCAAGCTCTCCTTCGACAAGCTCTCCTCGGTGTTCCTGTCGAATACCAACCACGAGGAGGACCAGCCCTGCCACCTGAAGCTGGCCGACCCGGAGCTGCCGATCCGCGACAACCTGCCGACATACGCCGAACCGGCCCAGCGCTACTGCCCGGCGGGGGTCTATGAGGTCGTGGAAGACGACGAGGGCAAGCCGCAGTTCCAGATCAACTTCCAGAACTGCGTGCACTGCAAGACCTGTGACATCAAGGACCCGGCACAGAACATCACCTGGGTGGCGCCGGAGGGCGGCGGCGGGCCGAACTACCCCAATATGTAAGACCCCGCTCGCCAGCTCGGGGCCTGCAACCGCAGGCCCCGTCCTGTTCAGGCGGCGCCTGTCCCCCCACCTTCCCCCTCACCTGCCAGGGCCGCGGCCAGCGCCTCCACCACCCGCTCCTGCTGCTCGGCCTCCAGATAGGGGTGCATGGGCAGGCTGAGGATCGCCTCGCAGACGGCATCGGTCACCGGTAGCCGGCTGTCCGGTTCCGCCAGCGCCGGCTGGCGGTTGAGCGGCACCGGGTAGTGCACGGCGGTGGGAATGCCGGCCTCGGCAAGCCGCTGCTGCACCGCCTCGCGGTTCGCCACGCGAATGCTGTACTGGGCATAGACGCTGGTGTTGCCGGGGGCGAGCACTGGCGCGGCGGCGATCCCCGCCTGCCCGAGCAGCCGGTCGTAGCGCTGGGCCGCCGCCTGGCGCAGCGCCACCTCCTCGTCGAAGAGATCCAGCTTGGCCAGCAGCACGGCGGCCTGCAGGGTGTCCAGCCGGCTGTTCATGCCCAGGCGCACGTGGTGGTAGCGCTTCGCCTCGCCGTGCCGTGCCACCAGGCGAATTGCCTCGGCCAGCTCGGGGTCGTCGGTGAACAGGGCGCCGCCGTCTCCGTAGGCTCCCAGGGGCTTGCTGGGAAAAAAGCTGGTGGTCGCGACTCGGCTCAGGCTGCCCGAGCGCCAGCCGTGCTGGGTGGCGCCGAAACTCTGGGCGGCGTCTTCCACCACCGCCAGGCCGTGGCGGCTGGCCACCTCGCCAATGGCCGCCATGTCGGCGCACTGCCCGAACATCGACACCGGCATGATGGCCCGCGTGCGCGGCGTAATGGCCGCCTCCAGCAGCGCCGGGTCGAGCAGGTAGGTGTGCGGATCGATGTCCACGTAGACGGGCCTGGCGCCAACCAGCGCCACGCTCTCCGCCGAGGCGACGAAGGTGAAGCCGGGCACGATTACCTCGTCGCCCGGGCCGATATCGAGCGCCATCAGGGCGATCTGCAATGCATCGGTGCCGTTGGCACAGCCGATGCAGTGAGCCACGCCGACATAGTCGGCCAGGCGCTGCTCGAGCGCCTCCACCTCGGGACCCAGGACGTAGCGGCCGTGGGCCAGCACTCGGGCAATGGCCGCATCGAGCTGCGGCTTGATGCGCGCCTGCTGGGCGGCCAGGTCGATGAACTGCATGGGTCTCGCCTCCCTATACACTGGTTGCCAGGCCGAGTTCCAGCATCCGCGGGTGCCCCTCGCCCCGGCGCGGTGACTCGGGCGTGGCCGCACGAATCGCCGTCACGGTTTCCAGGCAGTGGCGCACGGTGTCGATATCGAAGCCACGCCCCGACAGGATCTCGCGATAGCTGACGGTGTGCAGGTCGGTGAAACCGGTGGAGAACTCGAACTGCTCCTCATCGCAGGTGATGCTGCGATAGGTCGACTGGCGCCCGCGCACCGAATCCGGCAGGTCCTGCTCATCGATAGACAGGAACCAGCGCACCCGCGCCTTCTCGTACTCCAGGTAGCCGGCGGCCTTGTGGTCGTCGCTGTAGTGCAGCACCTGGTGTTCGAGCTCGCCGAAGATCTGATGCAGCATGTCGAAGAAGTGGATGCCGATCTCGGCCACCACCCCGAACGACTTGCGGGGGTCCCCCTTCCAACTGGCCAGGTACCAGGGGCCACGAGCGGTGATATAGGTGAGCTCGACCTCATACTTGGTGTCGCGCTGCTCGGCGATCACCTTGTCGCGCAGCTCATGGATCGCCGGATGATGGCGCAGCTGCATGATGCTGTAGACCTGGCGACCGGTCTCCTGCTCCACCAGGCGCAGCTCGTCGAGCTGTTCGGACGTGGGCACCAACGGCTTCTCGCAGATCACGTCGCAGCCCAGCTGCAGGCCGGCGACGATATGGGCGCTGTGCAGGTGGTTGGGGGAACAGACCACCATGTAGTCCAGCGCCCCCTCGCCCTTGCGCCGCAGCCGCCAGGCGTGTTCGAGGAAATACTCGAATTCGGTGAAAAAAGCGCAGTTGGTCGAGATGGAGTCGATGATGCCCACCGAGTCGTTGATGTCATAGGCCGCTACCAGCGAGTGGCCGGTCTCCTTGATGGCCTGCATATGACGCGGCGCAATATAGCCGGCGGCGCCGATCAGCGCGAAATTCATGTCCCTCTCCCTTGGCCGTTGCGGGGTTGTCATCCTCGTAATAAGGGGTCAAGCCTACTTCGCTTGGTCGCCGCGCGCCACTGGGCGCGCCGGGTCGCGAATCCACTCGCTCCAGGAGCCGGGATAAAGGCGCGGCAGGGGGCGACCGGCGACGGCATAGGCCAGGATGTTATGGCAGGCGGTGACCCCGGAGCCGCAGTAGGCGATGATCTCCGCCGCCTCCGGCAGTTCGGCATCCAGCGTAGCCGGCGACTTGAAGCGGCCATCCTCATCCAGGTTGGCGGCGCTGGGCCGACAGCGGGCGCCGGGAATATGTCCCGCCACCGGATCGATGGGCTCGACCTCGCCGCGAAAACGCTCGGGGCTGCGGGCATCGACTTTCAGCTCGCGCCCGGAAAAGACCCGATCGGCATCGACCCAAGCGGTCTCGGCGAAGCGCGGCCGCCAGGCGCTGGGCGCAGTAGTGTTCTTGCTCCCTAGCGGCAGCTCGCCGCCATGCGCCTGCCAGGCACGCAGGCCACCGTCCAGCACCCGCACATCGGGATGCCCGGCCCAGCAGGCCAGCATCCACCAGGCTCGGGCTGCGGCCAGCTGGCCGCCCATGTCGTCATAGACCACCACCGGAAGCTCGGGAGTAATGCCGAGACGCTGTAGCACGGCAGTGAACGCCTCGCGAGTCGGCAGCGGGTGGCGTCCGCCCTCCCCCGGCGCACCGGCCAGGTCGCGATCCAGGTCCAGGTGCAGGCTGCCGGGCACATGCCCGGCCTGCCACAGCCGCCGTCCGGCATCCGGCTCGCCGAGCCGCGCCCGACAGTCCAGCACCCGGGGCGGACGCGCGCTCCGCAGGGCCTCGGCCAGCTGCGCCGCGCTCATCAGCACTTGCGACATCGTCACTCTCCTCTTCACAAGAATTGCCCGGCTCAGGGCTTTACTGGCGAGGGGGCGTCACTCAGCCGCTCAATGGGGGCGCGCTTCGCCAGCAGGCGCCGGCGACCGGACTGCCGGAAGCACACCTCGATCACCGGGTCGGCCGGGTCCCCCTCCACCACGGCGACCTCACCTTCGCCAAATACCGCATGGCGCAGGCGCTGGCCGGGGCGGTACTCCTCGAGTGGCGCCTCCCCGACGGCCCCGGGCGCCGCCTCGGCCACCAGCGGCCTGAGCGGCAGCTCGCGGCCCAGCGCCTGCAGGTAGCCGGCGACCCGGGCTGGCGCACCCACCGCCAGCGGCGCCTGGGGATCGCCCTCCCCGTCCAGGCGCGCCGCCACCCGCAGACAGTCCTGCCAGGCCGTCTCGCCGATAAAGCGGCTCGGACGGTGCTCGCCGCCGTCGTGCAGGATCAGCAGGCGCTCGCGGGCACGAGTGATGGCCACGTAGAACAGCCTTCGCTCCTCCTCGAGCCGGTCGGCGGTCAGCGGGTTGTCACGGCCGTAGTGGGGGAAATCCTCCTCATTGACGCCCCCCAGGGCCACCAGCGGCCACTCCAGCCCCTTGGCGCCGTGCACGGTGGTGATCAGTACCCCGTCGGCATGGTTCTCCACCGGGCGCTCCAGCAGTTCGATGAAGGCCTCGATATCGCTGAGTTCAGCGGCCTGCTCGACCAGCACATCGAGCAGGCGCACGTCCTCCTCCCCCTTCTCGCGACGGGCGGCGGCCCGCTTGAGCACCTTCTCGGCGTCCAGGCTGTCGACCACGTGGGTCAGCAGCCGTACCGGCGACCAGCCCGCCAGCCGCGGCAGCTCGCAGAGCAGCGCCCAGCGACGCGACAGGTTGCGCCGCTGGATCGGCTTGAGGCCCGCCAGCAGGGGGTCATGGCGCTCGGGGAAGGTCTGGGTATCGGCCAGCCGCCGGGCCAGGGCCGCCAGGCGTTCACGGGCCACGAAAGGGGTCGGCTGTTCCAGCAGCCGCTGCAGCAGCGCCGGGTCGCGCAGCAGCCCGGGGCTCAGCGCCAGGCGCAGGTAGCCGGCCAGGGCCTGCACCAGCGGCAGTCGGAATACGAAGCGATCCTCCCGCGAGAGACGAAAAGGAATGCCGGCCTGCAGCAGCTGCAGCTGAAACACCACCGACAGCGCCCAGCTGCGCACCAGCAGGCAGACCTCGTCGAGATGCCGCCCCGCCCGCTGCCAGGCGGCCAGCTCGGCGAGCAGCGCCCCGGGGCCGCGGTCCACCGCCAGCGAGGTGAAGGGGGTACCGGGGGCCGCCAGACACAGCTGGTCGGGCCGACGACGGTTGGCCGCGATGGCGTGGTTGGCCGCCAACGCCAGGGCATGACCGTGGCGAAAGGTGGTGGAGAGCGGGTAGTCGGTGGCCGGACCGAAGGTGGCGGAGAAGTGCTCGCGCATGGTGTCGGGATGGGCGCCGCGCCACTCGTAGATGCACTGATTGGCATCGCCCACCGCCATCACCGCGGCGTCGCGTCCGGCCAGGGTGGCCAGCAGGCGCAGCTGGGCCTGATTGATGTCCTGATACTCGTCGATGATCACTTGGTCGAGAAAGCCCTGCACGCGGCCGGTCAGTGCGGGGTCGGCCTCCAGGGCGCGCAGCGGGCGATAGAGCAGGTCCGAATAGGTCATCAGGCCGTGCTCGGCAAGCAGCTCCTCGAGGCGCTGGAAGGCGTCCACGAAGTGGCGTGTCTCCTCGGCGAAATCGAGGCGCTGATAGAGTGCCGCCGGCGACGCCATCTCGGCCTTCACCAGGCCACAGAAGTGGGCCAGGGCATCGAGGGTGTCGGCTTCCAGGGCGTTCTCGCGGCGCTCCGGGTCATCACCCAGCACCTCCAGGGAGGCCTGGCGCAGCAGGCGCTCCACCTGCCAGTCGGCCGACAGCAGCCGGCGCGGCGACAGCGCTCCCCAGCGCGTCAGGCTCCCGGTCAGGCGATGCCCAAGCGAATGGAAGGTGCGCACGTCGGGCAGCCGCTGGCCGGGCGGCGCCAGCGCGGCCAGCCGGGC
Source organism: Billgrantia campisalis (assembly GCF_022341425.1). Lineage (GTDB taxonomy): Bacteria > Pseudomonadota > Gammaproteobacteria > Pseudomonadales > Halomonadaceae > Halomonas > Halomonas campisalis. Next base: position 73,283 of record NZ_JABFUC010000006.1, on the reverse strand, counting down.
CTGGAAGTCCTCGCGGGCCGAGCGGTTGAACATCAGCACCAGGATGCGCGCCGCCGGCACGCCCCGCTCGAGCAGCTGCAGCACCCGCGCCACCAGGGTGGTGGTCTTGCCGGAGCCGGCCACCGCGGCGACCCGGGCATGGCCGTCGCCATGCTCGACCACGGCCCGCTGCTCGGCGGTGAGCCTCACGATGCCTCGGCGGGCAGCTCGCCGAGCGGCTGCCAGACCCCGGCGCTGATCAGCCCCAGCGCGAGGCGGCCGTCATCGCCCCGGCGCTGCTCGGCGGCCTCGATCAGCCGATAGTAGACATTGCGCCCCAGCCGCGCGGCGAGCCCGAAGCGCACCGGCACCTCGGGCACCGGCACACCCTCGGGGGTCTCGGTAACCCGCAGGCGATGCTCGCCGTCCAGGCTCAGGCGGTCACCGACATTGGTAGTCAACCACCAGCGGCCATGCGCATCCGGTTCGGCATCCACGACCACGAAGGGGTGGTCGATGACGCGAATGCGCTGCTTCTCGGCCGGGGTGACCAGATAGACATGGCCGTCGTCGTCACGGCGCAGGATGGTGGACAGCAGCCGCACCAGGCGTGGCCGGGCGATCACGCCCCCTTCGTGGACCCAGCGGCCGTCGGCTTCGATTACCAGGTCCATCTCACCCACCCGCTCGGGGTGCCAGCGGTCCACGGGGGGGATCTCGCCCGTCGGGTCAACATGCTCGATCAGCAGGTCCAGGTTCATGGCGGCGGTCTCCGACACGGCGCGTTGCTATCAGTCTATACCAGGCCCGCCTGGGCCAGCGCCTCGCGCACCTCGGCGGGGGCCTCCGGCGCGGCGGCACGAAACAGGCGATAGAAGTTGGCGGTGGTCTGCATCGCCACCTCATCGACGCTGATGTCCCGCTCGGCGGCGATGCATTCGGCCACCTCCACCACCCAGGCCGGCTCATTGGGCTTGCCGCGGTGGGGGACCGGTGCCAGGTAGGGGCTGTCGGTCTCGATCAGCAGCCGATCCAGCGGCACGCGCCGGGCCACCTCGCGCAATGACTCGGCGTTGCGGAAGGTGACGATCCCCGACAGCGAGATGAAGAAACCGTGACGCACCGCCTCCCGGGCCATGTCCAGGTCCTCGGTGAAGCAGTGCAGCACACCGCCGATGGCCGGGTCGGTGTGCTCGCGGATCAGCGCCAGGGTCTCCTCGCGGGCCTCGCGGGTATGCACGATGACCGGCAGTTCCAGCTCGGTGGCGGCGATCAACTGGCGGCGGAAGCGCTCGAGCTGCACCTCCCGGGGCGGCACCGTCTGGGGCGACTTCTCCAGGTAATGGTAGTCGAGGCCGCACTCGCCGATGGCCACGACCCCGAAGCGCTCGGCGGCCTCCTTGATCGACTCGACGCTCGGCTCCTCGGCCACGCGATGCAGCGGGTGCACCCCGGCGGAGATCACCACGTCCTGGTGGGCGCGGGCGATGGCGGCGATCCCCGGGAGCTCCTCCAGGGTCACGGCGATGGCCAGGAACTGGTGCACGCCGCGCTCACGGGCGGCGGCGAGGGTCGCGGCGAGATCCCCGTCGTGGGTCCTGGGGTCGAGGCGGTCGAGATGGCAGTGGGAATCGACAAACATGCAGAATCAGGGCTCAAGGGTTAATGACAGGGGAAGCGGCTGGTGCCGTTCAGAGGGTGTAGGTCGGCGTCCCGGTGTTCAGCTGGCCGGCCAGCAGGGTTTCGATACGGTCGCGAACCGCCTGATCCTCGGGGCTGAAGTGGATGCCGATTCCCGGCACCCGACGGCCGGCCACGCCATCCGGCGAAACCCATACCACCTGGCCGGTCACCGGCACCCGCTCCTGGTCGCCGGGTAGGGTCAGCAGCAGGTACACCTCCTGGCCCAGCTCATAGCGTTCGCGGGTGGGCACGAAGATACCGCCCCGCTCCAGTAGCGGCATATAGGCGGAGAGCAGGGTCTGCTCGTCCTGGATGGTCAGCGACAACGCTTTCTGTGCAGCCATGGCGTTCTCCTCCCGTCACTCCGGCGTCAGGAACGCAGCAGAGCGGACCAGCGAACCAGCCAGGCCTCGAGGACCAGCTGGGGATTGGGGTTGCCGCCGGCAGCCAGCAGCCGGCGCTGTTCGCGCGCATAGTCCAGCAGGCGGAACCAGTCGCGCACCCGGGCGTTCTTGACCGCCTGCCGGTAGAGGGGTAACAGGTCGGCGTTGCGTACCCGTTCGCCGTCGCCGGACAGCCCCAGGCGGATCAGGTCCTCCAGCCAGGCGATACCGTACCACAGGATCGCCTCGGTGGACTGGCGATCCAGTCGCGCCGCCTCGGCCACCGGCTCGGCGCCGCGCACCAGGGCGTCGAAGGTCTCGTGAAGCTGCTGGCGCAGGGCCCGCGCCGGCGGAGCGGCCAGCTCGGTGGCCAGCAGCGGCAGACCGCCCGAGACCCGCCACCAGAAACGCGCCTCCTCCTCGCCGCCCAGCCGCTCGGCCAGCCAGCCGAGGCTGGGCTCGGCCTGGGGCTGCGGCAGGCTCCAGTGCTGGCAGCGGGAGCGGATGGTCGCCAGCAGGCGCGAGGGTACATCGGCCAGCAGCACGAACTGGGTCTTCTCGCCCGGCTCTTCCAGACTCTTGAGCAGGGCGTTGGCGGCCGCCACGTTCATGGCCTCCGCCGGGGCGATGACGATCACCCGGTGGCCGCCCTGCTGGGCGGTCTGGGCGACGAAGGCGTTGACCCCGCGAATCGGGTCGATGCGAATCTGGCGCTTGCCCTCTTCCGGCGAGACCCGCAGCAGATCCGGATGGTAGCCGGCGGCCAGCATGCGACAGGCGTGGCACTGCCCGCAGGCGACCTCCCCCGGGGCAAGGCACAGCAGACGGGCGATCAGCGCCTCGGCGAACTGCTGCTTGCCGACTCCGTGGGGACCGGAGAGCAACAGCGCATGGGGCAGCCGGCCGCTGCCGCTCAGGCTCAGGAACCGCTGCCACAGCGGCCGCTGCCAGGGCAGCGGGCCTGGCAGCTCAGGGGACGGCGCATCGGGTGTGGCTACAGCCATGGCGTCACCCGCTGCTCGAGACAGGCCTCGAGGCGCGCCTGGACGCTGGCAAGCGGCGCATCGGCATCGATCACGGCGATACGCTCGGGGTCGGCCTCGGCCCGGGCCAGGTAGGCCCGGCGCACCGCCTCGAAGAAGTCCCGCCGCTCCTGCTCGAAGCGGTCGCGAACGCCGCCGCTGGTGGTCAGGCGGCCCTCCAGTCGCCGCTGGGCGGCGGCCACCGGCATGTCCAGCAGCAGCGTCAGGTCGGGGGCGAGGCCCTGCTGTACGAAGGCTTCCAGCTCGGCGATCCGCGCCGCCTCGATGCCGCGTCCCCCGCCCTGGTAGGCGAAGGTGGCATCGGTGAAGCGGTCGCACAGCACCCAGGCGCCCCGCGCCAGGGCCGGGCGGATACGCTCGGCCAGGTGCTGGGCCCGGGCGGCGAAGATCAGCAGCAGTTCGGCGTCGTCGGCCAGCGGCTCATCCTGGGCGGGGTCGAGCAGCAGCCCGCGGATCGCCTCGGCGCGGGGCGTGCCGCCGGGCTCGCGGGTACGCACCACCTCGAGACCCCGCGCTTCCAGCCATTCGGCGACCCGCTCCAGATTGGTGGACTTACCGACCCCCTCGCCGCCTTCCAGGGTGATAAAGCGTCCGCGCTCGGCCATCTGCGTCTCCTTACTGGCGATTGCGGATATACCGGTTCACGGCATTGTTGTGCTCGCGCAGGGTCCGCGAAAAATGATGGGTGCCGTCGCCGCGGGAGACGAAGTAGAGCGTCTCGCCCGGCAGCGGGTCGACCGCCGCCTCCAGCGAGGCGCGCCCCGGCATGGCGATCGGGGTGGGCGGCATGCCATCGATCACGTAGGTGTTGTAGGGCGTCGCTTCGCGCAGGTCGGCGCGGGTGATGCGGCCATCATAGCGCTCGCCCATGCCGTAGATCACCGTGGGGTCGGTCTGCAGGCGCATGCCCTGCTCCATGCGCCGCTTGAAGACGCCGGCGATCTCGCGCCGCTCCTCCGGAGCGCCGGTCTCGCGCTCGATCAGCGAGGCCATGATCAGCGCCTCATAGGGAGTGTCGATGGTCAGATCGTCGCTGCGCCCTTCCCACACCTCCTCGAGGATGCGCTCCATGCGCGATAGCGCCTGCTGGAGGATCTCCAGGTCGCTCATGCCCTTGTGGTAGCGATAGGTGTCGGGGAAGAACCAGCCCTCGGGATGCTCCCCCTCGCGCCCCAGCAGCGCCATCACCTCGTCGTCATCCAGGCCCGCCGTGCGGCTCTCGAGCTTGGGCGCCGCGTCCAGCGCGGCCCGCATCTGGCGAAAGGTCCAGCCCTCGGGAATCGTCAGCGGGTAGGTGACCACCCGGTCGCTGCCCAGCAGGGCGATCAAGTCGCGCCCGCTCATCCCGGGCTCGAGCATGTACTCGCCGGCGCGAAGCCGGGGGATCGACTCGGGCTCGATGCGGGTCAGCAGGCGAAACGCCCAGTCGTCGCGAATGATCTCGCGCTTCGCCAGATCCGCCACGACCCGGTTGTAGCCGGCGCCGCGCGGCACTTCGTAGAGGGTCTCCTCCTCTACCGCGATCGGCGCCTGCAGGCGGCTTTCCCAGTAGCGGTAGCCGGCGAAGGCCGCCACACCGGCCACCACGACCAGCACCGTCAGGATCTTGACTAGACGCAGCATGCGTTGTCCTCGTTAACTTGCCATGCTGGGCGAATAACCCAGCAGCCTATGCGCTTCGGCCTGCAGGGAGCGGTGCGCCTCCCCCGGTGCCCAGCGCTTGAGTTCGCTGCCCCGGGCGTCGTCGAGCCGGGCCAGCGGCCAGACCCCCTGCAGCGAATTGCCCAGCCAGGCCGCCTCGGCGTCGAGCAGCACCTCGGGGCCCGCGTCCACCTCGGCGATGGGCAGCGCCTCGAGCAGGGCGGCGCGCAGCGTGCCGGCCACGCCGCAGCGGTCGAGACGCGGGGTTTCCAGCCGCCCGTCCCGCCGCCAGAACAGGTTCATGCAGGTGGCCTCCACCAGCCAGCCGTCGCTGTCGCACAGCAGCCCCTCGGCCACCTCGGGGTCCTGCCACTCTTGGCGGGCGAGGACATTCTCGAGGCGGTTGAGGTGCTTGAGCCCGGCCAGGGCGGGCTGGAGGCCGAGGCGCAGCCGGCATAGCCGAACCCGCACCCCCGCTCGCCAGCGATGCGGCTGCGGGCTGAAGGGCGCGGCCTGCCAGCGCAGCCGCGGTGACGGCTCCGCCGGCGGCAGGTAGCCACGCCCGCCGCTGCCGCGGGTCAGGATCAGCTTGAGGACCCGCAGGCCCTCACCCGCCTGTCCGGGCAGGCTGTCCAGCCGATCCCGCGCGGGCATCGGCAGCCCCAGCGCTCGGCAGCCCCGGGCGAGGCGGGCCAGGTGGGCCTCCCACAGCAGCGCCTCACCGTCGCGCACCAGCACGGTCTCGAACAGGCCGTCGCCATAGGCCAGGCCGCGGTCGTCCAGGGGTACCGCGCCCTCTTCCGGCAGCCGCGACTCGCTCATCACACCTTGGTGAAGACCAGGGTGCCGTTGGTGCCGCCGAAACCGAAGGAGTTGGAAAGTGCCACCTCGACCTTCATGTCACGGGCGGTATGCGGCACGTAGTCGAGTTCACAGCCCTCCTGGGGATTGTCCAGGTTGATGGTCGGCGGTGCCACCTGGTCGCGGATGGCGAGCACCGAGAACACCGCTTCCACGGCGCCGGCGGCGCCCAGCAGGTGGCCGATCATCGACTTGGTGGAGCTGACCGCCACCGACTTGGCCGCCTCGCCCATCACCGCCTGGACGGCGCGGCTCTCAGCCAGGTCGCCGGCCGGTGTGGAGGTGCCGTGAGCGTTGATGTAGTCGATGGCCGATGCCTCGATACCGGCATCGCGAACGGCATTGCGCATGGAGAGCGCCGCGCCGCTGCCGTCGACCGGCGGCGCGGTCATGTGGAAGGCGTCATCGCTCATGCCGAAGCCGGCCAGCTCGGCATAGATGGTCGCGCCCCGGGCCTTGGCATGCTCATACTCCTCCAGCACCAGCACGCCGGCGCCGTCGGAGAGCACGAAGCCGTCGCGGTCGCGGTCCCAGGGACGGCTGGCCGCCTCCGGTGCCTCGTTGCGGGTCGACAGCGCCCGGGCGGCGGAGAAACCGCCGAGGCCCAGCGGCGTGGTGGCCATCTCGGCACCGCCACAGAGCATCACGTCGGCATCGCCATAGGCGATGGTGCGGGCGCTGTAGCCGATATTGTGGGTGCCGGTGGTGCAGGCCGTGGTGATGGCGATATTGGGTCCGCGGAAACCGTGCAGGATCGCCAGGTTGCCGGAAATCATGTTGATGATCGAGCCGGGCACGAAGAACGGCGAGACGCGCCGCGCCCCGCCCTTGTTCAGCGCATTGTGGTTATGCTCGATCATCGGCAACCCGCCGATCCCGGAGCCGATCGCCACACCGATGCGCTCGGCATTTTCCTCGGTGCATTCGATGCCGGCATCACTGATGGCCTGGGCGCCCGCCGCCACGCCATACTGAATGAACAGATCCATCTTGCGGGCCTCTTTGGGGTTGAGGTAAGGGCTGATATCGAAGCCCTTGACCGACCCCCCGAAGCGGGTATTGAAGCCGCTGGCATCGAAATGCTCGATTGGGGCAATGCCGCTTTTGCCGGCCAGGATATTGGCCCAGCTTTCCTTGACGGTGTTGCCCACCGGCGTAACCAGACCCAGCCCGGTCACCACAACTCTACGAGCCATCAGCACTCCTCCAGACAACCTTGGTGACACGACCCGTTTGCTGGGCCGCCGTTGCGCGCATTATAACGAACATCGCCCCGTATGGGGCAGTCGCAGCCCACAAAGCGAAAAAGCCGCCCTGGCGTCAGGACGGCTTTCCACGGCCCTGTAGCAGGGCCTCTCGCTCAGCAAGCAGCAACTGCCACGCCTTTACTGATGGGCGTTGACGTAGTCAATGGCTTCCTGAACGGTAGTGATCTTCTCGGCTTCTTCATCGGGAATCTCGGTATCGAATTCCTCTTCGAGCGCCATGACCAGCTCGACAGTGTCCAGGGAATCAGCGCCCAGGTCCTCGGTGAAGGAGGAGCTATTCTGGATGTCCTCTTCCTTGACGTTCAGGCGCTCGGCCACAACCTTCTTCACGCGCTCTTCGATGGTGCTCATTATGACGTACTCCAGTCGTTCACGTTAGCCGTTCTGATGACCAGCCGGGTGGTCCGCAACCTCAAGCTGCGGGGTAGTTTATAGACGCCCCCCTGTCGGCGCAACCGCCGACAAACAAGGGCTTCAACGCATGTTCATGCCGCCGTTGACCTGCAGGGTCTCGCCGGTAATGTAGCCGGCGCTCTCGCCGGTCAGAAAGCCGACGGCGGCCGCGATTTCCTCGGGCTCGCCCAGCCGCGACAGCGGAATCTGGGTCAGCAGCGCCTTGTGCTGCTCCTCGGGCAGCGACCGGGTCATGTCGGTGGCGATGAAACCCGGCGCCACCGAGTTGACGGTGATCGCACGTGTCGCCACCTCGCGGGCCAGCGCCCGGGTGAAGCCCTCCATGCCGGCCTTGGCGGCAGCATAGTTGCTCTGCCCCAGGTTGCCCATGGTGGCCACCACCGAGCTGATGTTGACGATGCGCCCGAAGCGGGCCCGGGTCATGCCGCGCAGACAGGTCTTGGTGACGCGATAGACCGACTTCAGATTGGTGTCGAGTACCGAATCCCACTCCTCTTCCTTCATCCGCATCAGCAGGTTGTCGCGGGTGATACCGGCATTGTTGACCAGAATGGTCGGGGCGCCGAACTCCTCGCTGACCGCCTTGACCAGCGCGTCCACGCTGGCCTGATCCGTCACATCCAGGGCACGCCCGGCCCCCTCGATGCCGCTGGCACGCAGGTCCTCGTCGATCCTTGCGGCGCCGGCTTCGGTGGTGGCCGTACCGATCACCACCCGTCCCTGGCGGCCCAGTTCATGGGCGATGGCGCGACCGATGCCGCGACTGGCGCCTGTCACCAGGGCGATTCTGCGTTCGCTCGTCATAGCTGTTCCCGATATGCATGCTGTTTGAAGAGGGGTCGCCCCCGGCGACTCACTGACCGGCCTTCTCGCGAGCCAGCTCCAGGGCAGCCTCAAGGCTGTCGGGGTCATTGACCGCCAACCCCTTGGTGCCGCGGGCAATCCGCTTGCCAAGCCCGGTGAGCACCTTGCCCGGGCCACACTCGATGAACACCTCGGCGCCGTTTGCGGCCATCGCCTCCACGCAGGAGGTCCAGCGCACCGGCTGATAGAGCTGCTCCACCAGGCGGGTGCGCAGAGTCTCTACGTCGGCATGGGGCTGGGCGTCGACGTTCTGGTAGACCGTGTAGCGCGGCGACCGCATGTCGAGCGCGGCCATGGCCGCCTCGAGCCGCTCGGCGGCAGGACGCATCAGCGCGCAGTGCGAGGGCACCGAGACCGGCAGCGGCATGGCCCGCTTGGCGCCGGCCTCCTGACAGGCCGCCACGGCACGCTCCACGGCTGCCTTGCTGCCGGCGATCACCACCTGGCCCGGCGCATTATAGTTGACGGCAGAGACCACTTCATCCTGGGCAGTGTCGGCGCAGACCTTTTCCACCACTGCATCGTCGAGACCCAGAATCGCCGCCATGGCCCCCTGCCCCTTCGGCACCGCCTGCTGCATGGCCTCGCCGCGCAGTTTCACCAGGCGCACCCCGTCGGCGAAGCCCAGCACTCCGGCACACACCATGGCGCTGTACTCGCCCAGGCTATGCCCCGCCATGGCGCCGGGCCGGGGGCCCTCCAGCTCCTGCCAGACGCGCCAGATCGCCACGCTGGCGGTCAGCAGCGCCGGCTGGGTGCAGGCGGTGGCGTTGAGCGCCTCCTCGGGCCCCTCCTGGACGACCTGCCAGAGGTCATAGCCCAGGGCGTCGGCAGCCTCCTCGAAGGTGGTACGCACCACGCTGTAGCGCTCGGCCAGCTCACGCAGCATGCCAATCTGCTGGGAGCCCTGCCCGGGAAATACGAGGGCAAGGGGTTGAGTCATGTCATTCACCTTTACTCTTGTTGAGTGCTGTCCTGCCTGGTCTTGCCTGCCGTCGCGGCCTGGCCCCGAGCTCCTGGGCCAGTCGTGACGGGAGATCCTGGCTGACCTCGCGTGCGGCCCGTAGCACCGCGTAGGAAAAGCCGGTGGCATCCGCCCCGCCGTGGCTCTTGATCACGATGCCGGCCAGCCCCAGCAGGCTGGCGCCATTGTAGCGCACCGGGTCCAACTCCCCCTTCAGGCGCCGCAGCGCCGGCCGGGCCAGCAGCCCCACCAGGCGGCTGCTCCAGTGCGCCTCGAAGGTGGTCTGTACGCGCTCGATCAGCATCCGTGCCAGCCCCTCGCTGGCCTTCAGCACCGCGTTGCCGACGAAGCCATCGCAAACCACCACGTCCGCGGCACCGGCGAAGATACCATCGCCCTCGACGAACCCACAGTAGCGAAGCCCCGGCAGCTCGCGCAGCCAGGCATCGGCCTCGCGGACGCTGGCACTGCCCTTGGTCCCCTCGCTGCCCACGTTGAGCAGCGCTACCCGGGGAGCCTCCAGGCCGTCCACATGCCGCGCCATCACATCGCCCATGCGGGCGAAGTCGACCAGCCGTTCGGCGCCGACATCGACGTTGGCCCCCAGGTCCAGCAGATAGCAGAGCCCTTCGCCGCGCACGGGAATGGCGGTGCTGATCGCTGGACGCGGAATATCCGCCACCATGCCCAGCTCGCGGCGGGCCAGCGCCATCAGGGCGCCGGTATTGCCCGAGCTGACCCCGGCCACGGCATGCTTGCCGGCCAGGTGCCCGAGCATCTGCGCCATGCTGCTCCGCTCGCCGCGACGCAGCGCATCGGAGGGCCGCTGATCCTGACGGATCACATCGGCCGCGTGATGGACGGCCAGATGCGAACCTGCCGCGGCAAGGTGCCGCGGCAGACTCTCAAGCTCGATTTCCAGCAGGGAACGCGGGCCGAACAGATCGACTTCCAGTCCCGGCCATGCCTGCACCGCGACGGCTGAACCCTGAACCGCCGCGCGTGGACCGGCGTCGCCACCCATGGCATCGACGGCAATCCGCACGCTCAGGCACCGGGCCGCTTCGGCAAAGTGCCGAGCTTAGGCGTCGACGACCTTGCGGCCACGATAGAAGCCGTCGGGAGAGACGTGGTGGCGCAGGTGAGTGGTACCGGTTTCCTTGTCCTGGGACAGGGTCGGGGCGCTCAGGGCGTCGTGGCTACGACGCATGCCGCGCTTGGAACGGGTCTTGCGATTCTGTTGAACTGCCATGAGGTGTCACTCCAGAGTGAATCGAGGATAGGTCAGTTTTTGCCCTTGAGGCGGCGCAGCACCTCGAAGGGACTTGCGGGAGTCGGCTCCGAGGACTCGGCCTCCTCACCGCTGCTCAGCTGGTCGCGCGAAACCCGACACTGGGCCTCGTCGTGGTAAACCACCTGGGGCAGGCTGAGAATGAGCTCATCCTCGACCACCACCAGCAGGTTCAGCTGTTCGTTTTCCACCAGCACCGGCTCGTGGGTGCTCGGCAGCTCGGCCGCCAGCGCATCGCTGGTGACCATTCCCAGCAGGAAGTCGCTCTCGACGCGCTGGAACAAGGGCTCGAGGCAGCGCCGACAGGGCAGCTGCAGCTCGGCCTCCAGGCGACCGCGAATCTCGCGGCGCCCCTGGGCGTCGATGGCGAACGTCAGCCACACCCGGCAATCGCCGACCTGAGCGCCGACATGCTCAGCCAGGCGCTCGAACTGGTCGAGCGCCATCAGGCCTTCGAGGCGCTCGGCGCGGGCGGCGAGCTTGTACGGCTCGACCCGTTGGGGAAGTCGTGAAGTCAACATAGGCGCGCAATGATAGGCACTCCCCCCGCCCCTGTCAAAGCCGCCGTCACGGCGGGTTACAATGGCGGCACCAAGGGTCACGACGGCCCCACCCACAGGCTGAACACAGGCTAATCACAGCGACCACCACAAGGAGCACCGCATGCCCCGACTCGTCCTCGCTTCCGGCTCACGCTGGCGACGCCAGCTGCTCGACCGCCTGGGCCTGCCCTATACCTGGGCGAGCCCCGACATCGACGAGACGCCACGCCCGGGCGAATCGCCCGAGGCGCTGGTACACCGCCTGGCGCTGGCCAAGGCCAACCGCGTCGCCGCCGACCACCCCGAGCACCTGATCATCGGCTCCGACCAGGTGGCCCTGTTCGACGGCGAGATCCTCGGCAAGCCGGGCGATGCGGCCACCGCCCGTGCCAACCTGGCGCGCTTCTCGGGACAGCGGGTTCGCTTCCTCACCGGCCTGGCACTGGTGGATACCCGCGCCAACCGCCACTGGGTCGGCCACGAGCGCTACGATGTGGTATTCCGGCGGCTCGGCGAGGGCGAGATTGCCCGCTACGTCGAGCGCGAGCAGCCGCTGGACAGCGCCGGCAGCTTCCGCATGGAGGGACTGGGCATCGCCCTGTTCGACAAGCTCGAGGGCGATGACCCCAATACGCTGATCGGCCTGCCGCTGATCCGCCTGTGCGCCCTGCTGCGCGAAGCGGGGCTGGACCCGCTGGCTCCGTAAGGCGCAAGGCGCTGTCAGTTCAACTGATAGCGCACCGGCGAGCCGCTCGAGGGCACCCCCAGCCACTCCGCCGCAACCCGACCGAATCGGCGACTGAGGCGCTCGAAGGGATCGAGGCGCGGCGTGTAATCGTGCAGGCGCACCTCGCCCAGGCGCTCACGCGAGATGCCGTGGAGCGTGTCGATGCCGTCCACCAGCCCCAGCTCAAGGGCCTGCTCGCCGCTCCACACCAGCCCGGAATAGAGTCGGTCGTCCTCGGCCAGACGATCCCCTCGCCCATCGCGCACTGCCTCGATGAACTGGCGGTGGGTGGTGTCGAGGACCGACTGCCAGAATTGCCGCTGCTCCGGGGCCACCGAGGAGAAGGGATCGAGGAACGCCTTGTTGTCTCCGGCGGCGTAGACGCGGCGCTCCACGCCCAGCCGCTCGATGGCTTCCTCGAAGCCGAAACTGGCGAAGACCACCCCGATGGAGCCGACCAGGCTGGCCGGCGCGGCGACGATCTCGTCGGCCGCGGCGGCAATGTAGTAGGCGCCACTGGCGCCGACGTCCTCGATCACCGCAATGATCGGCTTGTCACCCTGCTCGCGCAGCCTGATCAGCTCGTCATAGATGCGCTGGGACTGCACCGGGCTGCCGCCGGGGCTATCGATATGCAGCACCACCGCCGCGGCGCGATCGGCCTCCCAGGCTCGCCTGACCCCCTCGATGATGCGCTCGGCGCTGGCCGGCGACTCCCCATCGATCACCCCGCGCACCTTGACCACCCCCAGGTGCTCGCGCTCGGGCTCACGGGAAACCTGGGTGCCGAAGATGCCGTAGAGCGTGGTGGCCAGCAAGGCCAGGATCAGCAGGGCGAAGAAGAAGCGGAAGAACAGCTTCCAGCGGCGGGTGCGGCGCTGCTCGACCAGCACACCGTCGATCCAGCGATCCAGCATCTGCTGCTGGGCCAGGCGCTGGCGCTCGCGCAGGGTCTCGGCGCTCTCCGGCTCGGGCGGCGGCGCCTGCTTAGCGGCCTGCTTCGCTTCCCTGGCCTCTTCGGGGCCCAGCTCCGGCCCCTGGGTCCAGCGGTCATCGCGCTTGTCATCATCGCTCATGGGCTTGGTGCACTCCTATTGCCGACCGACTCATCTGACCTGCTTTTCTGATCTGCTTTCGCGAGCTGGCTCAGCGATCGAGCCAGTCGAACAGCTCCTCCACCTCGCCGGCGGTGAACACCGGGCGACTCGCGGCAAGCCGCTGGGGCGCATGCACTCCCCAGGTCACCGCGACCCGATCCATCCCCAGGGCACGCGCCATCTCCAGGTCGTATTCGGTATCGCCAACCATGACCGACTCGCCGACGGCGACGCCAAGTTCGGCAAGCAGCTCTTCGAGCATCTGCGGATGCGGTTTCGAGCGGGTCTCGTCGGCAGTGCGGCTGGCATGGAACCAGCCGCCGCTGTCGCTCTCACGGAACACCCGATCCAGCCCGCGGCGACTCTTGCCGGTGGCCACCGCCAGGCGCCGATCATGACGCTCGCGCAGCCGTGCCACGCCGGCCTCTACCCCGGGAAAGAAGCGCATGGGCGTGGTGTCGCCCTGCACGAAATGGAAGGCATAGCGGCTGCGCAGCAGCTCCGCCCGCTCCGGGTCAATGCCAGGGCACAGGCGCTCAATGGCCTCGGGCAGACCCAGGCCGATGATATCGCGCACCGCCTCGTCGGCCAGCTCTCCCCAGCCGGCCTCACGGGACGCCGCCTGCATGCTGGAGACGATACGGGCGGCGGAATCCATCAGGGTGCCGTCCCAGTCGAAGATCATCAATCGATAGCGCATCAGGGCTCCGGTCGGTCGAGTGGGCTCATCGGGCCGCGCGGGCTCGGGCCAGCAGGGCCTCCAGGTCGTCGGGCAGCGGGGCGCGAATCTGCACCGGACGACCGCTGGTGGGCTCGGGAAAGGTCAGCGCTGCGGCATGCAGAAACAGCCGCGACAGCCCCAGCCGCCTGGCCAGACTCTCCCCCTCCCGCGAACCGTACTTATCGTCGCCCAGCAGCGGATGACCGGCATGGGCGGCATGCACGCGAATCTGATGGGTGCGCCCGGTCACCGGCTCGGCCGCCACCAGGGTGGCCTTCTCGAAGGTCTCACGCACCGCGAAACGGGTGCGTGCCACCTTGCCGGCGGCATCCACGCGCACCCGGCGCTCGCCGTTACCGGCGTCGTAGCGGTCGAGCCGGGCGCTGACGAAATCGCGCCGCGCCGGCCAGCGCCCGGCCACCAGTGCCAGATACTGCTTGTCCATCCGGTGCTGCTTGAGGGCGTCATTGAGGGCCAGCAGCGCCGGGCGCGACTTGGCCAGCAGCAGGCAGCCGGAGGTGTCGCGATCCAGGCGATGCACCAGTTCCAGAAAGTCGAGGTCCTCGCGCACCTGGCGCAGCGCCTCGATCAGGCCGATCTTGACCCCGCTGCCACCGTGCACGGCCAGACCCGCCGGCTTGTTGATCACCAGCCAGTCGCGCCCCTCCACCAGCACGCTGCCGGCCAGCAGGTTGCGCAGGCTGTCGCTGACCGCCCTGACCGCCTCGCGGGGTGCCAGCCTGAGGGGGGGAATACGCACCAGATCGCCCACCGCCAGTCGGGTATCCGCCTTGACGCGCTTCTTGTTGACCCGCACCTCACCCTTTCGCACGATGCGGTAGACGAGGGTTCGCGGCACGCCTTTCAGACGCGCCATCAGGAAGTTGTCGATGCGCTGACCCGCCTGGCCGTCGCCCACTTCCACCCACTGCACGTCGCGTCCTTCGGTCATGTGACTCCCGCTCGAGAAATCGTTGTGAATCGGCATTCTAACGCACTCCGGGGCGCCCTGCGCCAATTGCCGGTATGGGGTATTACTGCTATATTGCCAGCTCGCTCGGATGGATCCCTTCGGTCCCATGGCGCCTGCCCGACAGACACGCAGGCCGGAGCGACGAAATCGGGCCGCAACGACCCCCATAAAGAGGTCCTGCCGCCGACGAGTGACGCGATATCTGCAAGACTCAGAGTCAGGTGCAAGACAGCTGGGGCCAGTGCAACATCCGCTGGCCCGATACGAACAAGCAGTAACGCCACGCCCGGATCCCGGCCCGCCAACGCTCTGCTGGCGGGCGGTGGCCACGGGAATCGTTCAACATCGTGCCGGTGGCCGGCGTTGGCGAATCGATGAATGCCAGGTGTCTGGCGGTGACCGCAGGGCCGGATGGGCGAAGCCCCACCGAGACATGTCCTGCCTCCGCCACGTACTCAACATGATCATCTCGAGCCGGAGCTCTACTGGGCCGGCTCGAGCGGGCGCCATTGCGCATCCGTGACATGCGCTGAGCTACAAGCACGCAGCACCCAGAGGTTCGCCTTCGTCGTCGCCTTCGGGCGCCCGCCGGCGCGCCCAGTTTGCGAGACAACATGAAACGGATGCTCATCAACGCGACCCAGCCCGAAGAGCTGCGTGTCGCTCTGGTCGATGGACAGCGCCTCTACGACCTGGACATCGAATCCGGTGCCCGGGAACAGAAGAAGGCCAATATCTACCGCGGCAAGATCACCCGTGTAGAGCCCTCCCTCGAAGCCGCCTTCGTCGACTTCGGCGCCGATCGCCACGGCTTCCTGCCGCTCAAGGAGATCTCCCGCGAATACTTCCTGAAAGAGACCTCCGGTCGCCCCAGCATCAAGGAGGTGCTCAAGGAGGGCCAGGAAGTCATCGTTCAGGTCGATAAGGAGGAGCGCGGCAACAAGGGCGCCGCCCTCACCACCTTTATCAGCCTGGCCGGCCGCTTCCTGGTGCTGATGCCCAACAACCCCCGCGCCGGCGGCATCTCGCGGCGCATCGAGGGCGAAGAGCGCAGCCAGCTCAAGGAAGCCATGGGCCAGCTCACTGTGCCCGACAAGATGGGCGTGATCGTGCGTACCGCCGGCATCGGCCGCTCCACCGAAGAGCTGCAGTGGGACCTGGACTACCTGGTGCAGGTGTGGGAATCGATCACCGAGGAGGCCGGCAAGCGCCCGGCACCCTTCCTGATCTACCGCGAATCCAACGTCATCATTCGCGCCATGCGCGACTACCTGCGCCAGGACATCGGCGAGGTGCTGATCGACAGCGAGACAGTTCATCAGGAGGCGCTGGCCTTCATCCGCCAGGTGATGCCCTCCTACCAGCAGAAGATCAAGCTCTACGCCGACGAAGTCCCGCTCTTCTCGCGCTTCCAGATCGAGTCGCAGATCGAGACCGCCTACGAGCGCGAGGTGAAGCTCCCCTCCGGCGGCTCCATCGTCATCGACCACACCGAGGCGCTGGTCTCCATCGATATCAACTCGGCGCGGGCCACCCGCGGCAGCGATATCGAGGAGACCGCCCTGCAGACCAACCTGGAAGCCGCCGACGAGATCGCCCGCCAGCTGCGCCTGCGGGATATCGGCGGCCTGGTGGTCATCGACTTCATCGACATGAGCCCGGCGCGCAACCAGCGGGAGGTCGAGAACCGCATGCGCGACGCCCTCAAGCTGGATCGCGCCCGGGTGCAGATCGGCCGTATCTCGCGCTTCGGCCTGATGGAGATGTCCCGCCAGCGCCTGCGCCCGTCGCTGGGCGAGACCAGCGGCGTGGTCTGCCCGCGCTGCAACGGCCAGGGCACCATCCGCGATGTGCGCTCCCTGTCGCTCTCCATCATGCGCCTGATCGAAGAAGAGGCCATGAAGGAGCGCAGCGCCCAGATCCGCGCCATCCTGCCGGTGCCGGTGGCCACCTACCTGCTCAACGAGAAGCGGGCGGTGCTGGCCGAGATCGAGCGCCGCCAGGGGGTACAGGTGATCATGCTGCCCAACCCCGACATGGACACCCCTCACTACGACGTGCAGCGCCTGCGTGACGACCATGTCGAGGAAGAGGGTGGCGTGGAGAAATCCAGCTTCGAGCTCTCGGTCGATACCGAGGTGGGCAAGGAGCCGGACACCAGCGGCACCCGGCCGGTGCAGCGCGCCGAGGCGGCCGTCAAGACGGTCATCCACAACGAGCCGGCACCCAGCTCCCTGCAGCAGGAGCCTGCCAGCCCCGCCACCCCGCCGCCTGCGGCACCGGCGCCAGCGCCGGTTGCCGCGGGCGTGCTCGGCCGACTGGTCAAGGGCGTGGCCAAGTGGCTTGGCAGCGGCGAAGAGCAAGACACCGGCCGCGATCAGCCGCGTAAGCCGAGCGCCCCACAGCAGCCGACTTCCCGCAGCGCGACGGACGGCGAGGAGCGCGGCGGCAAAGGGCGCAGCCGCCGACCCCGCAGCGAACGTACCGACACACGCGACGACGGCCGCGGCCAGCGAGGCCAGGGGCGTCAGCAGGAGCGCGGCGACGCCCGCCAGGACAGCGACAGCCGCGGCGGTCGCCAGACCCGCGGCGGCCGTGGCCAGCGCCCGGACAGAAGCCCGCAGCAGGAGGACAGCGGCCGTCAGGGTGGCCGCAGTCAGCAGGGCCGCAGCCAGCAGGATAGCGGCGGCCGTCAGGCCAGCCAGCCGTCCGCCCGGGACAGCGGTCGCGACACGGCGCCTAGCCGCCAGCGGCCGGAAAGCACCGACAAGGTCGCCGACAAGGCCAGCGAGAAGACGGCCGAGGTCGCCGGCGACAAGGCGGAGAGCGGCAAGCCCAAGCGCACCCGCAACAACCCGCGCAACCGCTCGCGCCAACATGCCATCAATCCCCAGGCCGAAGCCGAGCAGCAGCGGCTGCAGGCGCAAGCCGCCACGGCGCAGCCGGTAGAGGGGGCCGAGAAGGCCGCCGAGGCGCCCAAGGCCGAGACCAAGCCTGAAGCGAAGCCGGCCGAGAAGGCCGCCGAGGCGCCCAAGGCCGACGCGAAGCCCGAGACCAAGCCCGAGACCAAGCCTGAAGCGAAGCCGGCCGAGAAAGCCGCCGAGGCGCCCAAGGCCGAGCCGAAGCCCGAGGCCAAGCCCGACGCCAAGCCGGCCGAGAAGGCCGCCGAAGCGCCCAAGGCCGAGACCAAGCCTGAAGCGAAGCCGGCCGAGAAAGCCGCCGAGGCGCCCAAGGCCGAGCCGAAGCCCGAGGCCAAGCCTGAAGCGAAGCCGGCCGAGAAGGCCGCCGAAGCGCCCAAGGCCGAGTCGAAGCCCGAGGCCAAGCCTGAAGCGAAGCCGGCCGAGAAGGCCGCCGAAGCGCCCAAGGCCGAGTCGAAGCCCGAGGCCAAGCCCGACGCCAAGCCGGCCGAGAAGGCCGCCGAGGCGCCCAAGGCCGAGTCGAAGCCCGAGGCCAAGCCTGAAGCGAAGCCGGCCGAGAAGGCCGCCGAAGCGCCCAAGGCCGAGTCGAAGCCCGAGACCAAGCCCGACGCCAAGCCGGCCGAGAAAGCCGCCGAAGCGCCCAAGGCCGACGTGAAGCCCGAGCCGAAGCCGGCAGAAAAAGCCGCCGAGGCCAAGCCTGAAGCCAAGCCGGCCGAGAAAGCCGCCGAAGCGCCCAAGGCCGAGTCGAAGCCCGACGCCAAGCCGGCTGCCTCCGATAGCGACAACGGTGGCAAGGAGTCGGCGGCGTCCCGCCGCCGCCGGCGTCGCGCCCACAACGACCCGCGGGAGATCCGCCGGCGTGAGCAGGAAGCCAAGGCCCAGGACGGCAAGCAGGGCTGAAGCCCCGCCCGACGAAAACGCCCGCGCATTTGCGCGGGCGTTTTCATTTTGCTGGCTATCTTTCGATGGCCGGCTACTTTCGGAGGCCGGCTACTTTCGGAGGCGATCCATTGATCGGCTGCCCCTGGCGGAGCTCTGGCAATCAACCCGCCAGGCGTGGCTCACGCTCCAGCTCGACACCAAAGCGTTCCGTCACCCGGCCAGCCACCGCTGCGGCGAAGGCAAGCAGCTCGGCGGCACTGCCACCACCGAAGTGCACCAGTACCAGGGCCTGGCGCTCATGCACGCCGAAGTGGCCCTCACGCCAGCCCTTGAGGCCACAGCGGTCGATCAGCCAGCCGGCGGCCAGCTTGACCCGCCCATCGGGCTGCACGAAGTGGGGCATCCCGGGATGGTCGGCCAGCAGCCGCTCGGCCAGTTCTCCCCGCACCAGCGGATTCTTGAAGAAGCTGCCGGCATTGCCGAGGTGCCGCGGGTCGGGCAGCTTCTCGCGGCGAATCGCGCATACCGCCTCGGCCACCGCCAGCGGTGTGGGCCCTCCCCTCACCCGGCTCGCCAGATCACCGTAATCGAGCCGTGGCCGCGGGGCTTGCGATAGCCTAAGCACCAGGCGGGTGATCACCACGCGCCCCTCCAGCTCACCCTTGAAGACGCTGTCGCGATAGCCGAAGGCGCAGTCGGCGGGCGTGAATACCGCCTCGCGCCCATCCGCCAGGTAGCGCAGATGCACCGCCTCCAGCACCTCGCAGAGCTCCACGCCGTAGGCGCCGATATTCTGGATCGGCGCGGCACCGCAGCGGCCGGGAATCAGCGCCAGGTTCTCGACGCCCCACAGCCCGCGGCCGGCCAGCGCCATCACCAGTTCGTGCCAGTTGACGCCGGCCTCGACGTGCACGCGCACGCTGTCAGCATCGCCCTCCTCCAGCCACCAGTCGGCCATGGCCGGCTGTACCACCAGCCCGGGCAGCCGCTCGGGCAGGATCAGATTGCTCCCCCCGCCCAGCAGCGTCAGCGGCCAGCCCCGCTCGGCCGCCAGCCGCAGCGTCGCGCAGAGCTGGGCATCGCTGACCGCTGCCGCGAGGCGCTCGGCCACACAGGGCAATCCCAGGGTGTTGGCGCGCGACAGGTCGTGTTCGGTCAGGATCGTCGCACTCAATGGCGCCCCGCTTCGAGGCGCCGGTGCAGTTCCGCCACCAGCCCCCGGGAGGCCGCCTCGATCAGGTCGAGCACCTCCTCGAAGCCCTGCTCGCCGCCGTAGTAGGGATCGGGCACCGCCCGGTCCGGCTCGCCGGCGAAGGCCAGGAACAGCCCGAGGTGGGCCGTGCAATCCGCCGGCCGGCGCGCTTGCAGCGCCGCCAGGTTGTCGTGATCCATGGCCAGCAGATAGTCGAAACGCTGAAAATCCGCGTCACACAGCTGGCGGGCACGCAGCTCGCCCAGCTCGATGCCACGCTGGGCCGCGGCCTGCTGGGCCCGGGAATCGGGCGCCTTGTCCACGTGCCAAGAGCCGATACCGCAGGAGTCGACCGCCACCCGCTCGGCCAGGCCGGCGGCCGCCAGCTGCCGGCGAAACACCCCCTCGGCGGTGGGCGAGCGGCAGATGTTTCCAAGACAGACAAAGAGCACACGCATGGTCAGCCTCCTCGCTTGATAGTGCCCAACAGCGCCCGCACGCGCTCCAGGTCCTCGAGCGTATCGACGCCGGCGGGATTGGGTTCGCTGGCCAGCGCCACCTGGATGGCATGGCCGTGGTGCAGCGCGCGCAGCTGCTCCAGCTGCTCCCGCTGCTCCAGGGGCGATGGCGGCCAGCGGCGGTAGTCGGAAAGAAAGCCGGCCCGATAGGCGTAGAGTCCGATATGGCGCAGCCAGGCATCGCCCTCGAGGCGCGCGGGCCGGGTGGCCAAGGCCTCCCTGTCCCAGGCCTCTCTATCCCAGGGCACGGGGGCGCGGGAGAAATAGAGCGCCCGGCCGGAGTGCGCCCGGACCACCTTGACCACATTGGGATTGAACAGCGACTCGACGTCGGCGATCGGTTCGGCCAGGGTGGCGATGGAGGCCACCGGGTCGTCGAACAGCCGGGCCGCCACCTGGTCGATCAGGCCGGGGGGAATCAGCGGCTCGTCGCCCTGGACGTTGACCAGCACCGCCTCGTCGGCCAGGCCCAGCCGCTCGGCCACTTCGGCCAGGCGATCGGTGCCCGAGGGGTGGTCGGCGCGGGTCATCACCACCTCGGCGCCCCATGGCGCCAGCGCCTCGCGGATGCGCGCGTCATCGGTGGCCACCACCACCCGCGAGGCCGAGCTCTCGCAGGCCCGCCGCCAGACATGGGCGACCATCGGCGCACCGCCAATGTCGAGCAGCGGCTTGCCCGGCAGCCGCGACGCGCCATAGCGCGCCGGAATCACCGCGATAAAGGCGTTCGTGTCGGTTGTTGCCGCCGCCCGGCTCATGGCTCGCCCGTGCGCCCCGGCGAAGCCGGCAGCTTCTCGTCGACGTCCATCTGGCGCGCCTCCTCGGGCAGCATCACCGGAATGCCGTCGCGAATCGGGTAGGCCAGGCCGTCATAATGGCAGCACAGCTCCTGGCGCTCCCGGTTGTACTTCAGCTTGCCCTTGCACAGCGGGCAGACCAGCATCGCCAGCAGTTCCTTGTCCATCGTTGCACCTCCACACACTGGGAATCGTTCGCCGCCGGCTTGGGCCTGCGGGGTCACTAAGAAATCATTTCTGCCCGCCGCAACGCCTCCACGCGACCGCTAAGCCAGGCCGCGAAGCCGGGGGCGGGTTCGGCTTCCACCTCCAGCACCCAGCCATTGGCCGGCGCGACGTCTCGGCACTTCTCGGCATCCTTGGCGGTCATCACCACCGGCCGCTGATCGCCGAAATCGAGATCGCCGCCGCTGAAGGGGTGATGATCGGCGAAGGGATGCTCTATCACCTCCAGGCCCAACCCCTCCAGGGTGGCGAAGAAGCGGCGCGGATTGCCGATGCCGGCCACCGCGTGTACCGACCCCGCAAACGGCGGCGGCGAAAGCCCATGCGCCGAGCCGTCGGCCAGCGAGCGCCAGCACCGCGGCGCCAGGCGAAACCCCCAGGCGCCCTCGGGCGGGGGGAAGGCCGGTTCGCCGTTGATCAGCAGTGCATCGACCCGCGCCAGGCGCGTCAGCGGCTCACGCAGCGGCCCGGCGGGCAGGCAGTGTCCGTTGCCGAAACCGCGGGCGCCGTCGACCACCACCAGTTCGATGTCGCGCCCCAGCGCCAGGTGCTGCAGGCCGTCGTCACTGATCAGGATATCGCAGCCCAGTTCGCGCAGCATCCGCGCTCCGCGCGGTCGGTCCGGGTCCACCACCACCGGCAGGCCAGTCTGACGGGCCAGCATGCGCGGCTCGTCGCCGCACTGGACCACCGGGGTGTCCTCGGCCACCCGCAGCGGGTAGTCGGCGCCCTTGCCGCCATAGCCGCGGGAGACGATGCCCGGCCGCCAGCCATGTTCGCTGAGCCAGCGCGCCAACCAGGCCACCAGCGGCGACTTGCCGGTACCGCCCAGGGTCAGGTTGCCGACCACGATCACCGGCACCTCGGCCCGCCACACCTCGCGCCGCCCGTCGCGGTAGGCCGCGGCGCGGCGCGCCACTGCCAGGCGGTAGAGCGCGGCCAGGGGACGCAGCGCCACAAGCCAGGGAGCGCCGCGGTAGGCGGCATCCAACCAGCGCTCGCCGAGGCCCATCATGCCTCCTGGAACTGCAGTCGATGCAGGGCGGCATAGGCGCCGTCGCGGGCCAACAGTTCGGCATGGGAGCCCTGCTCGACGATCCGCCCCTGCTCCATGACCAGGATGCGGTCGGCGCGCTCGATGGTGGAGAGCCGATGAGCGATGACGAAGGTGGTACGACCGCGGCATACCTCTTCCAGGGCCGCCTGGATATAGCGCTCCGACTCGGTATCCAGAGCCGAGGTGGCCTCGTCGAGAATCAGCAGCGGCGCGTCCTTGAAGATCGCCCGGGCGATGGCCAGGCGCTGGCGCTGGCCGCCGGAGAGCATCACCCCGTTATCCCCCACCACCGTGTCATAGCCCTCGGGCAGCGGCTCGATGAACTCATGAGCGTGGGCGGCCCGGGCGGCCGCTTCCACCGCCGCCGGATCGGCGTCGGGCTCGCCGTAGGCGATGTTGTCGGCAATGCTGGCATTGAACAGAGTGACCTGCTGGGAGACCAGGGCGATCTGGCGACGTAGCGGGGCCAGGCGGTAGTCGTCCAGCGGCACGTTATCGATCAGCAGCCGCCCCTGGGTGGGGCGGTAGAAACGCGGCAGCAGGCCCACCAGGGTCGACTTGCCGCTTCCCGAGCGGCCGACGATGGCGATCATCTCCCCGGCCTGCACGTTCAGGTTGATCCCTCTGAGCACCTCGGGCTGATTGTCACCGTAGCGGAAGTGCACGCCCTCGAAGACCACCCGGCCTTTCAGGCGTCCCGGCTCCACGCTGCCCTCATCGGGCTCGGCGGGCACTTCGAGCAGGCCGAACAGCTCGGCGGAGGCGGCGATCCCCTTCTGGATCTCGCTGTTGACCTCGGTGAGCTGGCGCACCGGCTTGGCCATCAGCGAGGCCGCCGTGATGAAGGCCACGAACTCCCCCGGGGTCATGTCCGCCATCAGCGCCGGCGACATCGCCAGCCACACCAGCACCGCCAGCGACAGCGCCACCAGCAGCTGGATCACCGGGGTACTGATCGCCTTGGTCAGCGCCTCCTTCATGCTCTGCTGGCGGTTGTAGTCGCTGGCCGCGGCGAAGCGGGCCTTTTCGAAGGCCTCGGCGCCGTGTGTGCGCACCACTCGGTAGCCGGTCAGCGCCTCGGAGGCCACGTGGGTGACGTCACCCATGGAGTGCTGAATGCGCCGCGAGATGCGCCGGAAGCGCTTGCTGGCATAGCTGACCACGCCGCCGATCAGCGGGGTCACCGCTACGAACAGCAGCGTCAGCATCCAGTTGGTCCACAGCAGGTAGGCCAGCAGGCCCAGCACGAAGAGCCCCTCGCGCAGCACGATGGTCACCGCCTTGGTGGCCGCGCCGGTGACCTGCTCCACGTGATAGGTGACCCGGGAGATGAGATGGCCGCTGGAGTGGGCATCGAAGAAGCGTCCCGGCAGGTGCAGCATATGATCGAAGACGTTGCAGCGCAGCGCATGGACCACGTTGCGCGCCACGTTGCTCATGAAGTAGGTGCCGAGAAAGGTGCCCAGCCCCCGGGCGGCGAACATGCCCACCACGAACATCGGCAGAAAGAGCCGAAAGCTGGCGGTGGGGTCCTGTATGCCGTCGATCAGGCGCTTCATCATCTCTGCCAGGGCGGTACTGGAGGCGGCATAAATGGTATAGCCGAGAATCGCCAGCAGGAAGGAAACCCAGTGGGGTTTCACATAGCCCAGCAGGCGCCGGTAGAGCGTCCAGCCCGAGTGTTGGTTGCCGTCTTGAGTCACGGTGTCTCCGTTGGCTGCGGTGGCGGCGAAGCCTCCCGGGTGGCGATGCGTACCCGCTGAATGCCCAGCGCGCCCGCTTGGTCGAGCGCCCTGACCACGTCGGCATGGGCGGCGCGGGCATCGGCTTCCACCACCAGCCCGTGCTGGCGGGCCAGGTCGGCCTCGGCCGCCAGCGCCTCGCCCAGACCCGCGGCGGCAAGTTCACGCTCCCCGAGCCGATAGCCCCCCTGCTCGGTGACCACCAGGGTCACCGGCGAGCGCTCCAGGTCGGTGCCGGTAACGCTCTCCGGCAGGGTGAGCTCCAGCGCCTGGCGGGTCTCGAAGGTGGTGGAGACCATGAAAAAGATCAGCAGCAGGAAGACGACGTCGATCAGCGGCGTGAGGTTGACCTCCACCGGGTCGCGGCGCCGACGCACGAACCTCACGAGCGCTTCACCTCCGGCGCGATGCGCCCGTCGGCCTCGCGCCGGTCGTCATCGGTCCTGGCGCCGCGGCGCTCGCCCTCCTGCCCTTCGGCAAAGCCCAGCTCGCCCTGATAGTGGGCGAGAAACTCCACCACCTGGCCGGCCTGCTCCTCCATGCGCACGGTGATGTCCTCGACCCGGCGCTGGAAGTAGCGGTGAAACATCAGCGCCGGGATGGCCACGGTGAGGCCGGCGGCAGTGGTCACCAGGGCCCGCGAAATCCCGCCGGCCAGGTCGGCGGTGCGGCTCGCCCCATCGCCGGCGACGATCACCGAGAACACCTCGATCATGCCCACCACCGTGCCCAGCAGGCCGATCAGCGGAGTGATGGCGGCGATGGTGCCGAGCGGGCTGAGGAAGCGCTCCATGTCGTGGATCACCGCGGTGGCGGCCTCCTGTAGCCGGGCGCGCACCTGCTCATGACCCAGCCGCGCGTTGCGCAGCCCGGCGGCCAGCACCCCTCCCAGCGGCGAGTGGGCCTCCAGCCAGTAGAGATTGACCTGGCCACGCACCACCAGGCCGCAGACCTCCTGGCCCAGGCCGTAGGGGGCGATGCGCTTGGCACGCAGGGTCCACAGGCGCTCGATGACGATCACCGTGGCCACCAGCGAGCAGCCGAGCAGCGGCAGCATCAGCCATCCCCCGGCGACGAGCGCGTCCATCACGTCCATCCTCACCTCTCCTTACGCGGCCCGGACGGCATCCAGGCTGGCCATCAGTGGGGCGATTCTACCGCATGGCACCCCCCTTCGACACCGCTGCGGCGCCAGGGGGCCGCACGCGCGGTGGTCGGGGTGATCTTGCCGTCGCCGCCCAGCCACAGGGTCACCGCGCCATCCTCGGCGGTGCTCCACTGACAGCTCCCGGCGCGTCGGAAGCGTCGCACCACCTCGGCGTGGGGGTGGCCGAAGGCATTGTGGCGGCCGGCGCTGTAGATCACGTGCTCGGGCGAGAGTCGCTGCACCAGCTGCGGACCCGAGCTGGTACGGCTGCCGTGGTGGCCGGCGACCAGCGCGGTGAGAGGCCTCTCGACATCCAGCAGGAAGGCCCGCTCGATCCGGCGGCCCACGTCGCCGGTGATCAGCAGGCGATGCTCGCCGGCGGTCACTTCCAGCACACAGGAGCGGTCGTTACTGGAAAGCTCGGCGGTGTCCCGGGGCGGCCACAGCACCCGGTAGCGGACCCCGTCGCGCTCCCAGCGCTGGCCGCGAAGGCAAGGCGCGAAGGGTACGCCGATCGACTCGCCCGGCGGGGCCAGAAACTCGCCGACACGGTGCTGTTCGGCCAACAGCGGCACGCCGCCGGCATGGTCGAGGTCGTCATGGCTGACCAGCACCGTATCGAAACGCTGCCCCGCCGGCCACAGCGACGCCAGCGGCGCAAAGCCGGAGCGGTAGCGCGGCCCGGTATCGTAGAGCAGCCGATAGCCGGCGCTGCGCAGCTCCACCAGTTGCCCCTGCCCCACGTCCTGCACTCGAACCCGCAGCGCACCGGGCTCCGGCTCGGGGGGCGCCAGGGTCAGCATGGCCAGCGCCAGCAAGGCACTGCCGCCGAGGCGCAGCCCCGCCACCAGCCCGGGCAGCGCCCAGAGTAGCGCCACGAGGCCCAGCATCAGCGCCAGCGGCAGCACTGTCTCCGGTACGGGCCACCAGGGCGGCAGCCAGCTCACGGCGAACTCGAGCAGCGCGATCAACGCCAGGGCGAGGCGCTCGAAGAGCCACCAGCACAGCGCCGACAGGGGTGGCAGCGGCGCCAGCAGCCATCCCGCCAACCCCAGCGGCACCAGCAGCGAGCTGACCAGCGGCACCGCCACCAGGTTGACCAGCGGTGCGGCCGGCGCCAGCCGGGCGAAGGCCAGCAGCACGGCGGCCGCCATCAAGGGTGCCAGCAGCAGCTGAGTGCGCACCAGGGCCCAGACCCAGCCGCCCACACCCCGCGGCCGCGCACGCCCCTGCCAGATCAGGATCAGTAGCGCCACCGCCACGAAGGAGAGCCATAGCCCCGGTCGCCACACCGACAGCGGATCGACCAGCACCACCAGCCCCAGCGCCAGCCACCAGGCCTGCCAGGGCCCAGGGGCGTGGCGCCCGCTGGCCACCCACAGCCCCACCAGGGTCATGAGCATGGCGCGCATGGCCGGCGGCTGGAGCCCCGACAGCCAGGCGTAGCCGATGGCCGCGGCACCGGCCAGCCACCAGGGCCAGGTCGCCAGGCGCCAGCGGCCGGGCGTCACTAGCCGGGCCACGCCGCGCGTCACCAGCAGGGTGAAGGCGGCCACCAGGCCCACGTGCAGCCCCGAGATCACCATCAGGTGGGTCGTGCCACTGGCATTGAGCAGATCCCAGTCCTCGCGCTCGAGACGCTCGCCGGCGCCCAGGGTCAGCGCCGCCAGCCAGCGGTAGGCCGTCGGCGACAGATCGCGTTCGTGGAGATGGGTCAGTGCCAGACGCCGCGGCGAGGCCCCCGGGGCCGCCAGCCTTTTCGGTGACGGCTCGTCACGCACGTAGCCGGTGGCCTGGATGCCTTCGCGCCATAGCCAGGCGCGGTAGTCGAAGGCGCCGGGGTTGGCGAAGCCCGCCGGAGGCCGCAGCCGCACGGTCAGCGCCCAGCGCTCGCCGGGCTGCATGGGCGGGGCCTGGAAGTGACTGATACGAATGCGGCGCAGGTCGTCACAGGGCAGCCGGCCGGGTGCCAGCGGGCGGCAGTCGTCGACTCGCAACAGCAGTCGCGTCAGCGCCCCCTGCGTCGCCACCGACTCCAGCCGGCCCTCCACCGCCAGATCGGCGCGCAGCAGGCCGTCCGGCAGGTCAGCCCCCCGGGCCAGCAGCAGCTGTCCCGCCGTCAGCGCCACCACCGCGACCAGGCCCAGCTGTCGCCAGCGCCCCGCCGCGGCGAAGCCCAGCAGCGCAAGCCCCCAGGCCTCCACCACCCCCGGCGGCGCCAGCCAGCCCAGCGCCACGCCGCCAAGGCTCGCCAGCGCCAGCGGTATCGCCACCCCCATACGCACTCCCTTGCCCAGCGGCCGCCGCCCGAGCGCACTGGAACGACGGCAAGCTCTCCCTGGCATCGCCTGCGGCGTCCGTCGTATTCATGCCAACGGCATGGCGACACCCTCGCCTTCCATGGATAATAGCCCGGTCTTCAAGCAGCGAGCCAAGTCGACATGCCGCGCCGATTCCTGCAGCGCTACATGCCCAAGCCCGAGACGCTCAGGCGCCAGCGCTCCCTGCGCTTCATGAGCCGCCTGATCGCCGACCCCGGCCTGTGGATACTCTCGCGGCGCAGCGTCGCCAACGCCTTCTCGGTGGGGCTGTTCAGCGCCATGCTGCCGATCCCCTTCCAGATGGTGGTGGCCGCCTTCGGCGCCTGGCTGCTGCGCTGCAACCTGCCGCTGTCGGTGGGACTGGTGTGGATCACCAACCCGCTGACCATGCCACTGATCTTCTACGGCAACTACCGGCTCGGCGCCTGGCTGATGCAGACCCCGGCCCGCGAGGCGCCGGAGCGGGTCTCGACGCGCTGGATCGCCGAGCAGATGGCCGACCTCCTGCCGGTCCTGGCGGTCGGCTCGGTCGCCTCGGCGATCATCGCGGGCATCCTTGGCAACGTGGTGATTCGCCTGATCTGGCGCTGGCAGGTATCGCGCAGCTGGAAACGGCGCAACCTGCAGCGCCGTATCCGGCGAGGACAGCTCGAGAAGTGACCCCGGCCCGCGGCCGGGGCGCTCAGGCGGGCTCGATCTGCTCGTTCAGGCGTCCGCCGTCCAGGCGCATCACGCGGTCCTGGTGGGCGGCCACGGCGGGGTCGTGGGTGACCACCACGAAGGCGCAGGCGGTGGTGCGGGCCAGGTCGTCCATCAGCGCGAGAATGCTCGCGGCGGTGGCCTGATCCAGGTTGCCGGTGGGCTCGTCCATCAGCACCAGGCTCGGGTCGGTGACCAGTGCCCGTGCGATCGCCACCCGCTGACGCTCGCCGCCGGAGAGCTCACCGGGCTTGTGGGCGGCGCGCTCGGCGATGCCCACCTTGGCCAGCAGCTCCCGGGCCCGACTCTCCGCCGCCTTCTTGCGCTGACCGCGCACGATCAACGGCAGCGCGGCGTTCTCCAGGGCGGTGAACTCGGCCAGCAGATGATGGAACTGGTAGACGAAGCCGATGTGTCGGTTGCGAAAGCGCCCCAGGGCGGCTTCGCCGAGCGCCAGCAATGACTCTCCGGCGATGAGCACCTCCCCGCGGCTGGGCCGGTCCAGCCCCCCCAGCAGATTGAGCAGGGTGGTCTTGCCGGAGCCGGAGCTGCCGACGATGGCGACCCGCTCGCCGGCGCGCACCTCCAGGGAGAGGCCGTCGAGCACGGTGACGTCCTGGGGCCCCTCGCGGTAGATCCGCGTCAGATCGTGGCACGCCAACATCACCTTGCCGCTGGGGCCTGTCGCTTGGCTCATGGCGCTCTCCTGGTTGACGGTAGCCGAATCATTCATAGCGCAGCACCTCGGCAGGCTGGACCCGCGCCGCTCGCCAGGCGGGATAGAGGGTCGAGAGGAAGGTCAGGCCGAAGGCGGCGGCGACGATATTGCGCACGTCCTCCCAGTGCAGCCGGGACGGCAGGTCGCTGATGAAATACACGCCGGCATCCAGGAACTGGATCCCCAGCGCTGACTCCACCCAGCCGATCAGATCCGAGATGGTCAACGCCAGCAGTATGCCAAGCCCCACCCCCACGGCGATACCGATCACCCCGATCGCCATGCCCTGCACCATGAAGATGCCCATGATCGAGCGCGGCGTGGCCCCGATGGTGCGCAGGATGGCGATATCGGCGTGCTTGTCGGTGACCACCATCACCAGGGTCGAGACGATGTTGAAGGCCGCCACCGCGATGATCACCGTGAGCAGCAGACCGATCATGCGCTTCTCCATCTGGATCGCCTGGAAGAGGTTGCCATGCGAGAAGGTCCAGTCCACGCCGCGATAGCCCGGCCCCAGCTCGTTGACGATGGCCCGGGTCTCGCTGGCCGCGGCGAAGAGGTCGTCGAGCTCGAGGCGCAGCCCTCCCACGGCGTCGCCCAGGCGCGCCAGGGTCTGCATGTCCTCGAGGTTGGCATAGGCCAGATTGGCATCGAGGTCGGCGCCAACGCTGAAGATCCCGCTGACCGTGAAGCGCTTGAGCCGCGGGAAGACCCCCGCCGGGGTAATCGAGGCCTCGGGCACCAGCAGCGTGACCCGGTCGCCGACACCAACGCCCAGATGGCGCGCCAACATGGAACCCAGCACCACATTCCATTCGCCCGGCACCAGATCGTCCAGGCTACCCTGGCGCATATGCTGGCCGATGATCGAGACGCGATCCTCCCACTCGGGATGGATGCCGTTGACCATGGCCCCCTCGTTGCGTCCCGCCACCGAGAACATGCCCTGCTGCTGGATGTAGGGCGCCGCGCCGATCACCCGCTCGCGCTGGGTGAGCTGCTCGGCCAGGGCCTCCCACTCCACCAGGCCGGTTCGCGACTCGATCTTGGCGTGCGGCACCATCCCGAGAATTCGGGTGCGCAGCTCGTGATCGAAGCCGTTCATCACCGACAGCACCAGGATCAGCACCGCCACGCCGAGCATCAGCCCCAGCATGGAGGTCAACGAGATGAAGGAGATAAAGTGGTTACGGCGTTTGGCGCGCACATAGCGCAGCCCGATCAGCAGTGGCAGGCGGTCTAGCATCATGGCGTTCCTTGTCAGCGGGGGATCATGGTACGGTTTTTTGGCCTTGGCTGCACCGGGCGGGCCGCGCGTTTCCGCGATCCTTGCAACTTTGACGGGCACGCCCGGCGCGAGCCTTGATAGACTGGACGCCTACCGAGGTCTCACCGCCTTCCCAGACCACTCGAGAGCCGAGATGTTTCGTACGCTTGCCATGCTGCGCTCGCTGCAGAGCGCCCACGATTCACTGCAGGATACCCGGGAGACCATCCAGCGCGCCTGCGACTACCGCTGGCTGCGCCGGGCCTTTCCCGGCGGGGTGCTGACCGCCAGGTCGCGCCGCCTGCACGACGGCACGCCCGCGGTGACGATTACCCTGCCGTTTGTGGCCACGGCGGAGCGCATGCGCGGCGGCAACTGGCCCAGCGCAGCGGCCGAGCGGGAGGGCTGCCGGGTCGACGGGGCTCACGCCTGCCGGGCCGCCGGCGCGCCGACCTACCGCACCCTGGAAAGCCTCTCCCAGGGACTGGCCCACGGCGCCGTCGGCGTGCTGCCCGACGCCGCCCGCTTCGACTACCTGCTCCGCCAGCGGGCCCTGACCCTGACCTGGCGACGCGTCGCCAGCCTGTCCATCGAGCAGGCCCGTGCGCTGCTGGAGACGCTTGGCGATGACGCAGAGGCGGCCAAACGCGACGGCCTGCTGCTGCTCGAGGTCAGCGTGCCCTGCGCGGATGACGGGGTCCAGGCCAGCGGCGAATGGCTCGACGGCCGGCTCGACCAGTACCGCCGCCTGCTGCCCAGCGCCAAGCGCTCCTGAATGCCAGAGCGCCCCTCGTAGACCTGTCACCGGAAGAGGCTCGAGCGATTCAGCCATCTGCGCTTGCATACCGCGCATACGCCGCCTACATTTCGCCAGCGCCAAGCGCGCAACTCACCAGACTCTCGACGAGGGCTTCGCCTCATGGCCCACCGCCTACTCCCCGAATGGCATCCCCAGGACGCCGTACAGCTCACCTGGCCGGCTCCGACCGGCGACTGGGCGCCCCTGCTCGAACGCATCGAGGCCACCCTGGAAGCCATGGTGGTCGCTATTGCCCGCTATCAGCGGGTGCTGATCAGCGTGCCCGATGCCGCCACCCGGCGCCATCTCGCCCACCGTCTGGCCTGCCTCGGCGTCGCCGCCGACCGACTGATCCTGGTCGTCGCCGACAGCGACGACACCTGGACCCGGGATCACGGCCCCATCGCCGTGGAGCACGATGGCAAGCTCACCCTGCTCGACTATGTCTTCACCGGCTGGGGCGGCAAGTTCGAGGCGGGCCGCGACAACACCCTGACCCGACGCCTGACCGATGCCGGCGTCTACGCCTGCTCTGTCAGCTCTCGGGAACTGGTGCTGGAAGGGGGCGCCATCGACAGCGACGGTGAAGGCACCCTGCTCACCACCGAGGCCTGCCTGCTCAACCCCAACCGCAACCCGACGCAGAACCGGGACGCCATGGAGCGCACGCTGCAGGCGGAGCTCGGTGTCACGCGGGTGCTGTGGCTGGCCAACGGCCACTTGGAAGGCGACGACACCGACAGCCACGTGGACACCCTGGCGCGCTTCTGCGACCCGGGCACCATCGCCTACGTGCGCTGCGACGACGAGGCCGACCCCCACTACCCGGCGCTCGCCGCCATGGAGGCGGAGCTCAAGGCCCTGCGGCGAGCCGACGGCGAACCCTACCGCCTGTTGCCGCTGCCCTGGCCGCGCCCCTGCTTCGACCCGGAGGACGGCCACCGCCTGCCGGCCACCTATGCCAACTTCCTGATCATCAACGGCGCGGTGCTGGTGCCCACCTACGGCGACGCCGCCGACAGTCGAGCGCTGACCGCCCTGGCCGGCGCCTTCCCGGGGCGCGATATCATCCCCATCGACTGCCTGAGCGTGATCCGCCAGCACGGCAGCCTGCACTGCCTGACCATGCAGCTGCCTAAGGGCAGCCTGGCGACACACACCTAAATCAAAGGCGACGATCAGGCCTTGGGTTGTTGCATAGGCACGAAGCGAGGGGTGCCGGAGTCAAGTCGTCGAGGAGGTCCTACGCCAGGGAAGGCGTCGGTAGCGTACAGGGAAGTATTCACAGCGCCTCCTCGCAGACTTGACGCAAGGCCAACCCGAGCGGTTGGTGCGATCTGCGATAGCCTTGGAGTTAAGCCTGGCGCGTTGACACACGAGGAGAGTTTTCATCATGGCCCGTCATCTGAAGGTCGGCCTGGTCCAGCAGCCCGCCTGGCCCGACAAGGCCAGAAGCCTCGCCGAGAGCGAGGCCGGCATCCGCGAGCTGGCCGCCGCCGGCGCCGAGCTGGTGATGCTGCAGGAACTGCACGCCACCCACTACTTCTGCCAGTACGAGGACACCGCGCTGTTCGACCTGGCCGAGCCCCTGGACGGCCCCACCGGCACGCGCTTGGCGGCACTGGCCGCCGAGCTGGATATCGTCCTGGTGGGCTCGCTGTTCGAGCGCCGCGCCCCGGGGCTCTATCACAACACCGCCGTGGTCTACGACCGCCAGCTTGGCGCCGTGGGCCACTACCGCAAGATGCACATCCCCGACGATCCGGGCTTCTATGAGAAGTTCTACTTCACGCCGGGCGATATCGACCCCGGACGCCGCCAGGGCTTCGAGCCCATCGACACCTCGGTGGGTCGGCTCGGCCTGCTGGTGTGCTGGGACCAGTGGTACCCGGAGGCCGCGCGGCTGATGGCCCTGGCCGGGGCGGAGCTCTTGCTCTATCCCACCGCCATCGGCTGGGACCCGGCGGATGACGAAGCCGAGCAGGCCCGCCAGAAGGACGCCTGGACGCTGATCCAGCGCAGCCACGGCGTGGCCAACGGCCTGCCGGTGATCGTCGCCAACCGGGTCGGCCACGAGCCCGACCACTCGGGGGTGGGCCGGGGCATCGACTTCTGGGGCGGCAGCTTCATCTGCGGCCCCCAGGGGGAGCTGCTGGCCCACGCCGGGGTGCAGGCCGAGCGGCTGCTGGTGACCCTGGACATGGCACGCGGCGAAGAGGTGCGGCGAATCTGGCCCTACCTCAGGGACCGCCGCATCGACGCCTACGGCGACCTGACCCGGCGCTACCGAGACTGAAGGCTTAGCGGCTGTAAACGCGGCTGATCCGTCGACTGGCCTGCGCGGAGGCGCTGTAGACCCTTCCCTGGGCGCTACATCCTTCATCCCTGAAGGCTGACCTCCGCTACGGCCAGTCCCCGGCGCCGCTCACGACGGCACTGCCGCCAGGGACTGAGCGTCGGCGTATCACTTCCAGAAGTCGCGAATCGAGGCGATTCCCTGGGCGCCCACCGCTCGGGCGTGATTGGCGTCGAAGCGGGTCATGCCGCCCAGTGCGAAGACCGGCATGGCGGCCCGCTCGACCATTTGCTGGAAGTCGTGCCAGCCCATCGGCGCCACTTCCGGATGCGACGGCGTGGTGCGCAGCGGCGACAGGGTGACGAAGTCGCAGCCGATGCGGGCGGCCTGGGTCAGCTGCTGGCAATCATGGGTCGACGCCGACAGCCACTTGTCTTCGGTGATGGGTCGCCGCTCCAGCGCACCGAGCCGTTCGCTGGTCAGGTGGATGCCATCGGCATCGACCCGGTCAAGCAGCTCGGGGTCGGCATTGAGCAGCAGCCGCGCCCCGTGCTCGCGGCACAGCGCCAGCGCCCGCTCGGCGCGGGCCAGGTAGGCCGCCTCATCCAGGCCCTTGGCACGCAGCTGCACCAGGCGCACACTGTCCTCGGTCAGGGCCCGCGCCAGGCAGGCATCGAAGCGTGCCTCGTCCTGCTCCTCCCCGGTGATCAGATACTCGGTGGGCAGCATCACCGCCCGCAGGATCGGCAGGTTGGCCGCCGGGAAGGGATAGTTGACCAGCTCCTTCATCGGCACCCAGCGCACCGCCTGGCCCTCGCGCCCGAAGGGCTCACCGGTGAACTCGTGCACCTGCCACACATCCAGCAGGATATGCTTGTCGGGGTACTCATGGTGGATGCGGATCAGCGGCTGGGCGCGCTGTATCTCCACCCCCAACTCCTCGTGGAGCTCGCGCTTGAGGCCCTCGAGCCCGGTTTCATAGGGTGCCAGCTTGCCGCCGGGGAATTCCCACAGGCCGCCATGGTCGACGTTGGACGGCCGCCGGGCGAGCAGCACCTCGCGCCCGTCGTTGCTGATGATGGCGGCGGCCGCCACGTGCACCCTTCTTTTCACCATTGCGTTCATTCACCCTTTACCCGCTTGGCCCGCGCCGCTCGCTCGGCGCAGGCATGTTGGTCTGCCGCTACCGCCCTCAGCTGCGGTAATCGGCGTTGATGCTGACATAGTCGTGGGAGAGGTCGGACGTCCACACCGTGGCCCCCTCGCCGCCGCGGCCCAGCGCGATGCGGATGGTGATCTCCTCCCGCGCCATCACCGCGCTGCCGGCCGCCTCGGTATAGCCCGGAGCGCGGCCACCGTGCTCCACCAGGCGCACATCGTCCAGGTCGATGACCACCCGTTCCACGTCGAAATCCGCCAGCGGGGCTCGCCCCACCGCGGCCAGGATGCGCCCCCAGTTGGCGTCCGAGGCGTACAGCGCCGTCTTGACCAGCGGGGAGTGGGCCACCGTGAAGGCCACCTCCAGGGCCTCCTCGCGACTGGCTGCCTCGCTCACCTGCAGGGTCACGAACTTGGTGGCGCCCTCGGCGTCGCGGATGACCGCCTGGGCCAGCTCGGTCATCACCCGCTGCAGGCCGTTGCGGAACACCGCCACCTGCTCGTCGCTGACCACCTCGGCGCCGCGGCCGGTGCTGACCAGCATGCAGGCGTCATTGGTGGAGGTGTCGCCGTCCACGGTGATGCAGTTGAAGGAGCGATCCACCGTCTCGCGCAGCAGGGTCTCGAGCAGCGGCTGCTCGATGGCCGCATCGGTGACCACGAAGGCCAGCATGGTGGCCATATTGGGCTTGATCATGCCCGACCCCTTGCTGATGCCGTTGATGGTCACCGTGCGCTCGCCCATTTCCAGGGTCACGCTTGCCCCCTTGGGACGGGTGTCGGTGGTCAGGATCCCTTCGCCCGCCTGATGCCATGCCTCGGCGCCACCGTCCAGCGCATTGAGCGCCGGCGGCAGGCCGCCCAGCAGCCGCTCCATGGGCAGCGGCTCGCCGATCACCCCAGTGGAGAACGGCAGTACGCTGTCCTGGGGCACGCCGGTCAGCCGCGCCAGCTCGGCACAGGCGGCATAGGCGTCGCGCAGCCCCACCTCGCCGGTACCGGCGTTGGCATTGCCGGTGTTGATCACCAGGAAGCGCGGCGCTTCCTGACGGCCCACGCAGGCCGCCAGATGCGCCTTGGCCACCGTCACCGGCGCCGCACAGAAGGCATTGCGGGTGAAGCTTCCCGCTACCCGGGCGCCCGGCGGGATCTCGATCACCACCAGGTCGCGGCGCCCGGGTTTCTTGATACCCGCCATGGCGGTACCCAGGCGCAGCCCGTCTATCGCCGGCATCACCGGAAAGGTCTCGTCACCCACTGCCATCTCAGGTCTCCTGTCTAAAATCCGCTTCGAGGATCGAGGTACTCGGCCCTCTTCAGTTCAGTTTGCCGCAGCACTGCTTGTACTTCTTGCCCGACCCGCAGGGACAGGGATCGTTGCGGCCGACCTTGGGTCCCTCGCGACGCATCGGACGGCCGTCGGCGCCCGGCGGCAGCGGCGCCCGCTCCCGCCCCTCGGCCGCGGCCAGGTCCGGGGTGTCATGGCGGCTGGCCGCCGCGGCCTTCTCCCGCTCCAGGGCTTCGCGGCGCTGGCGCTCGAGCTCGTCTACCTCCTCGGGCTGGCGCACCTGCACATGGCTGGTGATGCGGGTAATATCGGACTTGATGTTGGTCAGCAGAGTCTGGAACAGCTCGAAGGATTCGCGCTTGTACTCCTGCTTGGGGTTCTTCTGAGCATAGCCGCGCAGGTGGATCCCGCGGCGCAGATGGTCCATGGACTGCAGGTGTTCCTTCCAGCGGGTGTCGAGCACCTGCAGCATGATCTGCTTCTCGAAGCGGCGCATCAGCGCTTCCCCGGCCACCTCGACCTTCTTCTGGTAGGTGTCGCGATGCATCTCCTGCAGGCGCTCGCGCAGTTGCTCCTCGTGGAAGCGGTCATCCTGTTCGGCCCACTCGACGACCGGCGCCTCCAGGTTGAACTCGGTCTTGAGGTGCTCCTGCAGCCCCGGCAGATCCCACTGCTCAGGCAGGCTCTGGGGCGGCACATAGTCGCTGATGGCGAGGTCCAGCACCTCCTCGCGAATCCCCAGCACGTTCTGGGAGACGTCCTCCGCGGCGAGGATCTCGTTGCGCTGCTCGTAGATCACGCGGCGCTGGTCGTTGGCCACGTCGTCGTATTCCAGCAGCTGCTTGCGGATATCGAAGTTGCGGCTCTCGACCTTCTTCTGGGCGCGCTCCACGGCGTTGGAGACCATCTTGTGCTCGATCGCCTCGCCGCGCTCCAGCCCCAGCGCCTTCATCATGCGCTGGACCCGGTCGGAGCCGAACAGCCGCATCAGGCTGTCTTCCAGGGAGAGGAAGAAGCGGGTCGAGCCCGGATCGCCCTGACGGCCGGCACGACCGCGCAGCTGGTTGTCGATGCGCCGCGACTCGTGGCGCTCGGAGCCGACGACATGCAAGCCGCCGGCGGCCAGCACCGCCTCGTGGCGCGCCCGCCACTCCTCGCGCAGCGCCTCGATCTGCGCCTCGCTGGGATTCTCCAGCTTGGCGGCCTCGGCCTCCCAGTTACCCCCGAGCACGATGTCGGTACCGCGACCGGCCATGTTGGTGGCGATGGTCACCGCCCCCGGACGCCCCGCCTGGGCGATGATCTCGGCCTCGCTCTGGTGCTGCTTGGCGTTGAGCACGTTGAAGGCGATCCCCGCCTTCTTCATCAAGTCCGCCAGGTACTCGGAGGTCTCGATGGAGGCGGTACCCACCAGCACCGGACGCCCGGCCTCGGTCTGCTCCTTGACATCCTCGATGATCGCCTCGTACTTCTCCTCGGCGGTCAGGTAGACCAGATCATTGAGATCCTTGCGAATCAGCGGCCGGTTGGTGGGAATGACGATCACGTCCAGGCCGTAGATCTGGCGGAACTCGAAGGCCTCGGTGTCGGCGGTGCCGGTCATTCCGGCGAGCTTGTCGTAGAGGCGGAAGTAGTTCTGGAAGGTGGTGGAGGCGAGCGTCTGGCTCTCGCGCTGAACGGTGACCCCCTCCTTGGCCTCCACCGCCTGGTGCAGGCCTTCCGACCAGCGCCGCCCAGGCATGGTGCGTCCGGTGTGCTCATCGACGATCACCACCTGGCCGTCGTTGACGATATAGTCGACGTCGCGGTGATAGAGGTGACGGGCACGCAGCGCCGAGTGCATATGCTGCAGCAGGTTGAGGTTGCCGGCGGCATACAGCGAGTCGTGCTCGCCGAGCAGGCCCTCGCCGCGCATCAGCTCCTCGACCTTGTTGTGGCCCGCCTCGGTGATCTCCACCTGCTTCTGCTTCTCGTCGAGCAGGAAGTCGCCTTCCACCGGCACCTCCGGGTCTTCGGAGACCTCGCCCTTGACCAGGTGCGTGGCCAGGCGGTCGACCACCTTGTAGAGCTCGGTGTTCTCATCCACCGCCCCGGAGATGATCAAGGGCGTGCGCGCCTCGTCGATCAGGATGGAGTCGACCTCGTCGACGATGGCGTAGTGCAGGCCGCGCTGTACCTTGTCGTCCAGCGAGAAGGCCATGTTGTCGCGCAGGTAGTCGAAGCCGTACTCGTTGTTGGTGCCGTAGGTGATGTCGCAGCCATAAGCGGCGCGCTTCTCCTCGGCGGTCTGGCCGGCGTAGACGGTGCCCACCGTCAGACCGAGGAACTCATAAAGCGGGCGCATCCACTCGGCGTCGCGGCGGGCCAGGTAGTCGTTGACGGTGACCACATGCACGCCCTTGCCGGGCAGCGCATTGAGATAAACGGCGAGCGTGGCCACCAGGGTCTTGCCCTCACCGGTCTTCATCTCGGCGATACGCCCCCGGTGCAGGGTGATGCCGCCGACCATCTGCACGTCGAAGTGGCGCATGCCCATCACCCGTTTGCTGGCTTCGCGCACCGTGGCGAAGGCGTCGGGGAGCAGCGCGTCCAGGCTCTCGCCGCCCGCCAGGCGCTCGCGCAGCTCGTCGGTGCGCGCCTTGATGGCGGCATCATCGGCCGACTCTAGCTGGGGCTCCAGGGCGCTGATCTGAGCGACCTGTCGCTGCATGCGTTTGACTTCGCGATCGTTCTTGGAGCCGACGACCTTGCGTAACAAAGAGTTGATCATGAAACGTCCAGTATCTGCGTGTGGCAATCGGCCGGCGGCAAGGCGCAGAGAGGGGTAGAAGGCCCCGCCGGCGGCTGTCGAAATGTTCCTTGGCGCTACCGCCTGCCAGGCGGGCCACGACGCGTCAGGACATCATGGGCGGCAGTCCAGCGCGGCCGGGGAATGACACGCCAGGGAGGCCGGCGAAGCAGGCCCGGCATCGCCAGGGGGCGCGGCGGCCAGCGGCGCAGCGCCCGCCGACGGGCCACGCAGCGACAGCGAGCCCGCATCAGCGCCGGCGCCAGGATGCAGACCTGGACAATCCGCTCGGAGAGCCTTTGCGTCTCGACCTGACTCAGCCCCGCCGGCAGCAGACAGCTGACCAGCAGCCCCGCCAGCCACCAGCGCGAGCCCAGCCCACGACGCGCCACGCCTGCGGTAGACGAAGGCGTGGCGGAGGGCGCTTGGGCGGCGGCGGCAGGCATGCTGTAGAGGATCTCCCGAGCGTGCTAGGCTCTTGATGAAACACGTGTGCTGAAACACGGACAGAATCCGCGGGTATCGGCTATATCGGCCCCGGCGCCAGGCCCCGCCGGCATCCAAACGCGGGGCGGTCGCGCCGGACGACCGTGCGGATGCCGGCCCGCCGCCCCCGAGAATTAAGCTCATGAGTATAAAGGTTAAGCGCTCACGCGCACAGCCCATGTCGAGACTGCTCGGCGGACGCGGCGAGCTGGCCCCGCTGATGCGCACGGCCAGGGTGATCGATCGCGCCCAGCAGCACCTGCGCGCCCACCTTCCGGAAGAGGTGCGCGAGCACGTCTTCGTGGGCGGCTTTCGCCAGGGCAAGCTGACCCTGATCACCGACCGCGCCGTCTGGCTGACCTGGCTGCGCTATGAACAGCCGCGCCTGCTCGAGCTGCTGCATCAACTGCCGGAGCTGGCAGCGGTCAGCGGCTTCACCCTCAAGGTCCGCCCAGTGCGCCCGATCAAGGCACCGCCGCGCACGGTGCGACGGCTCTCGGCCCCGGCCGGCCGGGAGCTGGAAGAGTGCGCCGCCGATACCGAGGACCCGCGCCTCAAGCGCGCCCTGGAGCGCCTGGCCGCCCATGCTCGCCCGGCGGAATAGGCAGGCAGCCTTCGAACGGTTCGGCTATACCAACCGACGCGGAATGGTGAGGTCCCAGCAGCGACAGAAGACCCGTCGTTCGCCCTCGTAGGCATCCAGGGTCGCATGCAGCAGGAACACCTCGGCGCTGGAGGTCAGTACGGTGCGCGTTACCGTGCTCACCTCCCAGTCCCCCCGCTTCAGCGAACGCTCCCAGCGCGTCTCGCCCTTGATCGAGGCGAAGTCGTCGGCTCGAGAAACATAGCGTTCCACTGCCCGAGTCTGCACCTCGATCCCGCTGTCCTCCAGGCGGATGCGGCCGTTATCGTTGATCACCTCCAGGGTCGAGAGATCCTCGGCGAGATCGCGATGCACATACCAGTTGTGGTGCTCGGGCTCAAGCCGGGTCGCCGCAATGCTCGATGCACCCTCCGACTCGCCGAAGGTGACCAGCGCGGCATCCTCCTCCCGCGACGAACGCACGGGCAGGTGCAGAGCGCTGCCACTGTCGAAGATCGTCAGCCTCACCGGTTCGGGGGGCGGCCAGGCCAGCGGCCAATAGGAAGTCGAAAGCGACAGCCGCAGCCGATGGCCGCAGGGGAAGACCTGGGCCGCATCGTTCAGCTTCACCCGGACCCGATAGCGACGCCCCGGCTCCAGTGGCGTGGGCGCCTCGTGACTCTCCCGGTGGGTCAGGTTGAGCAGCCCATAGGTGACCCGGGTGGCCTTGTCGTCCGGCGCCACGTCGGAGAGCCGCACCGCCAGCATGGCCACGGGACGATCGGCGGCGACCTCCAGCTCCAGCTCCGGCGCGCCCATCATCTCCAGGGCCTCGTCGAGGGGCGGCGTGTCGAAGATCAGGGCCCCGCCATCCTCCTCCCGCTGGTCGTGGGCCAGGTCGGGTCCGGCGGCGTAGGAACACCACTTGCCGGCGAACAGTCCGCAGCTCAGCGGCGACTGCACGTTCAGGGCGCTCTCCTCGCGACGCCGCTTGCCGTCCAGGGTCAGCCGCCCCGGCGCCAACGGCAGCCGCCAGTACTGGACGTTGGGTGACGGCCAGGCCGGTTCCGCCACCCAGCGGCCGGGGCGACAGCCGGGGCGGGTGGTCGGCGGCATGCTGTCCTGCATCCACACCCGGATCACTGGATCCGCCTCCACGCCCCGCTCCAGCCCCTTCAACCAATGATCCCACCAGCGCAGGCACTCCTGCAGGAAACCGATGGCCGGCCCCGGCTCGCCCAGGTGGGGGTACTTGTGGCTCCAGGGACCGATCAGCCCCTTGCAGCACTGAGGAAGCGCCGCCACCAGCCGCTTCACCGCATTGGAGTAGCCGTCGGCCCAGCCGCTGGCAGCCAGCACTGGCACTTCGATCCGCGAGAAGTCCTCGCAGATGGAGCCGTGCCGCCAGTAGGCATCGCGATGCGGGTGTTCAAGCCAAGTGGCCAGCCACAGACCGCTGCCCTCGAGCCGCTGATGCCACAGTTCTCGCCACTCGTCGCCCACCACGTCGGGGTCCGGCGGTAGAGAGTTATAGGCGAACATGGTGGAGGCCCAGGAGAGGTTATCCCCCAGCAGACAGCCGCCCATGTAGTGCACATCGTCTGCGTAGCGGTCGTCGGTGGAGCAGACGCTGACTACGGCCTTGAGCGCCGGCGGGCGGCGCGCGGCCAGCTGCAGGCCATTGAAGCCCCCCCAGGAGATGCCGATCATGCCCACCCGGCCGTCGCACCAGGGCTGAGCGGCGAGCCAGCGCAGTATCGCCTCGCCGTCGACCAGCTCCTGCTCCAGGTATTCGTCCTTCAGGACGCCCCCGGAATCACCGCTGCCGCGCAGGTCGACGCGCAGCGCCGCGTAGCCGTGACCGGCGAAGTAGCGGTGGTGAATGGCATCGCGTCGGGCGGAGCCATCCCGCAGGCGATAGGGAATGTACTCGAGGATCGCCGGCACCGGGCGCTGAGCGGCACCTTCGGGGAGCCAGAGACGCGCGCACAGGCGCACGCCGTCTGGCATGGGAATCCAGACCGGGTCGTGGCACTCGACACCATAGGGAAAAACGTTCACCACTTTCATGCCGTTACCCCCCCCTATCCGGCCCGGCTCAAGCGCTTGAGTTGACGACCAGCGGCTCGATATCGAACGGCAGCATCTCGCGGCACAGCGCGATACGGGCCAGCAGCTCGTCGTGGCTTTCGGCACCCACGAACAGGGTGGCTAACTCCCAGGAGAAGGCATCCTGGTGGCGCATATCGGATAGCCGCATCCCCTCATCGACATTGATCTCGACCTGGGTACCGGGAAAGGTCTGCTCGACCAGCCGAACCTCTTCGACCGTCGGCACCCGACGCACGATGCCGTCCTCGAAGACCCGCAGCATCTGCTTGGCGGCAACGGCATATAGCCCCTCCCGGTGCGGCATGCGCGGTGCGACGCCCAGCGCCACGTCCACCATCACCTGAAAATGCGGTGCGCCGTCGACCAGTTGGAAGATCGCCGCATGGGAGCGGGAGACCCGCGCATTGATTTCCAGCAGCCAGATGCGGTCCTGCTCTGGATCGTGGTAGAACTCTATGTTGAACGGCGCATCGTCATAGCCAATCCACTCGATGAAGCGCCGGGTAGCATCGAACATGCGCTGCTGAACCGCCGCGGGCAGCATCGAGGGATATTCGTAGCGCATCAGCACCGAGCGATACCGATGATCCCGAACGCTATCCACAACGCCCGTCAGGTGCACCATGCCATGCTGTACGTAGCCTTCCAGTGTGCACTGCCGACCGTGTGAGATGATCGACTCGGCGATACAGTGGTGCCCGGTCACCGCTGCTACTTCCTCGGGCAGCTCGGCCTGCGCCATCACCTCGTCGAAAGGCCGGCCGAAACGGCCGATACCCGCGCGGATCTGCGGCAGCACCTCGCGCAGCTGCACCGCATCGGCGACATGGAAGCCCAGATGAGATGAGTGCGCCTTCACCGGCTTGATCCAGAAAGGATAGTCGATACGAATGCTGTCCACTGCGCGCTCATCGAAGGGATCGACGGCCTGGAAGGCCGGAATGCACTCCGGCACCGAGCGCAGCTGCTCGAGCCGGCTCCAGACCTTATGCTCGCACTTGAGCACCGCCTCCAGGGAGGGGCCGGGCAGCCCGAGGTGGCGACGCAGCACCGGGAGCAGTGCACTGGTTGGGAAGTCCCAGTAGCCGACGATGGCGTCCACCGAGCCGGGAAAGCGCTCCAGCTGCACCAGCGCATCCTGCACGAGACGATTGAAGGGGTACTGCCTGGCTCGCACCACCTCATCCAGCGACAGCAGGCCATAGAAGGCATAATCGTCGGCGTGTCGCAGCTGCGGCAGCAGCCGCTGGCTGAGCGCATCGAGCCCGATTACGAACACGTTCCAGGACATCGCTCCTGCCTCCACGCTTATGCCCGACAGCTGGGGCAACCCGACTGACGACGGGAACCCAGCACTTCTTTCAGCATGGTAGATTTCCACAGGAACGACTTGATCTCGAACAAGGGTGCGGCGTGCTTTGACTGGCGATCGCTCCTGTTGCCCGCCCCCACCGACTCGCCTACCCTGGCGGGAAAAGCCCCAGCGCGCCCCTCAGGAAGCCCTCATGCCGCTCAGCAAGACCCAGTCCAGTTTCTATCGTCGCCTCTATGTGACACACCTGATCCGGATCGGCATCGCCAGCGTCCCCGCCATCACGGCCGCCACCGGCATGCCGCGTCGCACGGCCCAGGACACCCTCAAGGCACTGGGCGAACTCGATATCCACTGCGCGTTCGTGCATCAGGCGGGCGAACCACACAACAGTGGCCACTATGTGATCCGCGACTGGGGGCCTATCGATCCCGACTGGGTATCAGCCCATGCGGACCGAATCCGCCTGGCCCTTGGCTATCCCCGAGTGCCATGAATCCCAGGCCTTATCCTCGCGTACGACCACCAGCGCTCAGGCGCAGCGTTGCGCTGTTGGCGCTGGGCGCCAGCCTGGCACTCAGCATCGCCGGCTGCGTCAGCCGCGCCAGCCTGCAGGCCCCCGGCCCCGGCACCGAGCAGCCCCATCTCACCCCCTTTCATGTCATCGCCGATGACGGCTACCGCCTGCCGCTGCGGCACTGGCCCGCCGAGGGGGACCCGCGTGCCGTGGCCCTGGCGGTGCACGGCTTCAACGACCATGGCGGCAGCTTCGAGGTGCTCGCCAGGGCGCTGGCGCCCCACGGGATCCGCGTCTATGCCCATGACCAGCGCGGCTTCGGCACCACCGCGCAGCGCCGGATCTGGCCCGGCCATGGGCGGCTGGTTAAGGACGTGGAACTGCTCGTAGGGCTGCTGCAGGAGCGCTATCCGGAGACCCCGCTCTACCTGATCGGCAAGAGCATGGGGGCGGCGGTGGTCATGCTGGCGATGACCGATGACGCCCCGCCGCCGGTGGCCGGCAGCGTACTGATCGCCCCGGCGACCTGGGGCCAGACCGCCATGCCCTGGTACCAGCGGCTTGGCCTCTGGCTGGGGGTCCGGCTGTTCCCCTCGGTCTCGTTCTCGGTACAGACCGCGCGGCAGCTGGGCATCGAGCCCACCGACGACCCCGAGATACGCCGGATGCTGGCCGAGGACCCGCTGATCCTGCGCCGGGCCCGGATGGACACCCTGCACGGGGTGACCGACACCATGGACCGGGCGCTGGACGCCGCCCCGGACCTGCCCGGCCCCGCCCTTATCCTGTACGGCGACGAGGATCAGGTGATCCCGCCCGAGGCCTTCTGCGCCCTGCTCGAACGCCTCCCTTCACCACAGGAGACGCAGGGCGAGCCGCCCTGGCGCCTGGCGCTCTACCCCGATGGCTACCATATGCTGACCCGCTACAGCGGCCGGGAACAGGTCGAGGCGGACATCGCTGCCTGGCTGCTGGACACCGCCGCCGACCTGCCCTCCGGCCACGAGACGCGCCGCGACCAGGCCCACGAGGCGCTTTGCCACTGACATGGGCGCCACGGCAATCGACCCGGCGAAGGGCAAAATGCCCTAAGCATGGCCCCGGCAAATCAGATTGACATCCGGCGAGATTGGGCAGAGTGTGAATGTATGAGCGCAGATTTTCGCGGTTCCGCCCACCATGACAATGGCTCCCCAGACGAGCTTGCCAAGCCGCTCGACGCCGCCATCGGGCGGCTTGCCGTCGCGAATGCCGTTGCAGACGCCTCCCCCCTGATGTTCGATGCCAGAGGACTGGATACCCTCTTACTACGGCAAATTCCGGTGATCAATCCGCAACCGGCGACCCAGTTCGCACCCCGACTCCATGTCTTTCACTATGATCCGCTCATAAAACGGGCGAGCCGGCCGATATTCCCGCCGTTGAAATAGGTCGTGCCATGCGTCTGGCCCGAGAGAACCGGGCGTCGGGGCGCTAGCCTCAGATACCTGGCACTTGAGCTCGATGAGACCGCTTGCCATCGAGCGCC
Source organism: Billgrantia campisalis (assembly GCF_022341425.1). Taxonomy (GTDB): domain Bacteria; phylum Pseudomonadota; class Gammaproteobacteria; order Pseudomonadales; family Halomonadaceae; genus Halomonas; species Halomonas campisalis. The sequence goes on along the minus strand of NZ_JABFUC010000006.1, from coordinate 28,479 downwards.
AATTCTGCCCAGGGCAGAAGGAGAACAACATATGTCGACCGCATCAGAAACCCCGACCTCCAAAGACGTTTCAGGCTGGCTCGACCCGACAATGGATTCGGTCAAAGGAACCGAAACGCCCAAGGACCCCAGCAAGGGGTATATCGCGCTGCTGGGTTGGAGCGTTAATGCCATCAAGGCCGCACAGAAGTTTGACCGCCGCTACCTGGTGGTGGCGCCCGACTGGGCCGCCGATTTCTGTGAAGCCAACAAGATCCCGTACATGCAGTGGGACTTCCTGCGCCTGAATGATCGCTCCGTGGAGATTGCGCAGCGGCTCAAGGAAGAAGGCGTTGACGTGGCCATACCGCTGTTCGAGGAAACCGTCGAATGGTCCGGCGCGATCAACTCCGTCCTGATGGACAACCCCCGCATGTTCGGACAGTCCATCCTGTTCCGGGACAAGGCACTGATGAAGCGACGCGCCCAGCTGGGCGGCATTCGCGTGGGTATCTTCGAGGAAGCCCACGAGAAAGATGACATCATCCGCTTCATGAAGCGGGTCAACCAGACGCTGCTCAAGCTCGACGGCGACCCCGATGACCCGATTCATGTCAAGGCCTTCGACAAGGCCGGCTGCCTTGGACACCGCATGATCCGCAAGATTGATGAGATCGACAGCATTCCGCCCGAAGAGTACCCCTTGCTGATGGAAAGCCACCTCGATGGCTGGGAATTTGCCGTCGAGGCCTGGATCCATGATGGCAAGATCAAGTTCCTCAATATCTCCGAGTACGTGACCCTGGGGTATTCGGTATTCGTTCCCGCCACACGGGAGCTCGAGAGCTGGCGTCCCGCCATCACCAAGCAGATCGAGAAGCTGATCAAGACGTTCGACATCCAGTTTGGCCTGATCCACCCCGAGTACTTCGTGGCGGCGGACGGCGAAATGTACTTCGGTGAGGTCGCCTATCGCCCACCCGGCTTCAAGGCCTTCGAGCTCATCGAGCGCGCCTACGGGTTCAGCGCCTATCAGGCATCGATGCTGGTTTTCGACCCCAAGAGCACCCAGGAGGAGGTCGATGCGTTCTTCCCTCGGGAAGTGGTCGACGCGAAAGGCTACGCGGGTTGCTTTGGCGTCTACCCCAGGCGCCGCGTTGTCAGCAAGCTGGAGATGCCGAAGGAAACCATCGAGCACCCGTACTTCGAGTCCCACGAGCTAGTGGCGCCGACCGAAGAAACGGTGCCGGACCGCTCGGCTTTTGGCACACACTGGGGCCTGTTGTTCTTCTTCGGTGACGACCCGATCACGATGCGGGACCTGCTCAAGGCTCAAGAGGAGCTGGACTTCTACGTCTAGCGCTGCAACAACCCTCCGAGCCCAGTGGACTTCGGTTAGCTGCGTGCCAGACTCCAACGAGGAGCGAAGCGTTGCCGACATCGCCTGTGCGTTCAAAGGCCCTGGGCACCCCTGCGCAGCCAGCTGTGCATGAAGACGAGTTTGCGGCGCACCGCTTGGGAAAGCACAAAGGGGTAGAGATCCGAAAGCCCCATCGCACGATTGATGTGATTGACCGCCATGACCTGATGCGTCGCCACGTGGATCAAATGCTCGGCATCCGCCTCCATGTAGGGGTCCCATCCGGGGTGCGGCAGATCGGCAGAGGAGAGACCTGCGGCAACGAAACTATCGGCGATATCGGTGAGATGTAGCAGGTGGGAAGCGGTTTCAGCCCAGTCCTCGTGGGGGTGAGCGGAGGCATAGGTGCTGACGAAGTTTGAGCGCCAATCAAGCGGTGGCCCTTCGTGATAGTGTCGCGTGAGCGCCGCGGGATAGTCCTGCCGCTCGTCGCCGAACGTGGTTCGGAAGGCGTCGAGAAAATCGTCCCGTAGGCTGAGTCGCCACCAGAGCATATGCGCAATCTCGTGACGCATATGGCCGATCATGGTGCGATAGGGCTCTTCCAGGGCCTCGCGGCGGGTAGTACTCAAGATCGGGTCTGCCTCCGCCACACTGATCGTCACCACGCCCCCGACATGCCCCATGGGCACCGGGGTGTGGCCCTCAGCCAGCATGTGAAATACGGGGCGAGCACCGGGATCCTCTGGTCGAAACCAGTTCCAGCGCCCCAGGTTGTCGAGCACCCAACGCTTGGCGGCTTCGGTCTTGGCCCAGTGAGGAACGGCATTGGGAATGGAGGTATCCGGGGCCAGCTCAGTCATGGCGCAGGCCCGACAGAAGGCGCCCTGCTTGGGGGCGATCCAGTTGCAGCCGATTACATCGCGATTGGCGCAGAAAGGCGGCATGGTAATGAAGGCCCTGGCCTGAGGATCATAGGCAACCGGCGTACCGGTGGCAGTGGCAAGGTTGTCGAACCACAGAGACCCAGAACCGACCGGGTTGGCAAAGACGCGCATGGCAGTGGCTCCTGAACGATGATCGGAGCGGCAGGCCCCGGGGAGCGATAGAGCTGTATGCTGCTACCTCTGGCAGCTTATCATTGATCCAGTCGACACCCCGCCAGCCATCGCTGCCCAACGGAACAGCGACAGGCCCCTGGGCTCATGCTCCCTGCACCACCTCACCGGCAGGTTCACTGCCGTTCCTGATGCCCTGCCCCGGCGCCGCCCTTCCTGCTGGAACGAACTGTCGGCAGGAAGAACCGCAGGGGCTCGCGGCGAAACTCCTCCTTGACGCCGCTCAGCAGGGTGCTCGACTCGATCCGACAGCCCCGCGAGCGCAACGCCACCATCAGCGCCAGCGCGAAGCTCACCCAGAGGTTGACGAAGCCGATCATCATCACGAACAGCAGCCCGACCAGGAAGCTCCCCCAGCCCTGGAAATCGCTGAAGCTGGCAAAGCCCAGGTTGGCCGAGGCAAAGGCCACATGGCGGATGTCCAGCGGCAGGCCCAGCAGATACCCCAGATACCCCGTCATGCCGAGCAGCACGCCAAACAGGAAGTTGCCGGCCAGGGCGCCGTAGTTGTGGTGCAGATAGTGCGCCAACCGCTCCCGTCGCGTCGGCGACAGCCGCTGCAAGGCGGGATGCCCGACCAGCCGCCGCTCCAGGCGGATATGGTCGGCGCGGTTGTCGAAGAAACCGGCCATGATGCCGGCGCAGAACAGCCAGACACCGGCAATGGCCGCGTAGAACAGCGCCAGGCTGTGCAGCGGCGAAATCGCCCTGAGCTGATAGGCGATCTGCTCGCTTGAGAACAGCGCCTGGCCGCTGACCGCCAGCGTGGCCGCCGTGATGGCGAAGGCGGTCGCCAGTGCCGCGGCGACATTCCCCCAGACGGCGCCCCACTGGGAGCGGTTCACGTCCCGCAGCAGCCTCGCCAGCTTGCGACCCAGGGCCTTGCCGTGTCGATTGCGCTCCACCTCGGCGGCAAAGCTGGCCGCGGTCATGGCGGGCTGCTTGGTGGCGATGGTGAAGTGCAGCAGGTGGATCAGCACGAAGCCCAGCCCATAGTTCAGGCTGACCAGCACCGCCTGGGGCAGCGGCGCCAGCCCCCATGACTCGATGGTGATCTTGATCAGCGCCATCACGGCGATGATCACCCCGGCGCCGGCCGCGGTGGCGAACAGCCGCAGGTAGCTGGGCAGATCGCGGGAGATGTAGCGCTCGCCGTGGTCGCTCTTGTTCTGGGTGACGCTGCGCGACACCATTCGCGTGCTCTTCTTCCATACGGCGCGGATGCTGTCCTTCTCCGCCGTCGCCAGCAGCAGCTCCTGCCAGAGCTGCAGCGCAGTTCTCGGGCCGGCCACCCGGTACTGCGGGCCGATCAGCACGACCAGCTTCTCGATGCGCTTGAGCGTCTCTTCCAGGCGCTCGATCAGGTGGGAGGCATTGGCGGACGACCCCAGGCTGCCGGCCCCGCGCCGCCGGAAGCGGGCGACCTGCTCGCGGCATTGATCCAGCATCACCCAGAGGTGGTCGAGGGCCTCGGTTTCATCGCTGCCGATTCCATCTTGCGGTGCGGAGCGCCGCTCCACGAAGGCGTGGACCTCCCGCTGCAGGGCGATCAGGGGGGAGTCGATGCGGGTCAGGCGCGCATCGATGCGCATCAGTTCCGGGTCGAGCTCCTCCGCAGCCACCCAGATGGCCAGCATCTCCAGGGCGTAGAGGCACTCGTCTTCCAGGTGCACGCGAGCCTGGTGACGGGTGTCGGGACCCAGGGCCGCCAACAGGACCCGGGCCAGCCGCAGCCAGGCGACGGCGGGCAGGGCTTCGAGCCAGGGCTTGTCGTGGCGGGTGATCAGGCTGGCCAGCAGGTCGCTGGAGTCCTCACGATCCACCGGCGGCGGGTTGAGTCGATCGTAGAGCCGGGTGGTGATCTCCCGCAACAGGCCCTCCCGGGAGAGGATCCCCAGCCGCACCAGCGCCGGGTAGATCTCCAACCGGGAGAAGCGGCCGAAGATGCCTTCCGCCAGCCGGCGGGCCTGCTCCGGTCGATCGCGCAGATGCCGCACCAGCGTATCCATCCGCTCGCTGGCCCGCTCGGGGCTGCCGGCACGCAAGTAGTGGAACAGGCTCCCCAGGCAGGCCTGCAGGCCTGCCCCTTCGGCAAGGGAGGCCAGGGCGTTTTCAGGGCGGAAAAAGGCAGTCATTCAGGCGTGAGGTCCATGCTGTCTCGGGCTTCACCGCGCGGCCGAGCCAGGCGGTGAAGCGTTCGGGGCGACCATGATGCCTCCCGGCCACCCCCGGTGCCAGCGATAGCCCATTAAAAAAGCGGCGGGCAAGGCCCGCCGCGAAACGATCAGAACAGCGCTGACCGAGAGAGATGCTCGAGGCGTTCAGAGCTCGAAGCCGCGGCCGAAGTCCTCGCTGGAGAGCGCCATCAGCGATTCGGCGCCGGCCTCGATGGCCTGCTTGTGGGCGCGGGTGCGCGGCAGCAGGCGCTGATAGAAGAAGCGCGCGGTGTTGAGCTTGGCGCGATAGAAGGCCGCATCGTCAGTGCCCTCGACCAGGGTCGTCTGGGCCTGCTTGGCGGCGCGGGCGAACAGGTAGGCCAGGGTCGCGTAGCCCGAGTACATCAGGTAGTCGACGCTGGCCGCCCCCACTTCCTCGCGATCGTTCATGGCCTTCATGCCGATGCCCATGGTCAGCTCGCCCCACTCGGCGTTGAGCTTAGCCAGCGGACGCACGAATTCGGCCAGTTCGGTGTTGCCCTCCTCCGCCTGGCAGAACTTGTGGATCTGCTTGGTAAAGACCTTGAGACTCTCGCCCTGGCTCATCAGCACCTTGCGGCCCAGCAGGTCGAGGGCCTGGATGCCGGTGGTGCCCTCGTAGAGGCGGGTGATGCGAGCATCGCGCACCAGCTGCTCCATGCCCCACTCCTGGATGAAGCCGTGGCCGCCGAAAACCTGGACCCCTTCGTTGGTGGCCTCGAAGCCCACCTCGGTGAGGAACGCCTTGACGATGGGGGTCAGCAGACCCAGCAGGGTCTCGGCCTGCTCACGCTCGGCGGCGTCCTGACCGTGCTCGACGACATCGATCATCTGGGCGGTGTAGAGCACCAGCATCCGGCCGCCCTCGGCGAAGGCCTTCTGGGTCAGCAGCATGCGCCGCACGTCCGGATGAACGATGATCGGGTCGGCGGGCTTCTCGGGCGCCTTCGGGCCGGCAAGCGCGCGCATCTGCAGGCGGTCACGGGCATAGGCCAGGGCGTTCTGGAAGCTCGCCTCGGTGAGCCCCAGGCCCTGGATGCCCACGCCGATGCGCGCGGCGTTCATCATGGTGAACATGCAGGCCAGGCCCTTGTTGGGCGCGCCCACCAGGAAACCCTTGGCGCCATCGAAGTTCATCACGCAGGTGGCGTTGCCGTGGATGCCCATCTTGTGCTCCAGGGAGCCACATACCACACCGTTGCGCTCGCCGGGCTCCCCCGCCTCGTTGGGCAGGAACTTGGGTACTACGAACAGCGAGATCCCTTTCGAGCCCTCCGGGGCGTCCGGCAACTTGGCCAGCACCAGGTGGACGATGTTCTCGGCCATGTCGTGCTCGCCGGCGGAGATAAAGATCTTGGTGCCGGTGATCTCAAAGGCGCCATCGTCGGTGGGTACGGCGCGGGTCTTGATCAGGCCGAGGTCGGTGCCGCAGTGGGGCTCGGTGAGACACATGGTGCCAGTCCAGGTGCCCTCGACCAGTTTGGTCAGGTAGGTGGCCTGCTGCTCATCGGTGCCGTGGTGACGCAGGGCGTCGGCGGCGCCGTGGGAGAGCCCCGGGTACATGCCCCAGGCCAGGTTGGTGGCGCAGACCATCTCGTTGAGCACCATGGCGAGCGACGGCGGCAGCCCCTGTCCGCCGTGGGCGGGGTCGGCGGCGAGGCTCGGCCAGCCGCCCTCCACGTACTGGGCGTAGGCCGCCTTGAAGCCCTTGGGCGCCTTGACCTCGCCGCCCTCCAGCAGGCAGCCCTCCTGGTCGCCGCTCTGGTTCAGCGGCAGCAGCACCTCGCGGGCGAAACGCGCGCCCTCCTCCAGGATGGCGGCCACCACGTCGGGAGAAGCCTCCTCGCCGCCGGGTAGGCGTGCGTAGTGGGCCGGGTAGTCCAGCAGCTCATCCATCACGAAGCGAAGGTCACGCAGGGGGGCCTGATAGTCGGGCATCTCGAACTCTCCAAATCCACAATCGCGCCGCAGAGGGGCACCTGAAGTCGGGCGTGTGAAATCGACGCCGGCCGATTTCAAACATGTGTTTGAAACTAGCCGCCACGAGACAACAAGTCAAGCGTTCGTTTGATCTCAACCTGCACCGCGGCATGTGACTTGGCTGGCGGCCGAGCCTGAACCTGACCGCCAGGCCTCGTCCGCTTGACTCCGGCCTCTTCTGCTAAACTGAGGCCTAAATGAGAACGGGCAAGTCATGACACCGCTCATGGTGACCCGCACGCTGGCCTCTCCCCTACTGGTGGCGTGTGAGCCCCGCAGCTACCGCTAAGTGGGCTCCTCGGACACCCCGGCCTTTCGCGACGTCGCCATGCCGGCCTCACTGTCGCAACGCCAGTGTCAGGAGGAGTGTCTCGATGAGCGACTACCAGCTGGGCAACTACTCTCGGCCAGTCACCACCTCCTCGGATCAGGCACAACGCTGGTTCGATCAGGGGCTGATCTGGCTCTACGGCTTCAACCACGAAGCGGCCATCGGCTGCTTTCGCCGGGCGCTCGCGGCGGACCCGGACTGCGCGATGGCGCAGTGGGGCATTGCCCATGCGGCCGGCCCCAACTATAACCAGCAATGGGAAACCCTCGAGCCGGAGGAGCAGCGCGAGGCCATGGCGCTGGCGCGTCCGGCGGCGAAGGCGGCCGCGTCACTCGTCGAGCGGGTCTCGCCGGTGGAGCGCGCACTGATACAGGCCGTGCAGCACCGTGCGCCCGCAGAGACGGTCGAGGATTTCAGCCCCTGCCTCGACGGCTATGCCGACGCCATGCGCGAGGCCTATCGCAGCTACCCTGACGACCTCGATGTCGCGGCGCTCTTCGCCGAGGCCCTGCTGAACCGCACCCCCTGGCAACTCTGGGACCTGCCTACCGGTGAACCCGCCGCAGGTGCGGACACGCTCGAGGCGAAGGCGGTCCTCGAGCGGGCCTTTGCCGAGGTCGAGGACGCCTGGGAGCATCCGGGCCTGCTGCACATGTACATCCATCTGATGGAGATGTCGCCGCATCCCGAACTGGCGCTACGCCACGGTGACCGCCTCAGCACCCTGGTGCCCGATGCGGGCCATCTGATCCACATGGCGACCCATATCGATGTGCTCTGCGGGGACTATCATAACGTGGTCAGCCGCAACGCCCTGGCGATCGCCGCGGACCGACGCTTCCTCGAGCGGGAGGGGGCGGAAAACTTCTACACGGTGTATCGCTGCCACAACTACCACTTCAAGATCTACGGCGCGATGTTCCTGGCCCAACCGACCCCGGCGCTGGAGGCGGCGGACGAGCTGGTCGCCACGCTGCCCGAATCCCTGCTGCGCCAGATGGCCGACTGGTTCGAGGCCTTCGTGCCCATGAAGCAGCATGTACTGATCCGCTTCGGGATGTGGGAAGCCATTCTGGCCCAGCCGCTGCCCGAGGATGCGACGCTCTACGCCACCACGCTGGCGATGATGCGCTACGCCCGAACGGTGGCCCTGGCCAATACCGGCGACATCGAGGAGGCCGAGGTGGAACGGGACAGGTTCTTTGCCGCCCAGGCGGCGGTGCCCCAAAGCCGCCTGCTGTTCAACAACACGGCCGAGGACATCCTGAAGGTGGCCGAGCAGATGATGCTGGGCGAGCTGGCCTACCACAGCGGCCACCACGATGCCGCCTTCGCGCATCTCTACACGGCCGTCGAGCTCGACGACACCCTGCCCTACGACGAGCCCTGGGCCTGGATGCAGCCGACCCGGCACGCGCTGGGGGCATTGCTGCTGGATCAGGGGCGAGTGGACGAGGCGGAGGCGGTCTACCGTGCCGACCTCGGCCTCGACGACACCCTGAGCCGCGCCTGCCAGCACCCGCAGAACGTCTGGAGCCTGCACGGACTGTACGAGTGCCTCACCCGGCGCGGTGAAACCCTGGAGGCGCGGCACATCAAGGCCCAGTTGGAACGCGCAGCGGCCCGCGCCGAGGTCTCGGTGCGGGCCTCCTGCTACTGTCGCCGCAGGGTGGCGACCTGACCGCCGCCACTCAGGGAAGGCGTTGCAGAGCGCGAGGGGCGGGCAACGCCCATCGCCCCTTGCCCCTGCCCGAAGGGCCTACTGCATGCGGATACCGCCGTCGAGGCGGATCGTCTCGCCGTTGAGCATGGCGTTGGTGATGATCTGCTCGGCCAGCCGGGCGAACTCGTCGGGCTTGCCCAGCCGCTTGGGGAAGGGCACCGAGGCGGCCAGCGCCGCGGCGGCCTCGTCGGGGATCTCGCTCATCATCGGCGTCTCGAAGACCCCGGGCGCAATGGCCATGACGCGGATGCCGTGGCGCGACAGCTCCCGGGCCGCCGGCAGGCTCATGCCCACCACTCCGGCCTTGGAGGCGCTGTAGGCGCACTGCCCTACCTGACCGTCGAAGGCGGCCACCGAGGCGGTGTTGATGATCACCCCGCGCTCGCCGTCCTCGCCGGGGGCGTTGCCGGCCATGGCGGCGGCGGCCAGGCGCATGACGTTGAAGGTGCCCACCAGGTTGATCTGGACGGTACGGGCGTAGGCGTCCAGGTCGGCGGGGTTACCCTCCCGGTCGACCAGCTTGGCCACGCTGACGATACCCGCGCAGTGCACCACGCCAGCAAGGCCCCGGTCGCCGCTTAAGGCGACGGCGGCGTCCACGGCGGCCTGGATGTCGTCGCCTGAGGTGACATCGCCACGGCAGGCCCGGGCGGCCTCGCCCAGGCGCTCGGCATGGGCGTCCACCGCGTCGCTGAGATCGCAGAGCACCACGCGGCCACCGCCGGCGACGATGCGTTCGGCGGTGGCCGCCCCCAGCCCGGAGGCGGCACCGGTAATCAGAAAGGTGTTGTCCTTCAGTTGCATCTAGCCTGTCTCCACAGTGTTCATTTGGCGGCTTGCGCCTCGGCCTTCTCGCTGGCATCGGCGCGCAGCTTGAAGCGCTGGATCTTGCCGCTGGGTGTCTTGGGCAGTGTCTCGACGAACTCGATCACCCGCGGGAAGGCGTGGGTGGAGAGCCGCTCGCGCACCTGCTGGCGGATCTCGTCGGCGAGCGCGTCGCTGGCCTCGAAGCCCTCGCGCAGCACGACATAGGACTTGATGATCTCGCCGCGAATCTCGTCGGGCTGGCCCACGGCGGCGGACTCGGCCACGGCCGGATGGGTCAGCACGCTGTTCTCCACGTCGGTCGGACCGACACGGTAGCCGGCAGTGGTGATGATATCGTCGTCACGACCGGCGAACTGGAAGGTGCCGTCCTCGTTGCGAATCACCACGTCGCCGGTCAGGTAGTAGCCATTGGCAAAGGGGTGCTTCTCCTGCCAAGTGTAGCCGGCGAAGAAGTGTGCCGGGGAGTTCTCGATGTCCACCGCCAGCACACCGGGCTCGCCCGGGGGCAGCTCATTGTACTCGGCGTCGAGGATCGCCAGCCGATAGCCGGGCATCGGCACGCCCATGGCGCCGACATGCTTGGGATGTTCCAGGGCGTGGTGGTTGCAGCAGGTCATGCCGGTCTCGGTCTGGCCGTAGTGGTCCATCACCGGGCAGCCCAGCGAGCGCTCCACCCAGCCGACCACCTCGGTATTGAGCGGCTCGCCGGCGGAGCTCGCCACCCGCAGCTCGAGGGTCTCGTGGGCGCTGTCGAACAGCCCCGAGGCCTTCATCAACCGGTAGGCAGTGGGAGCGGCCGCGAAGTTGGTGATGCGATGGCGCTTCATGAACGCCATGGCGCCCTCGGCGCTGAAGCCGGCCTCGCAGAAGTGAGTGGTGACACCCAGCAGCAGTGGCCCGGCGATGGCGTAGTAGAGACCATAGGCCCAGCCGGGGTCGGCCATGTTCCAGAAGCGGTCACTCTCGCGCAGGTCGATGGCCAGCTCCATGTAGATGGCGAAGGCCGGCATGCCGGAGAGCGGCACCGCCACGCCCTTGGGCTTACCCACGGTGCCGGAGGTGAACATCTGCAGGAAGGGGGCCTCCGGCGACAGGCGCGGCGGCTTGCCGGTCATCGACGAGTGAGCAAGGGCATCGGCCCAGTCCAGGTCGTCGCCGTGCTCGGCGTCGGGGCCGCCCACCGCCAGCACCGGCGGGCACTGAGTGAGCCCATCGAACTTGAAGCGGTTGGCGTGATCGGTGATAACCAGCTTGGTGTCGGCGCGCCCCAGGCGGTAGTCGACGGCATCCGGCCCGAAGGCGGTGAACAGCGGCTGGTAGACCGCGCCGATGCGCCAGGTGGCCAGCACCGCCACCAGCAGCTGGGGCGAGCGCGGCAGCATGCAGGCGATGCGGTCCCCCACCCCGAGGCCGCGGGACTGGAACCAGCCGGCGAGCCTGGCGCTCTCGGCGTCCAGTTCGGCGTAGGTCAGCGTATTGACGTTGCCCTGAAGATCCTCGTGCACCAACGCCTGGACATCGCCGCGCCCGGCGCGCAGGTGGGTGCCGCAGCAGGACTCGTAGGCATTGAAGCTGCCGTCCTGATGGTCGTCGAGGCGAGCGATCACCTGGTCGACGGAAAAGCCTTCGAGATATGTCGCGTAGTCGGGAAGCGTCGCTTGCGTGCTCATGAACTGCCCTCTCTGCCTGTTTGTGCTTGTTGTGAGTGGTTCGCCGTGGACGGCCGGCGCTGTTCGGAATTCCACGAGGCGCTGCCGCGCCCCTTCTGATTAGTCGCAGTTGACGTAAGCGTCAACCTAACAAGCGCTAGGTACAAGCTAGAAGCAAAGCCGGCCCGGGGCAACCCCCGGACCGGCTTTCGCAGGCTATACCTTGGTAGACAGCGGGGCGTCGGAGCTGGCGGGCGCGATCATGGCGATCAATTCATGGGCCAGGTCCTCGGGCTTGCGCGGGCCCTCCGGGTCGTACCAGCGCACGGTCCAGTTCAAGGCGCCCATCACGAAGCGCGACACCAGGAAGCGGTCGCCGCGGATCAGGCCGGCCTCCAGGGCCTCGTCGATGACTCGCTCCCACAGGGCCTCATAGGCGTCGCGCAGGTGGCTCAGGTGGTCGCGGGCCTCGGCATCCAGGCGCCGCCACTCGTAGAGCGCCACCACGTGGGCGTTGCGGTCGGTGAGCAGGGTCTCCAGGTGCGCCCGAGCCATGGCGTGCAGCCGCGCCTCGGCGGAATCCTCGCAGCCCTCCAGCGCTTGGCGGGCGATGCTCAGGGCATTCTGGGTACCCTCCTCGATTACCGCGGCGAGGATCTCCTGCTTGTCGCGGAAATGGTGGAAGAGGCTGCCGGACTTGATGCCCATCTCCTGGGCGAGCATGCGCACCGTCGTCCGATCGAAGCCCTCCTGCACGAACAACTGGGCGGCCAGGCGGGTCAATTCCTTACGGCGGGGGGACTCGTTAACGACATTCATCGGGTTTACACTAGCGCTTGCTTGGTTGATCTTGAGAGAAACACAGCCCCGTCGACAGGTCAACGCAAGGTGTGCCGAGGCCACCCCGTCCCCTACCGGGACGAAGCCGGCCAGACCGGACCACAATCACAACAGCAGGGCGGCCATGCGCCACCCACTACACGCCATACCGGGAGATCACACAATGAGCAGCCCCAACGATATCGTCTTTCTGTCCGCGACCCGCACCCCCATGGGCGGCATGCTGGGCAGCCTCTCCAGCATGACGGCGCCGGAGCTCGCCGCCGTGGCCATCCGCGCCGCCATCGAGCGCGCCGGCATCGAGGCCGCCAGCATCGATGAAGGCATCATGGGCTGCGTGCTGCCCGGCGGCGTCAAGCAGGGCCCGGCCCGCCAGGCCATGCGCCAGGCCGGTATTCCCGACGGCATCGGCGCCACCACCGTCAACAAGCTGTGCGGCTCGGGCATGAAGGCCACCATGCTGGCCCACGACCTGATTCGCGCCGGCAGCGGCGAGGTGATGCTGGCCGGCGGCATGGAGTCCATGTCCAACGCGCCCCACGTGCTGACCAAGGCGCGCACCGGCTATCGCCTGGGCCACGGCGAGCTCAAGGATCACATGTTCCTGGACGGCCTGGAAGACGCCGAGACCGGCAAGCTGATGGGCGTGTTCGCCCAGGATGTCGCCAGCGCCCGGGACTACAGCCGCGAGCGCCTGGACGACTTCGCCATCGCCTCCCTGGAGCGCGCCATGGCGGCCACCAACGACGGCCATCTGAACGCCGAGATGGCAGCGGTCACCGTGACCAGCCGCAAGGGCGAAACGCTGGTCGAGCATGACGAGCAGCCCTTCCAGGCCAATCTCGACAAGATCCGCTCGCTGCGGCCGGCCTTCGCCAAGGAGGGCACCATCACCGCCGCCAACTCGAGCTCCATCTCCGACGGCGCCTCGGCGCTGATCCTGGCCAGCCAGGCGGCGGCGGACCGCCTGGGGGCCAAGCCGCTGGCGCGCATGCTGGGTCACAGCACCCACTCCCAGCATCCCAGCGAGTTCACCATCGCCCCGGTGGGCGCCATCGACAAGCTGCTGAAGAAACTCGACTGGAGCGTCTCCGACGTCGACCTGTTCGAGATCAACGAAGCCTTCGCGGTAGTCACCCTGCTGGCCATGGACGGGCTCGACATCCCCCACGACAAGGTCAACGTCTACGGCGGCGCCTGCGCCCAGGGCCACCCCATCGGCTCCACCGGCTCGCGGATCATCGCCACCCTGATCCATGCCCTGCGCACCAAGGGCGGCAAGCGCGGCATCGCCAGCCTGTGCATCGGCGGCGGCGAAGCCACCGCAGTGGCGGTCGAGCTGATCGACTGATGGAGGCCTGGCTCCTCGACACCCCGGCGGGCGGCCTCCATGTCGCCCGCTGGCGGCCCTCGCCGGCCCCCGGGGCAGGCAGTCCCATCGTGCTGCTGCACGATTCGCTGGGCTGCGTGGCGCTGTGGCGGGACTTCCCGGCGCAGCTGGCCGAGGCAACCGGGCGTGAGGTGATCGCCTACGACCGCCTCGGCTACGGGCGCTCGGCGCCCTTCCCGGGGCCGCAGCCGACCAGCTTTATTGCCGACGAGGCCGCGGGCGCCTTCGCCGCCGTTCGCGAGCGGCTGGGGCTCGCACGCTTCGTGCTGCTCGGCCATAGCGTGGGCGGCGGCATGGCCGCCTACGCGGCCGGGCACCACGGTGACGGCTGCGAGGCGCTGATCACGGTGGCGGCCCAGGCCTTCACCGAGCCGCGCACCCTGGCCGGCATTCGCGAGGCGGAGCAGGCCCTGGCCGAACCGGGCGGCCTGTCACGCCTGGCCAGGTACCACGGCGACAAGGCCGAGTGGGCGCTGCGCAGCTGGGTCGACAACTGGCACTCCGAGGCCTTCCGCCACTGGCGACTGGACGATGCCCTCGCCCGGGTGCGCTGCCCCACGCTGGCCATTCACGGCGAGCAGGACGAGTACGGCTCGACGGAGCAGGCGGCGCGCATCGCCGCGCTGACGGCCGGCCCCGCCGAGACACGGATATTCAGCGGCTGCGGGCATGTGCCGCACCGCGAATGCCCGGAGCGGCTGATCGCGGCCGTGGCGGCCTTTCTCGAGGCGCTACGCCACCCACGGTAAGGACTGTCAGCCTCAATTTGGCTTGCCCCCTTGTGATACCCCTCATCCCCGGGGCGGCGCCAGCCGGTCCAGACGCAGCCGCTCACGGGAATCGAACAGCCGTCGGCTACCCGCCGCCACCGCCGCCAGGGTGCCGAAGCCGGTGCCCAGGGTGATGGTGAACATGATCAGGATCTGATATTTCACCGCCAGCCCCGGCGCGGTGCCGGCGAGTATCTGGCCGGTCATCATGCCCGGCAGGCTCACCACGCCGGCGGCGGCCATGGCGTTGATCGTCGGCATCAGACCGCTGCGCATCGCCTCGCGGCGGATATCGCCGATCGCCTGCTGCCAGGGCTGACCCAGCATCAGGCGATTTTCGATCACGCCCCGCTGCCGCCAGGCGGTATCGGTGAGACGGTCCATGGCCAGGGCAACCCCGGTCATGGTGTTGCCGAGCATCATGCCGAGCAGCGGTATGGCGTACTGGGGCAGATACCAGGGCTCGGGGCCGATGATCACGGTGAGGGTGAGCACCGCCACCGTGAACGACGACAGAAACATCGACAGGGTGCCGATGCCGAAGGCCCAGCCGCCCAGCAGCCGGCGTTTCTGGCGGGCCATCACCTCGCGCCCGGCGATCAACAGCATCGCCAGCGCCATCAGCGCCACCCACAGCAGCCGTTCGGCGGCGAACAGCGCCTCGAGAACCAGGCCGACCAGCGCCAGCTGGATCACGGTACGCGCCGCGGCAATCAGCAGGCTCTGCGTCATGCCCAGCCGGGCCCAGGCCGTACAGCCGGCCAGCGCCACCACCAGCAGCGCGGCGGCGGCCAGCTGCCACCAGCCGAGTTCGATCACGTCCATGGGGCGCGCTCCTCTGTCAGCCGGCCTTCCACCAAACGGCAGTGCCAGTCCGCCACGCGGCGGATCTGGGCCATGTCGTGGGCGACCCACAGGGTCGGCCAGCCGCGCTGGCGAATCCGCTCCGTGAGCCAGGCCTCGACGCGGCGTGCCGTGGCATCGTCCAGGTTGGCCGTGGGCTCGTCGAGCAGCAGCGCGGAAGGGGCCCGACTGACCGTCCGTAGCAGCGCCAGCCGCTGCTTCTCGCCGGAGGAGAGATGCGCGACCGACCAGTCGAGCACGGCGCGCTCGAACCCCAGCGCCGCGAGATCGGCCGTCTCGGGCTCGAGCAGATGCTCGCCGACCCGCTCGGCCCACCAGTGGCTTTCAGCCGGCACCAGCATCACGGCCCGCCGCCAGACATGGCCGGGGGTGGCCGACTGGGCCTGCTCGCCCAACCAGACCTCGCCCTCGTGGGGCTCCAGGTCGGCAATGGCGCGCAGCAGCCGGCTCTTGCCGGAGCCGCTGGCGCCGGAGAGGCACAGTATCTCACCCGGGGCAACGGTCTGGCGCACCGGCGCCACATCGCCGATGGCCAGGCCCTCGAGTCGCAGGGAATCAGTGCGGATCACGGGGTCTCCTCGTCAAGGGGCAGCATCGCCGGGTACGATAGCGCAGCCGTCATGCCCCGGTCGCCCGACGATACTATCGCCCTGGCATTGATAAGGAGAAACACCATGCCCCGCTTCCTGGTCTTCCTGGGCTCCGCCCGGGACAGCACGCCCCCCTCTCCCGCCCGCCTCGGCCTGCGAGTGGCCCGGGCCTGCACCAGCCTGCTCGAGGCCGACGGCGCCGCGGTGGAGCTGATCGACCCGCTTGAGATCGAACTCGGGTCCGTCTTCAAGCCCCACTTCGCCTACGCCAAGACCCGAGCGCCGGAAGCGCTGGATGCCCTGGCCGCAAAGATCGAGGCCGCCGACGGCTATGTGATGGTCAGCCCCGAGTACAACCACTCCATGAGCCCTGCGCTCGCCCACCTGCTCAACCACTTCGGCAGCTCGCTGTTTGCCTTCAAGCCCAGCGCCATCGTCACCTACTCCGCCGGCCAGTGGGGCGGCGCCCGGGCGGCCGTGGCGATGCGCACCTTCCTTGCGGAACTCGGTTGCCTGCCGGTATCGGCGATGATCCACGTGCCGAAGGCTCAGGAAGCGCTCGACGAGGATGGCCGTTTTTTCGAGGAACCCGACCGCTGGGCCGGCTACTTCGGCCGTACCCTGGCCCAGCTCGCCTGGTGGAGCGAGGCCGCCGCCCGCCAGCGCGATGTGCAGGACCCGAACCGGGTCTCACCGGCATTTCAGCGGGCTCCCTCGCAGCGCAACGCACCGGCTGGCGACTGACGCCCGCGCGGCACAAACCTCGCCCGGGGTCGCGCCCTTTGAGTGCGATGGTAGTCACCCTGCCCCATCCCGCGTATCATATATGCCAATCCATATATAATCGATTTCCCGAATTCAGGAGTCGTGCATGACCGCACACCAGGATACCCAGGCCCCCAGCACCTCCGAAGGAATGGGACTGTTTGAGCGCTTCCTCTCGGTCTGGGTGGCGCTGGCCATCGTCGTCGGGGTGCTGCTCGGTCAGTTCGCCCCGGCGGTGCCCGAAACGCTATCGCGCTTCGAATATGCCCAGGTGTCGATCCCGGTGGCGATCCTGATCTGGGCGATGATCTTTCCCATGATGGCGCAGATCGACTTTACCGCCGTGCTCGGCGTGCGCCGCCAGCCCAAGGGGCTGGTCATTACCACCTCGGTGAACTGGCTGATCAAGCCCTTCACCATGTTCGCCATCGCCTGGTTCTTCCTGATGGTGGTGTTCGCTCCGCTGATTCCCGAGGATCGTGCCAGTGAATACCTGGCCGGGGCCATCCTGCTGGGAGCGGCGCCCTGTACTGCCATGGTCTTCGTCTGGAGCTACCTGACCCGAGGCGACGCCGCCTACACCCTGGTGCAGGTCGCCCTCAATGACCTGATCATGCTGTTCGCCTTCGCGCCCATCGTGGTCTTCCTGCTCGGCGTCTCCAATATCCAGGTCCCCTGGGACACGGTCGCCCTGTCGGTCTTGCTGTATATCGTGATTCCGCTGGCCGCCGGCTACCTGACACGGCGCACCCTGATCGCCCGCCGCGGCATCGAGTGGTACGACAACGTCTTCATGAAACGCCTGGCACCGGTCACCCCGATCGGGCTGATCATCACCCTGGTGCTGCTGTTCGCCTTCCAGGGCGAGGTGATCATCGCCAACCCGCTGCACATCGTGCTGATCGCCATCCCGCTGATCATCCAGACCTTCCTGATCTTCTTTATCGCCTATGGCTGGGCCAAGGCGTGGAAGGTGCCCCACAACGTCGCCGCCCCCGGGGCGATGATCGGCGCCAGCAACTTCTTCGAGCTGGCCGTTGCCGCCGCCATCGCCCTGTTCGGCCTGCAGTCCGGCGCGGCGCTGGCCACGGTGGTGGGGGTGCTGGTAGAGGTGCCGCTGATGCTGGCGCTGGTGCGCATCGCCAACAAGACCCGGCACCACTTCCCCGAGGCCGAGGCCCCGGCGGCCGCCGGGGCAAAAGGCTAAGTCATGGCCAAGGAGTAACACCATGTTCAAGCATATTGTGGTCGCCGTGGACTTCTCGTCCGCCTGGCCGCTGCTGCAGGCCCGGCTGAAGACGCTGACCGCCTGGGGGGCGGAGCGGGTAACGCTGATCCATGTGCTCAGCACGCGCTACCCCGCCACTCCCGAAGAGACCCACCGTCCCCACTATGAGGCCAAGCTGGCCGAACTTGCAGGCGATCTGGCCGCCCCGGGACTGACCATCGACCATGAGGTGCGCAGCGGCGAGCCCGGCGCGGTGCTGACCGAAGCCGCTAGTGAGCTCGACGCCGACCTGCTGCTGATGGGCTGTCGTGGCCACAGCCGCCTGCACGAGTTCTTCCTGGGCAGCACGGCCCTGGATGCCGCCCGCCTGACCCAGCAGCCGCTATGGCTGGAACCGGTGGCCGAGGCGCTGGTCGGCGCCGACTCACGCCTTGTGATGCTGGCCACGGATGGCTCAGAGGCAGTGGCCGGCGCGGAGGCACTGGCGGTGCGGCTCGCCCCGCACTTCCGGCGCCGCCTGGCGCTCACCGTCACCTGCGCCTCCGACGGCTGCGACCGCGAGATCGCCGACGCCCAACACCATCTGGACGCCATCGCCGAGCGCACCGAGGGTCTCGAGACTCGGGTGCTGGATGGCGATCCACGCCATGCCATCGTCGAGGAGGCCAGGGGCGAGCAGGCCGACCTGATCGTGATGGGCAAGCGCGGACGCAACCGCATCCAGGAATTCCTGCTGGGCAGCACTGCCGAGGCCATCGCCCGCGACGCCCACTGCCCCGTGCTGGTGGTGCCCGGCGAAGCTTCCTGACACCGGAGCCCACTGTTTGATATCAAACAGGGCCTGATCGCCAACCACGTGCTATAGATGAGGGGTGCCAATGGGTGGCCATCCCGGTCGCCTGAAAGCCCGACACCCGGAGAATGCCCATGTCATCTCGCGACGTCGTCATCTGCCACCCCGTTCGTACCGCCATCGGCACCTACGGTGGCAGCCTCAAAGACACCCCCGCCACGGATCTGGGCGCGCGAGTCATCCAGGAAACCCTATCTCGATCCGGCCTGGCCGCCGACAAGATACAGTCGCTGATCATGGGCCACGTCATCCAGGCCGGCTGCCGCATGAACTCCGCCCGACAGGCCGGCATCGCCGGCGGGCTGCCGGTGGAAGTACCGGCGCTCACCATCAACCGCGTCTGTGGCTCCGGCGCCCAGGCCGTGGCCAATGCCGCCATGGAGATCTGGAGCGGTATGGCCGACTGCGCCATCGCCGGCGGCATGGAGAACATGGACCGCGCCCCCTATGTGCTGCCCCAGGGCCGCTGGGGAGCCCGCATGGGCGATGTGACCATGCACGACACCATGCTCTTCGACGGCCTCAACGATGCCTTCAGCGGCAAGCACGCCGGCTGGCACACCGAGGATCTGGTCACCCGCTACGGCGTCTCCCGGGATGATCAGGACGCCTGGGCGCTGCGCTCCCAGCTGAACTTCTCCAAGGCCCAGGAGGCCGGCCATTTTGACGCCGAGGTCGCCGGGGTGGAGCTGACCAGTCGCAAGGGCACCACGACCTTCGCCCGCGACGAGCACAACCGCGGCGATACCACCGCCGAGTCCCTGGCCAGGCTCAAGCCCGCCTTCCGCAAGGAGGGCACCATCACGGCGGGTAATGCGCCGGGGCTCAACAGCGGCGCGGCGGCGATGATCGTCGCCGAGCGCGACTGGGCCGACAAGCAGGGCCTCGCCCCCATGGCCCGGCTGGTGGCCTTCGGCGTCGGCGCCGTGGAGCCCGACTACTTCGGCATCGGCCCGGTGCCGGCGGTCAAGCAGGCGCTCGAGCGGGCCGGCTGGTCGGTGGGCGATCTGGACCGGGTCGAGATCAACGAGGCCTTCGCCGCCATCGCCCTGGCCTGCCAGCGCGAGCTGGGCCTGCCGGAAGCGATCGTCAACGTGGAGGGCGGCGCCATCGCCCACGGCCATCCCATCGGTGCCACCGGCGCGGTGCTGACCACCCGCCTGCTGCATGCCATGCAGCGCAACGGTGAGCGTCGCGGCATCGTCACCCTGTGCATCGGCGGCGGCCAAGGCATCGCCCTGGCGCTGGAAATGCTCTAGTCCCACGCTGGCCGCGTCGCCCCTGCCCGACCTCCCTCAGAACGACGCGGCCGGTCCGCTGCCCTCCGCCCCAAAGGCCTCGCTGAGCGAGCCCTGATAGCGCCAGCCTTCTGGCGCGCGCAGCTCATGGGAGTGGCTGCCCGTCCGCCGGCAGATCGCCACGGCCGGCGGTGTGCCGCCGATCCCGATATTGACGGTCTCGAAGCTCACCCAGTCACAGGGAGTGATCAATCCCCGCTTCTGATCGGCAAAGGCGATGTCCTCGAAGGGACCTTCCCAGCGAAAGCGTAGGCCCAGCTCGGCCAGCCGGTTGGCAAAACGGGTGACCGCATCGGGGTCCACCAGACAGACACTGACCAGCTCATCGTCCGAGCAGAAGGACGCCGTGGGCACGCTATCGCGAAACGTGGTCCAGCCCCCCTCAAGGCGCTTTTCGATGGCCTCGGCCTTGATGATCACCGCCGTGGCTTCGACCAGAACCGGCATCCTAACCTCCTGGAAAATTGATCTAGGGCAAATTGCCGCACCCTCGTCGTTGCACTTTCGGCTAGTTCGGCCGGGAGGGCGCTGGCACGCGGCCAGCTTATCTGCAACGCTGCAAAATATACATAGATGCATATATAACTATAAGAACTAAACCTGAGCACCCTTCATGCCAAACCGTGACAGTGCAATGTTGACCCAAGCCACTACCCCGCAGCCGCTGCGTAAATCGCGGCTGGGAATCGGCTGGTTGGCACCGCGCTGCCTCGAAGCCCCGCCCCACCCTCTGGCCTGTACGCACTGCCGCAACGCCTGCCCGGCCGAGGCTCTCGCCTTCCATGAGGACGTCGACGGCGGCTTTTCCCTCCTGGCCAGTGACGCCTGCCACGGTTGCGCACAGTGCGTGGCCGCCTGTCCGACCGAGGCGCTGGTCAGCGCGGAGATTCAGTCGCTGCTCGACGCAGGCCCCGCCGGGGCGCCGCTGCGGCTGGGCTGTCACCGGACGGTGGATGCCCCGGACCAGACACGGCTGCACTGCCTGCGTGCCCTGGGGCCCGACCTGCTCGCCTGGCTTAGCGCCCGGGCAACGCCCGGGGAGCTGGAGCTACGCCTTCCCGATGCCTGCCGGGGCTGCCTGGCGGCGCCGAAGCGAGAGCATGACGCCTGGCTCGAGCAGGCCCGGGCGATCTGCACCCTCCGGGAGAGCGAGGCTAAGCGCGACTATACCGCCGCCGGGGCCGCCGTGAGCCGGCGCGGTTTCCTGCTGGGCCAGGGCAGCCCGCGGCTGGCGACCATCGCCGACGACGACACCGCGCCCCGGGCACGCCGCCTGGCACGCCAGGCGGCCGCCGCCGAGGCGCTCGACGGGCGCTTCGCCCCTCCTCTGCCCGGCCTCTCGCTACAAACCGATGCCTGCCGCGCCCACGGCGTCTGTGCCCGGGTCTGCCCTACCGAGGCCCTGCAGGAGACACCCGAGGGCGAACTGCGCTTCGACCCGCTGGCCTGCCTCGACTGCGGCCACTGCCTGACCGCCTGTCCCGAACAGGCGTTGAGCATGACCGGCAACACCTCCGGCGACACCCGAACGCTGCGCCATGACGAGACGGCCCGGTGCTTCCGCTGCCGCCGCCCCTTCACGCGCCGCAGCGCCGACCAAAGCAGCGAGTGCCCCGCTTGCCGGCGCGAGAACGCCCTGATGAAGGAGAGTTTTCACGACCTGTTCGAATAACCCAGCAACGCCATGACAGCGAGAAAAGCCAACAACAACGGATCGAACCGATCCACGACCGACGCGATGTGCATCCCGAGGGAGACTCCATGAAACTGTTCCAGTCATTGATCAATCGGCGCCGATTTTTGCAATCGACCGCTGCGGTGGGCGCTTCGGCCGGCGCCGTGACGGCGGGCATCACCGGGCTGACCGGGCTCACCCCCGTCAAGGAGGCCCGCGCCCAGACGGTGCGGGGCGACACCGTAGTGACCAAGAACATCTGCGCCCAGTGCCCGGCGCGCTGCGGCATCGACGTCTACACCACCGACGGGCGCGTACACGCCATCTACGGCGACAGCGGCAACCCCATCGCCAACGGCAAGCTCTGCCCCAAGGGGCACCTGGGCAGCTACTTCCTCTACGACCCGGACCGCTTCAAGGGGCCCATGAAGCGCACCAACCCCAACAAGGGGCGCGACGAGGACCCCGGCTTCGTGCCGATCTCCTGGGACGAGGCGCTGGACATGGTCGCCGAGCGACTCAACGGGCTGCGCGACCGGGGGGAATCCCATCGCTTCGCGCATTTCTACGGGCGCGGCTGGGGGGCGTCCGATGCGGGCCTCTACGGCGACTTCGGCAAACTCTACGGCACGCCCAACTCCGCCATCGGCCACGCCTCCATGTGTGCCGAGGGCTCCAAGCGGGCCAAGCGCGCCACCGACGGCAACGACTCCTACAACTCCTACGATTACCGCAACACCAACTACCTGTTGATCATGGGGGCAAGCTTCCTCGAGGCCTTCCGTCCCTATAACAACGTGATGCAGATGTGGGGCCATATGCGCAGCAAGAGCCCCAAGACCCGGGTCACCTGTGTCGACGTGCGCATGAACCCCACCATGGCGGCCGCCGACCGGGCGCTCTATATCAAGCCCGGCACCGACGGCGCCTTCGCCCTGGCGGTGGCCCATGTGATCCTCACCGAGGGGCTGTGGGACAAGGAGTTCGTCGGCGATTTTTACCAGGCCTCGCGCCGCTTCGTCAGCGGCGAGGACATTCCCGAGGATTCCTTCGAGGAGAACTGGGTCCACGGCCTGACCGAGTGGTGGAACCAGGAGCTCAAAGATCGCACGCCGGAATGGGCCGAGACGATTACCACCATTCCCGCCCGCCACATTCGCCAAACCGCCATCGAGTTCGGTTCGACCCGCCCCGCCGTGGCGCTGTTCGAGCGCGGTCCCACCGGCCACACCAACGGCACCTACAACGGCATGGCCATTCACGCCCTCAATGCCCTGGTGGGCTCACTGTTCGCCAAGGGCGGGCTCGGCTACCAGATGGGCGTGCCCTACGGCGACCTGCCGGTGAGCGCCGACGACTATCTGGACGACTATGCCCGCAACGGCGCCTGGAAGGAGCAGCCGCGCATCGACATGGCGCGCACCGAACGCTGGCCCATGACCAGCCACATGATGCAGGAGACGGGCCCCAACCACCTGGCGGGCGACCCCTACAAGCTCGACACCGCCATGTTCTTCTACACCAACCCGATCTGGACCGCACCGGATCCCAAGGTGTGGGAAGAGGCCTTCAAGGATGTCTTCATCATCGACACCTCGCCGTTCCCCGGCGAGACCGCCATGTATGCCGACCTGATCCTGCCGGATTCGACCTACCTGGAGCGGCTGCAGGACTCCCCCACCTACCCCTTCGAGGGCTGGCCGATGACCGCCCTGCGCGTGCCGGCGGTGGAACCGATCTACGACACCCGCCACTTCGGCGACATCCTGATCGGTATCGGCAAGCGGCTGAACGGCCCGGCGGGCGAATACTACCGGGAGCTCGACAGCGTCGAGAACGTGCTGCGCCACCGGGCCGCCGGCTTCGCCGATAATCCCGGTGACAACGGCGTGAACGACTTCGAGAGCTGGAAGGAGAAAGGCGTCTGGTACAAGAAACCCTACCACTGGCGCTTGGAGCGCGGGCGCTTCTATGAGTGGGACGGCCTCGACTACAACCTTCAGATGCCCCCCGAGGAGGTAAAGGCCAAGCTGCTCAGGACCCCCTCTGGCAAGTTCGAGTTCAAGTCCGGCTTCCTGGAGGCCCATGCCGACTATATCGAGACGGAGATGGGCATTCCCCGCGAACGCGTGGGGCTGATCCAGTGGGTCGAGCCGGTGCACAGCGGCGGCGACGGCGATCTCTATTTCGTGACTCCCAAGACCCCGCTGCACGCCGAAGGGCGCGGCGCCAACATTCCCCACAACATCGCCATCCACCAGCCCATCGTCGGCGGCCGCGACACCGTCTACCTGGAGGTGCATCCGCGCACGGCCCGGGAGCGCGGCATCCGCAACGGCGACCGGGTCAGGATCACCTCGGACCTGGGCAGCATCGAGGCCGAATGCCGTTTCGTGGCCGCCCACCGCCCGGACACTTTGGTCCTGCCCTTCGAGTTCGGCCATTGGGCCCAGGGGCGCTGGGCCGCCGGCCGCGGCCCGGGCCACTCCGGCGAGGTGACGGCCAATGTGTCCGACCCGATCTCGGGACTCGCCAGCTACTACACCGGCAAGGTCAGGCTCGAGCGCGCCTGATCCACGGACACAGAATTCTTGAGGAGTCATCACCATGGCAAAATGGGGAATGGTCATCGACCTGGACAAGTGCACGGGCTGCCAGGCCTGTACCACGGCTTGCTCCATGGAAAACAACACCCTGCCGGGCGAGAGCTGGCAGGACGTGCTCTTCTACCACGAGGGCGAATATCCCAGCGCCCAGATGAAGTGGCTGCCGCGGCCCTGCATGCAGTGCGAGAACCCCTCCTGCGTGCATGTCTGCCCGACCCGGGCCACCTACAAGGACCCGGATGCCGGCGGCATCGTCTTCGTCGACTGGAACAAGTGCATCGGCTGCAAGTACTGCATGATCGCCTGTCCCTACGGCGTGCGCTTCTATGCCGACGAGAAACCGCTGATCGAGCCGGACGTCCGCGAGGCCTTCCCGGGCGAGAATGGCCAGCTGTGGAGCCCGCCCTACCAGAACCCCGAGGAGGACTGGCGACGCGGCATCGGCATCCAGCCGCCGGGCGTGGTCTCCAAGTGCACCTTCTGTTACCACAAGGTCAAGCACGCCCCTGAGGGAGTGGCCGACCTCGACGAGGACAACCCCGCGGTCAAGGAGTATGTGCCGGCCTGCGTGCGTACCTGCGCCCCCAAGGCGCGCTACTTCGGCGACCTGGACAACCCCGAGAGCCAGGTCAACCAGCTGATCGGCGACAAGCACGGGGTACGTCTCAAGGACCATACCGGCAACCGCCCCCAGGTCTACTATCTTGGCGCCGGCGCCGCGGTACCGGCCTTCACCCCCGCTGACAGGGAGAATGACGCATGAGTGCCAACACCCAACCCAATGCGCTGCAGGGCAAGCTGGGCTCGCTGCTGCTGCTGGTCGCCTCGCTGGTGTTCCTGGCAAGCCTCGGCTATGGCGTGGTGCAACTGGCGACCCAGGGCCACACCTCCTTCAATACCAGCTCCACCCTGCCCTGGGGCCAGCCCATCGCTACCTATCTCTACTTCGCCCTGGCCTCCTCGGGGCTCGGCCTGATCGCCTCGCTGCCGCTGGTGTTCGGCTTCAAGCAGTACTACCCCATCGCCAAGCGCTGCATCTTCCTGGCCTTCATCGTGCTGATCTCGGGGATGGCGGTCCTCGCGCTGGAACTCGGCAATGTCTTCCGCATGCTGTGGGCCATCCCGCTGAACCTGCAGATACAGTCGGCGATGTTCTGGATGGGGGTCTTCTATGCCCTCGACCTGCTGTTCCTGCTGTGGAAATTCAGTAAGCTGCAGAACGGCGAGTGGGACAGCAAGACCAGCAAGCAGGTGGGCATCGCCTCGTTCATCGGTGTGCTGCTGGCCAGCGGCAACCTGGCGCTGATCTTCGGCATGATGAGCATGCGTCCCTTCTGGTTCGATGCCCTGCTGCCAATCTACTTCTACTTCACCGGCGTCACCAGCGGCGTGGCCGCCCTGGTGTTCTTCGTCTACCTGGCCTACGGCTTCCAGCGCGAGCGGATGCCCCGAGCGCTGCAGTCGCTGCTCACCGGGGCGCTGCCCAAGCTGTTCGCCGCGCTGATCGGCGGCACCCTGCTGTTCATCGCCGCCCGCGCCATCACCGGGCTGTACAGCAACAATCCGGAAATCAGCCTGGTGTGGACCGACTACCTGTTCGCCTCGCCGCTCTATAACCTCTCGCTGATCGTCGGCCTGCTGGTGCCCTTCGCGCTGATGCTGGGCGCGCAATGGCGCAGCCGCATGGATATCCAGGTGCTGGTCGCCTGCCTGGTGTTCCTGGGGCTGTTTGCCGAGCGCTTCTACTTCGTGGTGGGCGGCCAGGTGGTGCCGCTGTTCCAGGGCACCTGGGTCCCCAACCTGATCAGCTATACGCCCTCCGCCACCGAGTGGGCACTGACCATCGCCGGCTGGTCGCTGTTCTTCGTGCTCTATCTGCTTGGCGAGAAGTTCCTCGACCTGGGCGACATGCCCAAGCAGCTGGCCGATTCGCCACAGGCCGCAGCGCAGCCGGCCGGGACCTGATGCCATCGGCACCTCCCGACGCCTCACCGGCCCGCCCCCAGGGGCGGGCCACCGCCTTGGAGTGACCATGAACCGAGACATCGACCCATTGGCCTCGGCCGAGCTCTATCTCTGCCTGTCGCGGGCCTTCTTGACCCCGCTCAGCCGGGTCACCCTGCCGTCGCTTCGCGAGGGCCTGCTGCCCGACCTCCAGGAACTCGCCGAGGGGCTGCCGGCGATCGACGCCGAGTGGCTGGCCACGTTCCGCGAAACGCTCGAGGCCATTCCCACTTCCGAGCGGCTGCTGGTTGGCTACAGCCGGCTGTTTCTGACCCCGCCGGCGCCGGCACCGCTGAACCTCGGCGGCTACCTGGACGGCGGACTCATGGGCCAGAGCAGCCGGCTGATCGAGGCCCTCTATCATCGCCATCGACTGGACCGGGACGCCGGCTTCCACGACCTGCCCGACCACCTGGCCTTGAACCTGGAGTGGTTCGCCTGGGTGCTGAGCCGCTTGGAGCAGGAGCGCACGGCGCCTTCCGGCGATGATGCGACAGCAGCCACCTGCCTGGCCGACCTGCGGCACATGGCCGGCGAGATCACCCTGCCCGCCGTCACCCGGATGCAGCAGAAGCTCGCCGCCATGGCCGATGACGCCCCGCCCGAACAGCGGCTCTGGCACCTGCTGGTGGGGCTGACCCGCCGACAGCTGCAGCGCGATCTCGCCGACTGGGCGCCGCTGGTCCGGCAGCTGGGCACCCCGTCGGAGCAGCCGTTTCACGAGGTATCCAGCGAACAAGCCCCAGAGCAGGCGGCGAGCGTCTCAGCGGACGACGGCGCCTACGGCAGGCAAAGCATCGCGGCTTCGCCGCTGGCCTGCCGGGTCTGCGGGGGCCACTTCACGCCGGATGCCACCCTGGCCGAAATGCACCAACGCCTGAAGGCCGCCGGGCTGAGCGCCGCCCATTTGGCGGTCTGCCCGCGATGCAGCGAGGTGGATACCTCGCGCCCCGCCATGCCGGGTGCGACGCACGCACCACCGGCGACAGCGCAGCCGGCACGGAGGAATGAGGGATGAAGATTCACGATCTGTGCGAGGTCAGCGCCGACTACCGCCTGACCGACGAGGCGGGTGGGCTGATCGCCGCATCGACGCCGGAGACGCCGCTGCGCTACGTGCACGGTACCGGCCAGATGCTCCCGACGCTGGAGACACAGCTGCTGGGTCGACAGGCCGGCGATACGCTGTCAGTGACCCTGACCCCGGAGCAGGCCTACGGGCCCCACCGGCCGGAGCTGGTCTTCGAGGCGGTACGGGACAACCTGCCGACGGATCGGGAGATCGAGGTGGGCATGACGCTGACGCCGGGCGGCCAGCGGGGAAAGTTCTCGCTCAAGGTGGTGGCCCTGACCGACAGAGGCGCCATGCTGGACGGCAATCACCCGCTGGCCGGCAAGACGGTGACCTGGCAGCTGCAGATCCTCAGCGTTCGACCGGCCCCCTCAATGCCACAGAGCGATTTCGACTACCAGCCGATCCGCTGGGTGGAAGTGGAATAGCGCCGAAGCGCCCGTCGGATTCGCCCGACCGGATCCCGCAGTGGATCAGCACATGGCCAGGCGCCGCTCGGGGCGATTGCCCATGCACGACAGCCGCTGCTGCAGCTCGCTCAGCCGCTCGTCCTGCCCCTTGTCGGCTGCCACGAGCACTTCCAGCACCCACTCCGGCAGCTCGTCGGACAAGCGGTAGTAGACCCACTGGCCGTCGCGGCGGTCGCTGAGCAGCCCGCAGGTGCGCAGCTGGGCCAGATGGCGCGACACCTTGGGCTGGGACTCCTCCAGGGTGTGGGTCATTTCACAGACGCACAGCTCCTCCTCACGCTGAATCAGCAGGATCAGCGTCAGGCGGGTCTCATCGCCCAGACACTTGAAGAAACGAGCGGGTTCCAACCTCAAGCGAGCCCCCAAAACAAGCAGTGGAAAGTCATCATTCTACGCCAATCGGGGACAGGCGCACAGTTGGCGGCCGTATCGGCTCGTCTCGCGTCGACGCGGCTCAACCATAGCGCCCGGTGATATAGTCCTCGGTCTGTTTCTTGTCGGGCTCGGTGAAGATCTTGGTGGTGTCGTCGAACTCCACCAAATCGCCCAGGTACATGAAGGCGGTGTAGTCGGACACCCGCGCCGCCTGCTGCATGTTGTGGGTAACGATCAGGATGGTGTACTGCTTCTTGAGCTCATGGATCAGCTCCTCGATCTTGAGCGTCGAGATGGGGTCCAGCGCCGAGGCCGGCTCATCGAGCAGGATCACCTCGGGCTCGATGGCAATGGCCCGGGCGATCACCAGGCGCTGCTGCTGGCCGCCGGACATGGTCGGGTAGACCGGGCGATTGCTCGACCCGGCCCCCCACAGATCCGAGCGTGCGCGATTGACGCACTCGGCTCCTCAATCATCAGTTTCGCTGTCAGGTGAACCGGTGAACAATCCTGGCA